>CBFGPM010000044.1:0-33531 GCA_965650685.1 uncultured Sediminibacterium sp.
AGAATACTTTCAACCAGTGCAGCTCCTGCTGCTCCGGGAGCATACCATGCAGATGTTCCGATCAGTTTGGTTAAAGTTGCACCACCAACCATTGTATCTGCAACAATTTGTTTTTGTTGTTCTTCTGTCAGGAAATCAGTTACCGGTGCACTGTTCCAGGTTGCGTAGCGAATCAAAGGAATCATGGTTGTATCGCCATGTCCACCCACTACTACTGCATTTAAGTCTGCAGGACTGCAACCCAGGTGCTGGCTCAGTTGATATTTAAAACGGGCGCTGTCTAATGTACCACCCATACCGATGATCCTGTTTTTTGGTAATCCGGTTGACTGAAGAGCCAGGTATGTCATGGTATCCATTGGATTGCTTATCACAATAATGATCGCATCCGGAGAATATTTCAGGATATTTTCACAAACACCTTTTACAATACCTGCATTGGTTCCAATCAGTTCTTCGCGGGTCATACCAGGTTTACGAGGCAAACCTGAAGTAATTACCACTACATCAGAACCGGCTGTTTTTGAATAATCATTGGTACTACCGGTGATGCGTGTGTCGAAACCGAGCAATGCAGCAGTTTGCATCATATCCTGGGCTTTACCTTCGGCGAAACCTTCTTTAATATCTAATAATACCAGTTCTTCTGCCAGTGCGGCGCGGGCAATATTGTCGGCACAGGTAGCTCCAACGGCCCCGGCACCTACTACAGTTACTTTCATAGTACAATGATTATTTAGAATTGAGGAATTTTTTCGCTGCAAAGGTAAGGGTTGCGCATGGTTTAGCAGAGGAAGTTTCTGGATTTGACCGATAAATAACAGACCTTTTAGCTTAACGAAAATAGATATCCAATCCGGCTTACTGCTGCTTATAGGAGGATAGTAGCTTATTCAACTCCGGCATTTCAACACCACCTTCAAAAGCCTTTACATAATTACCTTTTTTATCATACACGGCCACATAGGGAGTGTATTTTACCTGAAAAAAGGAAGGTATTCCATAAGTTGGGTCACGGCCTACTTTTAGGTTTTTATGGTTTCCGAAACCATAAGTTTCAGCAAATCCTTTAATATCAGCCATATCACGGTAGCTAGCCCAGAGGATGAAAGTGTTTTTCAGGCTATCCATATTATTCATCATTTCTTTAGCCTCGTACTGACAGTGCCCACAGTCTGGACTAAAATAAACGATGATGGTAAAATCTGCTTTTGGTAATTGCTCATGGGTAAACCAGGTGCTATCTGTTTGCAATAAATTGAATTCAGGTAATTTCTTTGTTTTCATGAAAGGAGGCAGATCATTACCCGTGTTCTGTGCAAATAGCAGAATACTGCAAAAAATGGTGACTATGAATAATGAAATGTGTTTCATGGTATACCTGTTATAGATTCTTCTTATTCATTCCGTTTAATTCCATCATCCGCATCTCTTTAGCATCTTGCAGGAATTCTGATGCAAAAATAAATTTATTCAAGAGCTCATCTTTACTGAAGATGATGTCTTTATTAGTGCCTTCCCATTGCTTTCTTCCCTGGTGCAGGTATACAATATGGTCTCCGATTTCCATCACACTATTCATGTCATGGGTAACAACTATGGTTGTAATATTGAACTCAATGGTTATTTCCTGAATTAATTTATCAATTACCAGCGATGTTTGGGGGTCGAGTCCGGAATTCGGTTCATCACAAAAAAGATATTTGGGATTGAGTACAATTGCTCTTGCAATACCTACCCTTTTTTTCATGCCACCACTGATTTCAGAAGGGTAACGTTTATGTGCATCTTTAAGGTTTACGCGATCAAGTACTTCGTTTACCCTTTTCTTTTTTTCAGCCTGCGACCAGTTTGTAAACATATCCAGTGGAAATAAAACATTCTGTTCAACAGTCATAGAGTCAAACAATGCAGTTCCCTGAAACAACATGCCGATTTGCTGACGTAATAATTTACGATCCTCATTGTTCATTTGCAGCATGTCTTTCTGATCGTAATGTATTTCACCTACTTCAGGGCGAAATAATCCGACCATACATTTGGTTAAAACGGTTTTACCACTTCCACTTGTTCCAATAATGAGGTTACATTTACCAGCTTCCATAACGGCACTGATGTCGTCTAGAATGGTGCGGTCGCCGAAAACCTTTTTAATATTTTTTATTTCAATCATGAGTCTGCAAACTACTCTTTTGTTTTAGAATGCTTCCACCTGGTTTCTTAATAAATCCTCAAAAACATCCCTTTTTCTGATCAGGAGGGCTTTATCATCTTTAATAAGTACTTCAGCCGGACGATAACGGGAGTTAAAATTGCTGGCCATTTCAAAACCATAAGCACCTGCATTATCAAAAACCAGGATATCTCCTTCTCGGGTTTCGTTTAATGCTCTATCCCATGCAAATGTGTCTGTTTCGCAGATATTACCAACAACTGCATAGTTTTTAATTTCCCCTTGTTCATTGCTGATATTCCTAATGCGGTGATATGCTTCGTAAAACATGGGCCTGATCAGGTGGTTGAAACCGGTATCGATACCAACGAAACTGGTTGAAGGCGTATGTTTGATTACATTCACTTTGGCCAACAGAAAACCTGCCTCACTCACAAGAAATTTACCCGGCTCAAACCATACCTGAAAACTGCGATGGTAAATTGATTCGATCTTTTGCTCAAATGAAAGGATCGCATTTGCTAGCAATTGAATATCTGTACCTTCTTCTCCGTCGCGGTAAGGCACTTTAAATCCACCACCCAGATCTAAGAACTGTAAAGCGGGAAAATGTGGAACAAGGTCAAAAAACACATCTGTTACCTTCATGAAAACGTCCACATCTTTAATCTCACTTCCTGTATGTACGTGTAAGCCGGCAATGCAAATCTGGTGTTCCTGCATCAGGGCAATGATTTCATCTAATTGCTCGATAGGTATTCCAAACTTACTGTTTTCGTGCCCGGTTGAAATTTTAAGATTTCCGCCTGCCATAATATTTGGACGTAAACGTATACCTACAGGATAACTCGCCCCGTATTTTTTTCCAAATTTCTCCAGGTTAGAGAGACTATCAATATTGATATTAATACCCAGCGCAACAGCTTCTTCTATTTCTTCGAAAGCAATACCATTACTGGTGTATAATATATTCTGTGGACTGAATCCAGCATACACAGCAAGTTTTGCTTCATTGATTGAACTGCAATCAACATTGCAGCCAATTTGCCGGATATGTTTGAGGATATTGATATTGGTAAGTGCCTTACAGGCATAAAAAAAACGGACCTTATCAGTTCCTTTGAAAGCATTCTGTAGCTGTAAGTACTGATGTGAGATACGGTCAGCATGATATACATATAAAGGTGTACCAAATTCCGCCGCGATGTTTCTTAATTGCTCGTTCGATGGTTTTAATGACATGCCACGAAGATACTTGTCTTCGCGTTAATCCTAAAAACTGTAAGAAAGCTTATGCGAGATTTTCGTCGGAATCTGGTTCCTCACCATGTTGCTCCTCGTCGGTAGAAGAGTCAGTTTCTGTTGATGCATCTGCCTCATCCGACAACATTTCTGTGTCTGCGGCATTTTCATCACCTTGAATAATGAGTTCGCCATCTTCATTTACTGTAAGCAGGGAAGTATCTCCGTCGATAGGCTGTTCAGTTTCCTGCGTTTCTTCCGCTACTGGTTGGTCGGTAAAATCTTCCGGGCGGATAACGGTTCCTTCCACAATCTGTTCTGCCAATACTTCTTTGATTTTTGGAAGGTCTTCCGGAGAATTAATACCGAAATAATCCATAAAGTTTTTGGAAGTAGCGTACACCAGTGGTTTTCCGGGCATTTGTTCGTTACGACCACTGATTAATATGAGTTCTTTTTCCAGTAATTTCTGGATACTGTAATCGCTGTTTACACCACGGATCGATTCAATCTCTCCTTTGGTAATGGGTTGTTTGTAAGCAATAATTGCCAGGGTTTCAAGTGCGGCATTACTCAAACGCTTTAGGAATTTGTCTCCGTTTAACTGAGCAATGGTTTTGTGGAAATCTTTTTTGGTAAGGAATTGCCATCCCCCGCCACTCTCACGAACCTCAAATGGGTAAAATTCAGAATCATATTTCTCACAGATACCCTGGATCGATGCTTCTACCTGGTCGAGGGTTACCCTTTCTTCAAGAAAGCCAAATGTATTGTTGATGAGTTCAACGATATCTAATGAAGTAAGTGGTTTTTCGCTCGCGAAAATCAACACTTCAATGTGTGGTATGATTTGGCTTATTTCCATTATAATTTGAAAATTAGTGAATTTGAAAATTTGAAAATAACGAAATGCTTCAAAAAGAATGGAAAATCTGTTGCCCTCATTTTCAAATCAGCACATTTTCATCCGCTTGAGGCGGACAAATTATCATTTACTATCCCTGTAAAGCTGCAGCACCACTTACGATCTCAGTAAGTTCGGTTGTAATGGCTGCCTGACGTGCACGGTTGTAGCTGATTTTAAGTGTTTTCAGCAGTTCGTTTGCATTTTCACTGGCTTTATCCATGGCAGTCATACGTGCGCCATGTTCACTGGCATTACAATCTAAAACTGCTTTATATAATTGTGTATTGAGGATTTTAGGCATCAGTTCCGCAATCAGGTCTTCCTTAGCTGGTTCGAAAATGAAGTCTGATTTTTTAACCGAACCCGTATTGGCAACTTTAGGGATAGGCAGGAATTGCTCTACTGTAAATCGCTGTGTAGCAGCATTTTTAAATTCACTGTAAACTATTTCTACTGCATCAAATTCTTTGTTTTCAAAAGCCTTCATCGCAGCTTGTGCAGCTGTTTGAACGTTTTCGAAATTCAGGTTCAGAAAAATATCTTTAAAAGTTGCTTCTGCTTTATAGCCAGCTTTTAATAAGCTTTCGTACCCTTTTTTACCAATGTTCCAAATGGTAACATTGCCTTTTTTCTGCTGGGCAGCATATTTTTCAGCGATCGTCTGCTTGGCCAGTTTAATAAGGTTTGCATTATATCCACCGCATAATCCACGGTCACTGGTAATTACTATCAATAGTACTTTCTCAACAGCTCTCTCTTCAGCCAGTTTAATGGTCATGTCGCCTTCCGCATTGCTGACAATATTACTCAGCATTTCCTGCAGTTTTTGTGCATATGGTCTCATTTGCGTGATCGCATCCTGAGCGCGACGTAATTTAGCCGCACTTACCATTTTCATTGCTTTGGTAATCTGCTGGGTACTCTGAACACTCTTAATCCGGTTACGTACTTCTTTTAACTGACCTGCCATGGGGTAAAAAGTTTCAATTTTTCAAGAAACAGGGTACTGGAACATTCCGGTATGCCCTTTTCAATTTGGCTGCAAAAGTAGCAGAAACACCCTGAAATTCCATCAAAACTTTGCTTTTTTAATCACATATACTTACCCGCCTTAGAACCGGTAGTTAAGTGCAAGTCCATTCGATCCTAGCCCAAGTTCCAGGTTGCCACCTTGCTTTTCGAGCCATTTGGTGTTTTTATGGTGTTGCCCATATTGGATAAGGTCGAAAATCAACAAAAAACCACCCTGTAATAATAAGCTATTCCCATAACCAACATTCCTGTCGTTATTCAGGCGGGTGCCCCGTTCCTTTAGATATAATCCTGTAGAAATATATGCCAGGTCCAGTCCGGCATTTAATAGTAGAATTTTTTCTAATCTATACTGTGCTTTTAGGTTGGATTCCCGGTTGTACTGTTGTTTAAGCTGTTTTCTTATTCCAAGCAATCCAACGCCTGCTATGGCCAGGTTTACCGTATTCCAATAAGCGTTCATTTGATGCAAAAAATGCTCACTTCCATGCGTATTACTGGCCGAAATGGTGCCTTGAATAATATTGGCGCCCGCCCATGCACCTAATACATACATATTATTTTGTACCAGTTTTATCCTTTCCCTTGCTATTGAATCTGGCTGGTTTACCTGGGCCTGTGCCATAAAGGCGCAAAATATGGCCATAATCAGCAAACCGCTTTTTGTAATATTCATGCTATTCCGTTAACTAATTGATAAATAAAACCTAGTTTTTTGCCAGCGCACGCACTCTACCCAAATTCTTTACCTTTGGCGGCCTCAGTTGAAAAAGTGCCAAATTGGCTCAATTTTTTTTTGCGCACCGTTTTTGACTGTTAAAATTTTCTAATACACCAGATTAAGATATATATGTTGAAATTTATCTCAAAATTATTCGGTAGCAGTAAAAGTGAAAAAGATGTGCAACAAATTATGCCCATCATCCAAAAAATTGGCCAGTTCTACGACCAGTATCAGCAACTGACCCACGATGAGCTCCGAAACAAAACACAGGAATTCAGACTACGTATTAAAGCCCATCTTGTTAATATAGATGCAGAAATAGAAGCCAAGAAACAGGCTGCTGAAAATCTTCCTGAAAATGAAATACATAATCGTGATATCATTTATCAGGAAGTTGATAAGCTGAAAAAAGAAAGGGATAAAAAAATCGAAGAAATACTGGCTGAAATTCAACCAGAAGCTTTTGCGGTTGTGAAGGAAGCATCCAGACGATTCAAAGAAAATGAAGAGTTGGTTAGTACTGCAACAGCATTAGATCGCGACCTGAGCGTTAAGAAAGATTATATCCGTATTGAAGGTGATAAATGTATTTTCAAAAATACCTGGACAGCAGCAGGTGCGCCTGTTACCTGGAACATGGTACATTATGATGTTCAGTTAATCGGTGGTAGCGTATTACATCAGGGTAAAATTGCTGAAATGGCTACCGGTGAAGGTAAAACACTTGTATCTACCTTACCTGCTTACCTTAATGCACTTGCTGGAGAAGGGGTGCACATTGTTACCGTGAACGATTACCTCGCAAGAAGGGATAGTGAATGGAATGGTACTTTGTTTGAGTGGCTGGGACTTCGTGTAGACTGTATCGATAAACATGAGCCAAGTACAGAAGCACGCCGCAATGCATACCTCGCTGATATTACCTATGGTACCAATAATGAATTTGGTTTCGATTATCTGAGAGATAACATGGTGCATTCACCCGCTGAAATGGTACAACGCAAACATCATTTTGCCATGGTGGATGAGGTGGATTCCGTATTAATTGATGATGCACGTACACCATTGATTATATCAGGTCCTATCGGACATAACACCGGAGAGCAGCAGTTTTTTGAACTGAAGCCTCGTATCGAAAAATTAGTGGAAGCTCAGAAAAAAGCAGTAAACCAATTCCTCAACGAAGCCAAGAAGAAAATAGCCGAAGGCAACGACGATCCAAAAGATGGCGGTCTTGCATTGTTCCGCGCTCATCGTGGGTTGCCTAAGAATAGTGCACTGATAAAATTCCTGAGTGAGCCTGGTATGAGGGTGAAATTGCAAAAGGCAGAAAATCATTATCTCGCAGACCAACAGCGCGAAATGCCTAAAGCAGATGAAGAATTATATTTCTATATTGATGAAAAAAATAATTCGGTTGAACTTACCGATAAAGGTATTCAACTGATTACCAAATCAGGTGAAGATGCTAACTTCTTTATCCTGCCAGATATCAGTATTTCTTTAGCTTCAATCGATAAAAACGAGGCTATTTCTGCAGAAGAAAAATTACACAGCAAGGAACACCTGATTAATGATTATGCTGTAAAAGCTGACCGTATTCATACGGTACAACAATTGCTAAAAGCTTACACTTTATTTGATAAAGATGTAGAATATGTGGTAATGGATGGAGCGGTTAAAATTGTTGATGAACAAACCGGTCGTATTCTCGATGGTCGTCGTTATTCCGATGGCTTACACCAGGCGATTGAAGCAAAAGAAAATGTAAAAATCGAAGCGGCTACACAAACCTATGCAACGGTTACACTCCAGAACTATTTCAGGATGTACCATAAGCTTGCTGGTATGACAGGTACTGCTGAAACAGAAGCGGCTGAGTTCTGGGATATTTATAAACTGGATGTAGTTGCAATACCTACTAACGTAGTTGCTATCAGGAAAGATGAACAGGATCTGGTATATAAAACCAAACGTGAAAAATTTGGCGCCGTTATTGAAGAAGTTGCTAAGTTACGTGAAGCAGGCAGACCAGTACTGGTTGGTACCACATCGGTAGAAGTAAGTGAATTGTTGAGCAGAATGCTTCGCCAGAAACAAATTCCGCATAATGTACTTAACGCCAAACAACACGCCAGAGAGGCGCAGATTGTTGCAGAAGCTGGCTTGCCCGGCGCTGTTACGATTGCAACCAATATGGCGGGTCGTGGTACGGATATTAAACTCGGACCAGGTGTGAAAGAAGCTGGTGGTTTAGCAATACTTGGTACAGAGCGACATGAATCGAGAAGGGTTGACAGACAGTTGAGAGGTCGTGCCGGACGTCAGGGTGACCCCGGATCTTCACAGTTCTTTGTTTCTCTGGAAGATGATCTGATGCGCATGTTTGGCAGCGAACGTATAGCCAAAATCATGGACTTTGCCGGGTACAAAGAAGGAGAAGTGATTCAACATAGTATGATCACCAAGTCTATCGAAAGGGCACAGAAAAAAGTGGAAGAAAATAACTTTGGCATTCGTAAGCGACTGTTGGAGTACGATGATGTGATGAATAAACAGCGTACGGTAGTCTATACAAAACGTAACCACGCATTATTCGGCGAACGTCTCGCACTTGATCTTGATAACGCTTTCTACGGAGTTGCAGAAGATCTGGTGAATTCCTTTAAAGAACAAAATGATCATGATGGCTTCAAACTAGCCGCAATTCTAAATTTTGGTATTGATACAGATATTACAGCCGATGAATTTGCGAAAGGTAGTGATCAGCAAATAGCCGAAAAACTTTACTTGCAGGCTGTTACTAATTACGATAGAAAAAAGCAGGAGATGGCGCTTCAGGCAATTCCGGTATTTAAAAATATTCGTCTCCAGCAGGGAAACCATATTGAAAATGTAATTGTTCCTTTTTCCGATGGAAGAAAAGGGATGCAGGTGCTGGCAAATATGGAAAAAACCTTGCAAAGCAACGGAACTGAATTGGTGAATGCACTTGAAAAAACAGTTACCCTTGCTTTAATTGATGATGCATGGAAAGAACATTTGCGCGCAATGGACGACCTGAAGCAAAGTGTACAAACTGCAACGTACGAACAAAAAGATCCTTTGGTGATCTATAAAATGGAGGCATACAATATATTCAAGAAAATGGATGGAGAAGTGAACACGAATATTGTTCAATTCCTTTGTCATGCAGGTATCCCCTTAAACGATGGTGATGAAGTTCGTGAAGGACGCCAGCAGAAAACAGATTTGAGCAAGCTTAGCACCAGCAAGGAAGATATAGATGCTCCTCCAACAGAGAATGATTATTATGATCCTACACCAGTTAAACAACAACCAATAAGCGTTGGCCCCAAAATCGGCAGGAACGATCCTTGCCCATGCGGAAGCGGGAAAAAATATAAAGCCTGTCATGGTAAGGATTTGTAGGATGAGTTTGTGGTCCATAGACCATGGTTAAAACAAAAGCCTTCCGAGTTGGGAGGCTTTTGTTTTATATTTTTGTGCATCACTGATAATTTGAAGATATGTCTACACTTAACCAATATATCGATCATACCATATTGAAACCTACAACACTGGTTTCAGATATCGAAAAGCTTTGCAATGAAGCAAAACAGTTTGGTTTTGCAGCCGTTTGTGTACCACCCAATTTTGTGAAGAGAGCAAAACTTGCCTTAGAGGGGAGTAAAGTGAAAGTGGCAACAGTTATTGGTTTTCCTTTTGGTTATTCGGCTGTAGAGTCTAAAATAGCCGAGATAGTACTTGCTATAGTAGATGGTGCAGATGAATTAGATGTAGTAATTAATATATCTGCTATAAAAAATGCCGATTGGGTTTATCTGGCAAATGAAATTAATCATATCATGCCGGTTGTGAAATCAAAAGGTAAAGTGATCAAGGTTATCATTGAGTCTGGTTTGCTAACCGACGATGAAATTATTAAATGTTGCGAGTTGTATGGCGTGGCAGGAATAGATTACCTGAAAACCTCTACGGGTTATGCGGAAAAAGGAGCAACCATCGAAGCAGTGAAATTGTTCAGACTTCATTTGCCTGAACAGGTACAGATTAAAGCTTCAGGGGGCATTCGCGACCATGTATTTGCCCAACAACTCGTGGATGCCGGCGCAACCAGGCTCGGATGCAGTGCCAGTGTTGCCATAGTACAGGGGTCTGAAGGAAAAAGTGGCTATTAGAATAACCTGTTAAAGCAATTCAACAAATACCAGTCATCTGATTCGGAGCCGTATCTTTGTATAATATTGTTTATCTTACTGAAAACAAGCATTATGTCTGTGCTGATTCGTTGTATTTCCATTTGCTTATTGTTATTCTCCGCTATGGAATTGTGGGCCGCTGATACAATTGTGGTAAAAAAAGATAGCAGACTTGATTTACTTACTGCAAAACAGGCTCAACTTAATAAACGCACAGCAATGCTCACGAGCGATGGTCAATACAAAGGGTATCGCCTGCAGGTAATCAGCACAAATAGCCGCGACCAGGCATTCCGTATTAAAACAGAATTACTAAGTCGTTTCCCCGATCATAAAACCTATACATCTTATCAGTCACCACTCTTCAAAGTTCGGATCGGTAATTTTGTGAGAAGAGAAGATGCCGAGCAATTCAGGAAATTATTGAATCGCTTTTATCCTAAAGGAGTGTATGTAGTAGAAGATGTGATTGAATATAACCTCGCCGAGGATGAACTCGCACAATAAAGTAACATGTTACTACAAAAGATAAAAGATTTAGCATCAAAATATGCAGCAGATAGTATAGCCATTCGCTCACACCTGCATGCGCATCCTGAACTAAGTTACCAGGAATTCGAAACCTGTCGTTTTGTACAATCAAAATTGCAGGAGATGGGTATTCCTTTTGAAACAATGGCGAATACAGGAGTTGTAGGTATTATTAAGGGAAAGAATCCCGACAGTCGCATTATTGCCTTACGCGCAGATATGGATGCATTGCCTATTATGGAAGAAAATGATGTGGCGTATAAATCACAGAACCCAGGAGTAATGCATGCTTGTGGACATGATGTACACACTTCAATATTATTGGGCGCATCCAGGATTTTGCAGGAATTAAAAGACGAATGGGAAGGAACGGTAAAATTATTGTTTCAACCAGGGGAAGAAAAAAATCCCGGAGGAGCAAGTTATATGATCAGGGATGGTGCTTTAAAGAATCCAGCTCCACAAGGTATCATTGGATTACATGTTCATCCCGGATTAGAAACAGGTAAACTTAGTTTCAGAAAAGGGCGGGTAATGGCCAGTGCGGATGAAATTTATATCACCATCAAAGGAAAGGGCGGGCATGCAGCATCACCCAATCTTACAGCGGATACCGTTTTAATTGCATCGCATCTGGTAGTTAGCTTACAACAGGTTATCTCAAGAAATAAAAATCCATTGTCGCCATCAGTATTATCGATATGTTCAATTCAAGGTGGACATACAACCAATGTAATACCCAGCGAGGTGAAGCTGATGGGCACATTCAGGGCGATGGATGAAGCATGGCGCTTTAAAGCACATGAACTAATTAGAAAAAATGCTGTAGGACTTGTAGAATCTATGGGAGGTGAAATAGACTTACATATTGATATAGGATACCCTACGGTTGATAATGACCCTCATTTTACCGGAAATGCCTGGAAGCAGGCCGATCTCTACATGGGAAAGGAAAATGTACTCGAAACAGAAATGCGAATGGGTGCTGAAGATTTCGGATATTATACACAGGTAATACCCGGGTGTTTTTTTAGACTTGGCGTAAGAAATGAAGCAAAAGGAATTGTACATAATGTACATACCCCACTATTCAATATCGACGAAAATGCCATCGAAATTGGAATGGGTAATATGGCCTGGCTGGGAGCAACCGTATTGGTTTAATTTGCAAGTAGTACGGGTTGTCTCAGTGAATTATTACGCAATTTTTAGTCATCTGTCCTTTCAACATCATGGATCAATAGTTTAGTGCCAAATACCAACTATTGGAACCAATACAAATTCAACACAAAATTTATACCCTTCGTGAACAGAAAGTAATGCTTGATTTTGACATTGCTTTATTGTACAATGTTGAAACAAAAAGACTAAAAGAAGCAGTAAGCGCAACCTGAGTCGGTTTCCACCTGATTTTATGTTTGAAATCAACCCTGAAGAGTATGCTTCTCTAAGGTCGCAATTTGCGACCTTAGAGAAAAAAGGTAAGGGGAAACACAGTAAATACAGTCCTTTTGCTTTTACAGAACAAGGTATAGCGATGCTGAGCGGGTTACTAACCTCACCAAGGGCTATTGAAATGAATATTGCTATTATGCGGGCATTTATCGTTGTCAGGAAACTAATGCTGCAATACAGTGAGCTGACAAATGAAGTTGAAATGATCAAAAGATCGGTTGCCAATCATGACGAGCAACTAAACCTTATTTATGAAGCCATTGAAAACATACTGGATGAGCAGGCTGAATATAAAGCCCTTCAAAACCGCAATCGGATTGGTTTTATGAAATAAAAGCACCTATTTTATTTATATTGTATTTTGCAGCCCTAAATCTGGGTTGCCGGGTCAGCGGACCGAACCCCGAAGTGAGTGACACAACCTAAGTTGAGTTATATTGTGTTGCCGGTTAACGAAAATAAAAGCTATGGCTAAAATTACAGATCTGAGGAAGGAGCAAGCCCTCGAATACCACTCAAGTGGCAGACCAGGAAAGATAGAAGTAGTTCCAACCAAAGAAGCCAAAACACAACGTGATCTATCATTGGCTTATAGCCCGGGTGTGGCGGAACCATGTAAAGAAATACATAATAATCCCGAAGACGTTTATAAATACACTGCAAAAGGAAACCTGGTTGCCGTAATCAGCAATGGAACGGCCGTATTAGGTTTGGGTGATATTGGTCCAGAAGCCAGTAAGCCGGTAATGGAAGGAAAGGGTGTATTGTTTAAAATATTCGCTGATATTGATGTGTTTGATATTGAAATCAACGAAAAAGATCCCGAGAAATTTGTTCAGATTGTAAAAGCACTGGAACCAACTTTCGGAGGAATAAACCTGGAAGATATTAAGGCTCCTGAATGTTTTTACATTGAGCAGCAACTGAAAAAGCAGATGAATATTCCGGTGATGCATGATGATCAACACGGAACAGCGATTATTAGTGGGGCTGCTTTATTAAATGCACTTGAGTTACAAAAAAAGAAAATAGAGAAAGTTCGTTTTGTAGTAAATGGTGCAGGCGCCGCAGCAATGGCTTGTACACAACTCTATGTTGCTTTAGGCGCCCGGTATGAAAATTTCACTCTTTTTGATAAAGACGGAGTATTGCATGAAGGCAGAACAGACCTTGATGAAATACGCAGAAAATTTGCGGTAAAAAAAGCTGATCTCACTCTGGAGAAGTCCATGAAAGATGCGGATGTTTTTCTGGGACTAAGTGTAGGTAATGTAGTAACGCAGGATATGGTTAAATCCATGGCTAAAAATCCGATCGTATTTGCGATGGCCAATCCTGATCCTGAAATTAGTTATGAAGATGCTATTGCTGTAAGAAAAGATATCATTATGGCAACAGGCAGAACTGATTACCCTAATCAGGTTAATAATGTACTAGGCTTTCCTTATATATTCAGAGGAGCATTAGATGTTCGTGCCACACAGATCAATGAAGCCATGAAACTGGCAGCAGTAAAAGCCTTGGCAGAACTTGCAAAATCAGCTGTGCCTGATATTGTGAATATGGCCTATAACCAGACCAATATGTCGTTCGGTCCGGAATACATTATTCCTAAACCTTTAGACCCAAGACTGTTATCAACCGTGGCCCCTGCTGTTGCTAAAGCCGCTGTTGAAACAGGTGTTGCTCAGAAAAAAATAGCCAACTGGGACGCGTATGTTCTTGAATTAAACAGAAGACTTGGCCTCGATAATCAATTATTACGTGTAATTGGTAACAAAGCACGCAGGGATCCAAAGAGATTGGTATTTGCTGAAGCCGATAACCAGAAAATTCTCAAAGCTGCCAGTATTATATACGATGAAGGTGTTGCTTATCCAATACTACTGGGAGATCCGATTAAAATTAACAGAATTGCCGAAGAGTATAATATTGATATAACTGATCTGCCAATCATAGATCCGCGTAGTGATGAAATGGAATCGAAGCGCGAATTTTATGGAGAACTTTTCTTTAAGAAAAGACAAAGAAGAGGATTCAACCATTATGAGAGTCTGAAGATCATGAAAGACAGAAACCATTTTGGTTGTATGATGGTTGAAACAGGTGATGCTGATGCAATGTTATCAGGACTTACCAAAAACTATGCAGAAGCAATCCGGCCAGCATTGCAGATTATTGGTACGGAAGAAGGAGTGAAGAAAATAGCTGGGATGTATTTATTACTCACCAAAAAGGGGCCACTGTTTTTAGCAGATACAACGGTGAATTTTAATCCTACGGCAGAACAACTGGCAGATATTGCCATGATGGTAGCCAAAGAAGTGCGGAATTTCAATCTAACACCTCGAATGGCGATGCTGAGCTATAGCAATTTTGGCAGTAGTGATTCACCAGAAGCTAAATTGGTTTCAGAAGCTACACGTATTCTCAAGCAAAGAAACCCATCGTTGATTGTTGATGGTGAAATGCAGGGTAGTATGGCATTTAATAAGGAAATCCTGCGTGATAACTATCCTTTTAGTGAGTTAGTAGATGAAGATGTAAATGTATTAATCTTCCCTAATCTGACAGCAGGAAACGTGGCATATAACTTACTAAAAGAAGTAGGTGGTGCTGATGCTATTGGTCCCATACTACTTGGACTAAAAAAACCTGTTCACGTATTGCAATTGGGAAGCACGGTTAGAAGTATTGTGAATATGGCATTGGTAGCAGTAGTAGATGCACAGTTAAAATGCCGAATGGATACCAATGATGTTGTACAGCGAAGCAGTTGGTGGAAGCGATTAAAAAAGCGGAAGAAATAGGACTTTGTACAAAAAAGTCATTCAACTATTGGTAATTAAGGCGATTTTGAAAAGAGTAATAACACAATTGCTATATGCTATGAACAATTAGCCATATGTAATAAGGTGTAATGTCGTTATAACGGTAATTTGAAAAAATAAAGCAATGTCATTTTTTACCCATTTAGGATCATATCTGCTCATGTTGAAGGGGATGTTTACCAAACCTGAAAACTGGCGTATGTACTGGAAAGAGTTTATGCACCAGTGCGTAGAAATCGGGTTGGGTGCATTGCCCATCGTAGTCATTATCTCCTTGTTTTTAGGTGCGGTTACTACTGTTCAAACAGCTTATCAGTTGGTGAGTCCACTGGTGCCTCAGGCTACTATTGCACAAATTGTAAGAGATAGTATGATTCTTGAACTTTCTCCTACGGTTGTAAGTATTGTGCTGGCTGGTGTGGTAGGCAGTAAGATTGCCAGCGAACTGGGTAATATGCGGATCAGTGAACAAATTGATGCACTGGAAATCATGGGTATCAATACAAAGAGTTACCTGGTATTGCCGAAAATTCTCGGATCACTTTTAGTTATACCATGTCTGATCACTATTTCAGCCGTATTAGGTATCTGGGGTGGAAGAACTGCTGGTAATATGGCGGGTATTCTTGCTCCTGATATTTTCGATATTGGATTGAGACAAAACCTGAACCTGTACAATATCAATTTCGCGCTGTATAAGTCATATACATTTGCCTTTATTGTAAGTAGTATATCTGCTTACTATGGATATAATGTGAAAGGTGGGGCATTGGAGATAGGAAGGGCAAGTACAAGTGCAGTGGTAGTAAGTTGTATCCTTATCCTTTGTGCAGATTACCTGCTGGCAGCTTTGCTATTGTAATTCAGTTAAAATCAATTGTTTTTTATAATGATTCGCTTTGTGAATCTTACATTTATGGTGTAAGTGCAAAGCCATGAATCCTAATTTTGAATCTTTTCGAAAACAAATTTCGAATCCTTTAAAGTTCAGGCTGTTTTTATTACAGCGACTACCAGCAGCATTTTTTTGCGGGCTAAAAATCACTGATTTAAGCCAGGATGCTGCGGTGATTAGCGTTCGTTATAGCTGGTTTTCTCAAAACCCTTTCCGTTCCATGTATTTTGCGGTTCAGGCAATGGCTGCTGAAATGAGCACCGGCATTTTAGGTTTTGCACAAATTTATCAACGAAAGCCACCAGTAAGCATGCTGGTTTTAAAAGTAGAAGGTGATTTTTTGAAGAAAGCAACGGGACTTATAAAATTCCATTGTTCGGATGGTCCCAGTATTTTGGCGGCCATTGAACAAACCATTGCAAATGGCGAACCTCAAACTGTTCGGTGCAAATCAGAGGGCACCAACGAGCAAAATGAATTAGTGGCCACTTTTTATATAACCTGGACTTTTAAATCCAGGCAATAACTGACGAAAGCAACGATTATGAAAATAGCATTTCATGGTGCCGCAAGAACCGTTACTGGTTCAAAGCACTTACTGACATTACAGAATGGGAAAAAGATTTTACTTGACTGCGGACTCTTTCAAGGCATGGGCAGAGACACAGAAGTTTTGAATAGCTCATTTGGTTTTGATGCCAGATCAGTAGATATCCTCGTTTTATCGCATGCGCATATCGATCATTCAGGACTAATACCAAAATTGGTGAAAGAAGGTTTTGAGGGAAAAATCTTCGCAACTCCAGCAACCAGGGAATTAGGGGCTATTTTACTGGAAGATTCGGCGGTGATTCAGCGTGACGATACAAAATTCATCAATAAAAGAAGGGCCAAGCAGGGCTTGCCTCCTTATGAACCACTATATGACCTTGATGATGCCGCAAAAGCCCTTGATTTGTTTATTGATGTGAATTACAATGAATGGACAAATATTACCGAGGGTGTGCAATTGATGTTTACAGATGCAGGCCATATTATTGGCAGTGCTGCAG
Source organism: uncultured Sediminibacterium sp. (assembly GCA_965650685.1). GTDB lineage: Bacteria > Bacteroidota > Bacteroidia > Chitinophagales > Chitinophagaceae > Sediminibacterium. The sequence continues at coordinate 17,066 of CBFGPM010000044.1, forward strand.
TGCATTTAAAGATTACAGAGGAAGGTAAAACAATTCAATTGAGTTTTAGTGGTGATGTGGGTCGTTATAATGACGCTATTCTTCGTTCACCTGCTGAATTTTCGCAGGCAGATTATATCATTCTCGAAAGTACCTACGGAAATAAATTACACGATGAAGTACATGGTACACCAGATACACTTTTAAAATGGATAGAAGGAACTTGCATGGAGAAAAAAGGGAAACTTATTATCCCGGCATTTAGTGTAGGCCGTACGCAGGAATTATTGTATGCACTTAATCAATTAGACCTTGAAAACAGGTTGCCTCGTGTTCCTGTTTATGTAGATAGTCCTTTAAGTAGGGAGGCAACAGAAATGCTGAAAGCTTACCCGCAATATTTTAATAAACGCATTCGTAAAGTGATGGAGAAAGATGATGATCCATTTGATTTTCCCGGTTTGAAGTTTATTAAAACCGTTGATGAAAGCAAATACCTGAATGAACTGCCGCAACCCTGTGTGATAATTTCTGCAAGTGGTATGGCAGATGCTGGCAGGGTAAAACACCATATTATGAACAATATCGGCGATAAGAAAAATACCATTTTGCTGGTAGGTTACTGCGAACCAGGATCATTGGGGGGAAGGCTTTCGCGCGGAGCTGAACAGGTAAAAATCTTTGGGGAAATGTACGAGGTTAAAGCAGAAGTAGGTCAGATGAGGAGCATGAGTGCTCATGGAGATTATGATGACCTTTGTCAGTTTCTTGCTTGTCAGAATCCCAAACTAGTAAAAACACTTTTCCTGGTCCACGGAGAATATGATGTGCAACAGGATTTTGCGAGCAGACTCATTCGCAAAGGATTCAACGAGGTAGTAATCCCCGAAATGCATTACCAAACAAAACTGGAAGGATGAATATTTTGATTAAAGATGCCGGGCGATATTATCATGAACATTTTGGTGAACCGGCATTTATCGTGAGGTCTCCGGGAAGGATAAACCTTATAGGTGAACACACTGATTATAACGATGGATTCGTGTTGCCTGCAGCCGTTGATAATGCTGCTTTTATTTCTATAGGTGAACGTACGGATAATCAGATTCATTTATTTTCTGTGGATTATCAGAAATATTATACGGGCAGCACGGAAGCTATTACGCAAAGCCCTCAGCAATGGCCTAATTATATTCTTGGTATAGTTGATGTGCTTCAGAAATCTGGGTACAAATGCAAAGGGTTTAATGCAGTATTAATAGGGGATGTTCCAATCGGAGCAGGGATGTCTTCTTCAGCTGCTGTTGAATGTGCCACCATTTTTGCGCTTAATGAGTTATTCGGTTTTAAACTCCCACGTATGGCAATGGTAAAGCTTGCGCAAAGAGCAGAAAATGAATTTGTAGGTGTACGCTGCGGCATGATGGATCAATTTGCAAGCATGTTTGGAAAAAAAGGTAATGCCATTGAATTAGATTGCCGATCAAACGAATTTGCCTACTATCCGCTTAAATCAGATGAATATGATTTATTACTGGTGAATACCAGGGTAAAACATTCATTGGCAGAATCGAATGAATATAATACACGAAGACAAAATTGTGAAACTGGTGTGACAAAGGTTCAACAGTTTTTCCCTGAAGTTCGGAGTCTAAGGGATGTTACACCTGAAATGTTGTCAAAGACAATAAACACATTGGAAGATGAAGTATACAAACAGTGTTTATATGTGGTGGAAGAAATCATAAGGGTTCAGGAAGCTTGTGAAGACCTCCGTCAGGAAGATATTGAGGCTTTTGGTAAAAAAATGTTTGCTACACATAAAGGGCTTAGTACTTTATACAAAGTGAGTTGTACAGAACTGGATTTTCTGGTTCAATTTGCTGCTGGCTATAAAGATGTAATTGGATCCAGAATGATGGGCGGAGGATTTGGTGGATGCACAATAAACTTGATCAAAAAGTCAGGAATGGCAGGTTTTGTCGACAGTGTATCTGAGGCTTATTTAGAGCATTTTAAGGTACTGCCTGATATATTTCCGGTTCGTACGGCTGATGGAACAAGTATGATTGTATAAGCTCTTTAGGAATACTTATCGACAAATGCTTTGTAGAAACTTGGCCGAAAGCTTGCAAGGGTGAAAAACATGTTGTAATTTATTCTATCATAATTATTCACAAAGAAATGAGTCAAAGCCAAAGTTTATAAAAGGATATATTAACAACTGATAAGTACAATACTGTTGAATGTTTTTGGTGATGGCTCAAATCAATAAAAACTTTCACACATGAAAAACTACCATATCGTGTCGCGCATCGCGATCTATCTATTGGCTGTTGTAATGATTTGTTTTGGCTTTTATCACTTTCAGCATGCAAGAGAACTGGTTGTTTATATTCCTTCCTCTTTGCCTGGTGGCATTGTTTGGGTTTACTTAGTAGGTGGAGCTTTTATTCTGGTAGCAATTTCTTTCATTACCAACCGAATGGTAAAGACATCTGCATACCTGCTTGCAATGATGCTTTTTGTTTTTATCCTTACACTACATCTTCCCAATTACCTTAATGCTGGCGATAAGGAAATGAAAGCAATGGCCTTAGTAAATCTCTTAAAAGATACGGCCATCGCAGGTTTTGCACTGCATATTGCTGCAGGTGCTCACCACCAGAAATTGCATTTAGAAGAAAGTGACTAAATCAGTCATTAGAATATTTTATAGGAACCCATTTTGCAGGGGCATTGGGTACTATTGAGGCACATCTGATGCAGGCAGGATCATATTCCATCTGCTTCAGGATTTTTACGTCTACAACCAATCCCCTCAGCGAGGGTGCAAATGTTTTGAATTTTGAAAGATCGGCACAGCTTAATTCCGTGGAAAATACATGATCATAGGTAATTCCATCAAGTTCATACCCATCAACACCAAATCGATAATAGTCTTCATCCAGGATTTGTACCACTGCAGTGCCACAAACTTCATCCAGAATTTTTATCTTAAACTTCTTTTTGAGTAAAGCCTCATCGTTTTTTTCACAGCCGGAAAAAACAAGTGTCAAAGTAGTTATAGCGGCTAATAATATGCTTTTCATTCCTTCTTTTTGTCTGTTGACCCAAAAGGAAGCAAATATGTTGCTTTTTTGATTGTTTTTTTAAGATCACTCAGATGCCTTGTCTGCTTCGTCTAATCGATCTTTTGTTCGTCGGCCTTTGATGGTTCCCCTCAAACAATATTCACAATTACAGGGTTTTTTGTTATGGCTATCGGGCATATACCGCCAACCCAGGGTTTGAGGAAGGTGTTTAATTTTGGTGATTTCGGTGCTTTCTATTTTTCGGGGAACAATTAATTCATAACCAAGTGGGTCTGGCATCGACATAATTTCCTTGATAGCGGTGCCGAGGGTAATAAATCTGTGAGGTCTACCATATTTTCCGGCGTATACTTTTTCGGAACTATTGAGACGAAAATAAATGCCCACAAAAGTTTTGGCTCCTGATTGTTTTAGTTCACGCAGCCATTGATGGGTAACAAAAAAATTAGGTAAAACAGGCATACAATAGACGCCTGCGCTATAACGGGTGGTTTTAATTCCGTTTTTTATAATTTTCCCGGAATTTCTTTCGTCTGCCAGGTGAACAAGAATAGGCATTGTGTTTAATTACGGCTACTGTGTAAATACTTGTTTTAGGAATGGGCTATTTCTTCAAAAGAACCTGTTTCCTTGTTTTTTCGAACATTACCAGCAGTAAAGACCCTTCCGTTCATAGCTACGTAAACACCGGGAGGAAGAGATTGAACAAATGCAATTGCGCAGCCGAGATTGAATAATCCGTCAGAACTTCCGAATTTAATAGGAATCATAGCGCCGGTAAGTACAACTGTTTTATTTTTCACCTTCTCAGCAAGAAATTCTGCTGTATGCGTCATGGTATCTGTTCCGTGGGTAATGATGATCTTGTCTTCCTTGCAGTCGTTGCAATAGCCTGCGATGGTTGTGCGGTGAACATCATTCATTTCCAGGCTGTCAATCATCATTAAAGTCTGGATGCTTGCTGGAGCCATACATCTGCCCTTTTGTAAAAGCTCATCGAGGTGGGTGTCTTTAAAAAAGAGTTCACCATTTAACATATTATACTCTTTGTCGAAAGTACCTCCTGTGGCAAATATGCGAATCATCGTTCAAGTGGATTGATTGCCACAAAAATACATGAAATAGGAGATGGATTGGCGGATCTTTCCTGATTGCGTAAAGTGTTTTTCCCAATACGGCATGGCTGAGGGATGGTTAAGCGCTTGTTTTGCACTTCAAAATTATTAAGATTATGAAGAAAGGAATAAGCATGGCAGTTATGATACTGTTTAGCTTTTACGCAATGGCGCAACAGGCATCGATAAAAGGTAAAATCCAGACTAAAGATGGCAGTCCTGCTGCCGATGTGAATATCATCCTTCAATCAAACAAAGCAACTACAGCAGCTCAGGATGGCTCTTATGTTTTGAGGAATATAATGCCTGGAAAATACCAGCTAAAAATTTCATTTACAGGACTGCAAACGATAGAGAAAGAAGTGTCTTTATCAGCTAATCAGGTAATGGAGTTAAATTTCACCATATTAGAAACAGCCCGAGAGCTTGATGAAGTAATAGTACAAGCAAGAAGAAGGGCTAATGAAAAAGCCCTTACCATTGGGAAAGCACCTATTTCAGCGCAAGACTTGCCTCAGGCTGTAAGTGTAATTGAACGTAGACTTATTGAAGACCAGCAGGCACAAAGATTAAGTGATGTATTAAAAAATGCAAATGGTGTATATCTGGCAACTACGAGAGGATCTACGCAGGAAAACTTTAGTGCAAGGGGGTATGGGCTAGGCTCTGGTAATTTATTTAAAGATGGTGTTCGGATTAACTCCGGAGCAATGCCTGAAACTGGTTCACTCGAAAGGGTAGAAGTTTTAAAAGGAAGTGCAGCTATTTTATTTGGTAATGTTTCTGCAGGTGGGATAGTAAATATGGTGACCAAGCAGCCTAAGTTTCAAAATGGAGGTGAGATCATGGTCCGGGCGGGTAGTTATGGATTATTCAAACCCTCATTCGACATTTATGGTCCTGTTTCATCAAAGATTGCTTTTCGTGTAAATGGCAGTTATGAAACAGCAGACAGTTATAGAAACTTTGTTCATTCGACGAGGTATTATGTAAACCCAAGTATATTGTTTAAACTGGGCAAAAAAACAGACCTGCTTATACAAACCGATTACCTGCAACATAAATTCACGCCAGATTTTGGTATTGGCTCCATAGCTAATACACAAATTCCTGATGTAGATCGGGGTGCTTTTTTTGGAGCTCCCTGGCAATATGCAAAAACACAACAGGCGAGTGCAACAGCTACACTACGACATAGCCTGAATGATAAATGGAAACTGAATAGTACGATCTCTTACCAGGATTATAGCCGCGATTACTATTCTATTGAAAGGATACAGGCACAGGCTAATGGCGACTTTTTCCGTCCGTTGAATCGTACCAAAAACCAGGAAGATTATTTAAGCGCTCAGATAAATCTTACTGGCACATTCCAAACTGCATCCTTGAAACATGTTTTGCTGGCAGGTATGGATGTGGACTATTACAATACAACAGCTTACTCATTTAACCAGCCAACCGTTTACGATACCATCAATATTCTTGATCCGAATAAATATGTTGCCAGAACAGATATTCCTGTAGCAAATGCGATACGTATGGTTAAAACGCCGACTATTCGTTTCGGCGCTTACTTGCAAGACCTTATCAGTGTAAACAAACATTTGAAAGTGCTGGTTGGACTTCGTTGGTCTATTCAGGAAGGAAGGCCTGCATCGACCACCAATTTGGTAAATAATGTGACAACAATGGGTGCTGTAAAAACCGATAAGGCATTTTCTCCAAGAGTAGGTGTTGTGTATCAGCCAACTGAGCGTACGAGTTTGTTTGCATCATATGCTAATTCATTTGTTGTGAATAGTGGAACGGATGTTTACGGAAATACCTTGCAACCATCATTGATTGATCAGTATGAAATTGGTATCAAGAATGATCTGGTAAAACATCGTCTCACTGCCAATCTTACTGTATACCGTATAATCAATCATAATCTGGCACAAACCGCACAGTTTTTAGCGGATGGTGTTACGCCAAATTCGAATACAGCAATAAAAGCATTAACGGGTCAAACAGCCAGTGATGGTTTTGAGATAGACCTGATCAGTCATCCGGCAAAAGGCTTGGATATCACTGCTGGTTATAGCTATAATTTCATTCGATACACACGTACACCAGATGTGAAAGGAAACTTCGTGGAAGGAGAACGTTTACAAAATTCTGTAGGAAGTACAGCTAATGCTTCGGCTTTCTATAGTATAAAAGGGTGGAAATTTGGTGCAGGCATTTTTTATACAGGTAAACGATATGCTGGTTTTAATAATACCAAACAACAGGCTCAAAATTATAATCGTTTGTTTGAGGTAGACGGATTTGTAACAGTTGATCTGAGTGCAGGATATAGTTGGAAGAAAATCAGTTTACTGGCCAAACTTTCTAACCTCACCAATACGTTTAACTACTACACGCACGAGAATTACAGTATCAATCCAATTGCGCCAAGGCAATTAATGGCAACCGTGAGGTATAAGTGGTAATACATTGGTACAAATAATAGTACTTAGTTAAAGCCATCCAGCTTAGTTGGGTGGCTTTTGTTTTAAAAGGAAGAGATAGTGAAAACAAAAAGGCACTCAATCTGAGTGCCTTTTGTACCCGGTACGGGAATCGAACCCGTCTTTCCTCCGTGAAAGGGAGATGTCCTAGCCGATAGACGAACCGGGCATTTTTTGTCAATCGGGACGCAAAAATAGGCTTTGGAAACTACCCGCCAAAATTTTTTCACATTTTTATTGAAATAAGGGGGTCTGTATCAGGCGGAGATTAGATTTTAGCCACAGATTCACAGATTATCACGTATAATCTTTGAATCTGTGGCTAAAACTTCAATTCGCATCCCCAAAAATTATCTGCTTTTTTCCTCTCAATCCATGTAAATTTGCCACTCTTTAAGCCATATACCTAAAACAAAAAACAATGAGTACAGTAAAAGTTGCCATCAACGGTTTCGGACGTATCGGCCGTTTGGTGTTTCGTCAGATCTACAATATGGAAGGTATTGATGTAGTAGCAATCAACGATCTGACCAGTCCAAAAGTATTAGCCCATCTCCTGAAATATGATAGTGCACAGGGACGTTTCGATGCCACTGTTACTTCTACTGATGACGCCATCATTGTAAATGGCGAAACAGTAAAAATTTATGCTCAGAAAGATCCTGCTCAAATTCCCTGGGGAAGCCATGGGGTTGATGTTGTGATTGAATCTACCGGTTTCTTCACCGATAAAGAAAAAGCTGAAGCACATATCAAAGCCGGCGCAAAACGCGTTGTAATTTCTGCTCCTGCTACTGGTGACCTTAAAACAGTGGTGTTCAATGTGAACCATAGTATCCTGGATGGCAGTGAAACAATCATTTCCTGCGCATCATGCACCACCAACTGTCTGGCGCCAATGGCTAAAGTATTGAATGACCAGTTTGGTATTGCAACCGGTATCATGACTACCATTCATGCTTATACAAACGACCAGAATACACTTGATGCTCCGCATCCAAAAGGTGATCTGCGTAGAGCTCGTGCTGCTGCGGCTAATATTGTTCCCAACAGCACAGGTGCTGCAAAAGCCATCGGACTGGTATTACCAGAACTGAAAGGTAAACTGGATGGCGGTGCACAACGTGTTCCAACCATCACTGGTTCATTAACTGAACTGGCTGTTATATTGAACAAAAAAGTAACAGCAGAAGAAATCAATGCAGCAATGAAAGCAGCAAGCAATGAAAGCTTTGGTTATACTGAAGACGAAATCGTTAGCTCAGATATCATTGGTATCCGCTACGGCTCTTTGTTTGATGCTACCCAAACCAAAGTAATGACTGTTGGAGACGCACAACTGGTAAAAACAGTAAGCTGGTACGATAATGAAATGAGTTATGTAAGCCAACTGGTTAGAACTGTGAAGTATTTTGCAGGACTAATATCTTAATAATTTGAAAATTTGATAGTGTGGTAATTTGAAAATGTTTTTTTTCAGCATTTTCTATTACCACACTTTTTATTTACGCAGAACCGTAATTTTTAAATTTTCAAATTTTCAAATTCTCAAATTTTCAAATTAATGTATGAGCAAGTTTCTTAATCACAACTTCAGCAACCAAAAAGCTTTAATCCGCGTTGATTTTAATGTTCCGCTGAACGCCGAATTTGAAATTACCGATGATACCCGCATGCGTGCTACCATTCCGACTATTCAGAAAATATTAAGGGATGGCGGTAGTGTAATATTAATGAGCCATCTCGGCAGACCTAAGGAAGGCCCAACAGAAAAGTATTCACTGAAACATATAGTGAAACACTTATCAAGCCTACTAGACGGCAAAGCTGTATTATTCGCGGATGATTGTATTGGTACATCAGCCACTGAACTTTCAGCTGCATTAAAACCAGGTGAAGTATTGTTGCTCGAGAACCTGCGTTTTTATAAAGAAGAAGAAAAAGGCGATTTGGCTTTTGCTGAGAAACTGAGTAAACTGGGTGATGTATATGTAAACGATGCCTTCGGAACAGCTCACCGTGCTCATGCTTCAACTGCAGTGATCGCACAGTTTTTCCCGGGAGATAAAAAAATGTTTGGCACCGTAATGGATGGTGAAGTAGCCAGTGCCGAAAAAGTTATGCATTCTGCTGAGAAACCGTTTACGGCTATCATCGGAGGTGCCAAAGTGAGCGATAAAATCCTGATCATCGAAAATCTGCTTGAAAGAGCTACAGATATTATTATCGGAGGTGGAATGGCGTATACATTTATGAAAGCACAAGGCGGCACCATCGGTAATTCTTTGTGTGAGAACGATCGTTTGGATACTGCCGTGGCATTATTGAAAAAGGCAGAAGAGAAAGGTGTTTGTATTCACCTGCCATCCGATTCAATCATTGCAGACAAATTTGCAGCAGATGCCAACACGTCAACAGCCCCAAGTAACCATATTCCAGATGGCTGGATGGGACTTGACATTGGTGCCAGCGCCTGCGAGCAGTTTACCAATTGCATTAAGCGTTCTAAAACCATCCTTTGGAATGGTCCGATGGGCGTATTCGAAATGGAAAAATTTCAACACGGCACCAAAGCCATTGCCATTGCCATTGCAGAAGCTACGGCCAAAGGAGCATTTTCACTGGTTGGCGGTGGTGATAGTGTAGCTGCAGTAAACCAGTTCGGTTTTGCTGATAAGGTAAGTTATGTTTCCACCGGCGGTGGTGCCATGCTCGAGTATTTTGAAGGCAAAGAATTACCTGGGATAGCGGCGGTAAAGTAGGGGAGAAAATCAAAAGTCAAAATTCAAAAGTCAAAAGTCAAAATTGGGTTATTAGCCATTTTTTTGACTTTTGACTTTTGAATTTTGACTTCACTGTAATATTTCTCCCATTTTGCTACTAATGGTATAAAAACAGGAATTAAATAACTAATTTCATACAAATCAACTTAAACATGAGTACTAAAAATTTAACCTTAATTGTTATTGCAGCATTAATCCTTATTTTGGGAGGATGTGGCTGCAGGGGATATAATGGACTGGTAAAACAGGATGAAGTGGTAAAAAATGCATGGGCAAATGTTGAAAGTGATTACCAACGCCGTGCCGACCTGATCCCTAATCTGGTAAATACCGTAAAAGGAGAAGCGAATTTTGAGCAGACTACATTACAAAATGTAATCAATGCACGTGCAAGTGCAACTCAGATTAAAGTAGATCCGAATGATCTTTCACCTGAGAAATTACAACAATACCAGGCTGCGCAGGGACAACTCTCTCAGGCTTTGGGACGTTTGTTGATGGTGACAGAAAACTATCCTAATCTGCGTGCCAATGATGCTTTCCGTGGATTGCAGGCTCAATTGGAAGGAACTGAGAACAGGATAAAAGTTTCCCGTAATGATTTCAACAAAGCGGTAGCTGATTATAATATCAAAGCACGTTCTTTCCCTATGAATATCCTTGCAGGTATGTTTGGATTTAAAGTGAAAGAAGGCTTTAAAGCAGACGCAGGCGCCGAAAAAGCACCGGAAGTTAAATTTTAATACCTAAGCCACAGTGCTGTTTCAGTGGAGCAATCTTTTAAGATCATTGCCCAAACCTGTTACACACTGTGGCTTTTAATATTAGCCAGTTATGTTCGGACTATTCAGCAAAAAACCAGAAAGTCATTTCTCAGAAGAAGAGAAACAGAAAATTGTTGCTGCTATTCAGTCTGCAGAGCAAAAGACCAGTGGTGAAGTGAGGATTTATATTGAGAATAAATGTGCTTATGTAAATCCATTACATCGGGCACAAGAACTCTTTTTCAATTTGAAAATGGACCAGACTGCAGAACGCAATGGTGTACTGGTATATATAGCCATGAAAGATCGACAACTGGCTGTATTTGGGGATGAAGGTATTCACCAAAAAGTGGGTAGCGCATTCTGGGATCAGGAAGTTAAGAAGATGCTTGCGGAATTCCGGCAACTGCATTATGCAGAAGGGTTGGCTACTATTATAGAAGATATAGGCGTGGCTTTATCAACACACTTTCCTTATGATAATAAGGGTGATAAGAATGAATTGCCGGATGAGATTGTATTTGGCAGATAAACAGTTCACCGGAACCGAAACATTATGAAAAAATTACTCGTCATCTGGCTTATGCTCCTGAGCTTTGTAGCAATACAGGCGCAGGATATTTTACCTAAACCGAATCCACCAAGGTTGGTAACCGACAAAGCCAATGTTTTATCAAAGGAACAACGGGAAGCTTTGGAACAAAAGCTGGTTGCGCTTGATGACAGCAGCTCAAACCAAATTGCAGTTGTACTGCTTCCTACGCTCGATGGATATCCGATAGAAGAATATGCCAATAAATTATTTCGCGATTGGGGTATTGGAAATGCCAAAACAAACAATGGTGTATTAATTATAGCGGCAATTGAGGATAGAAAAATCAGGATTGAAGTGGGGTATGGATTAGAAGGCGCTATCCCCGATATCATTGCGAGTAATATTATTCAGCAGGATATTGCACCCAACTTTAAAGATGGTAATTATTATCGTGGTTTGGATAGAGCCATCGAATCGTTGGCAAAAGCGGCAGTTGGAGAATACAATGTAAAAAGAATAAAGAAGAACAAAGATGGAGTAACCGGCAAATCATTACTCACATTCATTTTCATTCTCTTTGTAGTGTTAATGATAGTGGCGCGCAAAGGCGGCGGTGGAGGACGAGGTGGTGGAATGATGAGTCGTCGTGGTTATGGTGATATTGCAGAAGCAATATTCTGGTCATCCGTACTTGGTGGTGGCAGACGAGGCAGCGGCGGCGGCGGATGGGGAGGAGGAAGCGGCGGCGGTTTCGGCGGTTTCGGAGGGGGAAGCAGCGGTGGCGGCGGCGCAAGCGGAGGGTGGTAGGAAACAAATAATAAGAAATAAGGAATAAGAAATAAGGAATGAGAAAGTAAGTGAGTATTCTTTCCAACTACAACCAAAAAAGAAGCCTTCCAACTGGAAGGCTTCTTTGCTTATAAAACATATTACTTTCTCATTTCTTATTTCTTATTCCTTATTTTTTATTTCTTTTCTTCCGGCAACCTGCTTCTAACATAATCAGCCATTTCTTTCGCACCAGCAGCTTCTTTAGCGGCCGCAAGTTCTTTCAGAGCAGGAAGCATTGTTGGATCAGTTTGAGGGCGGGCTGCGGCTGGAATAAGGTCGCGGAAGGCGAATATAGCATCAACAGCCTGTTTGAATTCACTAAGCTTGGTAAGTTTAGCAGCAAAAGCGGCATAGGTAACACTCATCTGTACTTTTGCAAATGAAAGCGGCATTTTATCGTAGCTGTCAGAAACAACAGCAAATGCTGTCTCATCGCCATAAGTAATTAAAACACCAGAGATTGATTCATTCAAACGACCTTTTGCAGGTGACTTACCTAATTCCTTGGCCAGTTCAAGTGCAGCAATACTATCAATACTTGCTAATGCATCTAAGCCAGCTCCGGCAAGTGTATAAGAAGAATCTTTTGAGGCAGTTAAGAATAAATCACGGTAAGATGCTTTCTTAAGGTTTGATAAATAATCAATGGCTTCTGCTCTTACCGTTCTTTTTGTGTCATTTTTTGCAATGGCTTCCATTTTTGCAATCAAGGCATCGTCAGGGGTTACTTTAGCAAGGTTGGTGATCGCAAGTGAGCGAATACGGAAGTAAGGATCATTTAAAGCATCCATTAATAACTGAACAGCAGCAGGGTCTTTTGTATTGTTTCCAGCAAAAGCAACTGCTTCTCTGCGATCTAGATAATTACCAGCATGTTTAAACTGATGAATAAATTCAGCAAGTGTTTTATTATCTTTTTTATCAACCAATAAATATTTGTCCGCATCTACATTAATCTGATCTGGCTTAGATTTCACATTAAACGTAAAAGTGTCAGCCTTTTTCTCCATCCATACCTGATGCCTTGTTTTTTCATTTCCTTCACAAACATCAATGGTAAAAGGTAATTTGAAAGTTTTGTCACCAGCCTGAATTTGTTTGATAATAACACTTGATTGTTGTTTGGCGGCATCGTATTGATAACTAATATCGATGCGTGGGTGACCACTGCCAAAATACCATTGGTTAAAGAACCAGTTAAGGTCTTTTCCAGTAACATCTTCAAAAGCTAAACGTAGTTTGTGTGCGCTACCTGTTCCAAATTTATTGGTAGTAAGATACTTATTAAGAGAAGCAAAGAAAGCATCATCTCCTACGAGGTTACGCAGCATATGTAATATCCGACCACCTTTATTGTAGCTGATGGCATCAAACATATCTTCTTTGTCTTTATAATAGAAGCGCACCAGATCACGGTTTTGTTGTCCGCTACCTATATAGCCACGCATCTGATTAAAGTTTTCGAACATGGCTTCATCATTTCCATGCTTATATTCTGCCCATAGGTATTGACTATAATCTGCAAAGCTTTCGTTTACGGTAAGATTACTCCAGCTTTCTGCAGTAACAAGATCGCCAAACCACTGGTGAAATAATTCGTGTGCGATAGTAGATTCCCAGCCATTGCCATCAATAAGTTCACGCGCATCTTGCTGAGCGCTTTCCTGGTGTAAGGTAGCGGTAGTATTTTCCATGGCGCCACTTACATAATCGTGTGCAACCATTTGGCTATATTTTACCCAAGGGTATTCCACACCTAGTTTTTTAGAAAAGAATGCCATCATTTCAGGGGTAGATCCAAAAATTTTGCGGGCAACTTTTTCATAAGGCTTATCTACATAGTAGTTAACTTCTTTTCCTTTATATGTGTCCTTAATCACTGCAAAATCACCGATACCCATAAAGAATAAATAAGGCGCATGTGGTTGGTCCATCGACCATGTATCTGTGCGTGTTCCATCAGCATTCTTTTTCTGTGCAATCATTTTTCCATTAGACAGTGTAACATATTTATTCGCCACAGTTAGGTTGAATAATTGGGTAGATTTTTGATTTGGGCGATCAATAGTAGGAACCCAAACTGAAGTGGCTTCTGTTTCACCCTGTGTCCAGATTTGTGTTGGCTTATCTTTTTCTTCTCCTTTCGGGTTAATAAAATAGAGGCCTTTGGCGTCGGTAATAGCTGCACTGCCAGCAACCCTGAATTCATTTGGTTTGGCTGTATAATCAATATATAAAGTATAGCGCTCGCCTTTTTTAAAGGTTTTGTTGAGTTTTATATTCAGAAAAAGGCTGTCGTAATTGTATTTCAGCGGAATGTTTTTACCAGCGCTAACAATCGCAACCTGGTTGATGTTCATGCCTTTCGCATCCAATTGTACGGAATCTGTAGCATAGAAATGGGGTTGGAGGGTAATCCAAACCTTTCCATTAAGGTATGAATGTTCATAATCAAAGCGGGCATCCAGTCTGGTATGCACTAAGTCGTTTTGTTTGGTGGCAAACGCGCGGTACTGCGATTTCCATTCTTCACTTCCCCCGGTTTGAGCCATCAGGAAAACCGGAGCAAAGGCAATCAATAATAAAATCTTTTTCATGTTAGCTTTTTAGATGGCCTAAAGATAAACTTGCTGTGGAAACAGATTGTTAGAATTTTACTAATGGTCTGGCGGGTTATGCACCATTGTCTTTAGCGTTTTTTAAAACAGTAAATTTGTTGGTATGAAAGAGCGGAAAAAACTGAAAAATATCCTGGTGGTTATTATGCTGTTGATAGGCAGTGTCGGTAATATATCGGCACAGTCAACCCATTATCTATTCTTTCAAACCGAAAATAACCAACCTTTTTACCTCCGGATCATGGGTGCCACCCTTAGTTCGAATGAAACTGGTTATTTGTTGATACCCAAACTAACAGATGGTAAATACGAGATACAGGTAGGTTTTGCAAAATCAACCACTGAACAGGCATTTACCTTCAATATGGAGGGGCGTGATATGGGATTTTCTTTGAAGCAGGAGTTAGACAATACCTGGAGTTTGTTCAATCTGGTTGATTTTAGCCTGTTGAGAGGCACGACTGTTAACATTCAAATTGAACCTGAGATAGTAAAAAAGGATACTGTTGTTAAGGCTGAAGTTAAAGCCGAAGTAAAGAAAACAGAGAAAGAGGAAGTTAAAGAACCTGTTGTGCCAGTTGAAAAACCGGTTGTGAAGCAGCAAATAAAAGCAAAGCTGATATTGCCTGAAATATCAAAAATCTATGATCGTTCATCAGTTGATGGGGTTGATATGGTGTTTGTGGTAAAGGAATTAACCAGAAGCGATACGGTTATTTTGTATGTCCCGGCAATAAAACCTCCAGGTATGGCGGGTAAATTGACGGATAACAAGGCAAAGGATCAGCCTTCAGGAGCATTAATATTGTCTACTGCTATAACTCACCCTTTCAAAACCAACTGATGCGTTATTTCCTATCTGTAGCTTATATGGGAACCAGGTATGCTGGTTTTCAGGTGCAGGATGGACAGGAAACCATTCAGTCGCAGGTTACAAAGGCATTGGAAACGCTTTTTAGGGTGCCATTTTCTCTTACAGGTTCATCACGAACAGATGCAGGGGTGCATGCGGAGGAAAATTATTTCCATTTCGATACAGACCTTCAATTAACATTAAAGCATCAATATAACCTAAATGCGATCTTACCTAGTGATATAGCCATAAAGGGTATATATAGGGTGGGAGAAACGGCTCATTGCCGGTTTGATGCAGTTGAAAGGGAGTATAAGTATTTGATTCACAATAAGAAAGACCCATTTTTAACCCAGCGGTCGTGGTTGTATCCATATCCTTTAGACCGGAATATATTAAACAGGCTGTCGGAGGTTTTATTGACTTATACTGATTTTACGTCTTTTTCTAAGCGAAATACCCAGGTATATACCTACAATTGCGCTATCAGAGAAGCAAGATGGGAAGATTTGGCTGGTGGAGGGTTAAGTTTTCACATAAGTTCCAATCGTTTTCTTCGTGGAATGATCAGGGGTATTGTTGGAACGATGATTCGGATTGCAAGGGCAGGAGTAACGATCGAAGAGGCGGAGGAATTGTTTCGAAATATTATAGAAGCCAAAGATTGCAGCAGGGCTGATTTTACAACGCCGGCATATGGTTTATACCTGATGGAAGTAAGGTATCCTGAAGGAATGATGCAGGCTTTAAGTGAATAGTGAATAGTGTTTGAATATTGTTGTTAGTAGTAAATGGTTCTTCCTCTGATAAAACAGGTGTTTGATACCTGTGACTATTTTTTTTCTCTTCTGAAAGTCTTGTGTGGTAAGGCTTTCATCACTCCAAGCTAAAATTATTTTGAAAAAGATTTGGCAGGAAACAATTCACGCCTATCTTTGCAGCCCGCTTTGAAAAAAAGGGGATGTTCTTTGAAGGCAGCTACAATGAAAGGCAAAAAAAAGTTGCAAATTTTCAAAATAAAATTTGCTGGTTTAAATAACACACTTATCTTCGCCGCCCGTTCGATAAAAACGGTAGTTCATTGAAGCATAAATGAGGGTCTGAAAAAATAAAAATCAAATAAAATTTGGTACTAAAAAATAAGCTCTTATCTTTGCCGTCCGTTTGAAAAAAACGGTAGTTCTTACAGCGATTTTGACAGTAAAAAAAGTTTGAAATTTCTTCAAATAATTTTGGCTGATAAAATAAAAGCTTATACCTTTGCAACCCCAACAAAATGGGTAGCTTAGAAAAAGCGAAAAGATCTTTGAAAGTTTGGAAGCAACAGCACAATTAAACATAATTACAAATTAGTTTACTTGTAAGGTTAACAGCAATCAAAAACAATTAACACAATCCGAC
>CBFGPM010000045.1:0-33170 GCA_965650685.1 uncultured Sediminibacterium sp.
TTGGTTGGTTTGCTTGCCCTTAATACCAAATGATGGTAAAAGTAACCCATGGGAGAGAAGCTTCAAGCCAGTACTGTTCGGGGAAAATAGGCTGCGAGCTTCTAGCCTCTAGCTGCTAGCCTTGATTGGTGCTTGATTTAGGTTTTCTGCTATTATTTGAATAAATGACGGGGCTTGCGAATTTGTTTTGAAAAAAAACTACTTAAATTAAATATATAATTACCATATCTACGCTTGTGGATGGCTATATTAATAGCAAAAAAAAGCTAGTAGCGAGCAGCTAGTGGCTAGAAGCTGTTTTTTCCCGGACAGCAATGGCTTAAAGCACACTGCTTGCTTCACCCTGCCAGATACAAACCTTTCTCACAGGCGTATGCAACAAGTCCGGCGATGCTTTTTACTTTCATTTTATGCATGATGCGGGTTCGGTGGCCTTCAACGGTGCGTTGACTTATATGGAGGAGGCGGGCAACATCTTTGCTGGTAGAGCCTTCGCAGATAAGGGTGATGATGTCTTTTTCTCTTTCTGTAAAAACGACCAGGTGTTCGCGAAAGTCAGAATTGTATTTGGTAATTAGGTCATTCACCTGTTTACTGCTTTCAGGACAGAAATAAGGGCGGTAATCATATACGGCTTCTATGGCTTCCAGTATTTCTTTCTTGCCAACGCTTTTGGTAAGGTAGCCGATGGCGCCGGCTTCTAGCATTTCCATGATATGGGTTTCATGACTGAATACAGAAAGCGCAATGATGCGCTTGGTAATTTTCCTTTTGCAGATTTCCTTAACAGCCATAACCCCATCCATAATGGGCATGCATACATCTACAATAATTATATCAGGTTTAAGTTTGGTTGCGATGGTAACCAGCTCCGATCCATTGCATGCTTCACCAACAATATTAAGTGAACGAACTTCATCCAGGATCTTTCTTAATCCCTTTCGGAAAATAAGGTGATCATCGGCAATCACCACTTTAATTTTGTTGCGTTCCATAAGGCTGCATTAAGACAATGTGAAATAAATGCAGCTAATGCACCCAACTAATGTGGTAATTACTCTAAATATGGTGGTATCTACTCTTTTTTAGCAGGAAATAATGCCAGGTATCTGCTTATTTTGGAAGCTTAAACTTATGTAATAGTTCTTCAGGATTAAGTTCAAGTCCACGGGCAATACTGCATAAAGTAGTGAAGGCAATATTTACTTTTCCTTTCTCAATGCGCTGTAAATGACTGTATTCCATGTCGCATGCCAGGGCAAGCTGATGAATACTCAGCCCTTTATCCTTCCTTATTTGTGTAAGGTGTTTACCAAAAGATACCAATAATATATCCCTGTCCATGCGCGAACAAGGTCAATTGAATTGAGAATTTATCTGGCGTATGATCGTATGCCGGTGTTAAATTTCTTTGTAACTTTATAGTAGAATTTCTATTATAACTATGTCTACGATACATATACCTGTAAAATCGACCCGAATTTCTAAAAAAGTATGGCATAAAATGTTGTACTCAATCGCCAGAGATATAGCCATTAATCAAAAAGCAAAGCTTTCTAAGACTACACCCTCTAAAAACAGCGATAAGCGTATTTAGTTTAACAAGCTATTCCAAAAACGGGTTAACTTATTCACCATAGCTTATCATACCCGCTCAACTGATTAACTTGCGCCCATGCAAGATTACCTGAATGGACTGAACGAACCCCAGCGAGAAGCGGTAACCCATATTAAAGGGCCACTTATGATTGTGGCAGGAGCTGGTAGCGGGAAAACAAAAGTGCTTACTACACGTATTGCCCACCTGATGAATCAGGGAGTGGATGCTTTCAATATTCTCGCCCTCACCTTTACCAATAAGGCCGCTGCGGAAATGAAAGAGCGTATTGAACGTATACTCGGAAATGCAGAAGCCAGGAATTTATATATCGGAACATTCCATAGCGTATTTGCACGCATCCTTAGGGCCGAAGCACACAGAATAGGATATCCCAACAGCTTTACCATCTATGATACCGACGATAGCCGCTCGGTGATAAAAACTGTTGTTAATGAACTAAACCTCGACGACAAACATTATAAACCCAATGTGGTAGGTAACCGCATTTCATCCGCTAAAAACGCATTGGTTGGTCCTGCAGAATATGCCACCGATTATTATATTCAACAGGAAGATATGCGGGCCAATCGTCCGGCAATAGCACAGATATACGCCGCTTATGCCAACCGCTGTTTTAAAAATGGCGCAATGGACTTTGATGACCTGCTCCTTAAGATGTATGAATTGCTGAAAAACTTCCCGGAAGTATTACATAAATACCAGCACAAATTTAAATACATATTAATCGATGAGTACCAGGATACAAACCCGGTGCAGTACCAGATTACCAAACTGCTGGCAGCAGTTCATGAAAATATTTGTGTGGTGGGCGATGATGCCCAAAGCATTTACAGCTTCAGGGGAGCTACTATCGAAAATATCTTACAGTTCCAGAAAGATTATGACGATGTAAAAGTGGTTAAGCTCGAACAAAATTATCGTAGCAGTCAGAATATCATACATGTAGCCAACGAAGTCATCAAAAATAATAAGGGACAAATACCTAAAAATCTTTGGACCGAAAATAAAGAGGGAGACAAAATTGTATTGGTGCGTACCATGACAGATAACGACGAAGGTCGTTTTGTGGCAGACTGTATACAGGAACAAAAGTTACGTTACCATTTTTACAATAAAGATTTCGCCATTTTATATCGCACCAACGCGCAAAGCCGTTCTTTTGAAGAAAGCCTTCGCCGAATGGGTATTCCCTATCGCATTTACGGAGGTGTAAGTTTCTACCAGCGAAAGGAAGTAAAAGATTTCATTGCATACCTGCGCGTAATTGCCAATACAAGAGATGAAGAAGCACTAAAGCGCATCATCAACTATCCTGTTCGTGGCATCGGGAAAACAACGATTGAAAAATGCGTGATAGCTGCCAATGAACAGAATATCTCCATGTATGAAGTGGTGTCAAGAGCCGGTGAATTTGGTTTTAAAGCAGGCACACTTGAAGCACTGCAGAATTTCACCACCATGATTCGCTATTTCCAAAGTATGCTAACCAGTACAAATGCTTATGAAGTGGCTGTACAGGTAGGGAAACATACAAACCTGGTAAAGGAACTCTTTAACGATAAAACAACCGAAGGATTAGCACGCTACGAAAACATCCAGGAATTACTGAACTCCATTAAAGAATGGACCGAAAGTCCGAGTAATGAAGATGGTGAATTGGGCGATAAATCACTGGGCTCATACCTGCAACAAATTACCCTGCTTACGGATGCAGATGACGACAAAGGTGAACAGGATGCGGTAAAAATGATGACGATACATGCTGCTAAAGGACTAGAATTTGAATGTGTGTATGTAGGTGGGGTGGAGGAAACATTATTTCCCAGTGGTATGTCGATCAATACACGCGAAGAACTGGAAGAAGAACGAAGATTATTTTATGTAGCTGTTACCCGGGCTAAACAAAAACTTTGGCTCACATATGCCAATGCGCGGTATCGTTTTGGCCAGTTGGTACAGAATGAACCAAGCAGGTTTATTGAAGAAATGCCCGAACAATATATCGACAAAACCTATGCAGGCGGAGGTGCAAGAAACAATGCGGGCAGCGATATGGGCAGTGCATTTGAAAGGATGCAACGTGGCTTTGGTTACGGAAACGGAAATGCTGCAGCGGCAGAGAGAAAATATGGTCCACCACCAAGTCGTAAACCATCATCAAAACCAGAATACCTTCCCATACAGCCGGTAACACCTAAAGTAGTGGCACATGTACCATCGGCTGATTTTGTAGCAAGCGATACCTCACAATTACAGGCCGGACAAAAAGTGGAACACCAGAAATTTGGCTTTGGAACCGTATCAAGTGTGGAAGGCTCGGCACACAACCCCGTGGCTACTATTCAGTTTGAAAAAAACGGTGAGAAGAAGATTATGTTGAATTATGCGAAGCTGCGGATTGTGTGAGAACAGAGAAATAAGGAACATGAAATAAGAAATCTGAAAGTAATTTGCCGTTCACTTTCTGATTTCTCTGTTCCTTATTTCTTATTCCTCTGTTTATTGCTCTTCTGTTTCTCTTCCTGCTATCTTTGTCATTACATAAATATTGCTGTTGAACACGATCCTTATTATTGACGACGAAGAAAAACTGCGGACATTATTGTCCAGGATCATTTCATTGGAAGGGTTTGAAGTGGTGCAGGCAGGTAATGCAAAACTGGCACTCAAAAAACTGGAACAGCAGGAAATTGATGTGGTACTTTGCGATGTTAAGCTGCCTGATGCCAATGGTGTGGAACTTTCAGCACAGATAAGAACAAAGTATCCGCTAATAGAAGTGATTCTTTTAACCGCTTTTGGCAATATTGCCGATAGTGTACAGGCCATTAAGAATGGCGCTTTCGATTATATCACCAAAGGTGATGATAACGATCGAATAATTCCGCTTTTATATAAAGCCATGGAGAAAGCGGCTTTATCAAAGCGTCTGGCACAACTTGAGAAAAGATTGGGTAATAAATATTCTTTTAACAGTATTATCGGTAAATCAAAAATAATAAAGCTGGCAATTGATGCAGCGGAAAGGGTTTCTGTAACCGATGCCACTGTACTATTAAACGGTGAAACCGGTACAGGTAAGGAGGTTTTTGCACAGGCCATTCACAATAACAGCAACAGAAGCAAACAACCATTCATTGCGGTGAATTGTGCCGCTTTCAGTAAAGAGCTATTGGAAAATGAATTATTTGGTCATAAAGCAGGAGCTTTTACTGGTGCAATAAAAGATACCAAAGGTATTTTGGAAGAAGCCAATGGCGGAACCGTTTTTCTTGATGAGATTGGAGAAATGCCCATCGATTTACAGGCCAAACTATTACGTGTACTGGAAACGGGCCAGTTTTTAAAAGTAGGCGACAGTAAAGCCACACAGGTTAACCTACGAATTATTGCGGCGACCAACCGAAACCTGCAGGAAGAAATTAAGGAAGGACATTTTCGTGAAGACCTATTTTATCGCTTATCTGTTTTTCAAATATACTTACCATCATTACGTGAGCGTATAACAGATATAGAAGAGCTTGCACTTTATTTTGTAACTCGTTTTGCCGATAAACTCAATAAAAAGCAGATGCAAATATCAAAAGAGTATTTATCGGCTTTAGAAGCTCATCCATGGAAAGGGAATATCAGAGAACTGAAAAATGTGATTGAAAGAAGCATGATCCTTACCAATGCCCAGCAGCTAACACCAGACAGCCTTCCAGCCGATTTTCAGCAGGGCGTTACAGACCATAACCCGCTTTCCGCTTTTGATCTGGCGACTGCCGAAAAAATACATATACAGAAAGTTTTACGTTATACAAAGGGCAATAAAACAGAAGCAGCCAGACTCCTGAATATTGCACTCACTACATTATACCGTAAGCTGGATGAATATAAGATTGGTTAATCCCTTTCAAAACGATAGTCTTAACCCTTTCAAAATGAAAGGGTTTTTTATTGTCATCACCTCTTCCTTAATCCTGAAACCCTTACTGTTATTGCATTATATCCATTCCTGCCCATTCAGGCATTTGAATTGCCTCATTCTGGCATCAACAATAGATGCAACATGAAACCCAAGATCATATTACAGTTCTGGCACCTGGTAGCGGGCTTTTATTCCATTATTGTTATTGCCGGACTCATTTATAGAACTTTTAAAAACTAATCTATGCTTACAGCCATTCTTACAGTGGCAGGCCTTGCCTGTTTTCTGCTCCTCTTCAGATCAATTAATTACTTCGAAAAATTTTAAGCTATGCTGTATTTATTCATCATTGCCATTGCTGTATTCTGTTATATGTGTTATGTGCTGGTAAAACCAGAAAAATTCTAACACACTCCTGAACTAGAGGTAGTGATTTGTTTCAAAAATTAATCGTCCATTATGTATTCAGAAATTACAGGCATCGTTATCATGTTCGGTGCAAGTTTATTGTTTGCTGTTCCATTGGGTAAATACATAGCCAATGTGTTTGCAGGAAACCGCACCATACTCGACAGGGTGATGGGGCCGGTTGAAAAATTATTTTTCCGGATAAGCGGCATCAATGCTTCACAGGAAATGAACTGGAAACAGCACATGAGTGCTATGTTGTTCATTAACCTGGTCTGGTTTTTACTGGGCATGTTTGTATTGATGAACCAGCATTGGTTGCCACTCAATCCGGATGCAAACCCCGATATGAGTGCCGACCTGGCCTTCAACACTACTATTTCATTCGTAGTGAATTGTAATCTTCAACACTATTCAGGTGAAACCGGATTGAGTTATCTGGGACAGTTATACCTGATGTTTTTACAGTTTGTAAGTGCCGCAACAGGTATAGCAGTCGCGGTAATATTATTCAAAGCATTTAGAGAAAAAGCCACCAATCAGTTGGGTAACTTCTATCTGTATTTTGTAAAATCCATTACCCGGGTTTTATTGCCACTCTCTATTATAGTAGCGATACTGTTTTTGCTGAATGGAATGCCCATGGGTTTTGAAGGGAAAGATAGTTATACCAGTTTACAAGGCGATACTGTTCAGGTATCAAGGGGCCCTGTGGCAGCATTTGTTCCAATAAAACATTTGGGTACCAACGGAGGAGGATTTTTTGGAGCCAATAGTTCACATCCACTAGAAAATCCATCCTACTTCACCAATATCATTCAAATGATCGCACAGTTGATCATTCCATTTTCTATGATTTTCGCCTTTGGTTATTTCATCAAAAGAAAAAAACTGGCATGGATGATTTTTGGTGTGATGACAGTGGGTTTTCTCCTGTTAGCTATTCCTAATATTATCCAGGAAATAAATGGCAATCCGGCCATCGCTAAAATGGGCATCAATAACAGTTCTGGTGCTATGGAAGGAAAAGAAGTTCGTTTTGGTGCGGCGGCTTCGGGATTCTGGAGTATTGTAACTACCGTTATATCTACAGGTTCTGTAAATGCCATGCACGACAGCACTATGCCTCTCAGCGGTATGAACGAAATGCTGGCCATAATGGTGAATAGTTTTTATGGAGGCTGTGGAGTAGGGCTGCTTAACTTTTTCATTTTTATTATTCTCGCTGTATTTATCAGTGGTTTAATGGTAGGTCGCACACCGGAATTCATGGGAAAGAAAATTGAGGCAAGAGAAATAAAAATTGCGATGATTATTGCGCTGCTGCATCCATTTCTAATACTTGCGGGTACGGCATTATCAAGTTATATGCTGGTCCACAATCCTGAAGCCTATGGGGGCTGGCTAAACAATCCGGGTTATCATGGCTTCAGTGAAATGTTGTATGAGTTTACATCTGCATCAGCCAACAATGGAAGTGGTTTTGAAGGATTGGGCGATAATAATTTATGGTGGAACATCAGCACAGGTATTGTACTGATACTTGGTCGCTTCTTACCCATTATTGGTCCTGTTGCCATTGCCGGATTACTGGCATCAAAAAAACATATTCCCGAAAGTGCCGGTACACTCAAGACAGATACATTCACATTCGGTATCATGATTTTTGCGGTAATACTTATTGTAACTGCACTCTCCTTCTTCCCATCACTGGCACTCGGTCCGATAGCTGAATTTTTTTCCATGATTTAAAACACGTAAGATGAAAAAAACAAATTCCAATACATTATTTCAAAAACAACTGGTAGCAGAAGCCTTAAAAGCGTCTTTTGTAAAACTCAGTCCGGCAAAAATGTTTCACAACCCGGTAATGTTTATGGTTTGGATAGGTACATTGGTAATGGCGGGCGTAAGTATATGGGTAGCTGCGGGCGAACAAAGTCAGGGAGGTCTTGTGTACAATATTATTGTAACGGCTATTCTTTTTATCACCCTCCTCTTCGCCAACTTTGCCGAAGCTATTGCGGAAGCAAGGGGAAAAGCGCAGGCCAACAGCTTACGTAAAACAAGAGAAGAAACACCGGCTAAACTCATACAACCTGTTGGTGAAATATTTGTGGGCGAAATAAAAATCGTTTCCTCCGCTCAATTACAAAAAGGGAACCTGTTTGTTTGTGAAGCAGGAGATATTATTCCATCTGATGGCGAAATAGTGGAAGGATTAGCCACCATAGATGAAAGTGCTATTACCGGCGAAAGCGCACCTGTAATACGTGAAGCAGGTGGCGATAAAAGTAGTGTAACAGGTGGAACAAAAGTATTGAGCGATCGAATCGTTGTAAAAGTAACTACCGAACAAGGGGAAAGTTTTCTTGATAAAATGATTGCACTCGTAGAAGGTGCATCCAGACAAAAAACACCCAATGAAATAGCACTCACTATTTTGCTGGCAGGATTTACACTGGTATTTATTATTGTAACCGTAACATTGAAACCCTTTGCCGACTACGCACAAGCGCCTATAACTATAGCAGCATTTATCTCTTTGTTTGTTTGCTTAATTCCTACCACTATTGGTGGATTGCTTTCAGCCATTGGTATTGCGGGTATGGACAGGGCATTAAGAGCTAACGTAATTACCAAGAGTGGTAAAGCGGTGGAAACAGCCGGTGATATAGATGTGTTACTGCTCGATAAAACAGGAACCATCACCATCGGAAACAGAAAAGCCACGCATTTTTATCCGATAGAAGGTGTTGATGAAAAAAGATTTATGAAAGCAGTGGTACTCAGTTCAATGGCTGATGATACACCCGAAGGAAAATCCATCATTGAACTGGCAGGCATACAGCCCTCATCTTATTCGATAATACAACCACGTTTTATCAAATTCACAGCAGAAACCAGGAGTTCGGGTATTGATTTTGAAGAAACACGAATTCGCAAAGGAGCCGCAGATGCCATTCGTACACTCTGTGAGAAAAGAGGAAATGTTTTTCCGGATATCATTGACCAGCGTATCAGGCAGATATCCGGAAATGGTGGAACGCCATTGGTAGTTGCAGAAAATGAACAGGTACTTGGTGTAATTGAATTACAGGATATTATTAAGCCCGGTATACAGGAACGTTTTGAACGCCTGCGTAAAATGGGTATTAAAACGGTAATGGTAACAGGTGATAATCCTTTAACAGCAAAATACATTGCAGAAAAAGCAGGAGTAGATGATTTTATCGCAGAAGCCAAGCCGGAAGATAAAATGAACTATATCCGTAGGGAACAATCGGAAGGAAGATTGGTGGCAATGATGGGCGACGGTACCAATGATGCACCCGCTCTGGCACAAGCCGATGTAGGAGTGGCCATGAACAGTGGAACACAGGCCGCCAAAGAAGCAGGTAATATGGTTGATCTCGACAATGACCCTACCAAACTGATTGAAATTGTAGAGATCGGAAAACAATTGCTCATGACAAGAGGAACACTCACCACATTCAGTATTGCCAACGATGTGGCGAAATATTTTGCCATTGTACCCGCCTTATTTGTAGGTGCTATTCCGGCATTGCAGGCGCTTAACATTATGAAACTCACCAGCCCGGAAACAGCCATACTCTCCGCAGTTATTTTCAATGCCATCATTATTCCGTTACTCATTCCGCTGGCATTAAAAGGAGTAGCCTATAAACCCATTGGAGCCAGTGCATTGCTTAGGCGTAACCTTTTTATCTATGGATTGGGAGGTATCATCGTTCCCTTCATAGGTATTAAACTAATTGACATCGTCGTATCCTTATTCTATTAATCACTCTCTGCGTAAACTCCGCACCCCCCTTTCTCTGCGGTGAATTTTCACCGCAGAGAACAAGAGAAAACAGAGGTTACGCAGAGGAAAAATTATTTATGAAAACACATTTTTTTCCAGCCATCAAATTAACCATTGTATTACTGGTTGTATTATCAGGTATCTATCCACTTACAATATGGGGCGTTGCTAAACTCACACCACAGAAAGGAAAGGGTGAATTGATTGAAGCCAACGGTAAAAAATATTACAGCAATATTGGGCAGTCATTTACAGATGATAAGTATTTCAATAGCCGACCATCGGCAGTAAATTATAATGCAGCAGGTTCTGCAGGCAGTAATAAAGGTCCATCCAATCCTGATTACCTCGCAACGGTTGAGGCAAGGGTTGATAGTTTTCTAGTGCATAATCCCGGTATCGATAAAAAAGATATCCCCGTTGATTTGGTTACAGCCAGCGGTAGCGGACTTGATCCGCATATTTCAGTGGCGGCGGCCGAGGTACAGATAAAGCGAATTTCAAATATCCGCAACATACCAGAGGCCAATCTGCGTGAATTGGTACGTACTTACACAGAGCAACCGGCAGTGGGCCCAAAAACAATTAACGTTTTACAATTAAATATTGCATTAGATCAATTAAATTAACAACAAGATGAAAAGGGAGTTTTTGACGATTATAGTTTTTTGTGCATTGTTATCAGCAAAGGCGCAGGAAAAAAACGAAACCAGTCCACTTAGTTTTAGTGGTTACCTCGAAACGTATTACAGCTATGATTTCGGGAAACCAGCTATGCAAAACAGGCCCTCTTTTGTGTATTCGCATAACAGACACAACGAGTTCAACCTCAACCTTGGTATGGTAAAAGCTGCTTATCAGCAAAATGGTGTGAGGGCCAACCTCGCCCTTGCTGCGGGAACATATATGAACGCCAACCTCGCTGCAGAACCCGGGGTATTGAAAAATATTTTTGAAGCAAATGCAGGTGTTAAAATATCGAAGACATCCAATCTCTGGATCGATGCAGGCATTTTTGCTTCACATATTGGTTTTGAAAGTGCTATAGGTAAAGATTGCTGGGCACTCACCAGAGGAATACTGGCAGATAACTCTCCTTATTATGAATCTGGTGTAAAACTCACTTATACATCACCCAACGAAAAATGGACCATGGGTGGATTGTTGCTCAATGGCTGGCAGCGTATTCAGCGAGTGCCGGGTAATAGTACCATTGGAATTGGTCACCAGTTAACCTATAAACCCAATGCAAAAATCACGTTGAACAGCAGCTCATTTATTGGTAACGATAAACCAGATAGCGTTAAGCAGATGCGCTATTTCCATAATTTATATGGCATATTTCAGTTGTCTGATGCTTTAGCCATCACTACTGGATTTGATATTGGTTTTGAACAAAAACAAAAAGGAAGCAGCAAATACAATACCTGGTATACACCTATCGTAATGACAAAAATAAATGCAGATGCAAAGAACAGTTTTACAGCCAGGCTCGAATATTATAATGATGCTAATGGAGTAATCATTGCCACTGCTACACCCAATGGTTTTAAAACATGGGGGTATTCTTTGAATTATGATCATGCTATCAGCAACCAGGCCATTTGGCGCATAGAAGCAAGAGGATTTTCATCGAAAGACAGGGTTTTTGAGAAGAACGGCAATATCGCAAACAATAATTTCTTTATTTCCACTGCACTAGCCATTTCATTCTAATGCCAGATAAAGACCAGACAGTACAGCATTTCCTGAACCTGATTAAAAAATCGAAAAGGGGGAAGTTTAAAATCTACATAGGTATGAGTGCCGGTGTAGGTAAAACGTATCGCATGTTACAGGAAGCGCATGCATTATTAAGAAATGGCATCGATGTTAAGATCGGGTATATTGAAACCCACAACAGGAAAGAAACGCATGAACTGTTGCATGGTTTGCCAGTAATACCCCGACGTAAACTTTTTTATAAGGGGAAGGAACTGGAGGAATTAGATGTTCAGGCCGTAATTAACTTACGGCCTGAAGTGGTTATTGTAGATGAACTCGCACATACCAATATTGAGGGAAGTAAAAATGAAAAACGATGGCAGGATGTACTCGAAATAATTGATGCGGGCATCAATGTCATCAGTGCGGTAAACATTCAGCATATTGAAAGCCTTAATGAAGAAGTAAAACAGATAACAGGTGTAGAGGTAAAAGAAAGGGTACCGGATAGTGTGCTGGCACAGGCCGATGAAGTGGTGAATATAGACCTAACTGCCGATGAACTGGTGACCCGTTTAAAGGAAGGGAAGATTTATGAACAGGAAAAAATTGAAACAGCACTTAGTAATTTCTTTAAGAGTGAACATATTCTTCAACTGCGCGAACTGGCACTGAAAGAAGTGGCATCGCAGGTAGAGCGAAAAGTGGAGACAGAAATTACGAAAGCGAATGCTATTAAACACGAAAAATTTCTGGCTTGTATCAGCTCCAATGACAAAACAGCCAAAACAGTGATTCGTAAAACGGCGCGATTGGCCAATTACTATAACAGCAAATGGTATGTACTGTATGTACAAACACCCGATGAAGCCACCGATAAAATTGCGCTGGATAAGCAAAGACACCTGATCAACAATTTTAAACTAGCCACAGAACTGGGAGCCGAAATCATCAAAGCGGAAAGCCCTAATATTGCCAAAGCTATTATGGAACAGTGCGACGAAAGACAGATTACCACCATTTGTATAGGCAAACCACACTTAAGCCTGTTTCGCCTTATACTGGCTACCAATGTATTTAATGAGTTGCTGAAAAAATTGTCGAGTAGCGATATTGACCTTGTAATTTTAAGCTGATGAAAATTAAACAGAAACTGCAATTAGGTATGGGGCTGCTCTTTGCCATGATATTATTATTGGCATCAATCAGTGTGTTTTACATCAACAGACTGAGTAATGACACCAAAAATATATTGGTGGCCAATTATAATACGCTTGATTATTCGCGAAAAATGCAGATGGCGCTGGATAATAATATCCAGTTACCTGAAAACCAGCTACTCTTTTCTGAAAACCTGGCATTACAGCAGAAAAATATTACCGAAGCAGGAGAGGCTGAACTTACCAGCAGACTGGCAACACATTTTAGTTTGTTACAACAGAATTTAAGCGATTCGCAACTGGTAAAAAATATCCGCAGAGATATTTCCAATATCATGCTGCTGAATATGCAGGCTATACAGCGCAAGAATAAAGTGGCAGAAACTACATCAGATAATTCTATTTTCTGGATCAGTATTATAGGAACCATTTGTTTTATCATCGCTTTTACCCTGCTGTTTAACCTGCCTGGGAATATTGCCAATCCCATAAAAGAGTTAACAGACAGTATTAAGGAAATTGCAGAAAGAAATTATTCGCGGAGACTACATTTTAATAAAAAAGATGAGTTTGGGGAACTTGCGGCATCTTTTAATACTATGGCAGAAAAACTGGAAGAATACCAGGCCAGCAGCGTTCAGAAATTACTGATGGAGAAGAAAAGAATTGAAACACTGATTAATAACATGAACGATCCTGTTATTGGACTGGATGAAAATAAAAGGATATTGTTCATGAACAATATGGCCCTAAAAATTTCGGGGCTTAAAACAGAACAAGTTACAGGGAAAACCGCTGAAGAACTGGCGCTTAACAACGACCTGATACGCTCGCTGGTACAGGACCTGTACAATAATGGTTCACCATCAACAACTGCAAAGTTGCCGGTAAAAATATATGCCGATAATAAAGAGAGTTATTTTGAAAAGGAAATTATTCCTATCAAGATTATTCCAACAGGCGAACAAATAGAAAAACTGATTGGCAATGTAATACTGCTACAAAATATTACGCCTTATAAAGAACTGGATTTTGCCAAAACCAATTTTATTGCTACGGTATCTCATGAACTCAAAACACCTATTTCATCTATCCGCATGAGTCTAGACCTGCTTGAAAACAAACAGCTAGGCGAACTAAACAGTGAGCAGAAAAATATGGTAGAAAGTATTAAAGAAGATACTGCAAGGCTGTTGAAAATAACGGGCGAACTGCTGAACATGACGCAGGTGGAAACAGGTTCCATTCAAATGACCGTGCAACCCGCATCTGTGCAGGAAATTATGGAATACGCAATCAACACCAATAAGGTAGCGGCAGAGGATAAAAAAATCAGCCTTTCAATAGAAGTGCCAGAACATATTTCATTGGTGCTGGCCGATAAAGACAAAACAGCCTGGGTACTCAATAACCTTGTGTCAAATGCCATCCGTTATAGTTATGAAAATGCCACGGTGTATATAACTGCGAAAGAAGAAAAGGATCAGATTCGTTTTAGTGTAACCGATACCGGGCAGGGTATTGAACCACGTTATATCGATCGTGTTTTCGATCGCTATTTCCGTATTCCCGGAACCAAAAAAGAAGGTACGGGTCTCGGACTCAGTATCAGCAAAGAATTTATTGAAGCCCAGGGCGGCAGAATGGAGCTGGTTTCGGAATATGGTAAGGGAAGTGAGTTTGCTTTTTATCTGGAGAAAGGGGGATGAACAGAAGAACAGAGAAATATCCAACTTCGAAATTGGATATTGGATATTTCTCTGTTCCTCTGTTTTCTTAACTTCACCCTATGACCGGCGCCAAATACCTCAAATACCTGAACCCGCTTACGCTATTTGATACAAAGCGGACGCGTGATATCTTTCATGTAAACCCTACTGTAATACCTGAGCGTATTGAGGCAAGTGAAATCAAGGTTAAGGTATACGATTATTCAGCAACGACTTTTTCAGAAACTACCTTAACAGACGTTAAAGAATGTTTTAATTATCGTGATAATGTTCATACAACCTGGATTAATGTAGACGGCATACGTAAAGCAGATGTTGAAGCTACCTGTAACCATTTTGGTATCCACTCACTTATAGTAGAAGACATTATGAGTGTTAGCCAGCGTCCGAAGATGGATGAGATGGAAAATGTTTTATTCTGTTTGCTCAATATGTTATACTTCAATGAACAAACAGGAGCGGTAGAAACTGAGCAGATAAGTATTGTTTTAGGAAAAGGCTTTGTACTATCGTTTCAGGAAGATGCAGGAAGAGATGTATTTAATCCGATACGCGATAAACTTCGTTTAACAACCAGTAAACTTCGGTCGAGTGGTGCTGATTATCTATGTTATGCCTTGTTGGATATGATAGTAGATAATTACTATCTCGTGATGGAGAAATTAGGCGACAGGATAGAACAGCTGGAAGAAAAAATCATAAGAGGTAGTAATACCCGTACACTAGCTGTAATAAATAGTTTGCGAAAAGAGCTGATCGTATTGAAACGAAATGTGAGTCCGGTAAGAGACCTGATCAATGGATTTATCCGCAGTGAAAGTGATTTATTGGAAGAACGCACAACTAAATATTTCAAAGACATTTACGACCATATACTACAGGCGAATGATCTCGCAGAGAACTACCGCGATATGATGATGAACCTGCAAGATCTCTACCTCAGCAATGTAAACCTAAAAACCAATGAGGTAATGAAGGTGATGGCAATCGTAACCTGCCTACTGGCTCCAGCCACAGTAATAGGCGGCATCTTCGGCATGAACTTCGACCGCATCCCCTATCTCCACCACCACTACGGCTTCTTCATCGCCGTAGGCCTAATGCTGGCCATACCAATATGGATGCTGGTGTTGTTTAAAAGGAGAGGGTGGTTTTGAGAACAGAGAAATAAGAAATAAGGAATAAGGAATGAGAAAGTGAAGATCAAATCTTTAACTCCTTTCTTATTCCTTATTTCTTATTTCTCTGTTTCTCTGTTTTTTTCCTACACTTTCACCAATTTCCACTTCCCTCTCTTAAACAGTATTACGCTGGTAATGCTGATACAGGTTTCGGTTACTACGATGGCGATGAAAACGCCGGTGGTGCCGAAGTTGAGGGTTTTGGATAGCAGTAATGCGAAAGGAATCTGGAATATCCAGAACCAGAATAAGTGTATCCAGGTTGGGGTGCGACTATCACCCGCACCATTGAAAGCATTGATCATTACCATACCTACACCGTAGAAGATATACCCGATACTTACGATACGCAGGGCCGAAACGGCTGTTACGGTTACGTTTGCATCCTGGGTAATAAGTCCAACAAAGAACTCTGCTCCTACCACAAAAAGTACAGACACTATAGCCATAAATACGGCATTATACCGGGCAGTTTTCCAAACAGATTGCTCCGCACGGTCTGGTTGTTTAGCACCGAGGTTTTGTCCAACAAGTGTAGCCGCTGCATTGCTGAGTCCCCATGCCGGCATCAGGAAAAAGATGAGTAAGCGGATGGCAATTGTGTATCCTGCTACTGCATCACTACCAAATCCGGTGATGATACGGGCCATTACGATCCAACTGGCAGATGCAATGATGAATTGAAGTGTACCGGTGGAGGCGATATTGGCGATTGACTTCAATATAGCCGGCACAGGTATAAAATGCTTTTTCAGGATGCGGATAATACTCTTTCCCCTGAACAAGTGGTAAAGCTGGTAAAGCACACCAATACCGCGACCTGTAGTAGTAGCCATTGCTGCACCGGTTAAACCAAACTGGTTAATGAGAATGGGGCAGAGAATGATATTGCAGATATTAGCCAGCCATAAACTTTTCATGGCCATAGCAGCATCGCCAGCTCCTCTGAAAATACCATTGATGAGAAAAAGGAGCATGATAACTATGTTACCGGTTAACATGATACGCGTGTAATTGGTACCCATTTCTACCACTTTCGCATCCGCCCCCATGAGGGTCAACACGTCTGCGGCAAAGAAGAGACCGATAACACTTACCAGTATTGAAACGCCGATACAGAGTAATAATGCCTGTGCACCTGCATGGGCGGCTTCTTCCGGATTTTTTTCACCCACCCTACGGGCCACCATGGCTGTTGCGGCCATGCTAAGACCGATTGCGATGGAATAAATAAGTGTAAGGAAGGATTCGGTAAGCCCTACAGTAGCTGCTGCTCCTGCCCCCAGTTTACTTACAAAAAATATGTCTACAACGGCAAATACCGATTCCATACACATTTCCAGTATCATAGGAATGGCCAGCATGAATACGGCTTTGCGTATGCTGCCTTGTGTAAAGTCCTGGTGTTCGCTGTTCAGTGATTCACGGAAATAACTAAAGAAACCCTTTTTGGGCGTATTTGTTGGTTGAATATTCGTCATTGGTTGAATAGGTTAAATAGAGAATAGTATACGCAAAAGGCGTATAAATAAAATTCAGCGGGATGATTAGGGATGCAGCAAAATCGTTGCAATCCCGACTTAGTAGTTCATAAAAAAAGTATTCGTAGACGTATCCCTTGGTTGAATTATACCGAGGGCAAAACAAAAATATCTTTTTTTTCTGCAATTCATGGGTATAAATATGGATGAATGGCGTAAATATTAGACATGATCGTATTCAATAAACTCGTGAGTATATGGTGTCTGGTGAATAATGGTTGAAGTAGGGGCGTTTTGCTTATGGCTTGAAGTCATTGCAGTCTGGAGAAATGGCTTCTCCAAGCGAGTCATTCGGACTAGCTGCTAGCTTTTTTTACGATGAATTCAACCATCCATAAGCGTGATAATTAAATATTTCTTTTAAGTAGGATTTTTACAAAACAAATTCGCAAGCCCATTTATTCTAATAATAGCAGAAAGCCGAATACAAACACAAATCAAGGCTTGCCCGAAGAACTCCTGTGGAGCAGCTGTTTCCCCTGGACATCAATGCTTCTTACCCCGGAGGGGTCCCGCATAAAGTAGGATAATAACATTTACAAGTGCGGGTATATGTAATGCAGGCTTATATTTCATTAGAGTCTTCTCCAATATATCTACAGGGTAATAACAGTATTTCAGCACTTCAAAACATTAATATGTGTTGTGATGTGTTGTTGCTGTGTTGATGGTGTGTTGATGCTTCGTATAAATCATTGATAATGTGCGAATTAGAGTTTCGTGTTTTATGGATTAAAACCAAACCACTTAGAATTTTTTCCGCATAGCATTGGCAGGTAGCTAATGGCTGATTTTTACTGGGCTTCAATCGTAAAAATGCGAATCAAAAGTTGAAATCTGCCAAAAATGAGAAAAACATCCATAGAGGAGTCTTTGATGTCATTAAAGCAGGCTCATAAGAAGTAATAGCCCCTAATCTTATTTGGCTGCTTAGATAGAACACGGATTTATCAAGATCTATCATGAGTATCATGATAAATCTGCGTTCCATTTCCCGCTCTTATGCAAATTCAACCCTTGATTCGCATTAAATGGTGGTTTTTATCCTGAAGGAAAGTTTTAGTAGAAAAAAATCGAATGGCGGTATACCAAAACAAGGAAATCTGCGTATATACTAATATTAAAAGTCTATAAAATTTAGAATCAGTAATGCGTTGAATATCATAATACTATAACTTTAAAACAAAGTTCAATATCCCCCCGTGAACTGCTTTAGGAAAATATTGTCCAATATCGGTATGCCTGTGCATTGGGTGCAGGGAGGCTGTGTATACAATAAGCCTATTCTATTTCTACTATTTCTTTTAGTTATTATTCCTTCAATTTCTTTAGCACAATTAACTGGTGGGACAATTTCTACAACAAAATGTCAAGTTTGGGATGCAAACCATGTAATTCTACAAACAGCACCAATTACAGGAGAAGATGGTTTTTTCTCAATTACTTATACTTGGGAAAGAACTCAGGATATTTCATTTACAACCTTTACAACCGTTGGTGGGAATACATTTCAATTACTTGATGCAACAGATTTAACAGGAACATGGTACTATAGAAGGAGGGTGGACAATAATGGCAATACAGCATACAGCAATATTGTGACAATTGTAATGATGCCCAGCGTCTCAATCACAGGCACACTAACAGTCTGCGAAAATGCTTCAAATCCAACACTAACGATAACTGCTGTTGGTGGTATTGCACCATACACAATTACTTATAATCTTAACGGCGTAGCACAAACACCGATAACTACTACAACAGGTGCTGGTACAATGACTGGTACCGTTACTATTTCTGCTCCTACTAATGTTGCAGGTGTATTTACTTATAGTTTAACATCTGTTGTTGATGCAAACTCTTTATCGGAAACATGTACAAATACCAGTATTAGCAGTGATGCTACAATAACAGTTTCTGCATTACCAACTGCAACCATAACGGCAAATACACTAACATCATGCGTAAATAGTACGGCCCCTGTTATAACAATAACAGGTTTAGGGGGTACTGCACCTTACACTTTTACCTATAGGGAAATTACCAATGGAACTCCTGGTTCTAACCAAACCATTGTATCAAATCTGGCGGGAGTTGCTACTTTTTCAGCAACGGTAAGCTCCGCGGCTACGAGAAATTATGAGCTTGTTTCTGTTCAGGAAAGTAGTGCTACAGCTTGTATAAATGCCCAAACATCGTCTGTTACAATCGTAACAAATGTAAATCCCGATGTAACAGGTGTTAATCCGGCTATACCTGCTATTTGTTATGGCACGAGCAATTTTAATGTTACTTTTTCAGGTGTAACCGGTGGTCCGGATCAGTACAGGATTGTTTGGGATGGAACTGCAACGGGAGCAGGGTTTACCAATGATGGATTTCAGACTTATAATACAGGAACAAACACTATTACGGTAAACGTACCAGGAACCGTAACTGCTGGAACAACTTATAATGGAACACTCAGGTTATTGAATTCTTCTACTGGCTGTTTTCTGGAAAATTCCAGCTCTGTAACAATTAACCCATTACCTACTGCGATTATAGCCGCTTCAACCTTGTCGGTATGTTTAAATGAATCTACACTACCAACCATCACTATTACAGCATCAGGGGCAACTTCACCTTATACCGTTACCTATAATGTTACCACAAATGGAGTAACAGTAAGCAATCTTACAACAGTTACAAATTTATCAGGTGTTGCTACCCTATCAGTGCCGACAAGCACGGCGGCAACTATTGTTTATCAACTTGTATCTGTTGAAAGTAGTGTTACAAATTGTATAAATGCTCAGAATGCATCAGTAACGGTAACGGTAAATGATTTACCCACTGCTACCATTACACCATTTAGTGCTACAACATTTTGTGCTGGTGGTTCAGTAACATTAAACGCTAATACGGGGGGATCATTAAGTTATCTGTGGAGCGATGCGTCAACTGGCTCTTCTATTTCTAATATTACAAACTCAGGTACCTATAGTGTAACGGTTACGAATACTAGTACTGGCTGTTTTGCTACATCCACGGTTACAACAGTAACGGTAAATGCCTTACCTGCTGCTACGATCACCCCAAGTGGTGTTACAACATTTTGTGCTGGTGGTTCAGTAACATTAAATGCTAATACAGGGGGATCATTAAGTTATCTTTGGAGTGATGCGTCAACAGCTTCATCTATAACCAACATTACCAATTCAGGAACCTACAGTGTAACGGTTACCAATACGGGCACGGGCTGTTTTGCTACATCCACAGTAACAACGGTAACCGTAAATGCTTTACCTGCTGCTACGATCACTCCAAGTGGTGCTACAACATTTTGTGCTGGTGGTTCAGTAACATTAAATGCTAATACGGGGGGATCATTAAGTTATCTGTGGAGCGATGCATCAACAGCTTCATCTATAACCAACATTACTAATTCAGGAACCTATAGTGTAACGGTTACGAATACCGGTACGGGCTGTTTTGCTACATCCACAGTAACAACGGTAACTGTAAATGCCTTACCTGCTGCTACGATCACCCCAAGTGGTGCTACAACATTTTGTGCTGGTGGTTCAGTAACATTAAATGCTAATACAGGGGGATCATTAAGTTATTTGTGGAGTGATGCGTCAACAGCTTCATCTATAAGCAACATTACCAATTCTGGAACCTACAGTGTAACGGTTACCAATACGGGCACGGGCTGTTTTGCTACATCAACAGCCACTACTATTACAGTTAATCCTTTACCAGTCGCAACAATTAATGCCAATGGTCCTTTAACTTTTTGCGCCGGAGGTAGCGTAAACTTAACTGCGAGTGCCGGAAACAGTTATTTATGGAGCAACGCGAGTAATAGTTCATCAATCAGTAATATCAGTACCAGTGGAACATACACAGTTACCATTACAGATGGTAATGGATGCCATAATACTTCTTCCCCAACAGTAGTAACTGTAAACGCATTACCAACACCAGGTATTACAACCAGTGGTCCACTAACTTTTTGCATTGGTAATTCAGTTAACCTTACCGGAACAGGTGGCTTAACTTATTTATGGAGTAACGGAACAAATGCGGCCCTAACAAATATCACTACAAGCGGAACCTACAGCGTAACAGTAACCGATGGCAATGGTTGTCAAAATATTACTTCAACTACTGTAACCGTTAATCCATTGCCAACAGCTACTATCAATGCCAATGGCCCTTTAACTTTTTGTGCTGGTGGTAGTGTAAACCTGACTGCAAGTGCTGGAAACAGTTATTTGTGGAGCAATGCCAATACCACTTCATCAATCAGCAATATCAGTACAAGTGGAACATATACTGTTACCATTACGGATGGTAATGGATGTCAGAACACTTCCTCCCCAACTGTAATAACAGTAAACGCTTTACCAACTCCTGGTATAACAGCGAGTGGACCTTTAACTTTTTGTGTAGGTAATTCAGTTAACCTAACCGGAACCGGAGGAACAACATATTTATGGAGCAACGGAACAAACGCAGCTTTAACAAATATTACGAACAGCGGAACCTATAGTGTTACTGTAACCGATGGCAATGGCTGTCAAAATATCACATCAACAACTGTAATAGTTAATCCTTTACCCACTGCTTCTATCAATGCTAATGGACCACTAACCTTTTGTGCAGGAGGAAGTGTAAACCTAACAGCAAGTGCAGGTAACAGTTATTTGTGGAGTAATGCAAGTACGGGACCATCGATCAACAATATCACCAATAGCGGAACTTATACTGTTACTGTTACTGACGGTAATGGTTGTCAGAATACATCATCACCTACAACTATAACAGTTAATGCACTACCATCCGCTTCAATCAATGCAAGCGGGCCCCTCACTTTCTGTTCAGGAGGAAGTGTAAACCTAACTGCGAGCGGAGGTAATAATTATTTGTGGAGCAACGCAAGTACCGGATCATCTATCAGCAATATTACCAGCAGTGGAACCTATACTGTTACCGTAACAGATGGTAATGGTTGTCAAAATACATCATCACCTGCAACGATAACCGTTAACCCTTTACCGATAGCTTCAATTTCAGCTAATGGTTCACTAACCTTTTGTGCAGGAGGTAGCGTAAACCTAAGTGCAAATACTGCGAGTAGTTATTTGTGGAGTAATGGAAGTACCGGATCATCTATCAGTAATATTACCAGCAGCGGAACTTATACGGTTACCGTCACAGATGGCAATGGTTGTAAAAACACATCATCACCAACTACAATTACAGTCAATGCCCTGCCAGCAGCAACAATTACACCAAGTGGCCCAACAACTTTTTGCACCGGCAGCTCAGTTAATTTAAACGCAAATTCCGGAACAGGATTAAACTACCTGTGGAGCAATGGATCAACCGGACCTTCTATTAGTAATATTACCACCAGCGGAACTTATACTGTAACCGTAACCAACCAGAACAATTGTTCTGCCACTTCAGCACCTGTAACCATAACGGTGAACGCTATTCCAAATTTAACCATTACCAATCCAGTAGCAGTCTGTGCACCAGGTACTGTTGATCTTACTGCTGCAGGTATTACCGCTGGCAGTACTACTGGTTTATCTTATACTTATTGGACAAATGCAGCTGCTACCCAATCGCTCACAACACCTTTTGCTATCGGTACTGCAGGCACTTTTTATATAAAAGGCACCAATACAACAACCAATTGTGCAAGTATAAAACCTGTAATTGTCAGTATTAATCCGCAGGCCGCTATGCAGATAAATACACCCGCACCTGTATGTGTGCCAGGCACGGTTGACCTAACTGCCGCAGCTATTACAAATGGCAGTGCTGCCGGACTCAGCTATACTTATTTTACCAATGCCGCTGCAACCAATGTTTTAACAAATGCAAATGCAGTAAACAGTTCGGGCGTTTATTATATTAAGGGAACACCTGCTACGGGTTGTAGCGCCATTGTTCCGGTTACCGTAACAATCAATGCCTTGCCTACTTTAACTGTTAACAATCCTGCTGCGGTTTGTTCACCTCAGGTGATCAACCTTGCCGACGCATCTATAACTGCAGGCAGCAGTAGCGGACTGAATTTTGCTTATTTCACTAATGCTGCATTAACTACGCCTGTTACCAATGCGCAGAATGTAAACAACTCAGGAATATTTTATATCAGGGCAACAGATGCAATCACCGGTTGCTTCCGTGTAGCACCAGTAACCGTTCAAATTAATGCAGCACCACAAGGCATACTGCAAACACCAACCGGAAATATCATCTGCGAAAACAGTTCACTAACACTTAATGCCTCTGGCGCCAACAACTACCAGTGGTTATTGAACCAACAACCTATTAGTGGTGCAACCGCCGCCAACTTAAATGCAACAGAAGCTGGTATATACGCAGTTAAATTTATTTCAGCACAGGGTTGTGAAACTGTTTCAAGCAATACCATTAACCTTGAGCTGCTAAGAAAGCCTATAGTACAGTTTACCGTATCAAATGCCTGCGCAGGGGTAACTGCTAATTTCAGTAACACCTCCGTTACCAGCGCCAGCGGCGGCATCAACTGGCTGTGGGATTTTGGTGACGGTGTTACCTCAAATCTCTTCTCTCCAGGTCATATTTATACAACCCCGGGCAATTATATAGTTCGCCTCACTGCTACCAGTCCAATCTGTACTGGCTTTAATGAAACTACTTTAAAAACCTATACAGTTCAATCAGCAACTCCGGGTATAAGATATAAGGATGTTGAAGTATTGAAAGATATTCCTGTAACTGTTCCGGCAAGAAATATTGGTAATAGTTATGTATGGAGCCCGGCAACAGGAGTAAATAATATTAACGTTGCTTCACCAAGCATCAGGGTAAATACTACAACAGATTATAACGTTGCCATCACCAATGATATTGGTTGCACCACTGTTGATTCAGTATTGATTAAAGTAATTCCAGGCGTTGATATTTATGTGCCAAAAGGGTTTTCACCAAATAATGACGGACAAAATGATCGCCTGTATCCGATACTGGTGGGAATGCGTCAGCTAAATTATTTCAGGGTATTCAACAGATGGGGTAATATGATTTTCACTACGAAAGACAGCGCCCCACAATCAGGTTGGAATGGTTTATACCTCGGTGTAATGCAGCCAACAGGCACATATACCTGGATAGCTGAAGCAGTTGATGCGCAAGGAAATATAGTAAGAAAAACAGGCACAGTTTTGCTGTTGCAATAGGGTGAATTGTCAATGGTGAATGGTCAATAAATATGCTGCTAAGATTGACCATTCACCATTGA
The DNA here is from genome assembly GCA_965650685.1 of uncultured Sediminibacterium sp. GTDB lineage: Bacteria > Bacteroidota > Bacteroidia > Chitinophagales > Chitinophagaceae > Sediminibacterium. The sequence goes on from CBFGPM010000045.1 coordinate 24,373, forward strand.
CAATTCACGAAAAGTAAAAAGAGAGATTAAATCAACAGTGAATAACAACAATAGAGCACCTATTGACTATTCACCATTGACAATTCACGAAAAGTATGAGAAAATATATCATTTGCATCTTAAGCCTCCTCTGCAGCAGCCAAACACTGTTTGCACAGGATCCTTATTTCTCACAATACTTCAGTGCACCATTAACTTTTAACCCTGCACTCACGGGTTATTTTAATGCATCGCAACGACTATCCGTTAATTACAGAAACCAATGGGCCAATATTAGTTCACCCTATCAGACAGGATCAATTTCTTATGAAACAAGGATAATGGAGAATAAAATTGCTTCGAATGATAAATGGGGACTGGGCATACAAGCTATGTACGATCAGGCGGGTAGCGGTATTTATAAAAACAGTTATATCGCAGTATCAACCGGATTTAATAAAGGACTGGATGCTGATGGTTACCAGTCAATTGGTATTGGTGTTCAGGCGGCTTATGCAAGACATGTGGTAGACTTTAGTAAAATAAGTTTTGCCAACCAGTTTACCAGCAGTGGTTTTGATCTTTCGGTGCCAAGTGGAGAAACTATCAATAACCGTTCAGTGGGTTTTGCAGACCTGAATATTGGTGCATTGTATAATTATGGTGATGAGACGGGAAATAATTTTAATATCGGCGCATCTGTCTATCATCTGTTAAACCCTTCACTTGGTTTCTTTAGCGGACAAAACGGCCGACTGGCAAGGCGCTATGCGGTTCATGCCAGTGGACTATTGCAAGTGAATGAACGGGATGAATTTTTTATCAGCGCCAACCTTATGCAACAGGCCAGAAATAGCCAAACGGTAATCGGTATGGCTTATGGATGGGGAATAGGTGATACAGATAGCCATTTATATACCGGTGCATGGATAAGAGCCAAAGACGCAGTTTATCCTTATATAGGATTAAGAACAGGAAGTTATCAGGTTGGGGTTAGTTACGATATCACGCATTCTGATCTTAAAAAAGCAAATGGGTTTACGGGGAGTAGTGAATTATCTTTTATCTACTTCTTCAAACAAAAAGATAAACGGAATAGTATTCCATGTTTCTTTTAAATACTATCAAATCTTTCAGTGCCCCCTGTGTATTCAGTGGCAATAACCCTTTTTAAATAATTTATTGCCACTGAATACACTGAGGTACACTGAAGGTTACTGCTTTTTTAGGAGGAATACGGTTACGCGCACCCCCTGCTCATCAACAAACTCCTCCTGCATCAGCTGAAAAGACAACCATTTATCAATAAAAGATTTGGCCATAATGCGCTGAGGCGTACTCAGTATTATGAGTGTATCTTTTTCAAGAAAATAAGTCAGCAGTTGATCAAGCATTTCAAATGCATGGGGGTCATAATTTATATCACTGAGTAAAAGTACATCTGCAGATAAATCATCAGGAATATGATGCCAGTTAATAATCCTTGTTTCAATATTTGAAATATTGTTCTCCCGGATAGATGCGTTTACAAAATCTAAAGGCTCCGGAAGGTAATCACTGGTTATGACCTTCTTTGCAAAATTTGCCGCAACCAGAGAGGGTAGTGCAAGTCCGGCAGCCAGTTCAAGCACCAACTTACCCTCAATAAGCTTCGAATGATTAGTAATAAATGTTGAGAGCGCAATAGCTGCTGGCCAGCATTTTCCCCAGAAAGGAAAATCTTTTAATTGTTTTTCCTCCCAGGTTTTTTGCAGCAATGCAGGGTCGGGAAGAATGAGTTTGATATTTAAAGGAGGAAAATGATATATTTTTTCAATGGAAACCAAGCAGCATTATTTATTTGTTGCGACAAGTGCTAACAATCTTTCAATAACAGGATCTTTACCTGCAAGAAGATTAGAAGGCTGGAAAGGTATAAAAATATCCGGGGGTACCCCATTTGATTTTTTATCTGAATAGGCACCCTCATAAAGAGCCAATGCGCAATATCCATAAAGACCTGTAACAGGAAGTTTGAATGTTGCATTTTCACCGGTTAAATCAATACGCTCTCCTGTAGGCTCACCAATAATAACACCCATACCAGATGATTTTACGGCCAGGGCAGTCATGTGAGCAGAAGAATAAGTTATAGGACTCGTTAACAAATAAAAATTGCCCGCAAAACGATTTTCATGTTTTATGGTTGTGTCAGGTTGTTTTGAATTAAACCTAATAGTATAATTACTACCATTTCTTGTTCCATTTTTAATAAAATTTTGCATTGATCGATACATGCCACTGCTTTGTTTAAACCCTTGCATCATTGGTCCGTTTCTAAGGGTTTTACTCAGCACATCCATATATGGTTTTGTTGAAACATAATTCAGTAAGTGATCACCTATTGAAGAATTTCCCCCACCATTATTACGAATATCAAAAGCAAGATGTTTAATATTGTTCTGTTTGATAATGGCGAATGCTGAATCAATAAATCGAATTCCCTCCATATAATTATTGTAACCACTACATGAAATAATTGCTAATGACTGATCATTAAAGAGCTGCAAATTCCATTTCCTTTTTGGAAACTGACGACTAAAAAAACCATCAAGTGTAATTCCTTCTGTAGATATTAGTGTAGGCTTATTAGAAGAAAAATCAAAACAATCTATTAGATAATCTTTCTCCCAACCATACGCGGACCATAAAAGGAAGGGAAATAATCTGGAAAAACCAGCTTCCTTCATTCTGTAATGGTCAGCCGGAATAACAGGAAGAATTCTTTTGATAATATCATTTACGGGAACATGATTAATTGATGTAACAATAGATCCTTTATATAAATCACTGCTATCCTTCCAGTTTTCTATGATCCATAAAGTGTCATTATATAGTTTCACACGATATGGGAATAGTTTCCCTTTTCTGTTAGTTAAATCTTCTACTTCTTCAAAATCAAAATCAAAACTGAGTGCTGTATGACCATCATTATATTGTGTGGTTACAGGGGCTACTAATTCAAGAAACTCCCATCTTTTCATGGGCCTGGTAATTTTTGCCCTTGTTTTTCTCCAGAAAACTTCTGTGTTTAAACTGTCTGATTTAGCCCAAAGATCGGGATGGTTTTGGGTGATAATCTTATATAAAGTATCATAATCTCTAAGTAGTTCATTTACGCTAAAAACCCGAAGGTGTAAAGCGTCTTGTTGAGAAGATACACTTGTATTAAACGTACTTAAAACTATGAGAAGGAAAAATAATCTATAAATCATTCTGAGGCTGAATTTTTGTAATCACTTAAAGCCTGTTTAAAATTAAAAGAGACTCTAAAAACAGTAATTAATGATTCAGTCAAAGCTCGCCACGCATGCTTTATATTGCAACCACATGAATATGTGAATGTTTTACTGATGAAATCGTTGTTGTTACTGGAAACAATTTTCTGGAAACTTAGTTTGGTATTCTTTTTCTCTCAAATTACTGAACAGGAACATTTAAAGTAATCTGCGTTCCTTCATTCAGTTTAGATTGTATTTGGATGCGCCCTTTCAGTGACGCGGCTCTTTTATACATATTACCCAAACCATTACCATCGGCCTGCTCAATATCGAACCCAATACCGTTGTCTTTGATGATCATCAACAGGCGTTTATGGTGAACAGTGAGATGAACCGTAGCAAGTGAAGCTTTTGAGTATTTAGCGATATTGTTGATGGCTTCCTTGAACAATAAAAAGAAATCGCGACGTGCTTCCATGTTCAGCTTTATTTCATCAATGGAAGGATCTGTATGAAATAACAGGTCAATATCTTTTGCTTCAAGAACGCTGGTCGCTATTTCACGCATCCTTGCCGTAATTTTTTGCATAGAATCGTTCATGGGTTTGATGCTCCATACAATATCATCCATGGCTTCCATCATGCGCTGACTATTATCGCTTATTTTACCCAGGTATTCGCTGGCCCTTACATTGTCAGTGTTCAACTTACTCTTGGCCATCGTACTCAATATATTGATGGTGCTAAGTGTTGACCCCATATCGTCGTGTAAATCTCTTGCCACTCTGTTCCTCAGGTTTTCTACTGCAAGTATTTTGTTGATACGTAGCCGATGAATGAAGTAAAGTAATCCACCTAAAGCCAGCGCCACAATACTTAAGAACCACCACCTTCTCCAAAATGGAGGTCTTATATAAATAGAAAAACGGGTGATGTTTTTGGAACGAATACCATCAATGTTTTCGCAGTAAACCTGGAAAGTATAATGTCCGGGAGGTAATAAAGAAAAGTTAACCAGGTTTTGCCTGTCGGCTTTTGTCCATTGATTGTTCACCCCATCCATTTTATAATAATAGATCAACTTATCACGGTTCGCAAAACTCAATGAGGAGAAGTAAATACTGAAGGAGTTTTGATCATAATCAACCTTCAATGCAGATTGAGCAGTAACGGAGTCGATAGGAAGAAAAGCATTATTTAGTTTGAAGTCGGTGATACTTACATCCGGAGGTTGCTGGTTGGTAGCAAAAGATTCCGGGTGAAAAAACATCAATGAATTACTACCTGCAAACATTACATAACCCTCACTACATAGATAGTCTGCCGCTGTTGTTTTCTCACCAAGTACCACACCATCCCTTTTGTTGTAAGGGGTAATATTATCATTGAAAGGATTATACCTGCAAAGCCCATTGTTTGTTACGATCCATAAATAGCCTGATTTGTCGATTCGTATGCGTTGAACTGAATTAGAAGGCAAACCATGTGCATAATCAATGATACGAACCTTACCGGTTCTTTTGTTGATGAGGTTAAGGGCGCCGGCACCATATGCAATGGTGCTGTCGTTAAGCTCATCGATATCATGACCCATGGCGGAAAAAAGACTGTTATCCGCATTTCCTTTTACATATTGCTGAAGGATACGACCACTTTCTTGTTCGATTGCGAATAGTCCTGTTCCCTGAACAGCTACCCAAACCCAGCCTTCTTTATCTAAGAATATTTTTGGAATAACAGCGGTGCCGAAATCTTTTACAACGGTAAACACATTGTTTTCAAATCGAATAACCCTGCCCCTTTGTGTACAAAACCAAATACGCCCTTTTTTATCTTCTGTTATATATCGAACGGTAGCTTCCTGGAATTCAGGAGGATTATAAAATTGTGTTTTGTTGGTATATGGGTTAAAACGTGTAATCAATCCACCGTTTGAGCCAATCCAAACATCGCGGGTGGCTTTTTCCTCGTGCATGCACCAGGTAAGTTTTACCCCTTTTATTTGCGGCAGAATCCATTTAGCGGGGAAGTTTTTAAAAATTGAATACGATTTCGGACGAAAGTTTTTATCCATAGTAATTACGCCATCTCCCCAGTTGGTTAACCAGTAATCACCATTACTGAGTTCAATAATATCAGTAAACTCTCTGCTTTTCTTTTCCTCCGAAAAAATCATGTTTTGAACGCCATTTCCATTTGTTCCCGGAGAAGTAAAATAAATGCCTTCATCTGTTGCCACCCAAATACCACCTTCTTTATCTTCCAATACCTGGTGAGCAATCTGGTAATGGACAGCAATACTGCTAAGCGGGTCGTTCTTATAATAATTAAATTGCTTAAGGTTTCTGTTATAGCTATACAAAGTATTTAGTCCTGATAACCAAATACCTGTTTTCGGAAAATCTAAAATATGCCGCAACTCCCTGTATTTGCCCCTCGTGAAACTAAGTCCAACAGTGTCTTTCAGGTAATAACGACCTGTTGAGTCGAGCAGATGAAGCATTTCTGCACCACCACCCCATACAGGCCAGTTAAATAGCCAGTACCGATGCTGACGGTCTATGAAAATGTTTGTGAGTCCTTCCTGTACACGCCAGTTATTAAGCAGGGGTATATTTTTAGGATTGTATAAACGAGTATACGTTTCTCCGGTTTTTTGATCGTATGCTGCTAATCCATCATTTGAACAGGATAACCAGATTAATCCATTTTTCTTATCCTCGGCAGACGCAATGCCGACACTCCAGTTTTTTGGAATACGAAATGGTGTTGACGCAGTGAAAGCCTGCTCCTTTTCATCGTATTGTAAAATTCCTGTTGGTTGAATACTTAGGTAGATATTGTTTTTACTATCGTTCCATAACCTGGCATTAATACGTGCAGGCAATGGTGTAGAAGGTTTAATAGCAATCTTTTTATATAGAAACTTAGCAGGATCAAAAACACCAACTTCACGTAATTCCGGAAAGTATAACCAAAGGGTTCCATTTTTACCAGGAACAATATATTCGAGCATGGAAACAGGCAAGGGGTCACTACCTTTTTTATTATCCATGGAGAACATGATGAACTTGGTTCCATCAAATCTTTGTAATCCATTGGCTGTTCCGATCCACATAAAGCCTTTGTAATCCTGATACAAACAACGAACATCATTGCTTGAAAGACCATCATCGGTATTCAGATGGGTGAAAGTATAGTTCTCCTGTGCAGTGGAAGAAGCTGCAAAGCATAAAAAGAGTAGTAGTAAGCTGGATAAACGAAGCGGCACTTTACAAATCTAATGATAGGATTGAGTATAAAAAACAGCATATTTATGTGAGGGGGGTCCGGAAGACCGAAAGACCGAAAGTCCGGAAGACCGGAAGAGGATCTTTCTGTGCCCTTCTGTGGCTTCAGTGGCATTTAAATTTGCCACTGAAGGCGCAGAAGGGCACTGAGAGTTTACTGTTTGTGATGCCTACTGAAGAATATTTATCCTTCTAAGCTTTTTAATTGCCCGAAAAGGGTTGCGGCAATGCTATTACTTGTGTAAGCATCAAATACTACATCATCTACCGTAGTAACAGGAATAATGCGTTTGGTTGAGCTGGAGATAAACGCTTCTTTGGCCGAACGGATATCATCTAGTGTAAGATCTCTTTCCTGAACTGGAATTAAACCATTGGCAACGGAGAGTATATTACTCCTTGTAACACCATTCAACATACCTGTATTGGGCGTAACGAGAATATTGTCTTTTGTAACAATAAAAAAATTGGAACGCGGGCACTCAGAAACTTTTCCTTCCCAATGATATAACACATCTTGTGCCCCTTGCGCTTTTAACAGCGGTTGAAGCCAGATAGCCATCAGATAATCCGTGGTTTTTACAGAGGGCAATTGTCTGCGATAAGGGTGTGTTAATAGTTTATATTCTCCGCTTTGTAGTTGATCGGGTGGTGGGGTAATGGCTTGCTGAACAATCATGATATGTGGTGTTACCGGCGTATAGCCATCCGGAGAAGCACCACCTGTTATGGTAATACGTATACCTGAATGTTCTAGTTGATTTTTATTGATTAAGGTTTTTATGATGTCTTTTAATTGATCCTTGGTATAATCAATGGTTAGTCGCATGGTATCAAGAGACCGGAAAAGTCTGTTGATATGCTGATCAATAAAAAGGGGTATCGGCCCCTTAACCCTCAAAAAATCAAAAACCCCATACCCGCGTTGCAAACCTAAATCGCTAACTGGCACAGATGCTGTGCTTAGTTCAACATATTGTCCATTTACATAACAGATCATAGGAATGGCTAAGTTAAACTTTATAATGTGAACTATGGGTTGAGTGGGTTTATTGTCCATGGACCATAGACCATGGTCCATGGACAATAAACCAATGGCCCCTCAATAAATCCTGTTATATCGTTTTAAAATTTCAAGCACCTTATCAACCGGTAATGCAGGTATCATTTTATTATCCTTGCCTTTAACCGGGGTAGCCATAAACAGGGAATTAATCAATGCCTCTTCTGTTGCTTCCACTGCTGCCTGAAATAATCCGTTTACCGCATCATTCTGTAATAAAACCGGGTTGGTCGTTTTAATACGTGGATTATAAGGCACACGCAAGGAACTGTCTGTAGAAAAAGCAATTACATAATCACCACTGCCATTTGAGGCATAGCTTCCTGTTTTCGACAAAGCCATAAAAGCTCTTTTGGCAAGTCTTTCAAGGTTCCTGCTGTCTAAGGGGGCATCAGTGGCAATAACAATCATACAAGATCCATCCGCCTTTTTCTGAAGCTCATCCAGGGGTTTTTGCTTTGTCAGCTCCAGCATAATTGGAACACCTGCAATTTCGAGCATACCACCGTAATTGGTTTGCACCAATACACCAACTGTATAGCCATTCATGATAGCGGGTAGTTTTCTTGAGGCCGTTCCAATCCCACCTTTAAATCCAAAAGCAATGGTACCTGTTCCTGCACCAACCGAACCCTCGGTAACTGGTCCGTCTTTTGCATTGTAGATGGCATTTAATACATCCTCTTTTGTAACATGTCTGCCGCGGATATCATTAATGGTTCCGTCATTGGTTTCTCCCACAACAGCATTTACCGACTGAACATTTTCATTGCCTTTTTGTTCAAGTGTATATCCTATTACGGCATCCATGGCCACCGGTACGCTAAGGGTATTGGTAAGTATAATGGGTGTTTCAAGATTACCCAGTTCTTTCACCTGTGTAATGCCCGCCAATTTGCCAAAGCCATTTCCCACATAAATGCTGGCTGGTAGTTTTTCCTGAAAAATATTACCCTGAGCCGGTATTATAGCAGTTACGCCGGTTCTTATATTATCGCCTTTAATGAGTGTGGTATGTCCAACCCGTACCCCTTTTACATCTGTAATGGCATTGTATTTACCGGGCTCCAATACGCCAAATTTTAATCCGAGCTCCCTTGCCCGCTGCTGCGCAGCGGCCATTAAGCTGAAACAAATAAAAAGTAATATGCAATAACCCTTTTTCATAAGTGCTGTAAAACCCGATATCCCAAGATACTCAAATTA
>CBFGPM010000046.1:0-32261 GCA_965650685.1 uncultured Sediminibacterium sp.
AGCCAAAGGTGTAGACGTAATAGACCTTAGCTTAGGTGAACCCGATTTCGATACCCCGCAGCATATTAAGGACGCTGCCATTAAAGCCATCAACGATAACTGGAGCCACTATACACCGGTTCCCGGCTTTCTTGATTTAAGAGAAGCAGTATGCACTAAACTCAAGCGCGACAATAACCTCGATTATGCCCCGGAAAATATCATCACTTCTACAGGTGCAAAACAGAGTCTGGCCAATGCCATTCTTGCACTGGTTGATGAAGGTGATGAAGTAGTTATTCCAACACCCTACTGGGTAACTTACTCTGAACTCGTAAAAATTGCGCGTGGTAAAGTAGTAGAAATAAGAACATCAGTAGAAAACAGTTTCAAAACTACACCAGCCGAGCTGGAAGCAGCCATAACACCTAAAACAAAAGTGTTTATGTTTTCCTCACCCTGCAATCCTTCAGGTGCGGTGTACAGCAAAGCTGAATTAGAAGCACTGGCAGCAGTGTTCAGAAAATATCCGGATATCATTATCCTTTCCGATGAGATTTATGAATACATCAATTTCGTAGGAAAACATGAAAGCATTGCTCAGTTTGCCGATCTGAAAGACCGCGTAGTGTTGATCAATGGTTTGAGTAAAGGTTTCGCAATGACCGGCTGGCGCCTTGGTTATATTGCTGCCAATGCTACTATTGCCAAAGCCTGTGAAAAATTACAGGGACAATTTACCAGCGGCACCTGCTCTATTGCACAAAAAGCGGCAGTAGCTGCATTAACCGGCGACCTGCGTCCATCAGAAGAAATGACGGCGGAGTTTACCAGGAGAAGAACGCGTACTTTGGAACTGGTAAAAGAAATACCTGGTTTCAAATGTTTTGCTCCGGAAGGTGCATTCTATGTGTTTCCTGATGTGAGTGCTTATTATGGAAAATCAGATGGCACTACTACCATCACCAATGCGGCAGACTTCAGCATGTACCTGTTGAATACGGCGCATGTATCTTCTGTAATGGGTGATGCATTCGGAGAGCCTAACTGCGTGCGTTTTTCGTTTGCCAATAGCATGGGCAATATTGAAAAAGCATGGGGAAGAATTAAAGAAGCATTAGCGAAATTGAAATAAATAATCTGTGAATCTGTGGCTGTATTTTTTGCCACAGATTCACAGATTAATAAAGATTATTTAGAGGCGGATATAGTTCCGCCTTTTTTACTGTCTACGGTTACGGTGTATTTACCACCACCCTGAACAATCCATTTTACAGTAACTGATCCGAGGCCGGGTATATTGGCCACTTCAATGGTTGCTGGGTTTTGTTCCTGCTCCCTGCTGAGATTAAGATCGCGGTTCTCTACCTGCATGGCCGAAACAATTTTACCGGATGTGGTTAAGGTAATATAATCCGGTCTTTCGATTTTGTTCTTGGTATCCTGACTGCTATGTGTTGGCATCAGTCTGCTATTGGTAATAACCGCTGTTACCTCTTTCAATCCATCACCCAGGTCTTTTTCAGTGATTTCGTAAACGCTGAGTTTTGGCGTATGATAACTATGGTAGATACTGAATGCCATATTGCGGTGTGCATCTGATTCCAACAAAAAACCGGGGTGTGCACGTCCGAAATTTTTCTTCATCCCACCTACTTCTATTTTACCGTATTGAGGATGATCGTATTCTGTCCAGGGAACAAATGCATCCTGGAACAACAGGTAACGATCGAAACTGTAGCTGGCATTGTCGAACGGATCGCGTGTAGCATCACGCATATACATGAGGTATGGCGTCCAAAGTTCATTCGAATAGGTATAGATACCTCGGCCCGCATAGAACCAGTCTAATTCGCCACCATAAGCTGAGTAGAGATCTTTATATACCACCAGATATTTATAACCGGGTATCAGTTCCTCTCCTTTTTTAGCAATAGCATCGTAAACAGCTATATCCTGCTGGTTATACGTGCCTACATCTTCCTGTCCGCCTGGACCGCGTAAGATCATACCACCGGCATTATGAAAAGACTGTGCTGCAGCGATATTGGGGTGTTTCATAACAAACTCCATTACAGCCCTGTTTTCAGGCAGTGAGAATGGATATTTGTAGGCACCGTTTTGTATATAGTTTGGCTGCCATCCCCAACCCCAGTCGCGATTGGGATCGTACTCGAATGTGTAACCATCTTCGTTTACACGACCGTCGCCATCGTTGTCAATTCCTTCAATACCCAACAATTCATAATCGCCTTTTTCATCCGGCCCAACCTGAATCATATTGCGCGGGTCTTTAGGATCTACTTTCCAGCGGCCATTCGGATTTTTTCTGCGCATCATCGTTATATGCCCATCATTATTGATATCATCATAACTATCTTCATTTACCAAGCCATCGCCATCATTATCTACCGGTATTACACCTGAGCGTGGTGAACTGCCGGTGTTGGGTTTGTGCATGTAACTATCACGTGCATCCGGGTTAATCGTTGGAACGATATAAAACACTTTATCTTCCAGTAGTTCCTGTATGAATTTGGTATCACCAAAAGATTCCGTAAGGTACCATGCTGTATAAAGTGCAAATTCTGCACCTTGAATTTCATTGGAGTGAATATTACCATCGATATACATGCCTGGCTTTTTGTCGGCATTGCCCCCTTTTTTGAAATCGGTAATAGTTAAACACCACAGATCACGTCCTTCATACGATTTACCGATCGATTGCAGTTTTACCAGGTCTGGATATGCCGCTGCTATTTTCTTACAAATTTCACTTATGCCGGCATGGTCATAATAACGATTCCAGGTTACGGTTACTTTCGGATTAGCCGGAGAACCTGCTGCCTTAAACACCTGGCCAGGCAACTGTGCCTGTACAAACAGACCCGAACTTAGTACGAGTACTGATGCTATTATTTTCAGAAATATTTTTTTCATGTTGAAATGATTTGTGGTGATCAAAGATTAATCTCAATGGTTTTGGTACCTGCGGTAGGACAACCAGCTTCTACCGTAATCTTACCTGTACCTTTTACCACCCAGCTAAATGAGTTAGACTCATTAGGATCTAAGCTACTGAGTAGTTGAATTTTTCTGCCACCAATGATTTCCTGTTTATCATTTGTTTGTATCGCCACTTTTACTTTTTTGAGGAAATAGTTTCTTTCACCAAGTTTGGTATGTGTAGACAAATTTCCTTTATTCACTACATCAAGACTGATACGTGTTAATCCATTTGCGAGTTTTTCGGTTTTCAGGTTTATTACATCAATCTCAGGTTGATAGCCAGCCAGCTTAACGAGAAAAGCTGTATGAGTTTTAACCACTGCATCCACCATTTTATAAGGAGGGTTATTCAGAACATAAGGATCAACTCCCCCTACTTCCACTTTTTGTCCGGGATAATCAGGATGCTGAATTGTTTTCCATTCTGTAAATGTATTGGTGATACCTTGTTGCGATGCCCAGCGCAAATAATTTGCAGTAGGATCTTCTATGGTAAATGCTTTTTCTTTTTTAGTCGTATCAGGTTTGGTTTTGGGCACCCACCATCCTGGTGTACTGAAGCTATAGCGACCAAAATGGAAATACCCCCATGATAGTACATCGCCACCTGTAACATTATTCTTAGGGGCATCTTTTGTACCTGTTACTTTATTGTACATTTCGCTTACCATACCATTCACTTTAGCATCTGGTTCCAATAAACCTGCAACAATACGTTGGTTAGCTGCACCGGGATTATAGTTAATCGGTGTTGACAGGTTATTATTTGATCCAAAACTTACAACGGCATAAACATTAAATGCATCGTAAAGAAAATCGAGCATGGCCCTTGTTTCTTTTTCGCTGGCAGGGAACTCACCTGCGCCTGTTGCAAAAGTTTTATGCTGATAGGTGAGGTTTTTATTGAAGGCAATACCACCTTCCCCATCTTCATTAAATAAGCCGTCTTTATCGTTATCAATACCTTCGGGTAATAATTTATACTTTCCTTTTTCCCCTTTGCTGATATCTGCTTTCACCAGTACACGGGCATCATCTGGATGAAGTTTATAATCGCCTGTAACCGATTCTACGCGGAGAAAAGTTATTTTACCATTTCCATCAAGATCGTCCCATCCGTCTTCATTTGTTTTGCCATCACGGTCGTCATCAGTAACTGTAGCATTACCTGTTCTGTCTGCTTTCAGTTTGCTGAAATACTGCTCCATAGCGTCGGGACTCATATTTGGAAATACATAGTAGGTAGTACGGTTCAAAAGGGCTTTAATACTATCGCTACCTGAACCTTTTAATAACTGTTCTGCAAAACCGATAGCCAGTTCTGTGCCCAGCAGGTGATTACCTTCCACGCCGCCAATGACAGCAATAGCTGGCTTGGTTTCGGTTTTACCCGTACCAATGGTTAATAACCAGATGTCTTTACCGCCATTTGTTTTGGTTAGCGACTTAAGTGAAGTGAGTTGCGGATAGGCTTTGCTCAATACATTGAGCCGGTTTGCCTGTTCTGCCGCATTACTGTAGTCCTGGGCACTGATACTGGCAGCCACCCAACACAACAGTGTTGTGATCATAAGTTTTCGCATGCAGTTTGATTTTTGGGTTTTAAATATAAACCAATCGGCTTGTTTTTGGCAGTAAATTCCTTGAATGGCTGAACAGCCATGGTATTGGTGGGGAATTGGGCTGCGAGCTTCTAGCCGCTAGCTGCTAGCCTGATTAGTGGTCATTTTAGATCATCTGCTTTGACTTGAATATATTACAAGTCCTGCGAATTTGTTTTGTAAAAAATCTACTTTAAAGAAATTTTTAATTGTCGCCATTATATTTGTTGATGGCCCACATAGCAAAAAAGCTAGAAGCTAGAAGCTAATGGCTAGAGGCTTTTTTACCAGACTCCAATCCCATTATCTTTGCCACATGTCTGAGAACCCTAAACTGGAGATGTTTCGTAATCGCTTATCGAAAGTGTACAAACACCGTCATAAGCAAGCCAGGAGAATGGGCATTACCTGTTATCGTGTATACGACCACGATTTACCTGAATTTCCTTTTGCGATCGAGTTTTATGAAGACAAAATATACCTGGCAGAATACCTGCGCCGACATGGCATGACCGACGAAGAGCATGACGCATGGATGGATGAATGTATTGGTATCATTTCGGAAATTACGGCTATTAAACCCGCTTCCATTTTTGTGCGGCAGCGCAAAAGAATGTCGCATAAAGATGAGCAGTATGAGAAATTAGACAGTAAAAAAGAATTCTTTACCGTTGAAGAAAACGGACTCAAGTTTTTGGTGAACCTTGCTGATTATCTCGATACCGGCTTATTTCTCGATCATCGGATTACCAGGCAGATGGCGAAAGAAATAGCTGCCGATAAAAGGGTTTTGAATTTATTCTGTTACACCGGTTCTTTTTCAGTGTACACAGCTTCGGGTGGTGCATCATCGGTCACTTCTGTTGACTTATCAAAAACCTATCTCAATTGGGCAGAAGATCATATGGTGATCAACCGATTCAAGGATAAAGACAAATACTTTTTTGTACATGCTGATGTGAAACAATACCTGAAAACTTTACAACCCAATAGCTTCGACCTGGTAATCATGGACCCTCCTACTTTCAGCAATAGTAAACGCATGAAAGACTTCTTAGACATCCAACGCGATCATGTTGAACTCATCAATGATGTTTTGGCTGCCATGACAACCGGAGGCATCCTCTTTTTCAGCACTAACTTCACAAAATTTATATTAGATGAGGCTGCGATTAAAGCTGCTGATATAAAAGATATTACCAAAGCCACTACTCCCTTCGATTTTGAGGGGAAATTAAAAAGATGGTGTTATAGAATTACGAAGTGATGTTTTCTTGAAAGATTAAGCTTGTTTTATTAGTTGAATGTTTATTGCCACTGAGAGCACTAAATACTTCTGTGTATTTCTGTGCTCTCAGTGGCAATAAATATAAACGTAAATCCACCCTGTATTTCTACGCAGTTCATCCCCCCTTGTTCCATCTCTCCCTATTTGCAAATAGTTTTGGGGAAATAAACAAACATGTATCAATCTCCCATCCTTACACCTCAGATCAAAAAAAGGGTTTTCACTGAAAGTGAATTATTGTTCATGGAACTAAAAGCCAGACTACTTTTTGGTGAGACCGCCCGCGGTTGGTGGGACAGATTAAGTCCGGCAGAGAAATACCAAATACTAAATACCGATAACCCGCAACCAGCGAAAAAAAAGAAACAGTAAAAATTCTCTCATATACAGGAACCATAAAAAAGGCCCCGTTTTTCTAAACGGGGCCTTGACAAAATAATTAAGATTCTCTTATTTCACTTCTTCAAATTGCGCGTCTTCAACAGTATCATTTTTTGCAGCACCGCTTGCGTCACCAGCACCAGGCTGAGCTTCGGCTCCCGGTTGTGCTCCTGCTGCCTGCTGTGCTTTGTAAATTTCTTCACTAGCTGCGGTCCAGGCGGTATTCATCTCCGTCATTGCAGCATCTACAGCGGCAATATCCTGATTTTTATGCGCTTCTTTCAGTTTAGTAAGAGCCGCTTCGATTGGTGCTTTTTTATCTTCAGGGATTTTATCTCCAAACTCTTTGAATTGTTTCTCTGTTTGGAAAATTAAGCTATCGGCCTGGTTGAGTTTTTCTACCTTATCACGTGCTTCTTTATCACTCGCTTCATTAGCTTTCGCTTCTGCTTTCATTTTTTCAATCTCTTCTTTACTCAAACCACTACCAGCTTCAATACGAATCTTCTGTTCTTTACCTGTACCCTTATCTTTCGCACTTACATGCAGGATGCCATTAGCATCTATATCAAATGTTACTTCAATTTGTGGTACACCTCTTGGGGCTGGTGGAATACCATCCAGGTTAAAGATACCCAGGCTCTTATTCTGGTTAGCCATCGGACGCTCACCCTGTAGTACATGAATCTGTACGCCTGGCTGATTATCACTGGCTGTTGAAAATACTTCTGTCTTCTTGGTTGGGATCGTTGTATTTGAAGGAATCATCACCGTCATAACACTACCCATGGTTTCAATACCAAGTCCTAGTGGCGTTACATCAAGCAACAATACATCTTTCACTTCTCCGGTTAATACTGCACCCTGGATAGCGGCACCAACGGCTACTACTTCATCGGGGTTAACACCACGATTAGGTTTTTTACCAAAGAATTTCTCTACGATCTCCTGTACTTTAGGGATACGGGTTGAACCTCCTACCAGGATCACTTCATCAATTTGAGAAGTACTGTAACCTGCATCTTTCAATGCAGCTTCACAAGGTTTTAAACAACGGGCAAATAAATTATCTGCTAATGCTTCAAATTTAGCACGTGTTAATTTTAATACCAGGTGTTTAGGCACACCATCTACTGCGGTAATATATGGCAGGTTAATTTCTGTTTCTGCAGAAGAACTTAATTCGATCTTCGCTTTCTCAGACGCTTCTTTCAAACGCTGTAAAGCCATTGGATCTTTGCGCAGGTCAATTGCTTCCTGGCTCTTGAACTCATCAGCTAACCAGTCCATGATCACTTTATCGAAGTCATCACCACCAAGGTGTGTATCACCATTGGTTGATTTTACTTCAAATACGCCATCACCCAATTCCAGGATGGAGATATCGAATGTACCACCACCAAGGTCAAACACGGCGATCTTCTGATCAGCATGTTTTTTATCCAGACCATAAGCCAATGCCGCGGCGGTTGGTTCGTTTACAATACGGCGAACATTCAGACCAGCAATTTCACCGGCTTCTTTTGTTGCCTGACGCTGTGCATCATTGAAATAAGCAGGAACGGTAATAACCGCTTCTGTTACTTCCTGGCCAAGGTAGTCTTCAGCGGTTTTCTTCATTTTCTGAAGAATCATTGCTGAGATTTCCTGCGGAGTGTATAAACGATCATCGATCGCAACACGTACGGTATTGTTATCGCCTTTGGCTACTTTATAGCTCCAGTGGCTGATTTCTTCTGTTACTTCATCATGACGGCGGCCCATAAAACGCTTTACACTCGTAATGGTGTTTTGCGGATTGGTTATGGCCTGACGCTTGGCGGGATCTCCCACTTTACGCTCCCCGTTTTTCAGGAATGCCACTACGGAAGGGGTCGTTCTGCGTCCTTCATCATTTGCTATCACTACCGGCTCGTTACCTTCCATAACGGCCACACAGCTATTCGTTGTTCCAAGGTCAATGCCTATTATTTTGCCCATAACTATTGATTTCAGGTTAATAATCGGGATATAACTGTCAATCATTATGCCATCCCCCTTTTAAATGAAAAATTGTCATACCCCACCCTTTACCACTGTAAAGCTTGCCGAATAGACTCGATATCAATGCGTTTCTGGCAGTTAGCTTGTGTAAAATCTGCCATTTGGCATCCTATATTTCAGAAAATCTTAGTTTTAAGCATGTTTTTGAAAACGCTGTTTACAGGTTTATGGTCCATTTTATTACTGGCAGCTACTGCCCAGGATTTGCCGGTTTCCACCCCCTACCGGAATATGAAGATCATTTCCTCCACGCGTTTTCAATCGGGCGTCTATAACCTGAATAGTCCGGCAAGTAACGCCCTTATAGAAATTGCGGGAGAAAATATAACGGTAGACCTAAATCAAGCCATTCTGCAAGGCTCAAATGACATGACCCGTCCAGACGAGTTTTATGGTGTGGCCCTTCATATCAAACCGGGCTCAAAAAATATTATCATCCGTAATGGCAATATCCATGGCTTTAAAATCGCCATCCTGGCAGATAGTGTAGAAGGTCTGACCATTGAAAACTGTAACCTGAGTTATAATTACCGCCAGGAACTGAAAAGTAACCTGAACAGGGAAGATATCAGCGACTGGATGAGTTACCATAAAAACGATCATGGAGAATGGAAAAGATATGGGGCAGGTATTTACCTCGACCAATGTAAAAATGCCCGTATTTCAAATAATACCGTTACCAGCGGGCAATGCGGACTTATGATGACACGCTGCGAAAAAGCAGTGGTTTTCGATAATAACTTCTCCTTTAACTCAGGCATCGGCATCGGTTTATACCGAAGCAGTCAGAATAATTTCTATCATAACCGGCTGGATTGGAACGTGAGGGGTTATAGCCATGGGAAATACAAGCGTGGGCAAGACAGTGCCGGGTTCCTGGTATTTGAACAATGTAACGACAACATTTTCGCCTATAACAGTGCCACACATAGCGGTGATGGGTTTTTCCTTTGGGCCGGTCAGCATACAATGGATACGGGTGAGGGCGGTTGTAACGATAATTTTATCTATGGTAATGATTTCTCCTACGCCCCTACCAACGGAGTTGAAGTTACTTTCAGCAGAAACCTGGTAATGAAAAATGTAATTCGGGATTGCGACCATGGAATCTGGGGCGGTTATAGCTACGATTGTGATTTTACCGACAACGATTTTGCCTTTAATAGAATTGGTATAGCTATTGAGCACGGACAAAATATCAATATAGCCATCAACCGTTTTTTGTACGACAAAACCGCCATCAAACTCTGGTCCCGAGCCACCCAACCCGCGGACTGGAAATATGCACAGGTAAAAGATACCAGGAGTATGAACTACTGGATTGCTGCTAACCAGTTCACTGCCAATGAAACCATTTATGATATCATGGGTACAGATACGGTAGCATTCAGTGGCAACCAGAAAATGGCCTATACTACCAACCTGAAATTAGGTGAAAGAACCAGTGATATCGACACATCCCGTGAAGATGATCCGCTTGATATGGATTATGTTCCGGATGAACGATTAAAACAGGTACCTGTTCAAAAAAGACCAGAACCCCTTTTTCCAAAAGGGAAAGACAATATCCGCATCACACCATGGGGGCCATATAATTTTCAGTATCCATTACTCTGGCTTAAAAAAGTGGATAGCCTGGGGCAGTACCATTTCGAAGTATTGGGTAAAACAGGTTCCTGGAAAATAGAAAGCCTGAATGGCTTTGAAATAATTGAGAAAGGAACAGATAGCTTTCCCTCATCATTAACAGCCCGGCCAATAATAAACAGTCCTTCAAAAAAAATCAGCTTACAATATGAAGGTCCGGATTTCACCGATGCATTTGGAAAATCAGGCAGCAGTGGTACTTTGTTTGGCTATGATGAGCACGATACAAAACAGCAGTGGATCATAAACTGGTTTAAATGGGGTCAGGATTCGGATCCTATTCTTTCCAAAGAAAATTTTCAGCAACTGCTGCAATCAACCCCTATTCTATCAGACACACTCCCACAGCTAGACTTTACCTGGTGGGGCGCAATCGGTAAAAATTTACCGGCAGATTCATTTGCGACTGATGCCGTTACTACTATTGAGACAGAAAAAGGGATGTATGATATCGCTGTAACGGCCGATGATTTTGTACAGGTATTTGTAGATGGGAAACTGGCAATTGATGGATGGGATCCAAAATTCACGGAATATGATGAATATACCCACCACAGGGCTCGTTTGGAACTAAGTAAGGGAACGCATACAGTTCGGGTAATCCATGCAGAAAAAACAGGCATTGCTACCCTCATGTTTTATATAACACCTGTAAAAGATATGGTGCAACAACCCTTGTATCAGCAGCGGATTATTGCCAATTAATCATTGCTAAAAAAAGCTGCAAGCCATTGCTGGCCGGGGAAAATTGGCTTCAAGCTTCAAGTCGCAAGCTACAAGCCTTGATGGGTGCTTATTATAGGCTTTCTGCTTTTAATGGAATTAAAGGGGGGGGCTTGTGAATTAGATAATTTAAAGTCAGTTGCTTAAAGAAATATTTGGTTACCGTAAATACCCTATCTGCTATTAATAGCAGATAGTAAAAAGCGAGCACCAATCAAGGCTTGCCGCTTGAAGCTTGTAGCTTGAAGCTCACCTCCCTGCTCCTTTAAATGTAAAATTCTTCTGAGAAAAATAACTGAATGCAACCACAAAGAAAGTTGTGATTATTTTGGAAATTGTTGGATACCATCCAAATACTTCCACAAACAATTTCAGAAAGGCATAATTCAATAAAAAACAGCCAAGTACCACCACAAAATAGCGGCTAAGCTGTTTCCGTTTGGCTACCGATGTTTCCTGAAATACCACATACCTGCTCAGGTAAAACCCTGTTGGAAAAGTAACCACAAATGCAGCCAGGAATGCGGCTATATGGGCACTGATGGCCATAAATGGCAAGTGAAGTGTTTCTTTATGAAAAATATAATTGTAGGAAATAAAAAACAGGAATATATCCAGACTGGTGTTAAATCCACCACAGGCTGCATAGCGATAGGTTTGAAGGGGCATTAATTTCCTGAACAGCGGGTAAAAAAAATCTACAACCCGTAACAAGAAAGCCCGGATATGTTCATGCAAGTTTCGCATCAATGCGGCGAAGGTAGGGCTTAATTAGTTACTTTTGCGGCCGTAACTATTTTGAATATGAGTGTTGTAGAACAGATTAAGCTGGCGGCATCGGCAACGATTAAAGCATTGTATGAGGTTGATATGCAACCCAATGAAGTGTTGGTAAATGCTACCAAACCCGAATTTGAAGGCGACTATACCGTTGTGCTTTTTGCGCTGGTAAAACAGTTAAAGAAATCACCCGATGCCCTGGGCGAAGAAATGGGTAAAGCATTAACAACAGCTAACCCGCATTTATTCAGTGGTTACAATATCATTAAAGGTTTTTTAAATCTTTCTGTTACTGATAATTATTGGTATTCATTTCTTGAACAATCTTATTCGAAGGAAAGTTATGGGTATGCGGCCGCTACCGGTGAAAAAGTAATGGTTGAATATTCTTCCCCCAATACCAATAAGCCCCTTCACCTTGGTCATCTGAGAAATAATTTTTTGGGATGGAGTATTGCTGAAATACTTAAAGCCACAGGTAATGAAGTGGTGAAGACCTGTATTGTAAATGACAGAGGGGTACATATCTGCAAAAGTATGATTGCCTGGCAACGCTTTTCGAATGGAGCAACTCCTGCAAGCACAGGCACCAAGGGCGATCATTTTGTGGGCGATTATTATGTGAAATTCAACGATGCCTACAAAGCAGAAATAAAAGAACTGGTAGCGGGAGGTATGACAGAAGCAGAAGCTGAAAAAGAAGCCCCTATTATGAAAGCTACCCAGCAAATGCTGATAGACTGGGAAGCAGGCAAACCCGAAGTAATGGATTTATGGCGCACTATGAACGGCTGGGTTTACGAAGGCTTCAATGCCACTTACCAGCGCATTGGCAGCGATTTCGATAAAACTTATTATGAAAGCAATACCTATTTATTAGGTAAGGACCTGGTGGAAACAGGATTAGCAAAAGGGGTATTTTACCAGAAAGATGATGGCAGTGTTTGGATTGACCTTACTTCTGATGGACTGGATGAGAAACTGGTTCGAAGAAAAGATGGCACTTCGGTTTATATTACCCAGGATATTGGTTTGGCGGAACAAAAGCAGAAAGAATTTAATGCCAGTCAGAGTATTTATGTAGTAGGTGATGAACAGAATTATCATTTCAAGGTATTGAAACTAATCTGTCAGAAATTACAATTACCTTCTGCTGATGGTATTTATCACCTGAGTTATGGCATGGTTGAATTACCATCCGGTAAAATGAAGAGCAGAGAAGGAACAGTAGTAGATGCCGATGATCTGGTGGAAGAAATGGTAAATATTGCACGCCAGAAAACGGAAGAACTGGGCAAGGTGAAAGATTTTACTGCCGAGGAATTGACGGAATTGTATGACACGATTGGTCTGGGTGCATTAAAATTCTTTTTGTTAAGGGTAGATCCTAAGAAGAAGATGATCTTTAATCCTGAGGAAAGCATCGACTTCCACGGATTTACAGGTCCTTTTATACAGTACACCCATGCAAGGATCAAGAGCATCCTGCGGAAAGCGGGTGTGAATGGTGAATGGTCAATGGTCAATGACAAAGAAAATTCACCATCCACTATTCACCATTCACCCCTCCTCCCCCTGGAAAAAGCATTGCTGCTCACACTGGAACAGTTTCCTGTTGTGCTTCAGGAAGCTGCTGCCGAGCACGACCCTTCCAAAGTGGCCATTTTTGTGTTTAACCTGGCGAAGACTTTTAATTCCTTTTATACCGAGCATTCTATTGCCAATGCAGAGACAGAGGAAAAGAAACAGCTAAGATTAGCATTGTCGCAGTTAACGGCACAGGCTTTGAGGAATGGGATGTCTGTTTTGGGAATTAAGGTTCCTGAAAGGATGTAAATAAAATCTTAGGAAGGCTTTGTATAGATTTATTGAATGCTGTACATTTGCCGTCCCAAAGATGCGGAGGTGGCGAAATTGGTAGACGCACTACTTTGAGGTGGTAGCGCCTTTTACCGGGCGTGGGAGTTCGAATCTCCTCTTCCGCACCAGACCCAGATATATTTAAATATGTCTGGGTTTTTTATATGCTTTAATTCCTGCAGTACCCGCTTTTATAAAACTAGTTTAAGGTGATTGTCCCCACAGTACTGTGGGGATGGGAGTTCGAATCTCCTCTTCCGCACCAGACCCAGATATGCAAATATATCTGGGTTTTTTATTGACATTATTCCACAAAGTTTACGCAAACTATTATCAATGACTACTACTTCGGGTGGTAGTCCCCACAGCACTGTGGGGATGGGAGTTCGAATCTCCTCTTCCGCACCAGACCCAGATATATTTAAATATGTCTGGGTTTTTTATATGCTTTAATTCCTGCAGTACCCGCTTTTATAAAACTAGTTTAAGGTGATTGTCCCCACAGTACTGTGGGGATGGGAGTTCGAATCTCCTCTTCCGCACCAGACCCAGATATGCAAATATATCTGGGTTTTTTATTGACATTATTCCACAAAGTTTACGCAAACTATTATCAATGACTACTACTTCGGGTGGTAGTCCCCACAGTACTGTGGGGATGGGAGTTCGAATCTCCTCTTCCGCACTAACCCGGATATATTAAAACGTGTCTGAGCTTTTATGCACACGACTTTTTTTTGGTATTATGTAAACGCTAGACAAATCCAAAGCTGAGCGGCTAATCCTTACCTATTGGTGCCAATGGTGATTGAAGCGTAAGGGCATGTAGCAGTTTTAAGTTCTTACAATTCGAAGCAGTCCTGCTGGACTTTTATTTTGTAGTTTCACATTACTTTGTAAAAAAATACACATGGCCGATTTCATCATACATTGCCCCAATTGTAACCACCAGTTTGAACCAGGAGATTCGATCCGCGAAGAAGTGCAGAAAGAGCTTCGTGGACAAATGGTTGACTGGCAAAAGAAAAAAGACGATGAGTTCAAACAAAAAGAACTGGCTTTCCAGCAACAATTAGCACAGAAAGAAGAAGAAGCCAATAAAAAACTGGTAGCGGAAAAGAAGAAACTGGAAGAAGAGTTGAAAGACAGTCTTCGCAAAAATATCGTCGCCGATTTTGAAAACCAGCTAAAAATGCTGCAGGAAGCCGATAAGGAAAAAGAAGAGAAACTAAAAGAAGCACGTAAAAAAGAACTCGAATTCCTTCAAAAAGAACAAGCCCTTAAAACTAAAGAGGAAGAACTGGAACTATCCTTACAGCGACAGTTACTGGAAGAAAGGGAAAAAATAAAAGAACAACTCTCCAAAGAAGAAGCTGAAAAACTCAGCATCAAAGAACAGGAATACCAACTCCGCATGAAGGAGATGGAAAAACAAATTGAAGACCAGAAAAAACTGGTGGAAGAAATGCGTCGGAAATCTGAACAGGGAAGTATGCAATTGCAGGGCGAAGTGCAGGAACTGATGCTGGAATCATTATTACAGGCCACTTTCCCTTATGATACAATCGAAGAAGTTGGTAAAGGCGTACGTGGCGCAGACTGCATACAAACAGTTCGCAACCAGTTTGGAAATGAATCGGGCAAGATTATTTATGAAAGCAAACGCACCAAAGATTTTGCCAACGATTGGATTGAAAAATTAAAAACAGATATGCGTAACCTTGGTGCCGATGTAGCTGTAATTGTTACACAGGCACTCCCTAAAGACATGGATCGCTTTGGAGAGAAAGATGGTGTTTATATCTGCACATTTACTGAAGTAAGAAGTGTGGCATTACTCCTCCGCAATGCATTATTGAAAATCGCCGACGCTAAAAAAAGCCAGGAAAACAAAGGCGACAAAATGGTGATGCTCTACGATTACCTCATAGGCTCCGAATTCAGTGAACAATGGAAAGCTATACGCGAAGGCTTTATGAGCATGAAACTAAGCATCCAGAAAGAACGCGATGCGATGGAAAAACTATGGAAGGCCCGTGAAAAACAATTAGAAAAAGTTTTACTCAATGCTGCACATATCAAAGGATCTATTGAAGGTATTGCAGGTGCAGATGCAGTAAATCTTAATCTCTTAGAAGACAATACACCATTAGAACTTGAGTAATGTATTCGGACATATTATCTCAACAGGAGAAGCAGAAAAACCTTCGAAGAAGAAACCCATCTTCCCCATCAATGATGCACTGCGCAAATACCTGGTACATTATAGTCGTGAAGTAAAATTGCCGGTGAGTTACAAAGATTTGCAGCGTTATACATACTCAGTTCCGCTAAAAGACCGACAGGGTAAAGATACTTCATGGGAGAAAGTATCTTATGACATGCGCGAATGGGAATACCTGCGTGAAAACCTTGTGCGCATTTACGCCATTCTGAAAACAGAGGGCGACATGAGCTTTATCAAACACCTTGATGTGGCACGAATTGATTTCTGCTATTTCGGAAACAGTCAACCCTTCCGCATTCGAATCGTAAATAAGTTTAACGACAATTATGACCACTACTATATAAAACAGGCAGATGCAAGTCGCGTGTACGGATTAGAACTGGAGCACCTGCTCTCCCCTAACCGTATGACCTACTTTACAGACAGAAATACCCTGATCGAGGAACATATTCCAGGCATACCAGGTGATATCTTTATTGCCGAGCACTTAAACAGTGCCAATACCAACCTTATACGACTCGCAAAAGAATTTGTAAAATTCAACGAACGTTGCTTTGTACAATTACTTGGCGATATGCGCTCGTATAATTTTGTTGTAAACATTATACCTGATATTGAAGACTTTCAATACCGTATCAGGGCCATCGATTTCGACCAGCAATCTTATGAAGGGAGAAAAAACCTGTACCTGCCACAGTTCTTCAAGGAAAACAAAACCCTGGTAGATATTGCTTTACAACACCTCGACAAATCTTCCATCGCACAATACCAGGCCGAAGAAAGAACCATGATGACTTATCGCTTAGTGTCATCCCGTTATCGCATCAAAGAGCTGCTCGACATCATGAGCACGGATACCATATCAACAAAAGAAAAACTGGAACAGTTAAAAGCAGAGTTAGCGACCCATTTTAATGCCACCCCCTCTTTCGCCAAAGCCCGCACCATGGGACAACTCGTAAAAAGACAACTCAAACAAACCCTGCAAAACAACCTGTTGCTGATACCGAAATCGAAAAGCCGCTTCGCGGACTGAGAAACAGAGTAATAAGGAATAAGAAATGTGAAAGTGGAGGGTATCTTACTTCCTTATTTCATATTTCTTATTCCTTATTTTTCTGTTTCATGTCTCCTTTCGTCCAAACAAGTGTCAGGTTTCCAAAAAGGGAATAGTGTAGTTGCAACGGATGGACTGTTTGTTTGATGAAGGAAGCGGCGACAACACCTTTTTCCTTTGCTGGTAGTTCGTGTATGCGTAATACTTCACTAAAATCTACGTCCCCATTACCCCACCATTTAAACATGGCTTCTTTGGCACTCCATAGTAAGGTAAGGATGGTTAGCTGATACCGAAATCCAAGAGTAGGTTTGATGACTGAAAAACAGAGAAATAAGGAATAAGAAATAAGAAATGTGAAAGTGGAGGGTATTTTACTTCCTTATTTCATATTTCTTATTCCTTATTTTTCTGTTTCATCTCCCCATCGTCCAAACAAGTGTCAGGTTTCCAAAAAGGGAATAATGTAGTAGCAACGGATGGACTGTTTGTTTGATGAAGGACGCGGCTATTACTCCTTTTTCATTTGTTGGCAGTTCGTGTATGCGTAATACTTCACTAAAATCTACGTCCCCATTACCCCACCATTTAAACATGGCTTCTTTGGCACTCCATAGTAAGGTAAGGATGGTAATAGGATCAGCTTTTGATGAATGCAACATTGTTAATTCATCGGGGTGGAGGAATTTGTGTTTTATCTTTTCTACCCTCGGTGTAAGTAATTCCACATCTATGCCAACTCTTTGGGTGCTGCTTACTATAGCTGCAGCATAATCACCGCAATGGGAGATGGAAAAATGATAGGCTTCATCGGGCAAAAAAGGCTTTCGCGTATCAGCGATAGCAATGGTTGCCGTTGGAAAATCAGGGAAGAGATAACGAAGGAGGTAACGTCCGGCAAGGTGTTGCAAGCGCTTGTGGGGATGTGTTATTTCCTTGGTTAGGGTTACTGTTTCCAGGAAAAAAGACTCCGGTTCAGCGATCTTCCAGATGGCCAAACGGGTTTGTTCGTTGATATCTTGTTGATAAAACAGGGGCACGCTGAACTTAGGTCGTTTTAGATTGCAGATTTAAGATTTATTTGCATCCCAACCCAAAACTATTGAGGAATGATTCTAACTGACAAGCGTATTTTAGAAGAAATGGACAAGGGCACCATCAAAATTGAGCCCTATAATCGTGGCGATCTGGGCAGCAACAGTTACGATGTACACCTTGGTAAAACACTGGCAGTTTATGTAGACAAAGTGCTGGATGCCAAAAAACACAATACCATTGAGTATTTCGATATTCCTGATGAGGGCTTTGTACTTGAGCCAGATAAATTTTACCTCGGGGTAACACTGGAATACACCGAAACCCATGCACATGTACCTTTTCTGGAGGGTAAATCATCTACGGGAAGACTTGGCATCGACATCCATGCCACGGCTGGTAAAGGCGATGTTGGTTTCTGCGGCAACTGGACCCTTGAAATTTCCTGCAAGCAACCAGTCCGTGTTTACCATGGCATGCCAATTGGTCAACTCATCTATTTCCCGGTAGAAGGGGAAATTGAAGTAAAATACAACCAGAAATCCAATGCCAAATACAGCGGCCAACCCAATAAGCCAGTGGAGAGTATGATGTGGAAGAATAAGTTTTGATGTGAATGGTCAAGGGTGAATGGTCAATGGTGAATTGTGAATGAAGTGTACTGGAAATCTTTTTAATTCCCATTCTTCACATGTTCTATTGACAATTCACCATTGACAATTCACATCTACCCATTCAATCTCCATATCGCCCCATTCAGTAGCATGGCGAAGCTTACCCAGGATATGTAGGGTACTAAGAGCCAGGCAGCTATTTTGGAATATTGGGCAAAGGAGAAAATGGTTAATAGAATCATCACCCAAAGCACTATCATTTCCGCAAGTGCCCAACCGGTTTCATGCATTCCGAAGAATATAAATGACCAGCAGAAATTCAGTGCAAACTGAATGATAAATAGTACGAGTGCCCTGTTTCGACCTGATGATGCAGGTTGTTTCCAGATAAGAAAACAACTAATACCCATTAAGATGTAGAGGGTTGTCCAGACAGGACCAAACAACCAATTGGGTGGATTAAAGGAAGGCTTGGTTAAACCGCCATACCAGGTGGGTATTTCAGCAGAAGTTACCAGTCCGCCCACTGCACCTAAAACTACTGTTAAACCGACAGCAGTTATTAACTTTATCAGTTCATTTCTTTTCATACTTTTTATTGTAGGCAATCAGCCATCCGATTACTTCATCATAACTTTTAACGCCTGCCTCCTGGTTATTGAACCGGAGGTATTGGTCGTAGAGATTATTTAAAGTAGCCGAAGTTTTGTATTGTCTTTGCTGAAAGAATTCCCGGACTTCTTTGCGGTCTTTTCTTACCAGCGAATCGAGCCTTTCACGATTTGAATGAACTACTTGCTGGAAGCGTATTGAATCTTTGTCCATCGCAAGCATATACAATTCTTCTCTTTGCGCATACGTAAACAAATCGTTGTAAGCTGAATAACGGAAAAAAACATCTTTTGTTGACATTGCTGCTATTAGTCCAACCATATTTGCTTCACTTTCGCTGGCATATCCTAATTGATGGGCTATTTCGTGGCATGCTACAAAAGGAAGTACCAGTTCTGGAACATCGGTTCTTACCTGAGCCTCTCCTGTAAATGGATTATAATAGCCGGTAAAACCAACCCAATCTGCCAAACCATTAAATAAACTGGGTTTTATAGATCGGTGGTTATAATTTAAAAAAGTAAAGCGATCCCATGCCCGGGCATAGCCAATACTGGCCATCCTGAAAATGCTATCAACCGGTTGCGACGGTAAAGCAGTATCCGGCATAAGTTTGCGACAGGCATTTAAACTATCGATCAATCGGTTGGTAAGTTGAATCACTTCCTCTGTTTGGTACCCTTTTTTAGATAGCTTTAGTTGATAGGCTATGCCAAGTCTGTCGTAATTCAATCCCCACAATAACCTGAAAACAATATAGATACCTGCCAATTTATTAAATAGCCTAAGGGCCAGTAAACCCCATAAACCAATTGCCCAGCTCCCCTTCCGCAAAAGAATGATTGATTTAATTAGTCCTACAACTACACTTATTATAAATAGTACATATAAACAATCTCCAATACTAAAAGGAGCCCATTTCGTAAGCACCCTTAAGGTGGAGGAGATTCCTTTATAGATACCGGTGCTGTACCAATTCTCGACTGCTTTGGGGAAATAGCCCAGGAAATGGACCATTAATGCCAGAAAAAGCAAAAAAACGGGCCTGATAAATAAAACTGGGGATATTTTTGCCTCGGTTTTCATAGTTACAAATATGCGGAATCCTGCTGATTAAGGTTTGTTGATAAGTAATATGCGGCTAAAACCTAACTTTCTCTTGGCATTTACGCCATTTTAGACTACCTTTGCAAGCCCTTAAAAAACGGTTATGAGTCATAGGCGGGAATATGAGATAGCTTTTGTGGGTTTGAAGCCGGGCACTCATGTATATGAATACCGGATTGAGGACAAGTTCTTTACACAATATGGAGAGCAGGATTTCAAAAACTGTGTTGCCAATATTAAACTGAGTTTAGAGAAGAATAACAACTTCATGCAGCTTCGTTTTGATATTGACGGAACAGTGGAGAGTAACTGCGACAGATGTGGCAATCAACTGCCTTTACAGCTTTGGGACGAATTCAACATCATTGTAAAAATGGTGGATGAACCAGCACTGATGAATGAGCAGGAAGAAGACCCCGATGTTTATTATATAAGCCGGGGTGAAAGTCACCTCTATCTGAGCGATTGGATCTATGAATTCATCAACCTGACCATTCCATTACAAAAAATGTGTAGTGAAAGTGAGATGGGTGGCCCCCGGTGCAATAAAGAAGTACTGGAGAAATTGAAAAAAATGGAAGAAGATGCCCAGAAAGACAACCATAATACGGTGTGGAAGGGGCTGGAAAAATTTAAGGACCTGGAATAAACATTATTGATACTTTAAAATTCGAGATATGCCGAATCCTAAACGCAGACATTCACAGCAGCGCAGTGCAAAAAGAAGAACGCACTATGTGGCACAGGAAGTTACATTGAGCAAAGACAGCACTACAGGTGAAACACACGTACGCCATCGTGCACACGTGAGCGAAGGTAAATTGTTCTATAAAGGGAAACTGGTAGCTGAAAAAGCTCCATTGAAAGCTTAATCCTTTAAGATCAATTAACCAAGCTGACGACGCATGAATATTGGCATAGACATGATGGGTGGAGATTTTGCACCGTTAGAAGCGGTGAAAGGGCTGAAACTTTATCTGTCTTCCGGTACACCTGCTGCCTCACTATATTTAATAGGTGATGAAACACTGATAAAACCTCTATTGGAGGAACACCAGGTTACATCACCTAATTTGCATTTGATACATGCCCCCGAAGTAATCGGGTACAATGAGCATCCCACCAAAGCATTAAAGGAAAAACAACAATCTTCTATAGCAATCGGTTTCCATCTCCTGGCAACCGGAAAAATAGATGCATTTATTAGTGCCGGAAATACCGGAGCCATGCTGGTTGGTGCCATGTATAGTATAAAGCCTATTGCTGGTGTAAGCCGACCAACCATTGCCACCATCATCCCTAAACTTAATGGAACCACTGGTTTATTGGCGGATGTTGGATTAAATGCAGACTGCAAACCAGAAAACCTGAACCAGTTTGCTATACTGGGTAGCTTATATGCCCAGCATATCCTCAATATTGACAACCCAACGGTTGGATTAATGAATGTGGGTGAAGAAGAAGGCAAAGGAAATATCCTGGCACAGTCGACCTACCCCCTCCTCAAAGAAAATACCCAAATCAATTTTACCGGAAACATCGAAGGCCGCGACATCTTTGGCGACAAAGCCGATGTAATGGTATGTGATGGCTTTACCGGTAATATCATCCTCAAAATGGCGGAATCAATCTACGATATCGCCCGCCAGCGTAACCTGGCATCTGATAGCTATTTCAGTCGCTTCCATTACGAAAACTATGGAGGTACACCTGTACTGGGTGTGGCCAAGCCTGTTATCATAGGCCATGGCATCAGTAACGACAAAGCTTTCATGAACATGATCGGCCTCGCTGCAAAAATGATCGAAAGCGATCTTTGTGGTAAGATGGTGGCTAGTTTCGGGGCTTAATTCCTGATTTATTTATTGCCACTGAAGACACTGAGATACACAGAAAGTACTTCTGTGCCCCTCTGTGTCCTCAGTGGCGATCCTTTTTCATCCGCTTTTATAACCACTCATCACAAAGTCAAAAATTCATCACTACTCAAAAAAATACATAAATTATTGATATTCAATAACTAACAAGCTAACTAAGCTATTTTGCCAGAAATATTACTGTCTTAAAGATGGTACTATGTGTTGCATAGTACCAAAAGTTGATTTATCTTTGATTTATCAAATTAAAAAACAACAAAAAAATACTTGTATGAAAAAGTTCATCAACAACCTCCAGATCGTAGCTATGTTAGCCCTTATTCCTGCTATGGTAATTGCCTACCTAGGTACACAAAAATCTACTGAAGAAGAAACAGAGAAAACATCGATCGTAAATACCAAAGGTTTTAACCTTACAGAAACTGGTAATATTATTCACTTAGTGAAGAGTTTCTAATTAGCCATTATGACCATTTACGATTCATCGCTGCAAATACAAGGGGCAGTGGTGATCAAAAGAACACCCTCCCCTTTTCCCCATCGTTTCAACGAAGCAGATTGATTTAGCAATTCGCTGTTCTACGGCAGCCACAAAACTTTACCTTTGCCACAAACAAATGTTAGTTTTCGCATGTGGTTGAATAATATACTCGAAACGATTGGAAATACCCCCCTGATCAAGCTCAACAAAGTAGCCAAAGACATCCCAGCCACTGTACTGGCCAAGGTAGACTATTTTAACCCCGGCAATTCCATCAAAGACCGTATGGCTTTGAAAATGGTAGAAGTTGCAGAAAAAGAAGGCAAACTAAAACCTGGAGGTACCATCATTGAAGGCACCAGCGGTAATACCGGAATGGGCCTTGCCCTCGCAGCTTGTGTAAAAGGGTACAAATGCATTTTTGTAACCACCGATAAGCAGTCGAAAGAAAAAGTAGATATCCTCAAAGCAGTTGGTGCGGAAGTAATTGTTTGTCCCACAAACGTGATGCCCGAAGATCCCCGCAGTTATTATAGTGTAGCCAAAAGATTAGGACAGGAAATTCCTAATTCTATGTACATGAACCAGTATGATAACCTGGCTAACAGACAGGCTCATTATGAAACTACCGGTCCTGAAATTTGGGAACAGACTGAAGGAAAAATTACCCATTTTGTTTGTACCGCAGGAACCGGTGGCACCATTACAGGAACAGCCATGTACCTGAAAGAAAAAAATCCAAACATTAAAGTATGGGCCGTAGACGTTTACGGTTCATTGCTCACGAAATATTTCAAGACTGGAGAGATTGATATGAATGAAGTTCATCCATATATCTCAGAAGGTTTCGGAGAAGATTTTGTACCTCAGAACTATGACATGAGTGTGATTGATGAGTTTGTACAGGTAACAGATAAAGACGGAGCAGTTATGGCCCGCCGTATTGCAAAAGAAGAAGGTTTGTTCTGCGGGTACAGCGCCGGAAGCTGCCTGCAGGGATTAATGCAACTCAAATCATCGCTCACCAAAGACGATGTAGTGGTTTGCGTATTCCATGATCACGGTAGCCGTTATGTAGGCAAGGTTTATAATGACCAATGGATGATGGAACGCGGATTCCTGGACGTAAAAACCTTTAAGGATATTGTTAACGGAAGAGGAGGACAAAAACTCATTACCGTAGCCCCTGACCATACAGTAGCTGCCGCTGTTGACCTGATGAAGAAATATGATATCGAACAAATTCCGGTAATCGCTGAAAATGCGCTGGTAGGTTCTTTAAGCGAAGGCGGACTATTTCAAAAAATATTCAGTAACCCCGAATTAAAAGATGCAACCGTAGCTAGCGTTATGGAACACGCTTATCCGGTTGTAGATTTTCTTACCCCTGTTGAAAAAATAGGCACACTAATAAACAAAGAAAACGGTGCAGTACTCGCTAAAGATGAAAAAGGCGACTACCACATCATCACAAAATACGATGTAATTCAAAGCCTGACCAAGTAAATTAAAAGCCCTGTGTAACTTACATGGGGCTTTTTTAATTATACTGTCCGGGAAGAAACAGCTTCTAGCCACTAGCTGCTAGCTACTAGCTTTTTTTTTGCTATTAATTTAACCATCCACAAGCGTATATACGGTAATTAAATCTTTATTTTAAGCAGGATTTTTACGAGACAAATTCGCAGGCCCTGTCATTTAGCAAAAAACCTAAAACAAGCACCAATCAAAGCTTGCAGCTTGAAGCCAGAACTGTCCGGGGAAAATAGGCTGCGAGCTTCTAGCCTCTAGCTGCTAGCCTTGATTGGTGCTTGTTTTAGGTTTTCTGCTATTATTTGAATAAATGACAGGGCTTGCGAATTTGTTTTGTAATAATCCTTCTTAAAATAAAAATTTAATTACCATATCCAAGCTTGTGAATGGTTAAATTAATAGCAAAAAAAGGCTAGTAGCCAGCAGCTAGAGGCTAGAAGCTGTTTTTTCCCGGACAGCAATGGCTTGAAGCTTGAGGCTTGAGGCTTTTCTACCGGAGAACAATATTTAATCACCATGAACCAATAGTAATATGCTCTCTGTAAGGCATGAAGTATTTCTGGAAGTAGCCAGACAAAAAAGTTTTTCAAAAGCTAGTCAGCTACTGTTCATTTCGCAGCCAGCTATCAGCAAACATATACGCAACCTGGAAGAACAATATGCCACCCGTTTGTTTGAGCGAAAAGGACTTGCGATCGAACTAACAGAAGCTGGACGGATGTTATTTGAAAAAATTATTGAAGTAAAAGCCATTCAGGACCAGACAGAATTCGAATTATCTGCTATCAAAGACCTGCTCCAGGTAAAAGGAACACTTAAGTTAGGCGCCAGCACAACCGTAGCACTTTATATTCTACCTAAAGTTTTATCCGCTTTTCAATCCAGGTACCCACATATTGTCATTGACCTACTCAATAGAAATACTGAAATTGTTTTACAGGCTTTGTTAAGCGGCGATATAAACCTAGGCATAGTAGAAGGAAGGTCAAAACGCACACAGGTTAGTCACCGCCCTTTTATTACCGATAAAGTTGTAGCAGTATGCAGCAGAAAAAGTGCGATCGCCAAAAGAAAACAATACGAGATTGAAGAAATAAAAAATCTGCCCCTTGCTCTTAGAGAAGTTGGAAGCGGAACACTTTCCGCTTTGAGAGCATCGCTGGAGAAGAAAAAAATTAAGATGAACAACTTACAGGTAAAAGCCAGATTAGGCGGAACAGAAGCGCTTAAAAATTTTCTGATTGAATCCGACTTACTGGGTTTCCTGCCGCAACGCTCCGTATTAAAAGAATTGGAACAAGGCGAATTGGTGGAAATACATTTTAACGGATTGCAGATTGAACGAAATTTCTATTTTATTGAACGCAAAGGCGAAAACAGTGAGCTAAACAGAACCCTGATTAAAATTGCTGAAAAAATCTATAACTTTTAGTTATAAGCAATAACCATATCTGATATATTAGGTTATAAATACTAAGGTAAGTTTGTGTCATGAAAACGAATCTGGAAAAACCTGTTAACATATCGGTACAGGTATTAGTCACACTCACTACATTTTTCTCTGCCTACCTCACCCCTGAAGCCAATGCCATGTACTCGGGTTTGAAAAAACTGGTTGAGAAAACTTATGCGCCAACAGATAGTAGCCTACCCATTATCATAAGCAGCAACCAAAGTTCCTGATAAGTTGCACTGATCTTCTGTATTTTGCATTATGTTTCTGTACACCGATCAGATAGGTCACACTATTGAATTATCTGCACAGCCAAAGAGAATTGTTTCGCTGGTGCCTTCTCAAACGGAGCTATTGTCCGACCTAGGACTTGAAGCCGAAGTAGTTGGTATCACTAAATTTTGCATCCACCCCAATACATGGTTTCGCAATAAGAACCGTATTGGTGGTACCAAAGATGTAAAACAAGAACGGGTAGCCGCTTTAAAGCCTGATCTGATTATTGCGAATAAGGAAGAGAATGTAAAAGAACAGGTGGAAGCACTAAGAACAATCGCTCCTGTATGGACCAGCGATATCAATACCCTTGAAGATGCCTTTGAAATGATAGATCACCTGGGAAATATCACTGGCAGGACTGCCCCAGCCAATGATATTTTAGTAAAAACAAAAGAAGCATTTACAACGCTGGAAAAAAAACCATTAAATATTAAAGGCAAAACCTGCTTGTACCTGATTTGGAAAGACCCCTACATGAGTGTTGGTTCAGATACTTTTATTCACGACATGTTAACCCGCTGTGGCTTCATCAATCTGCTGGCCAATCAAAACAGGTATCCGACGATAACTGCTGAACAAATCAAAACATTATCACCGGAAATAATATTACTTTCCTCCGAACCCTACCCTTTTAAAGAAAAACATATTGCTGCTCTGCAGGACCTTCTCCCCTCTACACTTATCACTTTGGTTGACGGGGAAATGTTTAGCTGGTACGGTAGCCGATTAATGCAGGCTCCTGCTTATTTCTGCGGTTTATCAGAAAGAATCAACAGTTCATCCACAGTAGCAAAAAGCTAACGGACGTTTGCGGCAAGTGAAGTATCTTGCCGCCGGTCGGATCGCAGATCGCAGATCGCAGATCGCAGATGTCTGATGTCTGATGTCGGATGTCGGATTTGGATGGTGAATGGTAGGGTTTGTTTACTCACTACTCACTACTAACAATTGATTATTGACCATTGACTATTGACAATTCACAACAAAACAAGCACAACTATGAAAAAGTACAGGGCCGGGGTTTTATTCGGTGAAGAACTGGAAGCATTGTATAATGATGCGAAAGACAATCAATTTGCGTTACCTGCTGTTAACACTATTGGAACAAACACTATTAACGCAACACTGGAAACAGCAGCCAAGGTAAATTCTCCTGTGATCATACAATTCTCCAATGGAGGAGCTCAATTTATTGCTGGTAAAGGAATGCCTAACGATAACCTCCAGGGGAATATCGCGGGGGGTATTTCAGGAGCTTTACATATTCATAATGTTGCCAAATATTATGGCGTTCCGGTTGTACTGCATACCGACCATGCCGCCAAAAAATGGTTGCCATGGGTAAGCGGATTAATCGATGCCGGAGAGCAGTTTTATAAAGAAAAAGGACAACCACTTTTTAGTTCTCATATGCTCGATCTTTCTGAAGAGCCCATTGAAGAAAATATCCACACATCAGTAGAGTTTTACAAACGAATGGCCCCACTGGGAATGAGTATTGAAATTGAGCTGGGTGTTACAGGTGGTGAAGAAGATGGCGTTGATAACAGCGGCATAGAAAACGATAAACTTTATACGCAGCCCCAACACGTAGCTTATGCTTATACTGAATTAAGTAAAGTGGGCAAACTGTTCACCGTAGCCGCTGCTTTTGGTAACGTACACGGTGTTTATAGTCCGGGTAACGTAGAATTACGTCCTGAGATCCTGAATAATAGCCAGCTCTATATTGAGCAGGAACTGAAAACAGGTAAAAAACCGGTTTATTTCGTGTTCCACGGTGGCAGTGGCTCACCCCAGCACCAGATCAGGGAAGCGATCGGTTATGGCGCCATCAAAATGAACATCGATACTGACCTCCAATGGGCATTCTGGGAGGGTATCAAAGACTTCTACAAAAAGAATGAAGGATACCTTCAAGGACAGCTCGGCAATCCAGAAGGAGCCGAAAAACCGAATAAAAAATTCTATGATCCCCGTGTTTGGCTCCGCAAAGGCGAGGAAAACTTCGCTAAACGCCTGGAAGTTGCCTTTGAGGACCTGAATTGTATTAATAGGAACGCATAGCAGACCGAAAGTCGGAAAGTCCGGAAGACCGGAAGATGGATTATTTAAAACAGTCATCTTTCGGTCTTTCAGACTCATGGTCTTTCGGACTTTCCGACTTATATCCCTATCTTAGCCCCCCAATTATTGCCCGTTATGAAAAAAGAACGTGAAGAAGATTTTGAAGCAAATCTGACAGGTGAAGGAATGCAAGGTGAAGATGCAGGTAAACCCCGCTGGTTCAAACGTATCCGTAAGGGAATCCTCACTTCAACCGCCGATAAGAAAGAAACACCGGAAGGACTCTGGAATAAATGTCCGGAATGTAATTATATCTGCACCACTACGGAACTCAGCGAAAACCTGTATGTATGTCCAAAATGTAACCACCATCATAGGATCGGTAGTCAGGACTACTACGATTTTCTCTTTGATGAAGGTGCCTATACTGAACTGTTTGATCAAATCAGGAGTAAAGATGCATTGGGCTTTACCGATCTTAAGCCCTATCAGAAAAGATTAGATGAAATTCACGCCAAGACAGACCTCAAAGACTCTATGCGTGTTGCTACCGGAAAAGTTGATGGTGAAGGATTTGTGATTGCCTGTATGGATTTTGAATTCATTGGAGGATCGCTGGGTAGTGTAATGGGTGAAAAATTCAGTCGTGCAGTAGACTATTGCATCGAACACAAACTCCCCTACCTCGTTATCAGTAAAAGTGGTGGTGCCCGTATGATGGAAAGTGCATTCAGTCTGATGCAATTGGCCAAAACCAGTGGCAAGCTCTCACAACTGAGCGATGCAGGCTTACCCTATATTTCCTTACTCACTGACCCAACATTTGGGGGCATATCTGCCAGCTTTGGAATGCTGGGCGATTTAAAC
Source organism: uncultured Sediminibacterium sp. (assembly GCA_965650685.1). Lineage (GTDB taxonomy): Bacteria > Bacteroidota > Bacteroidia > Chitinophagales > Chitinophagaceae > Sediminibacterium. Next base: position 28,521 of record CBFGPM010000046.1, read on the forward strand.
ATCGCCGAACCCGGTGCCCTTATTGGATTTGCTGGTCCGCGCGTGATTAAAGAAACCATTAAGAAAGACCTGCCTGAAGGCTTCCAGAGAAGTGAATTTCTCTTGGAGCATGGATTCCTCGATTTTATTGTTGACAGGAAACAACTAAAGCAAAAACTTGCCCAGTTGTCGATCCATTTCAGAAGCTAGCTTTTACCACCTTATTGTAACCCACTGCCATGGCAAAGGAAATGAATAACAGGCAGGCCTATTACAATTACTACATAGAAGATAAATATGTAGCTGGTATTGTATTGCTTGGAACGGAAGTGAAATCGATTCGCGATGGCAAAGTAAGTTTCAATGATTCCTTCTGTTTTTTTGATGGCAGCGAATTATGGGTACGTGCTTTATACATTGCCGAATACACCCATGGCACTGCCAATAACCATATCGCTGTTCACGACAGAAAACTCTTACTCCAAAAAAGAGAACTCAAAAAAATTCAGGCCAAACTAAAAGAGAAAGGATATACCATTGTTCCACTGCGTGTTTTCCTGAATGAAAAAAACCTGGTGAAAGTAGAAATAGGCTTAGGAAAAGGTAAAAAACTCCACGATAAACGCGAAACCATCAAAGACAGAGACGTCCAAAAAGAGATCAAGCGGTTTCTTAAGTGATTTTTGAATTTTTGATCTTTGATCTTTGATTTAGCATTATTCCAAATCAAAGATCAAAGATCAAAAAATCAAAGATTTATTACTTCGCGAGTTTCGCTTTCAGGTTCTGATCCAGTGCCTCAAGGAACTCTTCAGTATATAGATAGTGTTCCCCGTGGTTTACTTTATTGCCATGGATACATACTGCAAGGTCTTTGGTCATTTTACCGCTTTCAACGGTTTCAATACAAACCTGCTCCAGTGCCTGACAGAAATTAATCAGTTCCTGGTTACCATCCAGTTTACCACGGAACTCCAGACCTCTTGTCCATGCGAAGATCGAGGCAATTGGGTTTGTTGATGTTGGCTTACCCTTTTGGTGCTCACGGTAGTGGCGTGTTACAGTACCATGTGCCGCTTCCGCTTCCATTACTTTGCCATCCGGTGTAACCAGTGTAGAAGTCATAAGACCTAATGATCCAAAGCCTTGAGCAACAGTATCACTTTGTACGTCACCATCATAGTTCTTACATGCCCATACAAAATTACCATTCCATTTAAGTGCGCTGGCAACCATGTCATCAATTAAGCGGTGCTCATAGGTAATACCTGCTTCAGTGAACGCAGCTTTGAATTCATTCTGGTAGATTTCTTCAAAAATATCTTTGAAACGACCATCGTATTTTTTCAGGATGGTGTTTTTGGTTGAAAGGTATAAAGGCCATTTTTTGCTCAGGGCCTGGTTGAAACATGCACGGGCAAAACCTTTGATACTTTCATCGGTATTATACATGGCCAAAGCAACACCATCTCCTTTAAAATTGAACACTTCAAATTCCTGAACCGTACCATCTTCCCCTTCAAATTTGATGGTTAGTTTTCCTTTCCCTTTTGTTACAAAATCAGTAGCACGGTACTGATCACCGAAAGCGTGACGACCAATACAGATGGGTGCTGTCCAGTTGGGAACCAGACGTGGTACATTTTTACAAACGATTGGCTCACGGAATACGGTACCATCTAAAATATTACGGATGGTTCCGTTAGGACTCTTCCACATTTGTTTCAGGCTGAATTCTTTCACACGCTCTTCATCGGGTGTAATTGTGGCACATTTAATACCTACACCATATTGCTTAATCGCATTTGCCGCATCAATGGTTACCTGATCGTTGGTTTCATCGCGGTATTCCATTCCAAGGTCATAATATTTAATATCTACTTCCAAATAAGGAAGGATCAATTTTTCTTTGATAAATTTCCAGATGATTCTTGTCATCTCGTCACCATCCAGTTCCACCACCGGATTTGCTACTTTGATTTTTTGCGACATATATTAGTTTTAAATGATAAACGGGGACAAAAGTAACGATTTCATGGCATTGCCCTTGAGCAAAAAATAGCAATTTCTCACAAATACCTCACTGCGAAAACGCTCTGTTCTTCCATACTGCATTGAGCCGATATGGGGTCTTTTCACCGCGGAGAACGGGAGGTAACGAAGGTTTCGCAGAGTGCCTGAAGAATAAATATGTAAGTATCCTATTAAGCGCACAAAGCAAGTTCACTGATTTTCACTTAAACGTTTACGATAAGCACAGGTACTTGCAGGGCATGGCGCACGTCTTCTATCGTTTCTCCAAACAGGTAGTCTTTCAACCCGCTATGCCGGTGGGCTCCCATTACTACCAGGTCTGCCTCGGATTCTTTCACCATTCTGATGATTTCCCTTACCCTGTTTTTATAGCCAAGTAAACCAGTTACCTGATAACCCTGCTGTTGTAATTGCTGGCAATAATGATCCAGTCTTTGCTGGTCGATCCTGGTCTCCTCGTCGTCACTGGCCGCCCCCAGGTATTTGGCAGATACACTTTCCACCACATGTATCAAGATCAGTTGAACCGATTTATTACCCTGAGCCAGCGCATGGGCTATTAATTTTTCATCTGCCAGGGTAAAATCAAGCGCTACGGCTATTCTGCGGATATGCCCTACAGAAAGATTTTTTAACTGGGCCCATTCACCATGCATAGCTGCGTGCTGTTTCTGTCTGCGTTTTTTGAAAAAGGGCAGGAAAGTCATGACGAGGAAAAGCCATAAAAAAACAAGTATCAATACTGAAGCCAATATTTTCAACCCCCACTCTCCTTCTGCAACATAAACCTGCATTAGTTCTTCTGCAACCAGTTTTACATTTAGAAAAACCAACACTACAGCTACCAGCCATGCCGCTATTTTAACCCAGGTTTTAATAACAAAACTCCCCATGGTTTCTTTGTCGCTCACAAAATGAATCAAGGGTATAACTGCAAAACCCAATTGAAGACTCAGAATTACCTGGCTGAATACAAGGAGATCATCAACTTTTCCATCTCCATATATGCCTATTACCAACACGGCTGGTACAATGGCAATAACCCGGGTAAGCAAACGTCTGAGCCATGGGTTCAAACGTAAATGCAGGTAACCTTCCATTACAATTTGTCCGGCCAGCGTACCGGTAATCGTAGAACTTTGTCCGGCAGCAATCAAAGCCACCGCAAATAATATAGGCGCCAGTTCTGTACCTAATAGGGGTTGTAATAATTTATGCGCGTCTTCTATTCTTGCTACATCCGTATTGCCTGTTTTGAAAAATACTGTTGCTGCAAGCACAAGTATGGCTGCATTCACAAAGAATGCTGCGTTTAATGCAACAAAGCTGTCGATAAAATTATATTTCAATGCACGTTTAATACTGTGCTGGTCTGCCCCGATTTTCCTTGTTTGTACCAAGGCAGAATGGAGGTATAAATTATGGGGCATTACGGTTGCACCAATAATTCCAACCGCAATGTAGAGTGATTCGTTACCCAACATTGATGGAACAAACCCTGTAACTACTTCCTTTAAATCTGGCTTGGCAATAAGTATTTCAATGAGGAAAGAAAAACCGATGGTTGCTACCAGTGCAAGTATGAATGCCTCCATCTTTCTGATACCATAACGTTGTAATAAGAGGAAAAGAAAGGTATCCAACACTGTGATGGCCGTTCCCCATATCAATGGAAGTCCGGTAAGCAAATGAATACCGATTGCCATACCTACTACTTCTGCAAGATCC
>CBFGPM010000047.1:0-32205 GCA_965650685.1 uncultured Sediminibacterium sp.
AAAATTTTTAAAACTTCTTTTCAACAATTATTATTGTCCAAATAAAAAATAATTAATCAAATCAGACATCAGACATCAGCGATCCGCCATAAAAAATCTGCCATCCAAACATTCTCTCTTACGCTCCTTCCCTCAACACATGCCCGGTAAGCTGAATAAATACATCTTCCAGATTGGCTTTCTTCACTTCTTTGGGTTTTTCGAAACCACTGGCTACCAGTTCATCAATGAGCTTGTCTGGCGAGTTTAGTGCGATGATATTCCCTTTGTCTACAATCGCAACACGGTCGCACAAAATCTCTGCTTCATCCATATAATGGGTGGTAATAATTACCGTTGTTCCTTTATCCCTAATCTGTCTGATCAGGTCCCATAAATTTCTCCTGGCCTGGGGGTCAAGTCCGGTAGTGGGTTCATCAAGAAAAATAATGGAAGGCTCATTAATTAAAGTAGTGGCAATTGAAAAACGTTGTTTTTGTCCACCACTCAAGTCTTTGTATTTGGCTTTGGCTTTATCGCGAAGGTTTACTGTATCCAGTAAATCCATAGCGTTAATGTCACGGTTATAGAGGCCGGCAAATAGTTCAAGCAGTTCCATCAGGTTTAATCCAGGGTAATAGCCTGAAGTCTGCAATTGAACCCCTATGATCTTTTTTATTTCATTGGGTTGTTTGTCGAGGTCAAAACCTGCCACTGTAATCTCACCACTTGTTTTCTCCCGCAAGGTTTCAATAATTTCCAGGGTGGTTGATTTACCCGCTCCATTAGGACCAAGTAACCCAAAAATTTCTCCTTCCAGCACTTCGAAGCTGAGTCCTTTAACGGCTTCAAAATCGCCGTATTTTTTATGCAAATTATTAACCTGAATAATAGGTTTCGCCATAACTAAAAATTATAAACAAATCCGGCTTGTTGTTGAGAAATACCGATTCCAAGTGAAGCTTTATTATACCGTTGATTGAACAAAGTTACGGCGGTATTTAAATTACGCTGGCTTTGTACCAATAAATATCCGCTGGTAAGCGTAGATACAAATCCACCTCCAATTAAAGCCCAGCCAACGCCTTTATCTTTATTATCGGAAGAAACACGACCGATACCGATGATCAAAGCAAAGCTACCCACTATACCAAGTACCTGCCCCGATATTTTATTACTCTGGTGCTTGCGGTATAGTTCCATCAATTGAGTGTCATTGTTTCGGTAAAAAAGCTGCATAAATTCTTTGCTTCCTCTATAAAGGGTATCGCGGTAGATGATACTGTTGGGTTTGGGGTTAATAATGTAATGCATCTGTCCCGGCGTTATTCTTTGTTGTGCGGATAAGCCCTGAACCAACAAAACTGCCAGGAGAAAACCGATGAGTTTCATAAATGATGAATAATGAATGACGAATAATGAATGATGAAGTTAGTACAAATAAGTTATTTCATTATTCAGGGGTATTAAGTATTAGGTATTAGGTATTAGGTATTAGGGGTTAGGGGTTAGGGGTTAGCCTTTAACAACTAGATAAGAATGCGAATCAAGGGTTGAAATTTCATAGGAGGGGCAATGGAACGCAGATTTATCATGATTATCATGATAGATCATGATAAATCCGTGTTCTATCTAAGCAGCCAAATTAGATTAGAAGTTATTAATTAATAGGAGCCTGCTTTAATGAATTCAAAATACTACTCTATCGAAGATTTCCTCATTTTTGGCAAATTTCAACATTTGATTCGCATAATTAGCTAACACCTAATACCTAATACCTAACCACCTCATTCCACATTCAAATGGCTTTCCAGTTCAGCCATCATTTCACTGCTCCCTATAAACAGAGGGGTACGTTGGTGTAGTTCTGTAGGTTGTATGTCGAGAATACGTTGTACGCCATTGGTTGCTTTTCCACCCGCCACTTCCAGAATAAAGGCAAAAGGGTTTGCCTCATACAGTAAGCGCAATTTCCCTTTGGGTTTATCGGTAGTGCCTGGGTACATAAAAATGCCGCCCTTTATAAGGTTACGGTGTACATCGGCGACCATGCTACCAATATAACGTTGGGTGTATGGGCCGCCTGTTTCTTTTGTTTTACGCTGACAGGCGTCAATGTATTTCCGAACGTTAATATCGTACTGAAAGAAATTACCATGATTCACTGAATAAAACTTTCCTGTTGGAGGACATTTTATGTCGGGGTGACTCAAACAAAACTCCCCAATTGATGGATCGAGGGTAAAACCATTTACGCCTCTGCGTGTAGCATATACAAACATGGTACTGGAACCATAAATTACATAACCCGCTGCTACCTGACGGTTACCTGGTTGCAGAAAATCTTCCTGGGTACAGGGCTTCCCTTTTTCACTGATACGGCGGTACACGCTGAAGATGGTTCCGATAGAAACATTTACATCAATATTACCACTACCATCCAGCGGATCGAACATCACTACATACTTGCTTTGGTTACTTACTTCATCATCGAATACCACAAAATCATCCAGTTCCTCACTCCCAATACCTGCACAACTGATACCATGTTGCAATACCCCCATGAACTGGTTATTAGCATAGATATCCAGTTTCTTTACATCCTCTCCCTGTACATTGATCGTGCCTGCATCACCAAGAATATCAACCAGTCCGGCCTTGTTTACCTCAACGTTAACACGCTTGGCCGCCAATCCAATATCACGCAGTAAACTACTCAGTTCTCCCGTTGCAGTAGGGAATTGTCTTAATTGTTGTAAAGTAAATTCATCGAGTGTAAGAATCCTTCTGTTAATAGTCATAGCAGGGCAATCGTTTGAGCGAAGGTATTCAATTTGGAAATTTGAAAATTTGGAAATTTGGAAATGAGGATTCAGCTATGTAATAGTTACACATTAAACTACCCACTACATTTTCAAATTTCCAAATTTCCAAATTTCCAAATTATTCTCTTCTCATAAAAAGTTGCGTAAAGAAAATCACCCCTTTATTATCGCGATAAACACCTATTCCTGTTAGTGTATAATTGCCTTCAATATTTTTTTTATGCCCCGGACTATTGATCCAGCCTTCTACTACCTCTTTGGCTGAAAGTTGTCCATAAGCCACATTCTCCGCTGCGGCTCGCATGGTTCCTTCGGTTTTGGAAATAGCGGCAATTCGTTGTTCAAACCCATTATGACTAAAAGCCGTTTTTTTCAGGGCCATGTTTTTACTATGCTGGGCAGCCTGCTCGTTCGCTACTTCCAAAGTAGTTAGTGCAGATAATCTCTTGCTTTTTCGATAGGTATTGATATGTGTGAGAATATCTGCCGACATACTGGCAGCATTGAATACCGTTTCCTTTTTTATAGATTCCCCCGAGGATGGGGTAATGTTTCGGGTACATGAAAATAGAAACCCGGGAATCAATAAAACAACCATAAAACCAATCCGTCTGAACGTCAACATATCATTTTTTTACTTTAGTTAAACAAGAACTGTACCAAAGCTGACATTAAAAAATTGCATAATAGTGTTAAAATATCCTGCAGACTAATATCTTTAATACACTTAATATTTGCTGGTGAAACTTAGTCGTTCTCAATTTTATGTATTGCTCTTAACTGTCTTATTACTACCCTTTATTATTTATAAACTGGTTTGGCTATCATCTTCCAAAACAGCTATTGGGAAAGTATTATACACAGGATATACAAAAAGCAGGAGTATTGGCAAGCAAAGTTTTCCTGTTGTGATATTTGAAACTGAAACATCCGTCGTACAATTTCATGGCAGTTATAATTTACCTTATAAACCCGGCGATGATTTTCCTGTCAGGTATCATATTAAGTATCCGGAAGACGCCAGACTTAATACCTTTTGGGGATGCTGGATAGAAACAGTAATCATTTGTAGTATACTTTTTATAACCATCACCTTCATTTTTATTTCAAAAGGAATAATCCCAACCAATAAATCAATTATTCTCACCATCAGAGGTATTAAATATGATGATTAAAGAATGAATATTAAAAGGCTAATCGGCATAAAACATTAACTTAGAATTCTACATAATCATTCAAAAACACACAGATGCATAAACTAAACCTTGTCTTATCGCTCACAGCAGTGGCCTTTATTACTGCCTGTTCTACCAGTATCGATCCAACTGACGGTCTCGCCACCTTCAATGCCGATAGTGTAAAACAACACGTAAGCGTGCTGGCTTCAGACTCTTTTATGGGTCGAAAACCATTTACGGAGGGAGAAACCCTGACAGTAGATTACCTGAAAAACCAGTTTAAGCGAGCCGGCCTTGAAACCGGCAACGGTGATAGCTATGTTCAGGAAGTTCCCATGGTTAGTCTACTGGCTAAAGCCGCTCCTTCCATGGAAGTACAATCAACAAAAGGAAAATTCAACCTGAAAGCATTTGATGACTATATCATCTGGACCGACAAAGCTGATTCTATTGAAACCTTAGACAAATCTGAACTCATATTTGCAGGTTATGGAGTAGTAGCGCCGGAATATAATTGGAACGACTATGAAGGACTTGATGTAAAAGGAAAAGTAGTAATGGTTATGGTAAATGATCCCGGTTTCTGGGTTGGTGATACCACCCTCTTCAAAGGCAAAGCCATGACTTACTATGGCCGCTGGACCTATAAATTCGAAGAAGCGGCCCGTCAGGGAGCTAAGGGGTGTTTGATTATTCACAATACAGCCGCGGCAAGTTATCCTTTTAGCGTTCAGCAAAATAGTTTCAACACATCACGTTTACGTTTAGATACAAGAGGATTGGATGTAAAAAACTGTGATGTAATCGGATGGGTAACTGAAACTACCGCCAATAAACTTTTTACCGCCGCCGGATTCGATTCTACTTTATTGGTAAAAGCTAATAAACCCGGTTTTAAAGCTGTTCCATTAGACCTGAAACTGAGCACCAGTATGACCGTTCAGGCTACTTATAAAAAATCATATAATGTAATCGGCAAAATCACCGGAACCAAAAGACCTGATGAAGTGATTATCTATACAGCACATTGGGATCACCTGGGTATTGGCCGGCCCGATGCAACTGGAGATTCTATATATAATGGCGCCTTAGACAATGCCTCCGGTACAGCAGGTTTACTCGAATTGGTTCGTGTATTTAAAAATTTAAAAACACCGCCGGAAAGAACCATTGTTTTCCTTGCTGTAACTGCAGAAGAGCAAGGATTATTAGGTTCCGCTTATTATGCCGAAAACCCGATCTATCCGGTAACAAAAACTGTTGCCAATATCAATATGGATGGGCTAAACCGTTTTGAAGCTACCAGGGATATTGTAATCGTTGGTGAAGGACAGTCTGACCTAGAAGATTACCTAAAAGAGGCTGTGGAGAAAACAGGTGGTTATATATCCTACGATTCACATCCTGAAGCCGGTTACTATTACCGTTCAGACCATTTTAATTTCGCTAAAGTAGGGATACCCGCATTATATGTAAGTACTGGAGTTGACGTAATCAACAAAGGCAAAGCATTTGGACAGAAACTGGAAGACGATTACACCGAAAAAAATTACCATCAACCATCCGACAGCTACGATCCAACCACCTGGACCATGAACGGCGCCATCAATGATCTGAAATGGCTATTCCAGGTAGGAAAAAAACTCGCATTCGAAAAAACAATGCCGAAATGGAAAGATGGATCTGAGTTTAAGGCAGTTAGAGAGAAATGATTGGGAAATTTGGAAATTTGGAAATTTGAAAATGAGGCGGGTGAGAGTTTGGAGTATTATCACTACTATATTACAGAACTTTTGCGCAGCAAAATAAATTGCTTCATTTTCAAATTTTCAAATTCGCTCATTTTCAAATTAACCTAGTTTTGCTGTAATTAATAAAGTATGAAAGTATTTAAGTTTGGCGGAGCGAGTGTTAATAGTGTTGATCGAATAAAAAATCTGGCAGGTATCGTTGATAAATACAAAGATGATCAACTGGTTATCATTATTTCTGCGATGGGGAAAACAACCAATGCTTTAGAAAAAGTAGTGGAATCATTTTTTGCCGGGAAAAAAGAGGAGGCGCTTCAACTTTTTGAAATTGTCAAAAACCAACACCTTACCACTGCAAAATATTTATTGGTTACCCACTATAATGCCTGCGCTGCACAGCTCAACGATTTTTTTACGGAGGTAGAATGGCTTTTACATGATAAACCCGTTCGTGAGTTTGATTATTATTATGATCAGGTAGTATGTGCCGGCGAACTGTTTAGCACCTGTATCATTAGTCATTTCCTGAATCAGGAAAAAATTCCGAATCAATGGATGGATGTGCGTGATATTATTCGCACCGATGATAATTTCAGGGATGCAGGTATCGACTGGCAATTCACAGCCGAAAAGGCAAGTCAGAGCTGGCAGTCTGTTATATCAAACAATAATATACTCATTACCCAGGGATTTATAGGGTCAACGGATGAAAATGAAAGTACCACATTAGGGAGAGAAGGCAGTGATTATACGGCCGCCCTGTTTGCCAATATGCTCAATGCAGAAAGCCTGACGATCTGGAAGGATGTGGAAGGTGTTATGAATGCCGATCCTAAACAGTTCCCCGATGCCCAATTGATCAGTGAATTGAATTTCAATGAAGTCATAGAAATGGCTTTTTATGGCGCACAGGTTATTCACCCTAAAACCATCAAACCTTTACAGAACAAGGGTATTCCCATGTATGTAAAATGTTTCCTCGACCCTTCCCTTCCCGGAACTGTTATTCATAAAAAGAACATCAAAGGACTACCCCCAATTATTGTTGTAAAAGAAAAACAATTACTGATTCACCTGCACAACCGCGATTTTTCTTTTATGGCCGAAGCACCCATGCGACAACTTTACGATGTACTTGAACGATCACGCGTTCGCACTAACCTTATACAAACCGGCGCAATCGGCGTTCAGATTTGCATGGACGATAAGGATGAAAAGACCAATGATTTTGCGGCCCAGGCAAGCAATGTATTTGACGTACAACTAGAAAAAGACCTCCACCTCCTCACCATCCGCCATTACAATGAAACCCTGGTAAACAAAATGCTCGAAGGAAAAGAAGTTGTGCTAATGCAAAAGACGAAAGAAACAATACAAGCGCTTTATAAATAATTTGAAAATTGGGCAATTTGAAAATTTGAAAATTAAAGGGTACTAAACTAATAGACTGTCTCCGCTTTATGGAAATTCATTTAAGTGTAGTAGGAATACTAGTATAGACACTCACTCATTTTCAAATTTTCAAATTGCCCAATTTCCAAATTATTTAGCGCGTCCCGCGCCTCTAAACCTCGGCTGCCAGTATTTTTCGTTGAGGTCACTGATCATTACGCCGCCGCTGGTGGCTGCATGTACGAATTTGTTATTGAGCAGGTAGATGCCTACGTGGGTGATGTCTTTTTTACGGCCAGTGGTATGGAAGAAAACCAAATCACCTTCCTGTAAATCAGCAAGGTCTATTTTTTCACTGGTATCAAATTGTTCTTGTGCGGTGCGGGGTAAACTGGTATTGAATACATCGCGCATAAGTACCTGTGTGAACGCAGAGCAGTCTATACAACTTTCGGTACTTCCTCCTAAACAATATTTCGTTCCCCACCATTTATCGATGGTCTCTAAAAGAGGAATATTGGTTAACTTCTCAACAGTTGCATCTATAATAACCGCATATTTCAATTGAAGGTAACCGGCACGTTCAATATCAAAACTGCTCATGTCTTTTGCCACTGCAGCTTTGTCTTTTTTTGCCGCAGTATTTGTATTGGCATTGGTAGTACTGGTTTTATGTCTGCTGGTGACTGCTGTGCCCGGCGTTACTTCAATTCCATCAAGAAATTCCCTTTGCTGCCCGGTCGAATTAGACTTTGTAGTACTCGTTTTGGTCGTTGAATTATCCCTGGATGTAAGCTTACTCAGCGATTTACAGCTCGTAAGTACGAATACTGAGGCAAAACTTAGCACTAAAGAAATTCTATTCATCATAATATTTGCAATATAATCCCCCAACCCTTTCAGCCCAAGGATTGAGCATAAGTTTTAAGGTTTTAACAGCAGTTCCACAGATGTGGAAAAATGGCTGATGTCGGATGGCTGATGTCGGATTTGGATTGAAGGATAGCAGATGGAAGATGGCAGATGTCAGATGTCAGATGGCAGATTTGCTTAAAACACTCCCCCTCTCTACTGACAATTGACAATTGACTATTCACAATTCACGACTTCCATCCTCCCTCGGACTTTCGGACCTCGGACTTCCGGACTCCCCCCTATGTGGATAACCAAGCCTTCTCCAAACACCCCAAAATCGGGATATTTGTCGTTCGGGAAAAGGGGGATGCTGAGTATTATATCAGCCATCCGCCATCAGACATCCGACATCTCTATCATGGTTTTCTCACATCTACACGTTCATACCCAATATTCGCTGCTCGACGGTGCAGCAGCTATCGACAGTTTATACAAAAAAGCTGCCAAAGATAATATGCCCGCACTGGCCATTACCGACCACGGCAATATGTTTGGGGCTTTCGAATTTGTTAGTCAGGCATGGAAGAATACAAAAGTTATAGGTAAAGATGAAAATGGAAAGGATATACTGGCACCGCAAGTAAAACCTATTGTTGGTTGCGAATTTTATGTGGTGAAAGACAGGCATATAAAAACATTCACCAAAGAAGTAAAAGACGAACGATACCACCAGGTATTACTTGCTAAAAATAAAAAGGGATATGAGAACCTTGTAAAACTTACATCGCTAGGTTTTATTGAAGGAATGTACAGCAAGTATCCGCGTATAGATAAAGAACTGATTGAACAATACCATGAAGGACTGATCGCCACTACCTGCTGTATCGGGGCTTATGTGCCCCAAACCATTTTACACGACGGAGAAGAAAAAGGGGAACAGGAATTCAAATGGTGGCTGGATCTATTTGGGGAAGATTATTACATCGAACTCCAACGACATAACATAAAAGAACAGGAAGTGATCAATCAGGCATTGATCAAGTTTTCTAAAAAATATAATGTTCCGGTTATTGCTACCAATGACAGTCACTATGTAGACAGAGACGATGTCAATGCACATGATATCCTGCTTTGTATTAATACCGGAGAAAAACAAAGCACTCCCGGCTTTGATGATTTTGTGAATGATGATACACAGATCAAAAACCGCCGCTTTAAATTTCCAAACGACCAATTCTATTTCAAGACTACGCAGGAAATGGAAAAATTATTCAGCGATATACCAGAATCGCTGGATAATACGAATCAGATTGTTGATAAGGTAGAAGTATTGAATCTGAAGAAAGATATCTTACTGCCAGCCTTTCCAATTCCACCATCGTTTCAGATTCATACAGATGCCAACCTTAACCAGTGGGAATTTCTGAAACATATTACCATGGAAGGCGCTAAAATGCGCTATGCTGATCTTACCCCGGAGATCCAGGAAAGGATAGATTTTGAATTGTTTACGATCAAAACCATGGGTTTTGCCGGATACTTCCTGATCGTAAGTGATTTCATTAAAGCAGGGCGTGAACTTGGTGTATTCGTAGGTCCCGGTCGTGGTTCTGCCGCCGGTAGTGTAGTAGCCTATTGTATTGGCATTACTAATATAGATCCAATTAAATACAACCTGCTGTTCGAGCGTTTTCTTAACCCGGATCGTAAGAGCATGCCCGATATCGATACGGACTTCGACGATGAAGGCCGTCAGAAAGTAATTGACTATGTAGTATCCAAATACGGCAAACAACAGGTAGCCCAGATCATTACCTATGGTACTATGGCAGCCAAAATGAGTATCAAGGATGTTGCCCGTGTACTCGATTTACCCCTGGCCGAAAGTAATATGCTCGCCAAACTGGTACCAGACAAACCGGGTACAGAACTGGGACGTGTATTACATGCACCACTCACGGTAAAAGAAGGCGAAAAATCGCTGGAAGAAAAAGAAGCATACCAGCAGGAAGATATTGAGAACGTAAAAAAATTACGTGAAATATACAATGGTACAGATATACGTGCACAGGTACTGAAAGAGGCGGAAAGACTGGAAGGCTCTGTACGAAATACGGGCATCCACGCTGCAGGTATCATCATTGCACCAAAAGATCTGACAGAGCTTATTCCTGTTGCTACAGCAAAAGATTCTGATCTCTGGGTTACACAGATAGAAGGAAGTATTATTGAAGATGCCGGTGTTATTAAAATGGACTTCCTGGGTCTGAAGACCCTCTCTATTTTAAAGACAGCCCTCGAACTCATCAAACAAAACCATGGCGTAGATATTGACCTCGACAATATTCCGCTAGACGATGAAAAGACTTTCCTACTCTACCAAAAAGGTGAAACCAATGCCACGTTCCAGTTTGAAAGTGTGGGCATGCAAAAATACCTGCGCGATCTGAAGCCCGATAAATTCGATGACCTGATTGCCATGAACGCCCTGTATAGGCCCGGCCCTATTGCCTATATCCCTAAGTTCATTGACCGTAAACACGGACGTGAACCCGTTACCTATGATGTTCCTCAAATGGAAGAGTACCTGGCAGAGACTTATGGTATTACCGTATACCAGGAACAGGTGATGTTGCTGAGTCAGAGCCTTGGTGGTTTTACCAAGGGCGATGCGGATGTACTCCGTAAAGCCATGGGTAAAAAACAAAAATCCGTACTGGATAAAATGAAAAAACAGTTTATCGACGGCGCTACTGCGAAGGGACATCCTGCCGATAAACTGGAAAAAATATGGACAGACTGGGAAGCTTTTGCGCAATACGCTTTCAACAAATCTCACTCAACCTGTTATGCTTTTGTTGCTTACCAGACAGCTTATCTGAAAGCTCATTATCCCGGAGAGTATATGTCGGCAGTGCTTAACCATGCAGGAAGTATTGAGAAGATCACTTTCTTCATGGAAGAATGCAAACGGATGGGTATTAAAGTACTTGGTCCGGATATCAATGAATCACTAAAAGGATTTGCGGTAAATAAAAATGGAGAAATCCGTTTTGGTTTGGGTGGATTGAAAGGTGTGGGTGAAGCCGCAGTAGAAAATATTATTGCCGAAAGGGAGAAGAATGGATGGTATAAAGATGTTTTTGATTTCAGCAAACGGGTAGTACAGAGAAGCGTCAATAAAAAATCATTAGAGAGCCTTGCCTATTCTGGTGCTTTTGACTGTTTCCCTGAATTTCACCGTGCGCAATATTTTCATGTAGCCGATGGTGATAAATTATCGGGTTTAGAGAAAATTATTCAATATGGTCAGGCCAATCAAACAGCTTCTGCAGCAAGTGCCAATACACTATTTGGTGATATGAGCTCTGCAATGCAGGTACCCATTCCCAAAATTGCCTCTGTTGAACCCTGGACACTCACAGAATTACTCGATCATGAAAAAGATGTTACGGGGATGTTCATGAGTGGGCACCCGCTGGATCATTTTAAGTTCGAGCTTAAATATTATGGTATTACAAGCATTGCAGACTTTAATGAAATAAAAGAAACATTACATCTGCAACCAAACCCCGGCAAACAATTACGTGTAGCAGGATTGGTGATCGACGTACAACATCGCGTAACAAAAACAGGTAAAAACTTTGGCTCATTTGTGATTGAAGATTTTAGCGGGAAAACCGACTTTATCTTGTGGAGCGAGGACTATATCAAATTCCAGAACTACCTTGAAAAAGGACAAAATATATTATTAACCGGCTTCTTCCGGAATCGTTTTAACCAGCCCAATAATTTCGAATTTAAGATCAATGTGATGTCATTACTCGAAACAGTGAAACAAAATATGACACGCAGCATTGAAATAAGCATGCACCCCGCTTCGCTTACACCTGATTTCGTTTCATTCATTGATAAAAACGTTCGGGAGTTTCCGGGAAAATCTTCCCTGCGTTTTACGCTATATGAACCCAGGGAACAATTAAAAGTAAGCCTGTATACATTAGAGAAAGGTTTCCTTATGAATGAAGATATGGCGAATTTTCTGCTAGATAACCCCGATCTGGAAGTAAGTGTGGGGCTGGTAGGATAATCTCTGCGTAAACTTAGTGCTCTCTTGTTCTCTGCGGTGGGGTTCCTTACGTCAACCTGAGGAAGGAAGGGACCGCAGAGAACAAGAGAGCACTAAGTTTACGCAGAGTAAAGCCTCCAACTGCCGTTCATCATTTTTGGTTATTCCGTCTGAAAAAATTGTATCTTCTTGTATTCAAAATTGCTACGAATGCAAGCCGAAACCCTGAAACAACGCATCATTACTGTTGATGCCCTGCGAGGATTTGCCCTTTTGGGTATCCTGTTAGCCCATATGATTTATTGGTATAATGCAGGTAATATGCCGGAAGAACTGTTCAAAAAACATGATGGCATATCTATGCAGATAGTGGGAACGATCAATGATATACTCATCTCCGGTAAATTCTTCGCTTTCTTCTCCTTCCTTTTTGGACTCAGTTTTTTTCTCCAGATGAAAAGCATGGAAGATAGTGGCCGTCCATTTGTTTGGCGATATGCCTGGCGCATTACTCTTATGGGTATTATTGGTTTAATACACCATGCTTTCTGGAGAGGTGATATACTGTCTATTTATGCCCCATTAGGTTTTTTATTACTGCCGATGCGTAAACTAAGCAATAAAGTAATATTGATATTGGGCATTTTGCTAGCCATCAACCTGCCCGGTCTTTTGATTCAGTTATTTGGAATGATTGAACAAATGGGCGCTGCTGCTACCCCACCGCCACCGCCACCTGCTGGTGTTCCATCTGCTCAGGACCCTTCTCAGGTGTTTTTCAATACCGTCTATAAAAGTGATTTATTGACGATGATGAAAAGCAATATCCTAAGCATTGGAGAAAAATTCGATTTCCAGTTTGGCAGTGGCAGGATTTATGTAACACTCGGTTTTTTTCTATTGGGTATGTACAGTGGCAGAAAAGGTTGGTTTGCCATGAGTAGCGAAGAAAGAAATTCAGCTTTCAGAAAAATCAGAAACCGATCAGGTTGGCTGGTACTTATTACACTGCTAATCGGCATCGGCATGATTGTGGCGAATGAAATTTTAAAACTTGGCTGGGACCAGATGCCTCTACCCGGTTATATTTTTGGCATACTGTTCAATATCAATAGTGCTGCCCTTGTGGTATTTTATGTGGTGGGTATTACTTTACTGATGAATCGGCGATTCTGGCAACGCCTCTTGTATCCTTTGACACCGGTAGGGAAAATGGCCCTGACTAGTTATCTCCTGCAAACCGCACTCGGGTTGATTTTATTTTTCAATTTCGGTTTTCAACTGGTGGGAGAAACAGCTCCTTGGTTAAACTGGTTGATAGCCATTGTATTTTTTATACTGCAGGCCATGTTTTGCAAATGGTGGTTCCGCTATTTTTATTTCGGACCGGTTGAATGGTTATGGCGAACTGCGACCTATTTCAAGGCACAGCCTTTCAGAAAACCCTAACCGATCAGTGTCCTTCAGTGCCTTCAGTGGCAAACTTCACCGGACTTTCGGTCTTTCCGACTTTCGGACTGATTTGCCACTGAAGGCACAGAAGGGCACTGAAAGGGATCAATTAGATGGAAGTTGATTGTCCGAACGTTAGCAGGTTGTGATCGGGGTCGAGTAGCGCAAATTCTTTTTGTCCCCATGGCTTTACTGCCAATGGAGCATTAGGGTGAATAGTAACCCCATTGCTTTTTATAGATTCATACAAATGATCAATATCATTCGTGCGGATATATACCTGGCCGTAATTAGTCAAAGGATCCAATTCAGGGAAATGAAAAAAATGTATCTCAATGCTATCTTTTTGCAGAATCAGGTAATCTCCATAATCTGCGGAGGCACTAAACCCCAACTGTTGAACATAATAATCCAGCGTTTGTGTTTTATTACGCATAGGTAATTTAGGATGAATCTGCTGAAGCATATCTACAGGTTTATATTAACTGCAATTTCAGTATTAATACAGTAGCATTGAATTAAAATCAATACTACTGCCTAATTCTTCAATGCATTTGAACATCCACATATACAATCAGTTTTAGCGGCTAGCTATTCATGGGCCTCAAGAATAAAACAGCACAAACTCATGGACTATGGACTATGGACCATGGACCATAGTCTCTCAAAGCCAGGTTCACTCCATAATCATAAACTTCCTGCCCCGGGTGTCTAATACCAGGCGATGCTTTAAGAAGAGTTTATTTCCGGTCATACCTCCTATTCCCAGTTGAAGCATTCTGTTAACCTGGCTTTCAGACGCGCCCTCCATATAAGTAACATTTTCAAAAGGAATTTTAAGATTATTAACTTCTACACTATCTGAGCTAGGCAGGCTATTGGCATACATGGTTCTGCCCCATGATTGCACCGGATAACGAAGTGCCGTGGCATTTTTACCTGCCATGGCCAATGCTGTTTCTTTAGAAGTTAATAGAGAAAAAGCACTGGAGCCGGTATCAAAAAACAAAACTGTCTTCTTCCCTTTAATGATAACTGGCAACAAAATACTTTTTTGGACATAAGTGAAACCAGTCATCAAGCTCGTATCTTTTGCGGGAACGGTATAATTCAGTACAATTTCTTTTCCCGGATAATTAATCATAACGGTTCTGTCGTGTAACCAGTCGCTCCCCATTGTACCAATGATGATTCGGGCATTATCCGACCAGTCTATGCTTTTATTCCCTGCTTCGATCAGGTCGATTGCTTTTAAGTTTATTACAGTTTTCTGAAATTGCAATGTTAGCTCGGGCAATACCTTACTGGTATCTGCAACCCGGTAAACCGAAGGATATTTCTCCTGTATGGCATTCCATACCGGGCGATAAAAAATAGTTTTTTGGGCTCCCAAATCAAACTGCATGTAAAATTGTTTCGGACACCCGGCTAGTTTTACGGGCACCAGCATGGCTGCATGGGGTTCATGAAAGCCATTGGAACTATCCTGCTGCCAGACAAAATTGAGTTTATATGGATTGGTTGAGAGTTGCACCTGACCAAGGCAGGTTTGTTGAATGGCCAAAAACAAGAGACATTGAAACAGCATTTTAGGCAAAGAAAATAGTCGCATCTTTTTTTCACAAAAATACCCGTGTGTGCAGTCTGTATGCTGCGACAAGCTAAGGACACCTGCACGACAAACGCACGACATCTATTGCAAATCAACACATTAGAAGCGCATTCTGATGGTACGGTGTTGAACCAGAATGACTGTTGCATTGATAAAATATAGCAACAAAAAAGGCCATAGATAGGGTATCACCGCATTTTTATTACCCATAACTGATACTACTGTATAATTATATGCCAGTGTGCCGAGCATTGTTAGATTAATAGCTACCGTCCAGTAAATCTGTCTGCGAATGATTTGTTGTGCAAAACCTAATGCATCCCCCGAAATATCCTTTCTTCTTTTTAGCACCTGCATAGGTATGAGCCAATGTACCCAGGGTATAACAACATAGGTAAAACAGGAGAAATTCAGCAGGGTCATAATATGGCGCATATCTGCTGCTGTACCATTATTGCCGGCCGTAACTGTATTAGTGTTCGTGAGCAGATCAGCATAATCCAGCTCCAGTGCTTTGGCTATGGCTTTTAAAGTAAAACTCTGAGGTGTATTGTTACCAGCTTCTATACGCTGAATGGTTCGCACGGTAATCTGGGAAAGATCGGCTAATTCTTCCTGAGTAAGTCCTTTTAGCTTTCTGGCTGCTGCGATCTTCTTTCCGACTTGCATGATGTTTACTGTAGTTATTGCAGCGGCAAAATACAGGCAAAATTGGTTTTTCTGGTTTTTAATTTGGATGGGTTTTATGCTATACTTTTTTTCACCGCGGAGAATGGAGGGCGCTGAGGTTACGCGGGGGGGATGCATTATATGTAAGGGTTTACAGAACATATAGACGCTTATCGAAAATGTAGTAAGAGATATTGCCTTAATAAATAGTTGCTGATTATTTTCTTCTGATTATAGTTAACCGTTTCTCCTTTGGTCAGAGTTGCCTTACCCTGAGAAAACCCCTTACTCAAGCCAAGTATCACTAAGACAAATAAAATTGTTATTTTTCATTTGAATCTTTGATTTTTTGACTTTTGATTTTTGATTTTTGAATTTTGAATCCCCCCCACAAAACGATCTCACATAGGAAAGTTAATGATTAATTTTATTGTTCGATTCTTCAGTAATGAATTAGTAAGCACCAAAGTAATTCGTAAACCCAGGCTGTGTAACACGAATAGTCCTCCACCGGAGTCCTTTGGACCTCGTACCTCGGAGACTCTTCGACGAACTTCTTTTTGTTATTTGAACCCTGAGAAGAAAAAAAAACTTTTGGAAAGTTTCGGAACTTTCCAAAAGTTGAAGCTACTTGTAATGTCGGTCAATTGACTTTATAATTTGTAACCAAGTTGGCTTATCAGTCTGCCATTTCCAAATTCTCAATCCATTGTCTTGCTTGTGTCGGATCAATGAAAAAATGTTCTCTGTCAGTGCTGAACTTTGATTCATACAAATCCATTTTGGTCTCGTCCTGATGTGAATGTGCCGCTCCAACACATTTAATTCCTCTTATGTTCTTGTAGGTCATTGTTTTGGCTTCTTCTTCAAACAGGTTCAAATAACCAACCTTCCAACCATAGTCAGCAAGAGTCAAAGGAACAACACCTCTAAACCGCTTATGCGCGTCAATATTCACCGCTTTAAATCCATGCATATTGACAAAGATTTTGAATGTTGAATTATCTTCAATTTGGTCTAATGTACTTTTGAAGGATTTTTCCCACTGTTCAATATCGCTTTTTTCGATATCTCCACTTATATGTGTTATAATCAATCTTTTTTCAGGATACCAGTTTGTTGCTATGTTTTTTGTAGTCACCGTTGTTACTGATTTATGTTGTTTATCAATTAATGTATTCGAAATTGTGTTGTCGTTTTATAGCCTGATGGCTAACTTGTAAATTACCTAATCCACTTTCGCCAATTCACCGTACACTTTTTTCAGATAGCTTTCATCTTTTGAGATTGTATCGATCTTTTTTTGATTAAAACGCATCAGATAGTAGTAATTCTTCTCTATCACTGTTGTATCTTTTTCGTCTTCTACACTTTTAGCATGCGTTTCTAATACCCACATAAATACTTTAAGCTGCTTGTCCTTGTCTCGCAATAACCAACTATCTTTTCGTACATAGTCGCCGGCATCTCCCCATACATCTGCCAGCTCTAAATAAGATTCAATTTTATTTTGTTCCCTATTGAACAAAAACATTTTAATTGAAGAAGGAACATATTCACCAGGCGTTCGTGTAATTAACCCTATTCTTTTTTCATCGAGTTTAATTTTATAAACTGCAAAAAGTCCAGGAGGTTCATGGAAATGAAATTCAGCAATTTCTTTTGGAAACAGCACTGCATCTGCGCTGTCAAGCTCAACACCTTTATATTCTCCAGTTAGTTGTTCAGGAGAGTATACTTTTAAGGTATCCATTGATATCTCCTTGTATTTGGAAAGCAATTTTTCATAATTGACATTTCCAGATATACTATTTGTTTCCTGTACTTGCTCACTGTTATTATTGCAAGACATGACTATAATAATTAAAAATAACCCCAGTACTATTTTCATAACTATTTAATATTTGATTTACGATTATTTCCAGAATTGCCACCATTTTTTTCTTTTCGGAATAACGATCACTTCTCCAAGCATTGCATTTTCATCAGCAGAAAGCATAATTAAATCAATTGTTGCTGGAAGATAACGTCTGTGTATTTTTTTCTCAAAAGAAGTAAAGCCGACATAACTCACTTCTAAATAATTCAACCTTTCCAGATTATCTTCAGGAATTACAAGCGTAAACATACCATCCTTATTTGTCAAACATGCCCGATTAGTATTTTTTAGATATACTGAAGCGAAAGCAATGGGTTCTTTTGTTGCCGAATCAACTACTTTTCCCCGAATACTATATTTTGAGCTATCCATCAAATTAGGATCAATCTCCAACACTGGCATATTACTAAACCCCTTATCAATACCTGAAAGATTTATTTTAGCAGAATGAACAAATGGTATAGCTGCATAAGTATTTGCAGTTACTCCTGAAGCCAGCAACCCAATTGCAAGTACAGAAGAAGCCCACTTATTACCTGGCTGTTGAATTTCTAAATTCCTATTCATTTGCCCAGGCAATATCCGGGCACATAAATTTTCCTTCTTCGCATTTATCAATTGAATAATTTCCTGGTCTGTAAGTTGAGTAAAATCAACCACAGTTTTTTGGCACTGTTCACAAAACTTTCCGCCCTTCATGTCAGACATTCCAGACCATTGCTGATGACAGGCATTTTTTATTGAAAGGGAATATGAATGAGTTCTTATCGGCATAAATTAAAGATGCATCAAAAGGACAATTTACATATTAATAAATTTACGCATTCTTATTCGTAATAAGCAATATTATTCCGCCAACTCTTTTTATGTTCGATGAATTTTGAAAAATCATACTAAAGGAGTTATACATGTTCATTTGCAGGGGGGAATACATCGTCGTAAACAAAACAAACACCCCTCAACTTTAGAAAAATTTCGAAACTTTCCTAAAATCGAGGCTCATTTTCAACAAAAAAAACACTAAATACTAATTCATTCATTATTAAGTATTTACACAGACCATCAACACATCAACAACACATCATCAACACATCATAACACACTATTACTGTTATGCTATGTTTCTATTATGTTTTTACTCCTTAGAAATATTGAACATAACCTTAAGCAATGCCAGGACGCAGGTATGGGGCAACCCGATGATATTTGCTTGTATACATAACAGGCAGATCGTATATTTGAACCTGTTAAGATCGAGCCCCTCCCTCAGGTATCTGCATGCACCTGTTTAAACCGATTTTCATTTAAACTATTGTGTTATGGCAAGACTCACCGATAAAGGTCTGAGTGGGCGTATTGGCCCAGTTATTTATTACGAAATGAATGGCAAGCAATATGCCAGGTCATTCCCCGTTTATAAAAAGAAAAGAACCGCAGCTAAGCAAAAAAAAGCAGCCCTGCTATTTGGCATTTGTTCCCGTACAGCTACCGCAACAGCTTCTGTTTTACAGGCTTACCTGGCTTTTCCATTCAAAGCGGTGAACCGATTCAGGGGATGGATGTACAAATATTATAAACTACACCACCAACAAAACAACTGGGTATTGGGCCATGGTTTTATACCTCCCTTTCAACTGAACACGGAAGCTGACCTGAGAGATTATCTTTTTGTTCCGATCGAAATAAAGGATGCACAGGATGGAAGATTGCATATTCATGTGCCCGCATTCAATCCGGTTAAACAAATCATGAACCCCCTGCTGGCTGCATCAGCGACTATTAGTATAATGGTTCAGGGTTTGCCCTTTGGTGAACAACAAGAATGCTTCTCTGTTGTTGAAAAAATAGCTGTCGGTTTCTCAGATACCTCCTCACCTGCCAGTGACCTTTTTTTTGAACATGCTGCTATACAACCGGCATCGGTACTCATGGTCACTGTAGCGCTGTCTTTTTACAGACAAAACGATTCTTTAATTAATGATACAGCTTCTTTACCGGCAGCGGTGGTTGCGATGGGGAGGATAGGAATGGTTAATAGTTAGTAGTTAGTGAGGCTCGGGTTTATCAGTAGATGAACAGCTTACAAATTATGATATTACTACCCCGGAGGGGTATCACATGTTAGCACCAACACGAAGAAATACCATTACCCCGGAGGGGTAACACATGTTCGATTGTCATACACCATAACCCACCAGTAGAATACAGATCTGGCAACCTCAATTCGAAATGCAATAGCCAATAATAGCTGCATTTATGCAGTGTAACCCCTCCGGGGTTATGAAATACTTTTATTATCGGGGCTACATTGTGTTACCCCTACGGGGTAGGTTTACTTGCTTCAGTACTAGACAAGAAATGGCGCAGAACTACCCACGATGAATTAGTAAGCTCCAAAGTAATTCGTACACCCTGGCTGTGTAACAAGAAGTCCCTCGTACCTCGGAGACTCTTCCACGAAATTCTTTTGAGTATGTGCGAACTGGGAAGAAAAAATAAGTACACTCTGCTAAAAAGGAAAGGCGACTTTGCTTAGTTATTTTATGTCTCTGATAAGATTTGATTCTTTAGCGAGAGCCCCTTTGATTCAGTAATACGATTTGTCCAAGTCTCAATGAACGGCATTAGTGAATTCCCAAATGTTTTGGCTAGACTGATATGTAAATCTTTATTAAAAACATTCTTTTTATCACTATCAATTGATAAAAAACCATAAATAACACATTTCTCTGAATTAATTTTCTCAGCGCGAATAATAGGCACAACTAGGGTTGAATAGTAAATTTTATAGTCATCTTTTTCTATTGTTGCGGGAAAATGAATATTACCATACACTTTGCTTAAATCATTATTTAGAAAATAGTCAAATGGTTTACTGAATAATATAGAAAGAGAAGTATCATCAAATAACTTCGTTTTGTTCATAAATATGGCTTGCTTGCTTCTCTTTGATACATTTTGGGAAACTAGTGAAATAACAACTGGGACAGTATTGTCATATGAAATTACTTTAATAGTAGTACGACAATTAGAATGTGTTACTTCGTCAAACAGTTTTTTTATAATATTATTAATTTTTTCAAAATCTTTTAAAACCTCCTCTTCATTTAGTTGCTCGGAATCAACTAGTGATTTTTGCAATTCTTTAAATGCTGCACTTGTTACTAGATATTTTTTTAATTCCTCCTTTTTAGTATTATTTTTTTTGAAATATTTAAAGCTACTATATAAGCTTACAAGTACTGATACAAGTGTAGCACTAATAGGCAATAAATATGTTATCCAATCTTTCATATTAGGCTGTTTTTCGAGGAGTGAATAAGGAAATCAGACACACACATATGCAACATAGAAACACAACTAATGATGTATTCAAAGCATAACTTTTATCGAGGTTACCGTTGGTATTAATTTCTCCAAATGAATAAATAGCGAATAAACATAAAATAAATGTTGCAGCTAATAAAGTAAAGCCAGTTGTTTCGTCATTGCATTTTTCCCTAAAAAGGTCACCCAGATTCACCCCCAACAGAGACAAACACACTAAAAGCAATTCACCTCTGGATACAACTTCCTTGAAAGTATCAATCCAACTTGTTGTAGGAACGGCAATACCGCGCAATTTCCAATAAGTCAAAATTAGTGGTAACGATGTTAAAATAAGCCCAAACCAAAGCCAATAATGTATTCTTCCATTTTTTGTCTGCATACGCCTAATAGTTATAGAATATTTGGAGAATTTATAGCCAAATCGTATATTACAACTACACAATTTCTTATATTAAAAACGATTTACGTTCATATATATCACATTGTTAAAAATAAACATTTCTTTTCTGTCAAACAATATGTAACCCAATTTATTCTACCCTTATCATTAGCTCTTAAGATCATGTTATAATATTTACAGCTACCCTTAGTATTTTACTTTTCTTATGAAATTAATAACAACGGTTGAAAAGTCAACGTGCTTTCATTCCTCAGGAGACGATGCGTCGAACTTCCTTTAGATGTAAGACCCTACGGAGAAAAAACATCGAGCCTGAACCGCTACTGATGCTTGCATTCCGCAGGTGTGGGATTCTATTGACCAACCCTGCTTTTACAAAAGAATAGTCAGTATTATGCCAGCTAATGCTAATCCTGAAAAAAGGCATTGACTGATCCAAACATGTCCCCAAACGTCCCCCTTGCTTCACTATCTAAATCCTTTAGAGTAAAATAGGTAAAAAACCATGCTCCTATAATTGCTAAACTTGTTCCGGCTGCTACCCAGCCAAACCCGTCTTCGAAATCGTCTTTATGCCTTTTAATATTCATGCTGTTAATTGAAATGATACTTTATATATTTTGGATTTGTTTTTATTAGTCCGCCTGTTATATTGCTAATTTAATGTTAGGTGAAGATATAAATTCGACTATTTCATTAGGCTTTTTGCATAATCTTCCAATAACCTTACTCGCTTATCTAAAAAATCGTCATAATTTAATGTCCCGAAATCGGGAGGTATTAAGGCACTCTTTAAATATTCTTGTCCATTATCCTGACTAATACTTTTACTATATAAATGAGGAGATTTATCTTTTATAGAATTATTATCTGACCTTGTCAAGAAACATATATTTGCTAAACAATCTATTTCTTTTCTTAATTTACGCAATCCTTCAAGATATTTCTTAGGAAAGATATGGTGATACTCATGTTTGCTCCCCTTCTTTAAAACAATATCTAAATCGATTTTAGCTCCACTTAAAAGTGAATGTGGACAATTTTGATTTAACATAGAAATTAATGTTTTGGAATTTGCATTTGCAATAGAAAAACTACTTTTCCTGAAATCAATCTTTAGATCACTAGTCGGGAATCTAAATTGATGATTTTCATCATTTAGCAACAACAGCATTTGTAAAATGTCATTTGCTTGATGTTCATTAACACCTGCAGAATACCTTCTAGAAAATAAGGAGCGCCAAAACCATTTTTTTATTACTTGGTTTTGCTTGCTTGTGTAATTAATACCATCGCTTTTATCTGTAGCAAAAAAGGCACTTAACGGAACAAGGATTCCAGGGAAAGCTAACATTTTGTAATGCTTAACATTTAACTCTCTATTTAAATAATCAATAGCTCCGATTATGCCATTTTGTATTTTATTAAAATTGTTTCTTATTTCGTCACCAGACATCGCAAGTATTGCACTTGGATTTGTGTTTTTCCTAATTATCCCTGCAATAATCCTAAGTTGCAAATCTCGATCTTTACATAATTCTTCATACCCATGATCAGCAATTTCCTCCTGCAACTGATCAAATTTTTCAACTAAATCAAAACTGTCCGACCAACTCCACGCGGACAGTAGTTCGAAAACATTTAATTCAGTACCAGCTCTATTAATTCTTTCAAAAACGATGGCAACATTAGTCATATCATCAGTTTCAAACACTATATCTGGTATGATGTAGGATAAAAACTTTCTTTGAACTGAATCTATTTTAGTAAGATTTTCATCGCTTAAACCAGCAGTCGCATTTCTGTATGCTACCGAATCAAAAAAAGTCTTTACAGGAAAATGTCTCGCTAGGTCAACTTCGTTATTCTCAAGTGGTAAAAAAGAGGATTCTTGCGGAATTTCCTTAGCAGATAAATCAAAATAGATATCGACCCATTCATTTGATATAGGAGTCAAAGTAGTTTGAAACACACTAAAAATGCTTGTAAGACGCTGTTGTCCATCTAAAACATAGTTTACAGGATAATCTTTTCTTGGTTCTGGCAACTCAAAATAGCCTAAGTTTTTCTCAGTTTTAAGACGCTTATCTGTTTTCCATAAGATAACAGTTCCGATTGGAAAATCTTTATAAATGCTATCAAGAAGAAATGCAACTTGATCAGCATCCCAAACAAAATCCCTTTGAAAAGCTGGAATTCGAATATCACCTGAATTTATTCTGTCAATAATTTTTGTGATTGTTAGTGTTTCTGCCATATTAAATCTTGTTTTAGTGCTTACCCGCCTTGTAAATTTCTTAAACCAATTTTCGACTACATCCTTTATTAATACATATTTATAAAATCAACCCCACACATTAGTAAATTTACTCATTTTATCCATTCCCACAACCCCCATTTTTTCTTATTACTTATTCCCCTTCGGCAAGCTCAGGGCAAGCTCTATTCCTCATTTCCTGCTTCCCTGTCAGGTTTCTCCTGTCCTAACGTCATTAATAACAGTGGTGGAAAAGTCAAAGGGGCAGAGATGGGCGATTGGGCTTAAATTTGTTCTCTTTCTATAGCTTCAAGCCACAAGCTTCAAGCTACAAGCAAGGAAAAACGGACTTCCGGTCATCCTGACGAAGAAAGGACGGACTTTCGGACTTACAAACAATAAACATTTAAAAATAGAAACAATGGCTTTAGAATTAACAGACGCGAATTTCCAGACAACTGTACTGGATAGTGATAAACTGACCGTAGTAGATTTCTGGGCTGAATGGTGTGGACCTTGTCGCGCTATCGGACCCGTTATTGAAGAACTGGCGAAAGATTACGATGGCAAGATCAACGTAGGTAAAGTAAACGTAGACCATAACCCGAACCTTAGTGTGAACTATGGTATTACTTCTATCCCTGCTATCCTTTTCATTAAAGGTGGTCAGATTGTAGATAAGCAAATTGGCGCAGTACCTAAGTCGGTGCTGGATAAGAAGATTCAGGCGCATTTGTAAGCCGTTAGCCTTTAGCTATTAGCAATTAGCTTGGGCGGGCTTTACCAATAGCTCATTTAAAAAAAGAAACCGGCTTAATAGTCGGTTTCTTTTTTTAGTTAGTTCTTAACGCATTTCAGTACCTAGCAGCTAAAAGCTAATGGCTAATAGCTAAAGGCCAACAGCTCTAATGTCCAACACTAGCCACTTCAGCCGCATTATGCTTGTGGCGGAAGAGGATTGCGAAAAATATGGCTATAAACAGGGCGTAAATGGCGAACACCATCCAGATGCCGGGCCAGTCTTTGCTACCATCTGGTAAGAGGTAAAAACCGTCGATCATCCAGCCGCTCAACACACTACCCATGATGGCTCCAAAACCATTGGTCATCATCATAAATAAGCCTTGTGCGGAGGAGCGTATCGCAGGATCGATAGATGTTTCTACAAATAAGGAGCCTGATATATTGAAGAAGTCGAAAGCCATGCCATAAACAATATTTGATAGAATAATCATCCAGAACAAACCTTCAGGATTACCGAAAGAAAACAGCCCGAAACGCAAAACCCAGGCAAACATAGAGATCAGCATCACTTTCTTAATGCCAAAGCGTTTCATGAAAAATGGAATAGCCAGAATAAACAGTGTTTCTGATATCTGTGAAATGGAAATAATCATGGTTGAATACTTCACTACAAAAGAATCGGCATATTGGGTAATTTTTTCGAAGTCTTTCAGGTAGGTATCACCATACATATTCGTAAGCTGTAAAGCCGCTCCAAGAAACATCGAAAAAAGAAAGAAAATGGCCATTTTATAATTCCCCAACAACTTAAAGGCCCGAAGTCCAAAAGTATCGATCCATGACCCCATGCCTTTCCCCTTGTTCTGGGGCGTACAGGCAGGCAGGAAAAATGAATAGATACCCAATACCACGGCAAACACTCCAGCTACATAAAATTGGTTGGCATTAATAGCATGTCCTGTTAAAGCCGCAATCTGCTCACCTATCGCCTTACCCGTTTCCCAGGGCGACTGTGGATCACTGATAAGATTGGTGGTCCACATAGCCGCAATAAATCCAATTGTACCCCAAACCCTGATTGGGGGAAATACCTTTACTACGTCCATCTCGTTATCAATGAGTATCCGGTAGGAAAGTGAATTGGAAAGAGATATAGTCGGCATATAAAAACACATACTCACCAGAAGAACCCAAAAGAATGTATTCGGTTCATCGATAAAAGGTAATGCAAAGAGGGTGAGGCCATAAAAAATATGCAGCAATGAATAAAGCTTTTCTGCATTCATCCAACGGTCGGCAATAATGCCTACCAACGCTGGCATAACCAGCGAACCTAGTCCCAGGGTAGAAAAAACAGCCCCAAACTGCGCACCCGTCCAGTTTTTGAACCCGAAACCATAAGAACCAAGCGTTGTGAGCCATGCTCCCCACACAAAAAATTGGAAAAAACTTAGAATAGTTAGCCTTAGTTTAATTGACATAGCTCAGTTGGTTATGAATGAATACCTGCTGTTGCAGTGTGACCAACGAATCTATATAAAAAACATGAACTTTTGAGGCTGATGGAGGAAAGTGGATTTGAAACCTAAGAAATAAGGCGGATTTGCCACTGAAGGCACAGAATACCACTGAAACGTTTCTGTGTATTTCTGTGCTTTCAGTGGCAACTATAATCGTATTTTTGCATCCAAATTAGTGAAGATGAGCGCGCGAATTTCAGACCCATTTGTTTTGGTTGCAACACAGTCGGATAGTCAGTTAAAAAGTATAGGAGAGAAAATACTAAGCAAAGAGCGTATTTCCTTTGATGATGGTGTTACCCTCTTCGAAAAAGGCTCCCTCTCCTGGCTCGGTGCCCTGGCCAACTGGGTGCGTGAAGAGAAACACGGTAACAAAACCTATTTCAACCGCAACTTCCATATTGAACCCACCAATGTATGTGTGTTCTCCTGTAAGTTCTGCTCCTACTCCCGCCTCTATGCCCACCGCGAGGAAGGTTGGGAACTGAGCATCGAACAAATGATGCATATCGTAAAAAGCTACGACGGTAAACCCGTTACCGAAGTACATATCGTTGGCGGCGTTCACCCTAAAATGAACCTCGACTTCTTCCTCGAACTACTTCGTACCATCAAAGCACATCGTCCCGACTTACACATTAAAGGCTTTACACCCGTTGAACTGGACTATATGTTCCGCAAAGCCAAAGTTTCTGTGGAAGAAGGTATGCGACTGGCACATGAAGCCGGATTGGATTCCTTACCCGGTGGAGGTGCAGAAATATTCCACCCCGAAATCCGCAAACAGATCTGTGAAGATAAAGTTGATGCTGATGGCTGGTTACATATCCATGAAACTGCTCACAATCTTGGCATGCATAGTAATGCCACTTTATTGTATGGACATATAGAAGAATTCTGGCATCGTATTGATCACATGGACAGACTTCGTCAGCTTCAAGACAAAACAGGCGGCTTCAACACTTTTATACCCCTCAAATTCCGCAATAAGGATAATGATATGAGTCATATTGCCGAGTCTTCTGTGGTGGAAGACATGCGCATGTATGCAGTTTCGCGTTTGTACATGGACAACTTCCCACACCTGAAAGCCTACTGGCCTATGCTGGGCAGACAAAATGCACAACTTACCTTATCATTCGGCGTGAACGACATCGATGGCACCATCGACGACTCCACCAAAATATACGCCATGGCCGGAAGTGAAGAACAAACCCCAACCATGAGCACCGAAGAACTGGTACGCCTGATTAAACAAGTAAACAGACAACCGGTTGAGAGAGGAACGCTGTACAATGAAATCAAAGACTACTCGGGGGAATCGCTGATGTCTGATGTCTGATGTCGGATTTATGTTTGATTTCTTGATTTTAGCAATAGCAAAGTACTTTTCGAATTATTCGAAACTCCCTTTCTCCCTGCAAAAGAAATCAAGTAATTTAAGTATTACTAATTACTAAGCTTTTTCGCAGAGAGAAAGGGAGAAAGGGAGTTATTGGGAATGGATTTGAAATATTCTATTCTATCCGATTCTATATCTGAAATCGAAAAATCAATGATCAAAAAATCAAACATTAAAGCTGGTGCGTTTTCTGCTCAATCGGCGTTTGTTCTTCTTTGTATAAGTCTACCTGGTGCTTTGTCGGTAGCAGGATCAATCGAAGCGTTGTATCGTTGGTGAAATAGCTGATGGCCCAGTTGATGAAAATGATGAGTTTGTTTTTTACGCTGAGTATCAGCATCAGGTGTAGAAACATCCAGATAAACCATGCGAAACGTCCCTGGAAACTCATGAAGGGTAAATCAACCACTGCTTTTCTTTTGCCAACCGTTGCCATTGTACCGGGACTCCTGTAGCTAAATGGCAGCAAGGCTTTTCCACTTTGTATCCGTTTAAAATTCTGTACCAGGTTTTTTGCCTGTGCAATGGCTACATTGGCCAGTTGTGGATGCCCTTTGGGAAACTGTTCTGTTTCCATATAGGCTATATCACCAAGTACAAAAATATTGTCTTTGCCAGGTAGGCGGTTGAAGACATCTGTTTTAATTCTGTTGCCCCTTACCAGCAATGAGGCATCAATGCCATTAGGAACATTTCCGGTTACACCTGCGGCCCAGATAAGTGTATTGGTAGCTATTGTACTGCCATCGGCAAGTAGCACTTTCTTTCCATCATAGTCTTTTACCTGCGTATTTACTTTTACCTGCACCCCCATTGCTTCAAGATATGCCTGTGACTTTTGTTGCGACACTTTACTCATAGGCCCCAGTGTTGCCGGACCAGCCTCAAGCAAATACACATTGAGCCGTGAGAAATCCATATCGGGATAATCGCGTGGCAGAATATTCTTTTTCAGTTCTGCCAGTGAGCCAGATAATTCAACACCTGTTGGACCACCCCCAACTACCACAATATTCATAATGCCTTCCAGCTCTTCAGGTGTTGCATGTAAGGCTTCTTCAAAATTGAGCAGTATGCGGTTGCGTAATACAATAGCTTCCGTGGTTGACTTCATCGGGAAAGCATAGCGTTCAATATTTTTATTGCCAAAATAATTGGTGGTGCAGCCAGTAGCAATAACGAGGTAATCGTAACCAAAACTGCCCACATCGGTATATACCGTATTCGACAATTGATCGATACTTTCTATCGTTGCTAATCGAACATGCACATTGGATTTATGCTGAAATACTTTACGAAGCGGAAATGAAACTGAGCTGGGCTCTAATCGGGCGGTAGCTACCTGGTAAAATAGTGGTTGAAACTGATGGAAATTGTACTGATCAATCAGTGTAATATCAAAATTGGAATCTTTTAATCTGCGTGCCAGCTGTAACCCGGCAAAACCCGCACCCAGAATAACAATACGTTGTAACATGGTGCATTTCTTACAAAGTTACACCTTATGTTGATCTTTGAATTTTTGATCTTTGGTTTTATGATTTCTGTGTTGGAAATATTCCTCAAATCGAAATTGTATTTTCAGGCATTCATGAGGGATTTGTTGCCACAGAGGGCACAGAATTTCACAGAAAATTTCTATAGTGTATTCAGTGCCCTCAGTGGCAATAACCTCCAAATCCGACATCAGCCATCAGACATCCGCCATTTCTTCTAGCATTCCGGCAAACTAATAGGAATATGAATAGCCAGCCCGCCATCTGCGGTTTCTTTGTATTTGCTGCTCATGTCGAGGGCAGTGTCCCACATGGTTTTAATTACTTTATCAAGACTCACTTTCGCATAGTCTGGCGAACTCTGTAATGCTAGCTGCGAGGCAGTAATGGCCTTGATGGCGCCCATCGTGTTTCTTTCAATACAAGGTACTTGCACCAGGCCTCCGATGGGGTCGCAGGTAAGTCCTAAATGGTGTTCCATGGCTATTTCTGCGGCCATCAGTGTTTGTCTTTGTGTACCCCCCAATGCCTCGGTTAATGCGGCCGCTGCCATTGCTGATGATACACCTATCTCAGCCTGACATCCTCCCATTGCTGCAGAAATTGTTGCTCCTTTTTTAAAGATGCTGCCTATTTCTGATGCAGTCAGCAGGAAATGAAAAATTTTCTCTTCATCAAAACCATCGCAGAATGCGATATAGTATTGCAGTACTGCCGGTATTACACCTGCTGCTCCGTTGGTAGGTGCAGTTACTACGCGACCGAATGAGGCATTCTCCTCATTCACTGCCAATGCAAAACAACTTACCCAATCTAGCGTGTATTTAAAACCATTGCCTCCTGCCCTGATGGCATCGATCCAGGATGCATAATCAGCATAAGGTTGGTTGCCAATGAGTTTTTTATTCAGGTCGAATGCACGACGACGTACCTGCAAACCACCAGGCAATTCTCCTTTGGTATGACAGCCACGATAGGTGCAGTCGCGCATGGTATGCCAGATATTCATTACCCCTTGTCGGGTTTCATTTTCACTACGCCATGCCAGCTCATTTTCCATCACCACTTCATGTATACTCATGCCTGTTTTCATGCACCAGTGCAACAATTCATCTGCTGTATTTACAGGGAAAGGCAGGTCTACCGATTGCTGCTGCGTTTTATCTTCTCCTTCCTTCACTACAAAACCACCCCCAATTGAATAATAGGTTTCGCTGAAGTTTTCGCCATCTTTCAAGGACACCAGAAAGGATAAACCATTCGGATGAAAAGGCAGTGTTTCATTAAAAAGGAACTGCAGGTTTTCAGGGAAATGAAAAGGAATAGCGGTTGCTC
Organism: uncultured Sediminibacterium sp.; assembly: GCA_965650685.1. Lineage (GTDB taxonomy): Bacteria > Bacteroidota > Bacteroidia > Chitinophagales > Chitinophagaceae > Sediminibacterium. The sequence goes on from CBFGPM010000047.1 coordinate 30,146, forward strand.
CTCCAAGCATTAAAGTTTGACTGCTTTCAATCTCTTTTATTTTGGGCGTGATACTGTTTACATCTATAGTAACAGGATCTTCACCACATAAGCCTAATAAAACGGCGATATCTGTTCCATGTCCTTTCCCGGTTTTAGCCAGGGAGCCATATAATAAAACGGTAACAGATTCTACTTCTGTAAGACTGTATTTAGTTTGAATAGTTTCCAGACATTTCAATGCCGCACGCCACGGGCCTAATGTATGAGAGCTGGATGGTCCAACGCCAATCTTAAACATATCAAAAACCGAAATCGCTTCGTGTGGCATGGTGGTCGTTTAGGATGTAAAGGTACGCAGAACAAGAAAGAATGTCAGATCTCAGATGTCAGATTTTTTATATCTGCTATCTGAGATCTGACATCTGCCATTTTTCGCTATTTTTATTTATGCGCATATTTGTTTTGTTACTCCTGTTGACTGCGGGGATAGCCAGGGCACAGGATACTGTTTTTTTGAAACAGCTCCTGCTATCAAAACCAGGGCTATTCAATACAATTCTCCAAAACAGGGATAGTTTCAGGGTACAAATTATGTACACGCAAATTGACAGAGACAAAAAGAACAGACCGGTTTTTACTGATTATGGCTTTCACCTGAATGCCGATGAATATTTCTACCCTGCCAGTATGGTTAAAATGCCGGTTGCATTGCTGGCACTCGAAAAACTAAGTAAAGCTAAAAGAGCGGGCATACCTGTCTCCATACAAAACACGCTGATTACAGACAGCCTGGATATGATTAAGTATGGCAACAAAATACAGGACAGCTTTCCGGACAGACCCACTATTGAGCGGCTTATCAAACAGATATTCCTGGTGAGCGATAATGATGCCTTTAACAAACTATACGAATACCTTGGACAGGAATATATTCAGCAGAGGCTTACCCAAAAAGGTTATCCGGATGCCATTATCCGCCATCGTTTGAGCGTGAGCAGAACCGAAGAACAAAACAGAACAACCAATACAGTAAGTTTTCTGGATCAAAATGGTGCAGTTATATCATCACAACCTGCTGCCTTTAGCAAAGCGGTGTTTCCGGCTTTTGCAACAAGTTTGGGTAAAGGTTATTATGCTGGTAGTCAATTGATCAGTACCCCCTTTGCATTTGATGATAAGAACAGGGTTTACCTGAAAGATTTTCACCGCATTTTACAATCTGTAATTATGCCCGAAATGTTTCCAAAGCATCAACGGTTTGATTTTACCAAAGATGATGAACAGTTTATCTATCATTGGATGAGTGCCTTCCCCTCTGAAAGCACTTCTCCCAGTTACGATACAGCCAAAGTAGGTGATGCAGCCGTTAAGTTTCTTTACTATGGTGCTGAAAAAGGAAGGGCTCCCAAACATATCCGCATCTTCAATAAAATTGGTGGGGCATATGGATTTCTTACAGACGTAAGTTATTTTGTTGATTTTGAAAAGAACATTGAATTCTTCCTCAGCGCAACCATTCTCTGTAACAGTGATGGTATATTCAATGACGACAAATATGATTATACCACAATAGGCTACCCCTTTCTAAAAAACCTCGGACGTACAGTGTATGAATACGAGTTACAAAGAAAGAAAACCCGCTTGCCCAACCTTTACAAGTATAAAATTCACTACTAAGTTGATGGCTGATGTCGGATCGCTGATGTCGGATTTGATGGAGTAGTTCAGCTTTATAACCGTTGTGTAACTCTTTTGTTAAACCTTAGAGTAAGACAAAGAGTTACAAGGAGATTTTACAACTATTAGATTCTTAACCCAAATCTGACATCTGACATCTGCCATCCAACAATATTAAATCCGACATCAGCGATCCGACATCAGCCATCCATTTCCGTGTTTTGCGTGGAAACTTACATCCGTTTGCTTGTTTTTAACGAACTTCACGCTCGCTAATTTTCAAGTAACCAAATTATTTAATGTAAGAGCAATGCAACTATCCTCGCTTCTCAACCGGTTTAATGAGCCGGAAACCCTTAAAATGGCCAAACTGGGCCGTGAGTTAAGAGCAAAAGGTGTCG
>CBFGPM010000048.1:0-29665 GCA_965650685.1 uncultured Sediminibacterium sp.
ATGGTCCAGTTACTTGCACCAAGGGCTTTCAGAATGCCCACCATTCTGGTTCTTTCCAATATTAGTATCAATAAACAGGTAATCAGGTTAATGATTGCAACTGCAGACATAACAATAAAAATTACATCCCTGTTTACATCCTGAATATCCAGCCAATCGAATATATTGGGGTATACTTCCCGTATGGTGCGGCTCATCCATTCGGTAGGTAAAGCGGCCGATAAGTTTTTGCTGATACTATCCATCTCAGTATACTGGTTCACAAAAATTTCATAGCCACCGATCTGTTCCTGATTCCAGTCGTTAATTCTCCTGATCAACCTGATATCGCCCAGAATGAATAGTTTGTCGTATTCTTCAATGCCGGTTTTATAAATGCCTTTCACCAATAGTTTTCTATAGGTTCTGCTGTCATCGAGTGAGGATACAAAATGAACCTTTACTGTATCAAATACTTTAATACCTAATTGGTTTGCGAGCGCTTTTGAAACAATGATTTCCTTACTGTATAAACTATCACTAAAGTTGATCCAACCACCTTGTTGCATAAAAGGTGTTAAAGTGCTGCTGTCGTACAAATGGTCAACGCCTTTTAGCAACACACCTTCAATTTCATTGTTGTTTTCTATTACAGCCGACTTGGTAGCAAAATGTTGCACACTTTTAATGCCGGGTTGAAGGCGAATGGTGCGCTCAATGACGCTATCCATGGTAATAGGTGTTTCTTCTGCAATAAGTGATTTGCCTGTTTCGTATTTCTGTACCCGAAGATGTCCCCAGAAACTAAAGACTTTTCCGGCAACGGTATGCTGAAAACCATTAACAAAGGCAAGGGTAATAATCATCGCCATTACACTAAGTGTAGTAGCAGCAATCGACAATCGAATGATGAAGCGGGAAAACGCATGCTGGTGATTAAAAGCAATTCGCTTCGCGATGTCGGATGAAAGTCCCAAAGGCGGTGATTTTGGTAAAAATACGAACTGACAATGAATGATCGGTAGCTTTTAGTTTTTAGGTATTAGGTGTTAGGTGTTAGGTGTTTGGGGTTTGGTGTTTGCTATTTGGTTATGTGTTTGGGCAAGTATCTCAAATAACCGGTCAACTTTTTTTAGGCATTAACAACCTGCAACCCAGTACCCAGCACCTAATACCTAACACCTAACGCCTAACCCCTCATACAAGCAACAGTAATTTTCAACACCTGATTCGCATTGATTGCATTATCTTGTTCTAACTTGCGTTTTATTGTGATGCTATGAAATATGTCTTACTGATACTCTTTATTTTCAGTGCCGGAACACCGTTGATGAGTCAACGGAAACCCGATTTTGTTTACATGGATGGCATCAGAAGCCCCAAACTCTTTCAGCAAAATGATCAGCAGTCGATACCCATGATCAGGTTAGGAAGCAGTGATTTGTTAGAACTTCATTTTGATGACCTGACCGGATACCCGCGAAACTTTTTTTATACCTATGAATTATGTAATGCCGACTGGACGCCTGCTATGTTAAATCCTTTTGATTATATAAAGGGCTTTGTTCAAAACAGGATATCACAGTACAGGGTATCATCATTGGCCCTTACCAAATATGTACATTACCAGGCCTTATTGCCCGATAGAAGTGCAGTGCCTACAAAAAGCGGAAATTATATACTCAAGATTTTTTTAGATGGAGATACCAGTAAGCTGGCATTTACCAAACGTTTGATGGTAGTTGATAATCGGGTAGATATTGGAGCGAGAATTTCACAGCCATTTAATAGTAACTTACTCAGAACACACCAGAAGATACAGGCAACCGTAGCGGCAAAGGAGTTGAATATTATGAGTCCGCAGCAACAAACCAAACTTATCATTATTCAGAATAACAGATGGGATGATGCTTCAACCATTATTCAACCAGCATTTATTCGTAACAATATGCTGGAATACAATAGTGAACAGGATGCAATTTTCCCGGCGGGAAAAGAATTTCGATGGGCCGATCTGCGGAGTTTTCGATTTGAGAGCGACAGGGTTGATAGAGTCGACAGAACCGTACAACCCAACCGCATATTCATGAAGCCAGATGCTATACGTAACGATTTACGCTATGCATTTTTTAACGATAGAAATGGGTGGGATGAAATTGGTTCGATTGAATCTATTAATCCATGGTGGCAGACAGACTATGCATATGTAGAATTTTCATTAATGCCTAATGGGGGGAAACCGATTGTGGGTAAAGATGTTTTTATAACAGGTTCATTTACCGGTGCTGCGGCAAGTGATAGCTCCTTAATGTATTTTGATGAAGAGAAGGGTATGTACCGAAAAACCTTATTCCTGAAGCAAGGCTATTACAGTTATAATTATGTGACTAAGAATAAAGGCAAGCAAAAAGAAAAATCCGATCCTGGATTAACCGAAGGAAATTATTGGGAAACAGAGAATGAATACCTGATTTTATTTTATTTCCGTCCACTCAGCGGTCGTCATGATGAATTGGTGGGCATAACCAGACTCAATTCAAGAAACCTCAACAATGGATTCTGATATCCTCTGCGTAAACTCCTTTCCTCCTGTTCCCTGCGGTGAATGTGCGTACGTTTTCACAGTATGGAACAGAGGAAACGAGTGTTTGAGCTGAGGGAAATGATAAACTGAAAGTTCAGCAACCAAAAAATTAGGGAAAATAGGTCTCAACCCTTACTTTTGCACCGGCAGGTCTTACACGACCAGCTCCTGCTGAACCTCCCCAGGGCAGGAATGCAGCAAGGATAGGCGGTTGTAGCGGTGCGATGTGAGTAGCCTGCCATTTTTTTCTTCCCTATACCCTGAAGGCTTTGCCTGAAGGGTTAACTCAAATACACTATGAAATTTTTTATCGACACTGGTAACCTCGAACAAATTAAAGAAGCTAATGACCTGGGTATCCTGGATGGTGTAACAACCAATCCTTCCCTGATGGCAAAAGAAGGCGTAAAAGGCGAAGCAGCAATTGCGAATCACTACAAAACCATTTGTGAGCTTGTAGATGGCGATATCAGCGCTGAAGTATTGTCTACCGATTTTGCCTCAATGGTAGAAGAAGGTAAAAAGCTCGCAGCTATTCACCCAAATATCGTGGTTAAAGTGCCGATGATTAAAGATGGTATCAAAGCCATTAAATGGTTCACTGATAATGGTATCCGTACGAACTGCACACTGGTATTTTCTGCCGGACAAGCAATCCTTGCTGCTAAAGCAGGTGCGAGCTATGTATCACCATTTATTGGTCGTATCGATGATAGTGGTTGGGATGGTATGGATCTGATTGGTCAGATCCGTCATATTTATGACATACAGGGTTTCAAAACGGAGATCCTTGCTGCATCAATTCGTAATGCATTGCACATCATCAAAGCTGCTGAATTAGGTGCTGATGTTTGTACCTGCCCGCTCGATTCTATTCTTGGATTACTGAAACATCCTTTAACGGATATCGGTCTTGCCAAGTTCCTGGAAGATGCTAAAAAAATGTAAACTTACATGGTTGAAATAGTAAGGCCGGATTTAATAGATCCGGCCTTTTTTATTATTATAGTTTAGTATTCTTTGGTATTTATGCATGTGCAGTTAGTTCAATACATTTTCTTTCCTTGTTGCTGAGCCTTGCTGCCTCGAGCACCTGCATTACCCTGATACCATCTACAGCCGAAACCGGGTTTTCTCCTTTTTGACTAATCGCATCATGTAGTTTGGAAAAATAATGACCGTAATTGCCTGCAATGGTTGATATTTTTTCTTTTATCTCTTTTCCGTTTAACCTGGTATGCAATAAGCCCATTTCCGAATCAGGCTCAACACCCCAATTTGGCTGGTCTGGGGTAGCGCCATTTAATAGTACTGTTTCCTGATTATCGGCCCTTGTTTTGAGGAAGGAACCATATAAGCCATGCAGGATAAAAGAGGGCAGGGGTTCTTTTACTAATAGGCCAGATTTCAGACGTACCCTTACTTTGGGATAATAAAGTAACAGATCAATATAATCATCAACTTGTGATCCAGGTCTGAGTGTTCTGATATCTGCGAAAACTGCTTCTGGTAATCCAAATAAACAGATAGCCTGGTCGATCAGGTGTGGACCAAGATCATATAATAGACCAGCACCCGGGGCCGCAGTTTCTTTATGTAATTTCGGACTCAACTCATCTTTGTATCTATCGAAATGAAATTCAGCTTCATGAATCGGTCCCAGTAAATCTTCAGACACTACTTTTTGTACCGTTTGAAAATCACTGTCCCACCGCCTGTTTTGAAAAACTGAAAGCGTTTTGTTTTGTTGTTTTGCCAGTTGATCCAATTCAATAGCTTCCGCAACAGTGGTCGTGAATGCTTTTTCTACCACTACATGTTTATTTGCAAAGAGGGCTTTTTTTGCATAGTCAAAATGTGTCCCGGTAGGTGTATTAACAATAACGAGTTCAATACTTTCATCATTCAGTATCTCATCAAGAGAACGAGCAATTTTTACATAAGGATAGATAGCAGTAGACTCAGATTTCGTTCTTTCCCAAATATAAACCAGCTCAAATCCAGGATTGAGGTGTATGAATGGGGCATGAAATACTTTTCCTGATAATCCAAATGATAAAATAGCGGTTCTGATGGGTTGCATGATGTATGATTAACTTGTTTGGTGCTGGGTGCTAGGTATTAGGTGTTAGGTATTAGGTATTAGGTCTGAAATAAATAGTCCTTAGCCACTATTTATTTCAGACCTAATACCTAAAAGCTAAAGGCTAAAGGCTAAAAGCTAACAGCCTTCTCCCTCGCTTTCATCTTGTCCATATAGCTAATACCTTCAGTGATCCATTTTTCTGCTGGTTTACCGAGCAGGTAATGTTCAAACCATTCACGTTGACGCTTCTGGTAATCGATCTGGTTTTCTTTTTTGGCTAGTCCATGGTTTTCGTCTGCATAAACCAACATAACATGTGGTTTCTCCATTCTGCGCATGGTACCATACATTTCTATGCCCTGATGCCAATCAACTGCACCATCTTTATCTCCAAATGCAACCAATAAGGGTGCTTTTATTTTTGCCGCATTGAACATAGGTGAGTTGCGTATATGTTCCTGTGTGCGCTCATACCATGGGCCATCAAAACGACCCTGACTTGTTTCAAAGATTTTCTGGTCAGGTGTTCCGGAGTTCCAGTAGATGGAGAGTGACATGCTGATCAAATCAGTTAACGGAGCGCCTGCACATGCTGCTTTGAAAAGATCCGTTTGTGTAATGATAAATGATGTTTGGTAAGCACCCCAGCTATGTCCCATGAGACCAACCTTAGTTTTATCAATCATGCCTGATTTTAAAACTTCTTCAACAGCAGGTACAACACAGTTAACTGCGCTCATGCCAGGTTCATTGGCGTCGTAAACAATATCAGGTCTGAATACAAAGTATCCATTACTGGTATAATTGGTAGTGTTGTAGGCGCTTCTTTCTGAAGGGGTAACATAACTATGAACAGTATTCGATAATAGTTCATAGATGTAAACAATCATCGGATATTGTTTACCCGGCTCATAATTGGCAGGATAGAAAAGTGCACCTTGCATTTTTTTACCTTTTTTATTGGTAAAATTTACCAATTCACTTTTACCCCAATAAAAATCGTTTTGTTGTGGATTGGTGCCGGTGATTTTTTTCTGGTTACTGAAATCATCTGTAGTAAATAATTCCGGAGACAGGTTATAGTCTTGTTTTACATAACTGAAACTATTTGCTTCACTGGCTTTTGTAATACGGCCTATTGATAAGTTTTCAAAAATCAAAGGTTGTACGGAATTGTTTTCCAGTTTGGCATAACCAAACTTCTTTGTCTTATCACCGTACAAAGAAATAAAAATAGGCTTGCTATCATCCAGGTAAGGATATTCAAAATCAGTTCTGGTAATACGATGGGTTATTTCTTCTTTTTCTCCATTGGTAATTTTCCTTGCACCAGATCCATCAGGTTTTACTGCCCAAATATTGTATTCGTCATATAGTAATACCTCTTTATCATCTTTCAACCATCCACCCATTCCAAATGGTGGCTTGCTGGCAGTATGATCGTCTCTGGTGTTCCAGAATGTAGATTTGATATTTTGGGTAAGGTTTACGGTTTGTTGTGATGCTATATTGTAGCTCCACCAATTTTTATCGCGGAAAAAATACAGGAACTTACCTCCTGGAGATGATTGCGGGCCAGTATAAAATCCAGACAGCATTTTCTCATACATTAACTTCTCTTCCCCTGTTTTGGTATTTACAAGGTAAAAATCAGCGTAGTCTTCTTTAAATGCCGGTTTGTATTTTTTATTGGTAGCAGTAATGGCATAAGCCTGATCGCCGCTAAGCAGTGCTATCGGAGTAGCTTCTTTGGCCAGTTGTACAAACTGGTTGCCAGTGAAGTTCCAGGCACATAAATAGCTGGCATCTTTGTCCTGACCAAAAGTTACTTTTTGTCTGGGTTGGATTTCCGGGTCTTTCCAATGCCAGATATCTACCGCTGCCAGTTTATCATCTGTTTTGGCTACTAGTTTAGGTGTTTTAGACGAGTCGCCAGGTTTTTTATCTTCTTTTTTTGGTTTAGCTGTCCAGGGTTTAATACCAAAAAACAGTGCACTCATATCATCGCTTAACCTTGGGGCGGATCCATTATGTATCCGCATATCTTTAGGAAAGGAGGATACCTGCAAAGGATCAAATGATTTAAGTGTTGGGTTGTTATAGAGATTGATATACCCATGAACGGTGGCATTCTCTTCTTCAAAATCTTTGTGCTTAATGGTTTTAAAGAAAGCAAAGCCTTCCCCTTCACGTTGCCAGCTTAATTTAGAAAAGCGCAAAGTATCGCTGGCGATAATCTTTAAACTATAATTTTTAAGACTCAGTAATTCAACTGCATTACCGGCTGCATTCGTTGATTCAACTATATAAGAGAGGTAATCACTTTTTTTATTGAAAGCATATTCTGTTACATTGCCGATGGTGTGGGTACTTCCATCAGCAAGATTTTTAATGAGTAGTACACTTCCTTTGTCTTTATGTTCTTTTGGAGGAGCTAGATAAACTGCCAGAAATTTTCCGTCTTTGGAAAAACCGAAACGACTGATGTTCTGGATTATTTCTTTTTTTCCGGTTGCCAGGTTTAATAAACCCATTTTATATTCTATCGGTTTACTTTGCTCGCGTAATTTCTCTGCTTCTTTATACGGTAAGCCAATACGATATGCTACCCACTGGTTATCACCGGAAAATTCGAATGAAGTAGCGAAAGCGAGTTTATAGGTATTATCCGTTTTACGGTTTACAATGAAAAGGGTGTCATTGTCTTCCTGAATATTGATATTATAACCTACCCAGTTACCATCGGGTGAAAGGTCCGTTATACCCAACTGCTGCCATTTTCCATAATCAGCAGAAGTAAGTTGTTTTTTTTGCTGTGCATCAGCAGTGAAAAAAGCCAATGAACCCATTAGCAGCAGGTAGAAGAAATGTCTCATTTTGGTTGTTTTATCCCAACAAGATAGTGAAAATGGTTTATTTAGGTAAAGGGCAAGCGCTCTGGGGCTATTGGAAGAAAAAAATGTTAAAACTATAAACAAGTAAAGCAATAATCGCCTTCTTTTGTTATTGTCGCAAAATGCAAAGCTCTGCGTTTGCCAAAAAATATACACATGAAGATTCTGTTAATTGAGGATGAGTCAGCCGTAATATCACTTATAGAAAGGGGGTTGAAGGAAAAGGGACTTGATATAAGTGTGGCCATGGATGGCAATACTGGCTTGCAAATGATTCAGAATCATTCCTTTGATCTGGTGATCCTTGACCTCATGTTGCCCGGTATTAATGGGGTACAGGTTTGTAAGGAAATTCGCACACTTGGTTTCGACCTGCCCATCATTATGCTTACTGCTTTAGGAAGCACCGAAAATATCATAACCGGACTCGATAGTGGTGCAGACGATTATATGGTAAAACCATTCAAAATAAATGAGCTTATCGCAAGGGTAAATGCATTGGGTAGAAGATCGATAAGGCTAACCAAAAACACAAATGCCAACCTGTTACAGATTGCAGATCTCAAATTAGACATGGATGCGAAAATTGCTATGCGCAATGACGAAGTGATCGCACTTACCTCTACCGAATATAAACTGCTGGAATTTTTTATGAAGAATCAATCGAGGGTTCTTTCCCGGATGGAAATCCTTGAAAATGTATGGGATATTGATTTTAACCTGGGCACTAACGTAGTAGATGTTTATGTAAACTACCTCAGAAAGAAAATTGATAAAAGCAGGGAAACCAAATTATTTCATACCATGATTGGAATGGGGTATATGATGAAGGAGCAAGCCTGATGACGATACGTAATAAAATTACTACACTATTTACCATACTCACTGGCGCGATTATTTTCATGCTGAGTATTTTTATTTACCATTTTTCCCGTCGCTCCATCGAAAAAGAATTTTTTCACCGGCTTGGTGTTCGTGGCAGTATTGCTGCACAGGCTCACTATGAAGCAGAAACTTTAAGCGCAGCGGTATACAATGAGATAAGACAAAAACACTTACAGCACTTACCAGAAGAAAAAGAACATTTTTTTGATAAACTCCCCAACAGTGATTCATTGAAGCGCCTTGGCATAACAGCACCGGCAGGATTTAATGAACAAATCGTAAAGAATGTATCGATTGAGTTTATTGAAAATAATACCTATTACGTGGCAAGGCCTTATCTGCATGAAGGTAAACGATATACGGTGTTTATGTCTGCCAGAAACGAAAGCGGAGAATTGGCATTGAACGATTTAAAGCAGAACCTGTTTCTGGGTATTGTATTTTCTGTATTGGTGGTGTTTATTGTCGGGCTAATCTTTTCCGCAGAAATTGTGGGACCTATTACCAATATCATTAACCGGGTTAAGAAGATCAGTGTTTCGAACCTTGATCTCCGGCTGCCGGAACAAAAAGTGCGTGGAGAGATCACCGATCTTACCCAAACATTTAATGATATGCTCGACAGACTCGAAACCTCTTTCGAAACACAAAGAAATTTTGTAAACAAGCTATCTCATGAATTGCGTACGCCGCTTACCGCAATCATTGGAGAGGCAGAACTGGCATTGGATAAAGAGCGTACATCAGAAGAATACAAAAGTGCATTATCCGTAATATCAAGAGAAGCAGATCAATTACATCATTTAACCACCAGCTTATTAGAGCTGGCACAGGCAGGGAATAGTATCAATGAAGAATTCATGGGAACTATTCGTTTGGATGAGTTGGTGATAGCAGTAAAAAAACTGGTTGACTTCACTGATCCGCAAAATGAGGTGTATTTGAACTTTGAAAGACTTCCCGCTGATGAAGCCAATCTCACTGTATTCGGAAACCAGAATCTTTTAAAATTAGCCATTACGAATGTGGTTCAAAATGCCTGTAAATATTCCGATAATGGGAAAGTAACGATATCTCTCAGCGCTACTTCAGATAAACAATGTATACTGGTGGTGGAAGACCATGGAATTGGTATACCACAAAAGGAGATACGGTATATTTTCGATCCCTTTTTCCGTGCATCAAATACCAAGGATTATAAGGGGTATGGTGTTGGACTTCCACTTGCACAAAAAATCATCCGGATTCACCGGGGTGAGATAAGGTTTACTTCGATGGAAGGGGCAGGAACAAAGGCAGAAATGCGTTTTCCGATTCATTCCTGATCAATTACAATACTACATATTATAATATTTTCACTGCAAATTAGAGCGGGATTAGAAAATGTCTCGATTTCTAATCCCGCTCTTAACAAGCTCTAACAGACCCTTAATTGAATCCTTAGGCCATCCCAATGACTGCCAGGTAGTTTTGTTTTTTATTCAACTAATTCGGTTGATGATAAAACAAGACAGCATGAAAAGAATTATTATCCCAACAAGATGTACAACCCATGCGGTGCATCTGTTTCAATTGGCAATCAAATTATACAGTAAAGAAGGTTTTCATTGTACTTTCTTACAGGTAATACCGATTCCAGACAATGAAAGTGATTTAATGACCCTTGGCAGGGCTCCTTCTGGTTATGTGTTTGAACCCAAAGATTTATCGGCCATTAAAGAAATGACAAATGAAAATCCTTCCATTATAAAAGGATATACCATTGATCAGGTTTATGGTGATTCTCCTGCTGTATTCAAACAATTTATAGAAGAGTATGGGGTTGATATGGTTTTTTATGCCCGGGAAGAATGGCAGGATCAGGCCAGAAAATCTGGTCTGGATGTTTTCAGGATGCTTTGCCGTGCCCGTTGCCCGATTATGTATGTGGCTAAATCTGAACTCTCAGAAATTTCAGCAGAATTCCTTCAGCCGCAAACAAGGGATTATGCATCAGCAAGGGAAATGACCGATGCTGTTTCCCGTATTCATGCATCGAAACAACCGGGTATGGAAATTCCGGAAACAATGGTTTACCAGTTTAATGCAGTAGAGAAAAAACTTTCAGGTTATGCTGATAAAATGCAATCGAACGATATCCCTACAATGAAAATGGGTGGACTATCAGGCTATTTCCTGAGAGAACAAAGACTCGAGAAGATATTGTTGCAGTCAAATGCATCCCTGTTATTATTGACCATTTGATCTTATATAAACTAAACCGAAAACGGTCGTTATGTTAATGAAGGGCAAGATACCAGTGAGGTATATACTGGGTAAAATAAAATATGAGATCCTGCTGATAACACTATATACTTCTGCTATATGGTATCTCAGTAAAAAATACAATATCCATGAATTGTCGATACCATTGGGTGTGCCAACCATATTAGGTACGGTACTATCATTGCTATTGGCATTCCGATCGAACCAGGCTTACGATAGGTGGTGGGAAGCAAGGATTATTTGGGGGGCAATTGTCAACGATTCAAGAACGCTGACAAGACAACTGCTTTGCTTTGTACAGTCAGGTTATAATGATCCGGAAAAACAACACTTTGTCAACCGTTTTGTAAACCGACAAATATTTTGGTGTTATAGCTTGGGAAAAGCGCTGCGTGGATTAGATCCGTTGGAGGGAGCAGGTAGGCTCATGTCGAAAAAGGAAATTGAATTTGTAAAAAAACATGATAGTGTTCCTTATGCAATACTCAACCTTCATGCGAAAGATTTAAAACTGGCATTGGAAGAAGGATGGATCAATGAATTTCAGCAGGTAGAACTTGATGATACATTAAGCCGTTTATGTGATTCGATGGGTAAATGTGAGAGAATCAAGAACACGGTATTCCCTATGACCTATAGCCTATACATACATTTTGCGCTTTATTTCTTTATTGTGCTTTTACCATTTGGTGTAATTGAATTTGTTGGTGTGATAGAAATTCCACTGGTAACCATTCTAGCTTCTTTCTTTTTACTCATTGAAAGGATGGCAGTACATCTGCAAGATCCTTTCGAAAACAGACAAACCGATACGCCAATGATGGCTATTGCAAGAAGTATTGAAAGAAACCTTAGACAAATGCTGAATGATGAAGAAGTGCCGGAGAGCATGCGGCCGGAGCGGTATTTTTTGATGTAGGGGGGTGAGTCCGATAGTCCGAGGTCCGGAAGTCCGGAAGAATTAGGGATAAGTGGTTTGGGAGTCGGGAAGAAATAGTTTTATACAATTAGCGTTTTTTAGAATGAAGATTCTACAAACTCTTCCAGGCTTCCAAACTACTCATCCTCCGGACTTCCAGACCATTGTTGTCCGAGGAAATTTAACCACGAGCTGTAAGTGTCGCGTATGATGGAACACAGAAAGGCTTGCAGCTTGCGGCTTGCAACTTGAAGCCAATTTTCCCCGGACCTCGGACTTCCCGACTCCCCTCAAAACAACTTCATCCCATAATACCCAATCGTAGTAAAAAGTGCGCAACGGGTAAAGACGCCAATACAGCACCAAACCAATAATTTATTGAGCGGTACATTAAAACCTACTCCAACACCAATACTCACAGGCGCGCCAACTGTCATGGTGCCAAAAAAACCAAGACCAATAAGGCCATATTTTTCCCAGAGTGTATAGATTAAACCTGTTTTTGGTTTTGCGGGTTTTGGCTTTCGATACCTTGCCAGAAATTGTTTGATTTTATCGCCCAGAAAAGTGGCTATAAAAACACCGGAAAGTCCGCCGATCAAACTCGCCAGAAAAATTACCCAGGTAGGTAAACCAAAAGCAAAACCGGCTGGTATTGCTGCATAAATTTCAAAAGTAGCCAAACCTGCAACGGTTAAAATCTTTAATGTCATAAACAGTATACTGAATAAGGTATGTAATAGCGTGAAAATAGGGAGAGAACCGCAATGTATAATCAGTTAAAAGGTAATTGTTTGTGAAGGTTTTATAAGCTGTTATCCCCTTATTATGAACATATATTGGTTTTTAGGTTAAAAAGCTTGCATTTGCACAAGTTGCTGTCTATTTTGTTTAGCAAATCAATTTAACCCTCTAAAGCTTGCTTATGAACAATTCAAAAATGTTGGTATCCGGTATTGCCGGAGGAATCGCTGCTTTTTTTGCAGGATGGCTCATTTATGGAATTCTATTGACAGATTTCATGGCCCAAAACACCACGAGCAGTGTTATGCGTGCGGAAACGGAAATGGTATGGTGGGCGATGATTGTTGGTAATCTTTTATACGGATTACTATTCTCCTATGTTTTTAGTCGTTCAGGTAATGTAAACAGTCTCTCTAGCGGACTAATGGGAGGAGTTGTTTTAGGTGTCCTTATTGGCGCATCTATCGACCTCACTATTTATGCGCAACTGAATATGTTCACCCTCAATGCAGTATGGGCCGATATTGGTGCATCTGCTGTTCTTGGTGGGGTAACCGGAGCCGTTGTTGGCCTGGTGAATGGCATGGGTAAAAAAGCCTAGCCAATAAACAAAGCAAAAAAGCGACCTGAAAGGGTCGCTTTTTTTTTGACTGGTTTTTGGTTTAGGAAATGTGTGTCTATCTTCCCTCTCTTTTAATAGTATGAATCGAATAGATCGTCTTTTTAGCATCCTTACTTTTCTGCAGTCTAAAAAATTTGTGCCTGCCGAAAAAATTGCTGAAAAATTCAACCTAAGTATCAGAACTGTTTACCGGGATATTAAAGCGCTCAATGAATCTGGCGTGCCGGTTAGTTTTGAACAGGGTAGAGGATATTTTATAGTAAATGGATATTTTCTTCCGCCTGTTTCATTTACCAGTGAAGAAGCCAATGCATTACTACTGATGGAAGCAGTTGTAAATGGTTTTTCGGATAAATCCATCCAAAAGCATTATTCCAGTGCATTGAATAAGGTAAAGTCAGTATTGCGCGGAACACAGCAGGATAAACTGGAGACATTGTCATCTCGCATCAGGTTACAAGTGCCGGAATGTATGACCTTACAGGTATCATACCTTTCAGTACTCCAGCAATCAATTATCGGACGAACGATGATACAAATTGCCTACCTCAACAAAAACCAGGAACCCAGTATCAGAAAGGTAGAACCCATCGGGCTTATCTTTTACGCATTTGCCTGGCACCTGATTGCCTGGTGCCATAAAAGAAAAAGCTATCGTGATTTCAAAGTCGCAAGAATACAGAAGCTCACCAATACCGATATCCCCTTTATCTACAAAAAACATATTTCCCTGGATAGCTACATGAAAGATATTCCCGTTGAATACTGAAGAACAGAGGAACAGAGAAACAGAGGAATGTCCAATGTCCAATGTTTATTCGAAACCCAAAATTGGAAATTGGACATTCCTCTGTTCCTCTGGTGAATATTTTTTTCCCCGCTGCCATAGGGTTGTCAGTGGGGCATAATTGTTTTGTGGGAACATTTAAAACAATCAATTATGACACAGATTCAAGCCTTTCAGCAGGAGCTGGAAAATGAAGCAGTAGTAACCCGTAAAATGTTGTCGCTGGTGCCCAACGACAAGTACTTTTGGAAGCCTCATTCAAAAAGTATGACCCTGCAACAGCTCGCTACACATATTGCAGAACTGCCTACCTGGATCGGGATGGTATTGAATACCGATGAGCTCGATTTTGCCGCGCATCCGTATAGTCCGAAAATTATCGAAAACACAGCCGACTTGCTGGCTTATTTTCAAAGCAGTTTAGAAGAAGGACGCAAAGAACTTACCAACGCCGACCTGTCTACACTCAATAAAAACTGGACTTTACGCAATGGAGATCAGATTTATACTGTAGAAACCAAGTATAGCTTCCTTCGATCAACCTTCAGTCAGGTAATACACCATCGTGCGCAATTAGGTGTATATCTAAGGCTGCTCGACATTCCCATTCCTGGAAGTTATGGTCCCAGTGCAGATGATCATATAATGTAGCTCTTTTCCATTATTGTCCGGGGAAAATTTGCTAGCATCTTCTGAGCCACAGGCTACATGCCACAAGCTGCAAGCAATTAGTAAACCAGACATTAAACAGGAGCCAGGTAATTAGGGAAGATAAAAAAGAATAAATACAATCAGTCAGCCTGTTTACAGACCGTAATAGGCTTGGATGTTGAGCGCAGCTACGACAGCTAAATCAGAGGCCAATGTAGTCTGGGAACGGGTACGGGGCCATTCGGCCCAGGAGTAATATTCAATTTTGACCAGGCGAGTGATCGATTTTATTCAGTGTCAAAATGGAATGAAGATTGCTTAACCCTTAGTTAAGGCCGATTTTAAAAGTAAGGGTTCTATTTTCAACTTACGTAAAGATGATTGCTGCAGAAGCATTTCAGGGATAGATGCTTTTTTTACCGGACAGCAATGGCTATTAGCCATTAGCCTTTAATGCGAATCAAAGGTTGAATTCTGCCAAAAATGTGAAAATTATCAATAGTGAGGTCTTTTGACTTTATTAAAGCAGGCACCTATAAAATAATAACTCCTAATCTTATTTGGCTGCTTAGATAGAACACAGATTATCATGATTTTCAGGATTTATCATGACAGATCTTGAAAATCATGATAATCTGTGTTCTATTAATAACAGGTAGTGCATTTATAACAATCAATTATTTATTTAACACGCTCATTTTAAAGTATCTCCCTCTTTTATTCCAATAAAAGCAGATAGTCTAAAACACCCCCCCCTCTCGCCCTAAGCGAGACTTACAGCTAACAGCTAATTGCTAAAGGCTAAAGGCTGTTTCCTGCCTTTTTAAGCATCCATGAGAGGGGCAGTCCGATCATTGTAATTAAAATTAAAACAGCCCTTGCAGCATCCATCCAGTTAAATGGTTGTTGTTTTACCAAGGTGAGCGGGAGTACCAATTTATTCATTACCAGCCAGATTACTAATCCGTAGATCACACCCAGAAAAACCCACTGCACTTTGAATAATCGGAATGGTTTATAGAGTAAAAAAAAGAAAGCTGTAAATAAAAAAGCTATAGTAAAATGTAGCAACAGACCGATCCAAATACTGCCGGATTCAGGTGTATAGGCAGATTGTCCCAATACAGCTGAAGCGATAAATTTCAGTACAATAAGAGGCGATTTTCCTGTAGAGAGGTAAAATGAAATAAATGCTGCAAGTATATCGAGCAACCCTACCAAAATCCAGGCTTTGATAAATAGTTTGCCGTTTTTCATAACTATCTGTTTTTTTATTACATAAGATGTTGTTGAATACGCAATTGGAAAGATTCCTTATACCCTGCGCTTACCGGTAGTTCTCTATTCGCTATTTCCACAGATTGTGTACCTAGCTTTTTTACATGTTGCAGGTTAATGATATATGAATTATGGATACGTACAAAATTCTCCGGCAGTGTACCGGCCATTTCTTTCATTCGCTTATAAACCAGGTGTTTTTGTTTTTCTGTATGAATACAGAGATACTCTTTGTGTGCTTCTATATACAAAATTTCATGGTATTGAATTTGTATCATTGAACGCCCGGTTTTTATAAAAAGTAGTTCCTGCTGTTTAGACTGTTGTAATTCTTTTTGCGGGGCCGGTATTATATGCAATTGGAGTTTCTGAATGGTTTGTAAAAACCTTTTGAAAGAAACCGGTTTTAAGAGGTAATCAATCACATGATAGGAAAAACTATCCAAGGCATGTTCGGCATAGGCAGTAATGAAAATAATTTTTTGGTCCCTGGGAAGTATTGCGGCCATTTCAAGTCCTGATAATGCAGGTAAATTGATGTCGAGAAATATAACATCAACCGTATTCCTTTTCAGGTAATCCAACGCTTCCAAAGCATCATAAAATTTACCTTTCAACTGAAGCATGGGCAGTTTATGAATATAGTCTTCCAGCAACTGCATGGCCGGGGGCTCATCTTCAATGATCAAACAGGTAATTTTTGTGCTCATAAGGGAATGGTTAAGTTAGCAGTAAAAACGGAACCACTGTCATCGGCACCCGCACTAATTAAGCCATTTTCGCCATAAAGTAACCCAAGTCTGTTTTTAAGATTCGCCAACCCTTTTCCACTTATTGATTTTTCCCTTGACGCTATTAGCCTGTTTTCCACTTTTACCTTTAACTGCTTACCGGTATTTTGCAGATCAATCAGGATATAATTATCATCCTTTCTTTTGTCTACCCCATGTTTAAAAACATTCTCTACCAATGGAATGATGAGCATGGGTGGAATTTGAATGGATGATATATCTCCCGAAATATTCAAAGAAAGATCAAGCGGATAACGCATCCTGTCTTTCTCGAGATCGATATAATGATGTATAAAATTTAATTCTGTTTGTAAAGGAATCATTTCTTTTGGTGCCTCATCAACAAAATAGCGCATGATCTGAGAAAGTTTTTCAATCATTGCGGCTGTTACCGGAGATTCCTTCTGTGCGTAGTAGTAGATATTATTCAGTGAATTGAATAGAAAGTGAGGTTGTACCTGTGCTTTTAATAAGTTCAGTTCAGATTCAAGTTGTTTCTTTTGCAAAACCTGTTGTTCTTTTTGCAGGCGGAAGTAACGCAGTGCGATATAAAAAAGTACGCTGGTAAAATATATAAGAATGCTGGACACAAAAGTGCTGAACACTGACCGGAAAGGAAACGCTTCAGGTTTTGGTGCAAAAAAAGTATTGTAAAACCACCATGAAGTACCAGCACGGTAGAATGCAACCACCAGCAATAAAACCAATACCAGGATGGTGTAAACCAGTTTTTGCTCCCGCATATAAAACTTTGGGATCAGCCATGCTGCATTTCCATATACTATCAACATATAGGAACTGATCATGATAAAGGCATAACCCATCGCCTGCGGCAGTGTATCAAAATGCAATAAGGTTATTACATTGATTCCGAATAACAATATCCAGATCACCCACTGTATTTGTGCTATATCCCAGGACCGAAGAAGCTTTCGCATATACCAAAACTACAGGGAATTTACCATCAGGTAAACCCTTTCAACCAATTAATGGATTTCTTCAACAGATTGATTACATGGGCTAATTAGCTGATTGGTTTAATAAATGCGCTCACTTGTTAAAAAATGGTTTTTACAGGAACAGGATACATTGATTTTTACAAAAAAGAAACCATGAATCCATTTAGTTTATTAATCCTGGCCTTATTGCTCCCCTTTGGCAGTGTAATCGCCCAAAAATCTGATACGATTTATATAAAACCCGAAAACATCAATACCCGTGTTTTGATACAGGGCACTCATCGGTGGTTGGTATATTTTAAAATGGGTGTAGACAGTCCAAGAAAAATGTTTAATATCTGGTCGAGGAATATCGAAAGGAAACAATATAATGGCAAAGATGCCATTGCCGTAAAGCAGGAATGGGAAGACAATGACAGCATCATGCATACTACTTTATCCATTGCCGATGCAAAAGATTTTCATACGCTTTACCACGAGTCATGGTGGAAGCAAAGGGGCAGCACTAAGTTTAATTTTTTATCAGGGGAAGCCAGCATCAACGATAAACCGTTAACAGCATCCGATACCGCCATGAGGGCAAAAACAATCCGCCAGGCATTCGACAGTGCTTTAAATCAATATACACTTAACTGGCACCTCGACCTGGAAGTGTTTCCCCTACTGCCTTACAAGGCAAACCGCACATTCATGATTAACTTTTATGATCCCGGATCAAGCAAACCAAAATGGGTACCTTATACCGTAACAGGAAGTGGAAAATTACCAGGACTTGATGGCAAAGAAGCTGATTGCTGGTTGCTCGAACATTCAGACCCAAGTTTCAATAACAAAGAAGTATTCTGGGTGAGTAAGCAAACAAAAGAAGTTTTAAAACTGGAACAACAGTTTGGAAAGAGATTCAGGTATAAAATCAAGCTGCCGTTTTCTTTATAATTTGAAAATTTGAAAATGTGCTAATTTGGAAATGGAAGAAATACGTTTTTCTTTTAATTTTCAAATTAACACATTTTCAAATTTTCAAATTACCTACATCCCCGGCATCAACCCTCTTGCAATTGATGCATCACGGAATGGCCATGGAATTACTGCGAGAATAATCAGTAAGGCTATTAATAAGAAAAAGAAGGCTTTTTTATACTTTACTATATCTGCCACCTGTTTTTTAGCCATACCATGTGCACGGGTAATAAGTATAATAGCGAGTATCATTCCCAATGGATGTTCTACCCAATAAAAACGATAAAATTTGTCTTTCATAATACTCACACCTTCTGGCAGTGTAGTGGTATAAACGCCATAGCGGCCAGCAAGCCACTGGTATAGTCCCAAAAGCAACGTAATATGGGCTGCTATCATGGTAAATAACCATACTTTTTTATCTGCAGGAGAAAATACTTTTTTCTGTTGCCATCCAGTCCAGGCTTTGGCAATTGATACCAACAGCAAAATAAGTATTACCCAGCGAAGCAGGTTATGTAAGTGAAGTAGTCCGGTTTCCATCTGTTTTGATTTTTTGTTAGTGCAAGATAGGGACTGTAGTCCATAGTCCATAGACCATAGTCCATGGACCTGAGCAGAATTTTACTATGGACTATGGACCATGGACTATGGTCTACGCTCCTGCACCATCTCAAACAAGAGCTCTGGCTCGTTGGTGGTGATAAAATCAAAGTGATTATCGAGTGCCCATTGCAGATCTTCTTTTAAGTTTACTGTCCAGGCATTGAGTAGTATGCCTAATTTTTTGGCGCTGGTAATCCAATCAGGATTTTTTTTGAATACACTGAAATGATAATCTGCACCTGCCACTCCTAATGCTTTAAGCTCTTCCGGTGATTTATCTCCATTAAGGTATTGTGTGGGTGCAGATGGTTCCAGTTCAAGGATACGGGTAAGGATGCCTAAATCGAAACTGATATAAGTAGTAGCATTAGCAGCTTTATGTTCCTGTACTTGTTTCCAGGCTTTCTCCGCTACAATTCTGCCTCTTTCTTTGCTGACATTAGATGGTTTAATTTCTAAAACCAGGCGGGTACTTGTGTTGTTTTTAAGTCCTTCAGACAAATATTCATGAAGCGTAGGTATTTTTTCTCCATTCGATAGTGTAAACTGAAGCAGGTCGGCATATTTTGTTTGTTCAATTGGAAGTTCATGAAATTTAGGATCGTGGTTCACTACCAGTGAATCATCTGCAGTCATCCAAACATCAAATTCAGAACCGGTGCATTTCATAGAAATTGCGTTCCGGAGTCCTGCCAATGAATTCTCAGGCAAAGCTTTTGCCTTGAATGCCCCACGATGTGCCACTACCTGGTTAGCTGCGAAGGTCATTTTCTTTTCATTTTTTTGTGCAATACCCGAAATCGTCATAATGGTAAAGAGCGAGAATAATACCCGTTTCATATCGTTCTGAATTTAAGATGCTCAAATGTAGTAAAGCTGAAGCAGCTTAAAAATGAAGATTTCGTGAACAGGGAAACAAAAAAGCGGATCAAGACTGACCCGCTTAAAAAATGGACTTTTCATAGTAAAATTATTTCACCCAATCAGCGATGAAAAGGTTGGTATCTCGGGTGCCCCCATTATTTCTGTTAGAAGCAAAGATTATTTTTTTGCCATTTGGACTAAACATCGGAAATGCGTCAAAGCCTTTATCGCGACTTATTTTTTCCAATCCGTTTCCATTCAGATCAGTCAGGTACATATTGAATGGAAATCCTCTTTTGTATTCGTGGTTACTGCAGAACAATATATTCTTGCTATCCGGTGTAAAATTAGGAGCCCAGTTAGCCTGTCCGAGATTGGTGATTTGTTTTGCATCCGATCCATCTGCATTGGCTACCCATACTTCCATATTGGTTGGAGCTACCATGCCTTCCGCCAGTAATTCTTTATACTCCTTTATTTCTGCTTCTGTTTTAGGTCTGCTTGCACGCCATACAATCTTCTTTCCATCAGGACTAAACCAGGCGCCTCCATCGTAGCCGAGCATATTGGTAATTCTTTTTTCTTTTCCTGTGGCTAGGTCCATGATGTATAGTTCCAGGTCGCCATCTTTATCGCTGCAATAAATCATTTTCTTACCATCGGGCGACAGCGTTGCTTCAGCGTCATAGCCTTTTGCGTTGGTCAGTTGCTTTACGATTTTACCACTGGTATCGGCCATGAAAATATCATAGCTGCTATAGAGAGGCCATATATAACGGTTACCATATTTCGCACGATCAGGGGTTGGTGGGCAATCAGGACTACCTAAATGGGTAGATGCATAGATGATGTGTTTGCCATCGGGCAGAAAATAAGCACAGGTGGTTCTTCCCTTTCCGGTACTTACCAGTTTAGGGGTAAATTTTTCTCCAGGCTTGGTTGGTACTTTACCAATATATATCTGGTCGCAGGGAATCCCTTCTTTTGCATAAGTTTTTTGAAAAATGACATACTTACCATCATAACTCCAGTAAGCTTCTGCATTATCGCCTCCAAAAGTTAATTGCTGTACATTTTTAAAATGCTTTTCACCATCGAAGTGTACAGTATCACTTGATGTGTTCTGTGCCAAACAATTCGTAAGGACTAATAATGAAAGGGTAGATAGAAATAGTTTGCTCATAGTTAAAAATCTGCCGCAAAAGTATTCAGAATCAGCCGCTTGAATTGTCAAAGAATTGTCATAGGAAATTGGTAAGTAAATGAATTTGGCAAAATGCTTCAAGCGGCAAGCTGCAGGCTACAAGCTTTGATGGGTGCTTATTATGGACTTTCTGCTTTTAATGGAATAAATGAGGGGATTACGAATAAGATCATTTAAACTCAGCAGGTAAATAAATAAGTGATTCCTCCAAATGCGCTATCTGCTATTAATAGAATACGGATTTTCATGATTTTCAAGATTTATCATGATAGATCTTGAAAATCATGAAAATCCGTGTTCCATCCTACCTGTAGCTAAATTTACCTGGATAGTAATGATTGTAAGCTTTAGGCATTGATTGGCGGTAAAAGAAGATTTTTACGGCCTGGTTTTAATGGATTTCCCATCGCAATTTCCATCAAAAAACAGGCAATTCTAATTCGCACATTATCAAGGATTTACACGAACCATCAACACATCATCAACACATCAAAAACATATCACAACACAAATTTGTGTTTTTAAGTGTTGATGCATTGTTATTACCCTGTAGGTATATGGGGGAAAAACAGCTATTAGCTATTAGCCATTAGCTGTTAGCCTATAGCTGTTAGTCTCGCCTAGGGCGAGATGGTGCTTATTTTAGACTTTCTGCTATTATCGGAATAAATGTCAAGGCTTGCGAATTTGTTTTGTAAAAATTCTACTTAAAAGAAGTGTTGAATTGCCACACTTATGCTAGTGTATGGTTAAATGCATAGCAAAAAAGCTAGTGGCTAACAGCTAATGGCTAATAGCTCAAAGCAATTTCCCCTGCAACACCGGCTCCTCCCGCTAACTATCCCCCCATTCATCTATTTTTGTAGGATGAAATGGATCGCAGTAGTAGTATTATTTTTTTTGATTGCCTGCCAGGAAGCTAAAGAGCCAAAAGCAGAAAGTCCTTCCCTCCCATTGGCTGCTCAAGCATTATCTAAAGAGGTGGAACTTTATCCTGATAGCATTTCATTAAGGGTTCTGTTAGTGAATGCGCTTGATAGTGCCGGAGCATTACCACTTGCACTTGCGCAGATGGATTCACTGATTAAAAGAGACAGTGCGAATTTTGGTATATGGTATCACAAGGCCCAGTTAAGTGAGAAGGCAAAAGATACTGCGATGGCATTGTATTGTTACCAAAAAGCTGCCAGTATATATCCTGCTCCTGATGCTTTATTGAGTATGGCGAATTTGCTGGCGGAACAGAAAAAAGCAGCGGCCATTTTACTTTGTGATCAGGTAGAAAGTTTAAGAATGGGCAGAGAATACCTTGCCCATGCCAGTTTTATCAAAGGTGTTTACTATGCAAGAACCGGCGATCTTGTAAAAGCTTTTGCATCATTTGACAGATGTATCGGTAATAATTACCAGTACATGGAAGCCTATATGGAAAAAGGCTTTCTGCTATATGATACCAAACAACCCGATAAAGCAATCAGTATTTTCGAGAAAGCGCTAGAAGTACGTCCAACCTACGCAGATGCCAGTTATTGGCTGGCTAAATGTTATGAGTTAAAGGGGGAAAAAGAAAAAGCAATTACAGAATACCAGAAAACGCTTGTATTAGACCCGTCTATTAAAGAAGCTGGTGAAGCTTTGAAAAGACTGGGTGCATAAAACAGGATTGTTGAATAAAAAATTCGCTTAAGCCGGTAAAATATAGGAATTTTGCGACCTTAATAATTGATTATGCCCATTATAGCCCCATCCTTACTGAGTGCCGATTTTTTAAACCTACATAAAGACTGCGCCATGCTGAATGAGAGCAAGGCCGACTGGTTTCACTTAGATGTAATGGATGGTTCTTTTGTGCCCAATATTAGTTTTGGATTACCGGTAATTGAACATATCCGCAAGGCAACAACCAAAATCTGTGATGTACACCTGATGATTGTTGAACCGGAGAAATATGCGGAAGCATTTAAAAAAGCGGGTGCAGATATTCTCACTGTTCACTATGAAGCATGTATTCATTTACACCGTAATCTTCAACAGATACGTTCGTTGGGTATGCGCACCGGTGTTGCATTAAATCCACACACCCCTGTTCACTTGCTGGCAGATGTATTGCATGATATAGATCTTGTTTGCCTGATGAGTGTAAACCCGGGTTTTGGTGGCCAGCAGTTTATTCCTCAAACACTGGAAAAAATACGCACCCTCAGGAAAATGATTAAGGAAAAAAATCTGCATACCCATATTGAAATTGATGGTGGCGTTACCCTCGATAATGCGAAAAGCATTTTAGATGCCGGTGCAGACGTACTGGTAGCAGGCAACACCGTTTTCCGCTCACAAGACCCCATTGCTACGATAGCGGCGCTGAAAGCGTTGTGAGGCTGGCGTGAATTGTGAATGGTGAATGGTGAATAGGGAGCGTGAATTGTCAATGGTGAATGGTGAAATTAGACACTCAATTGACTATTATATTGACAATTCACCATTGACAATTCACGCCCCCTTACTCATATTGACCATTCACCATTGACAATTCACGACTACAAAACTTCACGAAATCTTCACACCACTCCGTAAGGCAAATCCGGAAATTTGGTGGAGCAACCTATCCACACCTGTGCATAATATGTATTAGGAAATCTCATACATAACAAATTAAATTTGAGAAGGATGGTTTGGTTAAGTATTACATGATTCCGTGAACCTAAAACAGAAACAGATTTGACAGAGACAATCATTAACCTCGAAACCGTTAACCCCATTGAATTCTTTGGTGTGAACAACGGAAAGTTAGATTTGCTGAAAAAGAAATTCCCATTATTAAAGATCCTCTCCCGCGGGACACAAATTAAACTGAGCGGGGCCCCGGAACAGATTGAGTCAGCAAAAGAAAAAATTGACCTGATTATCCAGTACCTCGAAAGAAACGGACACCTCAGCGAAAATTATTTTGAACAGATTTTAGGCGGTGATGATGCCGAAACAGTCGACAATTTTGTTGACCGGAACCCCAATGATATTCTTGTATTCGGACCTAATGGTAAAACTGTTAGAGCACGTACCCAGAACCAGAAAAAAATGGTTCAGGCAGCCGATAAAAACGATATTGTTTTTGCTATTGGACCAGCCGGTACCGGTAAAACCTATACCGCAGTAGCCTTGGCTGTGCGCGCCCTAAAAAACAAACTGGTAAAGAAAATCATCTTAACCCGTCCGGCGGTGGAAGCAGGTGAAAGTCTTGGTTTTCTTCCCGGTGACCTGAAAGAAAAAATTGATCCGTACCTGCGCCCTTTGTATGATGCACTCGATGATATGATTCCCGCAGACAAACTCGGGTATTATATGAGTACACGGACCATTGAAATTGCACCATTGGCCTATATGCGTGGGCGTACACTCGACAATGCATTTATCATTCTCGATGAAGCACAAAACACCAACGACCTTCAGTTGAAAATGTTTCTCACACGTATTGGTGCCAATGCAAAAGCCATTATTACCGGCGACCCTACGCAGATTGACTTACCAAGAAATCAGCGTAGCGGTCTTGAAAAAGCCACTCGTATCTTAAAACAGATTGATGGTATTGCGCATATTGAATTGAACGAAGAAGATGTTGTTCGTCACCGCCTTGTAAAAGCCATCATCAAAGCCTACGACAAGGAACACGAGAAGGAAGAACAGGAGTATACTCAGGGCAGCAGACGATAAAGTTGATGGCTGATGTCTGATGTATAGTTGATTATTTTACAGTGTAAAATAAAGATCGACCCTATATCAGACATCAGCCATCAGCCATTCTCTATACATCTTCCTCCAGTATCTCATGTCCGAGTTTGTCTCTTTTTGTTTTGAGGTATTTTTCGTTGTGGGGGTTGGGGGCGATTTCGATGGGTACTATGTCTACTATTTCCAGTCCATATCCTTTTAGGCCTGCACGTTTGCGGGGGTTATTGCTCATTAGTTTGAGCTTGGAGATACCCAGTTTTCTGAGTATTTGTGCACCTACTCCGTAATCGCGTTCATCCATGCCAAAGCCCAGGTGCAGATTGGCTTCTACAGTATCCATTCCTTCTTCCTGCAGCTTATAGGCTTTTAGTTTATTGATCAGACCAATTCCACGGCCTTCTTGATTCATATATAGTATCACACCCTTGCCTTCTGCTTCAACCATTTGCATGGCTTTTTGTAATTGTTCCCCACAATCGCAACGGAAACTTCCAAGAATATCACCGGTAAAGCAACTGCTGTGCACACGGGTAAGTACGGCTTCATCTGATTTCCATTCGCCTTTTACCAAAGCTAGGTGTTCTGCTCCCGTTGTTTTTTCTTTAAATGCGATGAGGTCAAACTGACCATATTTGGTTGGCATATCAACACGTACCAGTTCATCTACCAAAGAATCGCGTTTCATGCGATAATCAATCAGGTCTTTAATGGAGATGATTTTAAGGGAGAATTTCTGTGCAATCTCAATCAATTGTGGCAACCTGGCCATGGTACCATCTTCATTCATCACTTCTACCAAAACGCCAGCCGGTTCGAGTCCGGCAAGCCTTGCCAAATCTACCGTAGCTTCTGTATGTCCGGCCCTGCGTAACACCCCACCATCTTTTGCTCGAAGAGGGAATATATGTCCTGGGCGACCTAACTCAGCGGGTAAAGTTGCTGGGTTAATTAGGGCTAAGATAGTTTTAGACCTGTCCTGCGCCGAAATACCTGTGGTAGTGCCCTGTCCGATCAGGTCAACTGATACGGTAAAAGCGGTTTCATGAAGGGAAGTATTAGAACTTACCATTGGTGTTAGTTCCAGCTCTCTGCAACGTTCCTCAGTAAGTGCGGCACATATCAAACCTCGCCCTTCTTTACTCATAAAATTGATCACTTCGGGAGTTGCGTGTCGGGCAGCTATAATGAAATCCCCTTCATTTTCGCGATCCTCGTCATCCACTACAATAACCATTTTTCCATCGCGGATGTCAATAATGGCATCTTCTATCCTGTTTAGCTTAAACTGTTCCATCAATGCAAAATTACACCTGATACCTGAAATGGGTTTACCTATTTGGAAATAGGGGTTATTTTTTGAGGAAAAAGATTAAATTCTGACTAAAAAACTGTTTTTCCTACCTAAAAACAGGCTAAGATTCGTCAAATCGCCTGAAATGCCCGATGTGGCAATATTTTGTTAACATTCTGTTGAATATCTAAGCCAATAATTCATTTTCTTTGCACTTGAAAAATTAACATTATGCTAAGTAAAAGACTCTTGCAATTTGTCATTGCGGTTTTACTGATGCCGGTACTAACCCTGGCGCAAAACACCACCAGTAGCATGAGTGGTACAGTAAAAACCAATACAGGTGAAGTCCTGATTGGTGCTACCGTAACTGCAACCCATGAGCCAACTGGTACGGTATACCGTGTTCAAAGCCGCACAGGTGGTCGTTTCGACATTAACAATATGAACCCTGGTGGTCCATATTCAGTGGAAATTTCATTTGTAAATTTCGCAAATGAGAAAAAAACAGAGATTTACCTAAGTCTGGGTGAATCTTACAAATTAGACGTAGCCATGGCCCCAAAAAGTGCCAACCTTGGTGAAGTAACTGTAACTGCGGTTCGTAAAACTACAGAAGCTTCAGGTAAAGGTGGTTCTGAGACCATTATCGGCCGCGACAAAATGGCTAATCTTCCAACTGTTGGTCGTAATATCTACGACTACCTGCGTGCAGTACCTCAGGCTAAACTGGGTGCTTCAGAAGGTGCGGTAACTATTGCCGGACAGAACAACCGTTACAACTCTTTCTATGTTGATGGTGCTGTAAATAATGATGTGTTTGGACTTTCAGCTTCTGGTACCAATGGTGGTCAGGCTGCAATTGCTCCGATCTCAATTGATGCGGTTGACCAGTTTCAGGTAGTAATTTCTCCATTCGATGCCTCTCTGGGTAACTTCGTAGGTGGTGGTATCAATGCCATTACCCGTTCAGGTACCAACAAAACAGAAGGTTCTGTTTATTATTTCCTGCAAAACCAAAACCTTGCTGGTAAAACACCAACTGGTTTGAAATCTGCTGCTACCAAACTGGCTAATTTCTCTAAAAAGACTTATGGCTTCCGTGTTGGTGGTGCAATTACAAAGAATAAGTTGTTCTATTTTGTGAATGTTGACTTACAAAGAGATATTCGCCCTCAACCATTCGATTTTTCTCAATACCGTGGTAATACTAATGCAGCGGGACTCGATGGATTGGCAAATTTCCTCAGAACTAACTATGGTTATGAACCAGGTGGTTATTTAGATAATACTGAAGAAGTATCGGCAGATCGTATTACTGCTCGTATCGACTGGAATATCAGCGACAGACATAAATTGTCTGTGAGTAACCGTTACACAAATGCTGAGCGTTTGAACACTACTTCAAGCTCTGCAACATCTATCAACTTTTACAATAACGGTTATAGATTCCCTACAAGAACCAACTCTACTTCTGCTGAGTTAAAAAGCCTGGTAGGTAAAAGTTCAAGTAATAAACTCCTGGTTACTTTCACCGATGTATTAGATGACCGTAGCCCTATCGGACAGGATTTCCCTCGTGTTCGTATCAATGACGGTTCTGGTTCTATCTTCTTCGGTCCGGATAACAGCTCTACTGTTAACCTGTTAACACAAAAGAACTGGTCTTTATATGATGAGTTTAAGTTTACATTAGGTAAACATTCCCTGAAAGTTGGTGTGGATTATGAATTCAATAAAGTTTACAACGCTTTCATCCAGAATACATTTGGTAACTATACCTACACTAACCTGAACGACTTCCTGACCAATGCAAGACCACAAGCGTATACCTATGGTTTCTCTAATATCGATGCAGGCAAAGGCGACAAAACTGATGCAGCAGCGAAATTTATGGTGGCTAAAGGTTCATTGTTTGTGAATGATGAAATGAGGGCTTCTGATAACCTGACCTTAAGTTTTGGTTTAAGAGCTGACTATTTCAAAGTTTTAAGTAACCCTTGGACTGATAACTATACCAATACTGTAGCGATTCCTAAATTTGCCCAGTATTATGATTTACAGGGAGCACGTTCTGGACAAGCTCCAAAAATACCTATCTCATTCTCTCCAAGAGTTGGATTTACTTATAAAATACCTGAAGAGAACTTAGTAATCCGTGGTGGTCTGGGTATGTTTACCGGACGTATCCCATTGGTATGGCCTGGTGGTATGTTCCAGAACAACGGTATTTTCATAGGTGGTTATACAGCTAACTCTACTCAGCTTAATACCATTCGTTTCAGGTCTAACCCTGCTGCACAGTGGACTCCGGCTGAAGTTGGTGCAGGTATAACCAAAGGACCTTTGAACCTTACTGCTGCTGAATTCAGCACTCCTAAAGTTTTCAGGACTTCATTAGCTGTTGATAAGAAATTCGGTGATGGCTGGTCTGGTACATTGGAAGGTATTTTCACTCAGAACATGAATGAAATTTACTATACCAATATCAATATCCTGCCTCCAGTTGCTGTTTCAGTAGGACCAGGTAGCAGAAACATTTATACTACTACCAATAATGCAAGGATTCCTTTGAATGGTGATGGTTCAAACCCATATGATAATGCAATGTTGTTGAGCAATAACAAAGGACCAAAAGGTTTTGGCTTTAACTTCACTGCTACTGTTTCTAAGCGTACCCGTACAGGTTTCGCATTTGATTTCAACTACTCATTTGGTAACTCAACTGCTATCAACGATGGTACCAGTTCTGTTAACCAGAGCCAGTGGAGATTTATGGAAACAGTTAATGGCCGTAACTTCATTACCCGTTCAACTTCCGATTTCAGTGCAGGTCACAGAATCTTCGCTTACATGAGCAAGAAGTTTGAATATGCTAATAAAACATTGGCTACAACCATTACCCTTACCTATACAGGCCAGTCTGGAAACCCATTCAGCTATGTAAACGGTGTTGGTTCAATGGTACGTGATGACGGTACTGGTGGTACAAACGACCTTATCTACATCCCAACTTCTGCTGATTTAGCTTCAATGACATTCCTGAACAATACTGTAGGTGGTGTTACTTACACTCCACAACAGCAGAAAGATGCCCTTGATGCCTATATCGCGAATGATCATTACCTGAAAAACAATCGTGGTAAATTTGCTGAAAGAAACGGTAGCCGTTTACCTTTCACCAATATCATCGATTTGAAAATTGCTCAGGATTTCAACCTGAAAATCGGTAATAGGAAATATTCATTCCAGTTAACTTATGATGTGTTTAACTTCGGTAACATGCTGAACAGAAACTGGGGTCGTACTTATTTCATGAGTAACGATAACTTCCAGTTGATTCAGTTTGCAGGTTATGTAAGTGCAACAAACTTTACACCGCAATACCGTTTCAACCCAACTATCAAAGATCCTTTCACAGTAAGCACCACCACAAATGCTGCTTATGCTGCAAGATGGATCAGCCAGTTAGGTCTGAGATTCAACTTCTAATTTGAGAAGCACTCCATAAAAAAAGCCATCCGTATAAAACGGATGGCTTTTTTATTGTTAGGTGTTAGGTGTTAGGTG
>CBFGPM010000049.1:0-28324 GCA_965650685.1 uncultured Sediminibacterium sp.
AAATCTGCAGCGAAAAAAGCAAATTACAGTTTGGAAGAATCATGTATCAATACACCAGTTTCTAGGAGCTTATTCAAGTCTTAATCCAGGTATTTTTTCTTTTTCTCTTCTTTATATTCCAGTTGCTCAATGAGGGCCTCCGGGTTAGGGTTACTGGTTACAGACACTGCTACCTGAAACAACAGAAAGCATAACACAGCAGACAAAAGCAATTCATCCCATAACCACCAATACCCCCATCCGCCATATACTTTCCCCAATGCGGGATTACCTGTTTCATATATAACGGTAAGGCTTTGCCCGGATTTGAGAGACCTTAATGGATAATCCGGATTGATCGCATATTCCTTTGTACCTGTATTAAATACAGCCCTTAACAGTTCTTTATTTGCTGTTGAATCAAATCGCAACTCAACCAATGCCGGCACTTTAACACCATCAAAATAATCTGGCTGCCTGGTAAATATCAGGTAGCAGCCAAAACAGAGAAGGTATAGTATGAATATGGATTTGTACATGAATATCAGGGGGCGTGAATTGTGAATGGTGAATAGCGAAAAGAGTGAATATTGAGTATTATAATTTGAATATCAAACTACTCACTACTCACCAATTAACTATTGACCATTCACAATTGACCATTCACGGTTTCCTGTTCGCAAGGCTTTTATTCTCCAATTAATTCGACAGGCTCCTGAAATCTACCGGCACGAGTTTACTTACGCCGGGCTCCTGCATGGTTACCCCGTAAATCACATCAACAGCTCCCATGGTTTGCTTATTGTGTGTTACGATGATGAACTGTGAGTTATCGCTGAACTTCTTGATCATCTGGGTGAACTTACCAACGTTGGCATCATCCAATGGGGCATCAACCTCATCCAGGATACAGAATGGAGCTGGTTTAATGAGGTAGATTGAGAAGAGCAATGCTGTTGCAGTAAGGGTTTTCTCTCCCCCACTCAATTGAGTAATAGATGAAGGTCTTTTACCTTTTGGTTTGGCAATAATTTCAATACCTGTTTCTGCCAGATTGGTCGGGTCAACCAGTACCATATCTGCGGTATCTTCTTCTGTAAACAGGGCCTTGAACACTTTCTGGAAGTTCTCACGAACCTGATTAAAAGTATCCAGGAATTGCTGGTTGGCTGTTGCTTCCACTTCCTGAATGGTTTGCAAAAGACTTTCTTTCGCTGAAACCAGGTCATTCTTTTGCTCGAGAATAAACTCATAACGCTTTTTCATTTCCATAAAGGCTTCAATAGCGGTAGGGTTAACCTCTCCCATGTTTTCCAGGCGTTTTTTCATCCTGTCTGAGCTGGCTTGCAATTCTTCCAGTGAAGTATCCGTAGTTCTGGCCTGATCGAGAATCTCATCAAGTTCAACCTTGAATTCAACACTCAATCTTTCTTTCATACCAGCTAACTGCAGCTTAAGTTCGTTCAGCCTGTCTTTGATTTCAGTAACGAGGTGATCAATCATCTCCTTACTCTTCACTTTAAGGCGAAGTTCACTTTCTTTTTCCTGCAGCGCGTTACGTAAGTTATAGTAAGCCTGATCTGCTTCATTCAATTTCTGCTCTTCTGCTTCTTTTTTGCGCATCAGATCGAGCAATAATTCTTCTGAGCCAATCAGAGCTTTTTCACCTTCTTCAATATTGCCGGAAGCTTCGGAAAGCTGTGCAGTATTGCTTTCTATCTGTTGGTGCAACTCACTTAGCTGGTTTTCTTTGAAAACAAGCTCCTGTTTAAGGGTAGTGATTTTGCTTTGCTGACGGGTTAACTGAAGGTTTGTTTCATTGTATTGTACAGAAGCGTAATTATACTCCTGTTCTGCCAACTGATAATCCTGTTCTACCAGTTTCTTCTGTTCGCCTGTTTCCAGCAACTGATCATTCAGTTGAAACAATTCTTCTCTAGTAGCAGCAATGGCATCCTGTTCATCCTGCAAACGGGTTTCAATATCGGTAAGACGTTGAAAAGCGTTTTGCTGGGCAGCTTGCAGGTTTTCGATGCGGTTTCTGGTAGCAAACACCTGGTTGGTTAGCTGGTTAATTTCATTTTCGGTTTGCTTAATGGCATTTTCTTTCAATTGCTCATTGAAGGCAATTACCTCATTATGCTTTGCCTGAATATCAGCTTTAAGTAAACTTACTACCGATTCCTGATCCTGTATTTCTTCGGCCAGTTTTTCGAGGTTTTTCGCGCGACCAATTTTCTTTCCTTCAAAAAGTCCAACGCTACCGCCAGTAAGTGTATACTTTCCTTTTACATACTTACCTGTTTTTTCAAGAACGACTGCGCCATTGCTATTGGCAATAGCCTCATCATTCTCTGCAATATACACGTTACCTAAAAGATATTCTGCCAGTTTGCGATATTGGTCATCAACTTCAATAACATCCATAGCAGGGATGGTATTGGCAGGTTGATGGGTTTCAACGCGGAGGTCGGCAAATTTTTCGAGCATGAAAAAGTTGGCTTTACCTTTTGCATTGGCATCCAGTAAGTGTACAGCCTGCAAACCTTCCTGAAGGTTATTTACCACATAGTAATTGAGGTATGGCTCCAACACATTTTCAACTGCCGCCCTGTATGCTTCTTTTACATAAATGATATCTGAAAGAATTGGGGCCGCATGATTCCATTCAGGATTTTTATGGAGAAACTTAATACTCTCCGGATAACCTTCCATTGAATCGATCAGGCTCTTAAGGAGGTTGTATTCGTTCCTTTTGGCATCTAGCTTACGGTTTTCTTCAGCCAATTCGTTACGTAACACTTCAAGTTGTGCCTGGGTTTCAAAAATATTCTCACGGGTACGCTCATGTTGTTCCTGTAATTGTTGCAGATCAATCCTGCGAGCTGCGAGGTCCTCTTCTTTTTCTGTCAACTCCTGCTGCAGTTGTTCCAATTGCTGCTCTCTGCTTTGTTTTTCTTCATTCAGTTGAGTTTGTGCCCTTTGAAGGTTCTGAATAGAAGTATCAGCTACCGCTACTTTTTTCTCAGCATCGAATTGACTTCTCTGTATCTGCTGGTATTGATTACGTAAACTGTCTACACCAGTTCTGCGCTCATCGTAAATGCGACGTTTATCTTCGATATCCAGCTTGGCTGTTTCTACTCTGTCTTGTAATTCAATCAGCTTAGTTTCTTCTTCCCCTACCTGTAATTGGGTATATTCAATGGAATCACCTATTGTTTTTAACTGACCGGATGCTTTTTCGAGGAAGTCTTTTAAGCTGGTTTCTTTTTCCTTCAGGTAATGAAGTTTCTGGGTAGCAAGGTTACGTTCGTTTTCTTTCGAGCGTAAGTTTTGCAGCAAATCGTTGAATTCATGCTGCATGCTTTGAAGGGCTCTTTCCTTTTCAATAAAACCAACTTTCTCCTGTTCAATAGCGGCTTCTTCAACTGCTATCTCAGCATCAAGTTGTACCTTTTTATTGATCTCGAGTTCTTGCTGCTCATTAAGCTCCTTATAGGTTATATTGAATCCTTCCAGTGCCGCTTTTGCGAGTTCTACGGAAATTTCTTTGTAATCCTTTTTAATCTCGTAATATTTCTCCGCCTTTTTTGCCTGGTTCTCCAGTGTTTTTAACTGGTTATTGATTTCGAAGAGCAAATCTTCAATACGTGCCAGATCTTGTTCTGTAGCGTCTAATTTATTCTTTGCTTCTTTCTTACGGGTCTTGTAAATAGTGATGCCCGCTGCCTGCTCCAACATACGGCGGCGGCTGTTTTCTTTATCCTTGATGATATCATCAACCATCCCCAATTCAATGATGGCATAACTGTCGGTACTAACACCTGTATCAAGAAATAAATTGTGGATGTCTTTTAGTCGACAGGTAACATCATTCAAGCGGTATTCACTTTCCCCATTTTTATAAAAACGACGGGTAACTGTTACCGTGCTGAATTCTGTAGGAAGCAGATTTTTGGTATTCTCAAAAGTGAGACTCACTTCTGCCAATCCACTTGCACTTCTGGTCTTACTACCATTGAAGACCAGAGCCTCTAGGTTTTCACTTCTTAAGGCCGATATTTTTTGTTCGCCAATTACCCAACGAATACTATCAATGATATTACTCTTGCCGCAACCATTGGGACCGATAATACCTGTAATGCCCTCATCAAAACTCACTACGGTTTTATCAGCAAAACTTTTGAACCCTTTGATTTCTAATGATTTTAATCTCACTTTTCCGCTATTTAGTACCTGCGAACATACAGGAAATGAGGTAGATTTTTCGGAAAGATTATAGGGCTGTGTATAATAGGTGGAGAAATAAGATGATAAAAAAAAGGAATATAGATTTAAAACTTACAATAAACTGATTATCAATTTATTGATGACTATATTTTAATATTAATATCTCCGAAAGACATGATGATTCAAGCGCTTTACAGCCTGTATATTTGTTGCTTAAGCCTCTACTATTGAAACGAATTATTTTTACCGTTACCAACGACCTTAATTACGACCAGCGTATGCATCGTATTGCAAGTACTTTGGTCAGAGAAGGATATGACGTTTTATTGGTAGGTAGAATAAGAAAAGATAGCACCGAACTATCTCAACAACTATTTCAGCAAAAAAGACTTCGCTGTTTTTGGAATAAGGGGGTCCTATTTTATGCAGAATATAATTTCCGGTTATTGGTATTCCTGCTTTTTCAAAAGACGGATATCATATGTGCAATAGATCTTGACACCATACTTCCCTGCTACTTTTCAAGTATACTAAAAAGACAAAAAAGGGTCTACGATGCTCATGAGCTTTTCACTGAGCAATTTGAAATCATACGCAGACCCTTCATAAAAAAATGTTGGCTTTTGATTGAAAAATGGATGGTTAAACGATTTAAAAATGGCTATACCGTGAATGAATTTATTTCGAACTGGCTCTCACAACAATATGGTGTTCAATACGATGTTATCAAAAATCTACCTACTAAAACAACATTACAAAATATTGCAAAAGCAGATTACATTTTATACCAGGGGTCTGTTAATGAAGGTAGATGCTTCGATGAATTAATTGAAGCTATGTTGCAGGTTAATGCCAGATTGGTTATTTGCGGCAACGGTAATTATTACGACTCAGTAAAAGAACTTATCCGCAAATATCAACTTGAAGATAAGGTCGTCCTGAAAGGCAATATTGCCCCGGAGGCACTGAGGGTAGTTACGGAAGCTGCGCTTATAGGCATTACCCTTTTCGACAAAAAAGGACTTAACCAATATCAATCACTCGCGAATCGTTTTTTTGATTACATGATGGCAGGGATACCACAAATTTGCGTTGACTATCCGGAATATCGGTCAATTAATGACAAATATGGATTTGCCCTTCTTGTTGAAGACACCGATACAGATAGTATCGCCAAAGGATTGAACAAACTGCTCACCGATACTGTTCTGTATAAACAAATAGTCCAAAAAGCACTTAAAGCCAGACTGGAACTAAACTGGGAAACCGAATCAGAAAAATTGATCCAATTTTATCAGAAACTGAATTGAGCGATACACACCTACATATTATTGCCTTTAATGTTCCTTTCCCGGTAGACCAGGGGGGCATTTTTGATGTATTCTATAAAATCAAAGCATTACATGCGCTTGGCATCAAGATTCACCTGCATTGTTTCGATTACGGAAAGGGCGAAGATGCCACCCTCGATAAGTATTGCTACGCTGTTCATTATTATAAAAGACTAAGAGGATTCAATGCGTTTTCGCTAAGCCTGCCCTATATTGTCTCTTCCAGGTATAATAAGCAGTTATTTGATGAGTTATTGAAAGACAATTACCCCATACTAATGGAAGGGGTACATACCAGTTATTTGCTTTTAGATAAGCGTTTTATAAACCGCATTTGTTTGCTGCGCCTGCACAATACAGAATTTAGATACTATAAGGAACTGGCTTCACATGCGAAATCCTTCTTCAGAAAATGTTACTTCCATTGGGAAAGCTCCCTATTAAAAGCCTATGAAAAACGCATTGCTAACAAAGCTGTTCTGCTCAGCATAACTGCTACAGATGAAGGGGTTTACAAAACCCTGTTTGGGGCAAAGCGTACTCATACCATTCCTTTATTTCTTGCGGATAACTGGGCGCCAAAAGAGAAAGATCCCAATGGCGCTTACTGCCTTTACCATGGGGATCTTAGCATTGACTCCAACGAGCAAATGGCCATCTGGCTGCTGACAAAAGTATTCAGCAAACTTTCTATTCCGTTTGTTATAGCTGGTAGAAACCCTTCTCCCAAACTGGAGAAGCAGGCGCACGTACTGGGACATACCTGTCTCGTTGCTAATCCAACGGAACATGAAATGCAGGATATGATTACCAAAGCGCATATTAATATTGTGCCTTCCCTAACTACTACTGGCATTAAAATCAAACTGGTTAATGCGCTTATTAATGGAAGACATTGTATTAGTAATACGGCCGGAATAGGAGGTTCTGAACTTGACTCAATTTGTACTAAAGCCGATACAGCAGAGGAATTTATTCAGCTTATCACCCAATTATTCTCGCTTCCTTTTTCTTCAGATGAAATGAACAGAAGGATGGCACTAATTCAAACAACCTTTAACAATGAAAAAGGGGCCCGATTTATTCAGGAATTAATGGTTGGCAGTAAATGATTAAGCAGACACATTTGCGCTATCGAGTACTTTTCCTTTCTCCGTTTTCAGAATCCTGGAAGGATAACGATTGATGACAATAAAATCATGCGTAGCCATTATTACGGCTGTACCATAATCCCTTGCGATATGTATCAGTAATTGCATGATTTCGTCACTGGTTTCCGGATCGAGGTTACCGGTAGGTTCATCAGCCAATATTAGTTTAGGCGAATTGAGTAAGGCCCTGGCTATATCTACCCTTTGTTGTTCCCCTCCACTCATTTCAAAGGGCATTTTAAAACCCTTGCTCCTCAACCCCACTTTGTCAAGCACGTCATTGATTTTTTCTTCAATCAGCTTTTCATCCTGCCAGCCTGTTGCCTTTAACACAAAGCGCAGGTTTTCGTGTACATTTCTGTCGGTAAGTAGTTGGAAATCCTGAAATACAACGCCGAGGTTACGACGCAGAAAGGGTACTTTTTTCCAGTCCATATCACGCAGGTTAAACCCTACAACGGATGCACTTCCTTCTGTAAGCGGCAATTCTCCATATAAGGTTTTAAGCAAACTGCTTTTCCCTGTACCTGTTTTACCCACGAGGTACACAAATTCTCCTTTATTTACAGAGAAATTTACGTCTTCCAGGATTAGGTTACCTCCCTGGTAAATCTTGGCGTTATTTATGGCTACTACTGTTTCTGACATGGTTCTAAATTACAATTTCTACTGCTATTCAAAAATAAGTATCAGCAGGTTTTAATCCTGTTAATATTCATAAGTAATTGTTCCTTCTGAGGTAAGTAAGTGCAGACTGGCTTTATCCGCTGCTTCTACCCTGCCCACAATTTTTGCTTCAATACCCAATGATGCAGCTATTTCAATCATAGCTTTGGCAGAATCGGCATCAGTAAACACTTCCAGCCTATGCCCCATATTAAATACCTGATACATTTCCCGCATATCGGCACCCGAATTTTCCCGAATCAGGTTGAATATTGGGGGAATTGTAAAAAGATTGTCTTTGACAATTTTATAGGGTTTTGGCAGGTATTTCATGCATTTCGTCTGTCCGCCCCCGCTACAATGTATCATTCCATGTATCTGATCAAAATAACCGTCTAACAATTGTTTTACCAATGGCGCATAGGTTCTTGTCGGACTCAACAATAATTTACCGATAGACAATTCGCCGAATCCATCAACGGCCAGGGTTTCTGTCATTCGGTTTTTGCCTATATAAACAACTTCATCTGCGAGAGTTGTTTCGTATGTTTCCGGATAAGCTGTTGCATAATGTTTGTTAAGTACGTCGTGTCTGGCACTGGTTAATCCATTACTTCCCAATCCGCTATTATATGCTGCTTCATAAATTGCTTTGCCGGCGCTGGCAAAACCAACAATTACATCTCCTGCAGCAATTTTATCATTGGTAATTAGTTTTTCTTTGGGCCAGCGGCTGGTCATGGTACCATTCACCGCAATAGTGCGCACTACATCACCTACATCTGCTGTTTCTCCACCCAGGTAATGGATATTTACGCCATAAGTTTTCAATTGATCAAAAAAAGCCTGTGTTCCATTGATTACAGCTTGTAATACTTCACCCGGTATGCGAAGTTTATTTCTGTCGATGGTAGAAGAAAATAAAAGCTGATCCGTAACGCCAACGCATAATAAATCGTCGAGGTTCATTGCAACGGCGTCGCGGGCAATTCCTTCCCAAACCGACGCATCCCCTGTTTCTCTCCAGTATAAATAGGCAAGAATGCTTTTGGTGCCTGCCCCATCTGCGTGCATGATATTTACATATCCATCATCGTTACAAAGAAAATCTGGATATATCTTACAAAATGCATGGGCATACAATCCCTGATCCAACTTTTGAATTGCTGAATGTACTTCTTCTTTCTGAGCCGAAACACCACGTTGGGAATAGAGAGACATTTTTAATTTGAAAATTTGAAAATTTGAAAATTTGAAAATTTGAGAATTGGCGCCCTACTTATTCTCCTGGCTGCAAAGGTAAGGGTTGAAAAGGGGATTTGGCAATTGAGGCTAGTGTATCTTGATTTTAAAGTCTAAGGCTTGGAACCATTGCTGTCCGGAGAAAATTGGCTTCAAGCTTCAAGCTGCAAGCTACAAGCTTTGATGCGTGCTTATTATAGGCTTTCTGCTTTTAATGAGTTAAACGGAGGGATTGGGTATTAGAAAATTTAAAGTCATTTGCTTAAAGAAATATTTGGTTGTCGTAAACGCACTATCTGCTATTAATAGAACACAGATCTTCATGATTTTCAAGATCCATCATGATAAATCCTGAAAATCATGAAGATCTGTGTTCCATCATACGCAACACCTACAGCTCACGGTTAAATTTCCCGGGACAGCAATGGCTTGGGACTTGCTGCCTGTAGCTGAAATCACAGATTTTACTACCTTCGTTCCTTTATGAAAGTACATCGTGAACTGGCAGGTTCTTTACCGGAATTCAGGAATGCAGTAGTTACTATCGGCACATTTGATGGTGTACATAAAGGGCATCAACAGATACTTAAGCAATTAAAAGAAGAAGCTG
This sequence comes from uncultured Sediminibacterium sp., assembly GCA_965650685.1. Classification (GTDB taxonomy): domain Bacteria; phylum Bacteroidota; class Bacteroidia; order Chitinophagales; family Chitinophagaceae; genus Sediminibacterium. The sequence continues at coordinate 9,213 of CBFGPM010000049.1, forward strand.
CGGCTATTGATGGCGAAACCGTAATCATCACTTTCCATCCTCATCCCAGGAAAATTGTTTCTTCTGTACCCGGCGATGTAAAACTTTTGAACACCCTTACAGAAAAAAGAATTTTACTTGAAAAAGCAGGTATCGACCATCTGGTAGTTGTGCCATTCGACCACCATTTTGCCAACCAGTCTGCAGAAGAATATATTACCGATTTCCTCTACAAATATTTCAAGCCCCACACCATCATTATTGGTTATGATCATCGATTTGGAAAAGGGAGAACGGGAGGCTATCAACTTCTTGAATCTTTTGGCAAACAATTAGGTTTTAAAGTAAAAGAAATAACTGAACAGTTGCTAAATGAAATTGCGGTAAGTTCTACACGCATTCGTAAAGCAATCATTGAAAATGATATTGCCTCAGCAAATGCAGCTTTAGGCTATCCCTATTTTTTTGAAGGGATGGTGATAACAGGTAACCAATTAGGACGAACCATAGGATACCCAACAGCCAATCTGCATATTGGCACCGAAGACAAACTCATTCCCGGGAATGGGGTATATGCGGTACAAGTTGAAATAGTAAATACCCCTCATACAATTTTCGGTGGCATGATGAACATCGGCCTACGGCCGACAGTTGACGGAAAAAAAAGGGTTATTGAGATAAATATTTTTGATTTCGATAGTGATATCTATGGTCAAACCCTGCGTATACATGTATTACAACAATTGAGAAGCGAAGTGAAGTTTGATGGACTGGAAGGGTTAAAGGCACAACTAGCCAAAGATAAATCTGCAGCCATGGAAGCATTGACATTAGCAGGTTTTAGGAGCTAGACCATAGTCCATAGACCATGGTCCATGGTCCATGGTCTATGGACTATGGTCTAATACCCTAAGCAAATTACGCTACCTGTAATGCCTCCTCAGTTCATCATTTTCACCACCATTTCCTTCATAAGTCCAGCATCAGAAGTTCCTGCATCATGCACGCCTACGCTGCGCAGATTATATTGATGGAGCAATAGCAATGCCCTTTCCACTCCTGAATATTCATATTTTCTGGCGGAACTCATGTAGTCTTTGATGAAGTAAGGGTTTACACCAAGCGAGCTTGCGGCTGTTTTTTCATCTGGATTTTGCAAGCCAAATAACATATACACTTTGCTGAAATAATTATACAATGCCGGGAGTACCTGTTGTATAGGCGCAGCCTTGGGATTGGCCTCGAAATACTGAATGATACGGATTGTTTTGGAGAGGTCTTTTTTTCCGATTGCTTCCTGCAATTCAAAGACATTAAACTCTTTACTAATTCCTATATATTTCTCAATATCATCTTCCGTAATATTCTTTCTTGCACCCAGGTTAACAGCCAGTTTTTCTATTTCATTTTCAATTCTGCTCAGGTCGTTCCCTACATGGTCAACTAAAAGCATTAATGCTTTCTGGTTAATGGTCAGGCCATGTTTTTTTACTACTTCCTGCGTCCATTCCGGCAACTGGCTTTCATAAATTTTCTTAGTAGTGAGCATTTCCCCTTTTGCTTTCAGGGTTTTGGCTAGTTTAGATCGGCCATCTACTTTTTTGTCTTTATAGCTTACAATGAATACCGTGGATTTGAGCGGATTTTCAATATAGGGTTCCAATTTATCAATATCCCGCATCTGTTGTGCCTCTTTCAGTATTACTACCTGCCGCTCAGCAAACATGGGATATCGCCTGCAGGCATTTACTACAGCGGCCCAGTCAGCATCTTTTCCGTAGAAAACAGTAAGGTTAAAACCAGCTTCTGATTCAGGCAGGATATGATGTTCGGCATAATCAACCACCTGATCAATAAAATAAGATTCTTCGCCTTCCAGCCAATAAATAGGCTTAAAAGCGCCAATCTTCCATTCTTTTATGATCTTTTCTGCCGACATGGGTGCAAAGATGCTGGATGGTTTATGATTAAAAAAATGATAGGTCGGATAGTTATGAACATAGGTGTTAGGTATTAGGTACTAGGTTTTAAAGTAGGCTAATGGCTAACACCTAACACCTAGCACCTAGCACCTAATACCTAATAAATAAGCCACAGGAAACCTTCCCAACTCTATTCTTCAACGCCATTTCCCTGTGCTTATTGCCATCACGACTTTACAATTTCAATATTTTCCGGCTTAAGAAGTGGTTGTTGCAGAAACCGCAGTATTATATTAGCAGTAACAATAACATCCTGCTCACAATATTGCACGATGCGTTTGAGGTTTTTGTCCTTGTAATAAACATCCTGTACCATTGACCCATCCATATCACTTTTGGAACTTTGAATACCCAATACATTTGCCAGCAGGTCCAGGGATATATAGTTTTTATGATCCCCGAATTTCCACCAGTTGAGTGTATCAAACATATTTAGTTCCCAGGGTTTCTTATCCTGTATCCGCAATGAAGAAGGCAATTCCAATCGATTGATTAAGATTCTTCTGCCAATAAACGGAATATCAAATTCACGAATATTATGACCAGCAAACTGAAAACCAGGATTGATCGAGCGCATTTTTTCGCATAAAGAGGTAAAAATTTTCAGTATTTCTACTTCATCATCACCATAAATACTCTTCAATTTTAAGCAACAGTGCCCTTTCCCATCCTCATAAAAAAACGCAGTTGAAATACAAATAATACGTCCAAACTCTGCCAGAATTCCTGCCCTTTTTCTGTAAGATTCTTCCAGGGTTTCGCCTTCTGGCACGGTTTTAGATATTTTGTCGCAAAATAGAGATTGCCAGTGAGAATCAAGGCTGGCAAGGGATGATTGACCGGGGACGGTTTCAATATCCAGTAAAAACAAATCCTTGAGCATGCGAAAAAAAATTAAAATTTGTTAACCGAAAACATCAAATATGAATAGCTTCAACACTCCCGACCCAAATGCTGGCACACAGCAAAAAGACAACCGAAAAGTAATTTACGGTATTCTTATTTTAGCCCTTTTGGGCACATGGGCTTATATCTTTTATGATAAGAGCCAGACAAAAGAAACAATCGGGCAACTGGAAACCCGCATTACTAATGTAGACAGCGCCCGCAATGCCATTCAGCAGGAGTTTCTGGAAGTTTCTGCGAAAGCTGATTCTCTAACCCAAAACAATATCCAGTTACAGGGTGCTTTGGCTGACCGCGGTTCTGAAATCCAGAAACTTAAAGGCAGTATCAATAATATTCTTAAGCGTAAGAATGCTTCAGACGCTGAACTGGCTCAGGCCAAACAAATGATTAGTGAATTAAACGGAAAAATCGACGGTCTCTTCGCGGAAATTGAGAAGTTGCAGGGGGAGAATAAGCAGCTTACGGCTGCCAACGAACAACTCAACACCGAAAAAACGCAGCTCACTTCTGATAAAGAGAACCTGCAGCAAAACCTGAGTGCTACGAAAAAAGAATTAGACGAAAAAGTAGATGTTGCCTCTACCCTGCATGCTTCAAACATTGGTATTACAGCCATTGACGTGCGGAACAGCGGTAAAGAAAAAGCTACCACTACATCGAAACGTGCCGATCTGATGCGCATTTCATTTGTACTTGACCCGAATCGAATTGCAGCCAGTGGTGCAAAAGATATTTATGTATGTGTAACTGGACCGGATGGTAAAGTAATTACTGAAGGAACCAAATTTGTTACCCGTGAAGACGGCGAAAAAACTTATACAAGTAAAGTAACCGTGAACTATGAACAGGGTAAGCCAACTCCGGTAAGCTTCGACTGGAAGCAAAGTGATAAATACCAGACTGGTAATTATAAGATTGAAATCTATAATAATGGATTTAAAATCGGAGAAGGAACTAAAACATTGAAGAAAGGCGGTTTATTCAGCTAGATCAATAATATTCAGAGCAAGCAACAGGGGGCACCGAATGGTGCCCTTTTTTTCACCACTTCCTTTTATGCTTTAATTAGCTTAAAAGCCTGCCCCCTTTTCATTATCTTCATCAAAAAAAAATCTTTTATGCGAATTAACTGGCGAATTGTTTTGGTGATCATAGCGATCATTCTCGTCAGTGGAACTATTTTTTATTCGCAGTATGTTTCAGGAAAAATTGCTTCTGAAGAGAGAAAATATGTAACTGTATGGGTTGAAGCACAGAGATCTATTTTAAATACACCTGATACCGCCAGTTTAAATCTTGCAACTTTTATTTCTTTTGAGAATAAAGAGATTCCCATTATTGAAACAACTGAAAAAGATAGCATAACCGGCAATTACAAAAACCTGGATAGCAACTTAGTGCAGGATAACCCTACCTACCTTTCTTCAAAACTTAAAGAATTCCGTCGCTATAATAATAAACCGATTGTACTTGTTATCAGGGATAGTCCATATACCGCCAACCATTACTATTATGGACAGAGTAAGCTATTGAAAGAAGCGAAACTCTACCCTCTAATTCAATTGGTTATTGTTGCTTTATTTATTGCCATTGCAATTATGGCTGTGCAGTCGCATTACAAAGGTGCACAGAACCAGTTATGGGCATCTATGGCCAGAGAAACAGCACACCAGCTAGGCACACCTGTTTCTAGTCTGGAGGGATGGCTTGAGATACTGAAACAGAATAAGGAAAACGAAAAGATAGTCCCGGAAATAACAAAAGATGTAAACCGACTCTTGCTCATAACGGATCGTTTTGGGAAAATAGGCAGTCAACCAAAACTGGAAGCAGGTAATCCATACGAACAGATTGAACAAATGATCCTTTACATGAAAAAAAGATCAGGGGCTCAGGTTCAATTTGAGTTTCATCCTGCTCCTCTTTCGCAACACCCCCTATTAAGTGCCCCTCTGTTCGATTGGGTAATTGAAAACCTGATCAAAAATGCATTGGATGCAATGGAAGGAAAGGGCTTAATCCGGATCGAATCGCAGATTACTGCTGATGGATTAATGATCGATGTTACAGACACTGGAAAAGGTATACAGACTTCAAACCTGAATAAAGTATTCAAACCTGGTTTTACCACCAAAAAAAGAGGATGGGGCTTAGGTCTGCCCTTAAGCAAACGAATTATGGAAGAATACCACAAGGGTAAATTATTTGTAAAATGGAGCGAAGCAGGAAAAGGTACTTGCTTCCGGCTTATTCTACCTCTTCCACCAAAGGCATAACTGATTCCCCAAAACAACTCATTGCAGCATACCATTGATGCAATGATTGTGGCGTTGCTGTTTCAACATACAGGTTTGCTTCACGGCAATAGTTCAGTAATTCTGTTTCTACTGACCGTAAATCTGCATTAGATGATTGTTGCCCCAACTTATGCAAACAACTGTTCATCCTCGAAAGTTTTTCATCCGAAAGATGATCAAACGCATGTTGTTGTAATAATTGTCCGGCAGCATTCACCAATAATTGGTAAGAAGAATTTTTCATACACTTTTGTTTGCTGCAAGTGACTACAGTAATATCACCATAGAATGATTAAATTGTAAAGGAATTGTTACCCGATTTTTTTGTGTATAATCTGTGAATTTTGAATATTCCTATTGTTTGCAAGATCTGGCAGGAAACTGATCTGCCACATCTGTTATCCTACCTGCATCACCTTGACCAAGAAACCAGAGAACGTTTTGCACCGCATGCGTTTAACCTGCAAACTTTAATTGAACTATTTCATCATCCATCCTATGAAGGATATTTATTGATAGAACCCGAAAGTAGTTTCATCATAGGATATGCCATTATCCATCATGGATATTTCGAGCATGATCTCAGTCGGTATAATCAGTATACCCTGCTGAACCATAATTACTTCTCGGCAATGTATGCCCCTTCGCTTGCTTCTGAATGGAGGGGGAAAGGGGTTGGTAAACTGTTTTGGCAGTTTATTCAGACAGACCTACAACAAAAGCAAATTAAACAGGTATTACTCTGGGGTGGTGTACAGGCCAAAAATGAAATAGCCGTCAGGTATTATTATTCACTTGGTTTTCAGATGCTTGGTAAGTTTGAAATGAATGGCAAAGACAATATTGATATGGTTAAACTATTATAAATACTATCAAACAGGCGAAAAACCGTAATTTGCATCTTATTTGAATTTTGCAAATCAATGGAACCGACAACTATCAAAACTTTTTATAAAGAAATTTTCGGAGGCGCCTGCCCGGAAATAGACAAAATGTTAGATGCCAATGATGGGATAGATATCGGGCATTTTAATGTGTTTGATATCAGTAAATTACATGCAACCTGTTCCACAAAGGCCAAAATGCCTTATAACAGAAGAACTTATTATAAAATAAGTCTTATCAATGGCAGAAACAGAGTCGACTATGCAGATCGCACCATTGAAATAGAGGAGCATGCCATATTATTTGCCACACCTAAGTTACCTTATAGTTATACTCCCCTTGACTCAGATCAGTCCGGACATTTTTGTGTATTTACGCATGCTTTCATATCGAAATCAAATGCCGGAATTTTAATAGATGAAATCCCGATTTTCAAACCAGGAAGCGATTTTGTATATGAAATCTCTGCGTCCCAGGCTACTGATTTTGAAGCCATTTACAGGAAAATGCACCTTGAAATGAGCTCGGACTATGCATTTAAATATGATCTTTTAAGGAATTATGTGTTAGAATTAATTCACAATGGACAGAAACTAAAACCCATTTCTTCTACAGGCAACAGTATTAATGCCTCGAGCCGTATTTCTGCTTTGTTTATTGAATTATTGGAGCGGCAGTTTCCCATAGAAAACAATACCCAGGTACTCGCACTTAGAACGGCAAAAGATTATGCGGACACTTTAAGTGTTCATGTTAACCACCTCAATAAAGTATTAAAAGACTTTACCGGCCGAACCACTACTGAAATCATTGGCAGCAGGATTGCCCAGGAAGCCAAATTACTGCTAAGGCAAACTAATTGGAACATTTCCGAAATTGCCACTAGTCTCGGATTCGAAGAAGTGGCTCATTTTTCCAACTTTTTTAAGAAACACAGCAATATGTCGCCATTGCATTATCGGGAGCAATTATTTGATATTTACAAATAATAGACTGATTCTTGCAACAAGCCCTGGCTATTATGTACGCAATTTTGTGTTGTAATAAAAAAACATAAAATGACTCGTACAACAAAGATTGCCCTGGTAACTGGCGGAAGTCGCGGTTTGGGCAAAAGCATGGCCATAGAGCTGGCAAAAAAGGGATTGGATGTAATCATCACTTACCAGAAGCAGGTTACAGATGCTGAAAAATTGGTAGCAGAAATTAATCAAACAGGTAGAAAAGCTGCTGCTTTGCAATTAGATGTGGCACAATCAGGCAGTTTTGATGCATTCGTTGATTCCGTTAAACATACTTTGCAAACAAGTTTCCAGACGGATAAATTAGATTTCCTGGTTAATAATGCAGGCTCGGGAGTACATGCCGATTTTGGACAAACAACAGAGGAACAGTTTGATAGCATGATGAATATTCACCTGAAAGCGCCTTTCTTCCTTACACAAAAATTATTACCCCTGATAAATGATGGTGGTGGAATTGTAAATATTTCATCAGGACTGACAAGGTTTACCTATACCGGTTACGATGCCTATTCTACAATGAAAGGTGGAGTAGAAACACTTACAAAATACCAGGCAAAATACCTGGGCGATAGAAAAATCAGGGTTAATGTGGTTGCACCTGGTGCTATAGAAACAGATTTTGGCGGTGGTACAATAAGGGACAATAAAGAACTAAACGACTATATTGCCTCTCTTACTGCTTTAGGACGTGTTGGTTTACCAGATGATATTGGAACCGTTGTAGCTTTCCTTTGTACAGATGATGCTAAATGGGTAAATGCGCAGCGTATTGAGGTTGCTGGTGGTATACATATCTAAATGATCGATAAGAACATCTCTTTTTTTTGTATAGTTTCTTATTGTAACAAAAAAATTACCAGTATTTGAAGGTGATATAAAAGATAAAGGACTATTAAAATATTACTCGAAACCTATCATTTAGTCATAATAATAATTAGTAACCCAAGACGAATGATAAAATACTAAAGGGCTCTATTGTTTAGAACCCTTTAGTATTTTATCATTCTTATACTTTAATTCGTTTGTCTTTTTACCGACCCACCGCTACTAACACTGATGTTTCGAATCAGTCCATCTCCTTTAAATCGCACATAACCACCACTGCTGGCTTCAGCGGAAATTTCTTTTGTTACGGTTACCTGAACCCCACCTCCACTACTAACATCAGCCTTACAGTTGGTTACAGAAAAATCATAGCCTCGGAATATACCACCACTACTGCCATCTACAGACAATGCATTTGCAGTACCCGATATGGTAATACTACCACCACTACTTACGTCGGCTGATAGTCTATCCAGATTTAATGATTTTGCCTGTATAGATCCGCCACTGCTGGCATCGAGCCCATCCAGTTCGGTATAGGATACATACACAACTATTTTCCAGTTTCTTCTCTTCTCCCAAAATCTCCAGCTATCATTCTCTCTTGAAATCTTTAGTTCACCATTTGAAACAACTGTTCTTACCTTATCCAGCAGATCTGCATCACTTGCAGTAACGGCCAGTTCTGGCTTACTTCCCTTGGTTAGGACCACCTGTATCCCAGCAGAAGTTTTAACGGCATGAAATGAACCTACACTTCTTTTTTGCACATGTTCACCTGTTACTACTTCCTGACCAAGGGCAAAGGAAAATAACAGACCAATTGCCATCAGGCTTGCAAATACCTTTTTCATGAATTATTGATTTTTTTAGGTGTAACGGATGGTCAGAAAAAAAGTTACAGCTTTTAAGCCAGAGATACGCGATAATTGTTGTCGGGGGAAATAAAGCTTCTAGCCACTAGCTGCTAGCTGCTAGCTTTTTTCGGTATGAATTCAACCATCTACAATCATACATAAGGTAATTAAATATTTATTTTAAGTGGGATTTTCACAAAGCAAACTAGCAAGCCCTTTCCTTTATTCAAATAATAGCAGAAAATCTAAAACAAGCAACAATCTAGTCTTGCAGCTAGAGGCTAGAAGCTCGCAGCTCACAGCTAAATTCAGCTACCTATCGTAAAACAACTGCTCCCAGGGCTGGCAAATGCACTTTTAACTGGTAGCATTTAGTGGCTTTATCAACCAGTTTTGACTTTATTTCCGGATTATAAACATCCCCGGTTCCCCAGAACGATTTATCATCGCTGTTAAATATTTCCTTCCATGTTCCTTTCCCATTTACATATACTTCCCAATCATTTCGAACTACAGGGGTAACATTTAGTATTACCAATACATCGTCTTTAGGCTTCTTTCCTTTTCTTTTATATACCATTACAGATTCACTGCGGTGGTTGAGGTCAACCCATTCGAAACCATCGGGAGTAAACTGATTTTCATATAATGCGGGCTCTGTGCGATATAGTTCATTGAGTTTTTGAACGCAGTATTTCATGCCACCATGACTAACAAACTGTAGCAGCTCCCATTGCAATTCGCTTTTGTAGTTCCACTCATTTGTTGCTGCAAATTCATTCCCCATGAATAATAGCTTTGCGCCTGGGTGTGTAAACATATAAGTATAGAGAATCCGCAGGTTGGCAAATTTCTGCCATTCGTCGCCCGGCATTTTATACAACATCGGACTCTTACCATGCACTACTTCATCGTGACTAAGCGGAAGCATAAAATTTTCATCATAGAAATACATCATACTAAATGAAAACTTATCCTGGTGAAACTGCCGGTAAATCGGATCCATCTTGAAATAATCAAGTGTATCATGCATCCACCCCATCATCCATTTCATGCCAAAGCCAAGTCCGTCTTCGAATGTAGGTTTGCTGATTTTTGGCCAATCGGTTGCTTCTTCAGCTATTGTCTGGATTTCGGGGAAGTCGCGGTATAATGTTTCATTCAGGTCTTTTATAAACGCAATAGCTTCGAGGTTACCGTTACCTCCAAATTCATTGGGTTCCCATTGCCCTTTGTTGCGGCTATAATCCAAACGAAGCATGGAACTTACTGCATCAACCCGAATTCCGTCTGTATGAAATCGATCGCACCAAAACCTGGCACTGCTGATCAGGAAGGATTTAACTTCCCCTCTTTTATAGTTGAAAATATAAGAGTTCCAATCGGGATGATAGCCCTTTCTCATATCTGCATATTCGTAGGTATGGGTACCGTCGAACATAAATAGTCCATGAGAATCATAAGGAAAATGTGATGGAACCCAATCGAGGATTACACCAATATCTGCCTGGTGAAATGCATCTACCAGTGCTGCATAATCTTGCGGTGTACCAAACCGGGATGTGGGTGCAAAATAGCCTGCTCCCTGGTATCCCCAACTACCATCGAATGGATGTTCCATTACAGGCATGAATTCAACATGCGTAAAACCCATTTCTTTTACATACGGAACGAGTCTTTCTGCAATTTGCTGATAGGAATTATACGATTCTTCATTGTTTTTGTCTGGCCGCATCCAACTGGCCAGGTGTACTTCATAAACAGACCATGGTGCATTTAAGGAATTGCTCTTTTTACGTTTTTTCATCCAGTCCTGATCGTTCCACAGATAATCCGTTTGCCAGGTTATAGATGCAGTATCGGGTCTTTTCTCCCAGAAATGTGCATAAGGGTCGCCTTTATCTAACTTAATGCCTTTATAACCGTGTATATGATATTTATACGCTTCTCCTTGTTGCAAATGCGGTATAAACCCTTCCCAAATACCTGAATTATCTAACCGTACTTTCAAAGGATGGGCTGTTTTGTTCCAATCATTAAAATACCCTGTAACACTTACGTAAGTGGCATTGGGTGCCCATACTGCAAAATAAGTTCCCGGGGTATCTAACACTTCAAGCTGCTTATTACCAAAAAAATCATAGAGCCTGTAATGAGTACCCATTTGAAAATTCCTGACATCTTCATCTGTAAATAAAGAGTAGTTCCATACTGTTTGATTGGTATCCACAAAATGTATTGCTTCGTATTTCTTCTCAGTTTTTACAACTTTCTCTTCCTTTCCTGCTGCCTTGTCTGAAGCACTGGTAATATCTTTTTTCGACATATTTTTTTTATTGCTCATAAGACATTCATAATCAAATTAGAAAAAATTAACATAAAATTTCGACTAATCCTTTAGTTATTATGATTTTTTTTATGGATTTTTCCAATTCAGGCATCTAAGCCTGCAACCGAAAACAATGAGAAAACTGACTGCATTTTTGCTTTTGTTGTGCTTTATGGCAACAAAGAAAGCATTTACACAAAACTCCTCCCTTAAAGGTACGGTTGTTGACACTACCAATAAAGTAATTCTGAAGGATGCTGTCATTACCTTGCTCGACCGTAAAGACAGCAGTCTGGTAAAATTTACCAGGGCCATATCAGATGGCTCATTTATTATGAAAGACATCGTACCGGGTCGCTACATTGTTATGATCAGCTACCCTGGTTATGTTGAAATGATGGATACGCTTCTATTGAAACCGAATGATATAAACAACTTCAATGAGGTTGCACTTAATACACGGGCGCATATTTTAGAGGAAGTAATCGTAAGACAAACAATTGCTCCCATTCGGTTTAAGGGAGATACTTTGATTTTTACGGCTGACAGTTTTAAAGTTAAGCCTGGCGCAACAGTGGAAGATTTATTAAAAGTATTACCCGGCTTTACGGTAAATAGTAAAGGAGAAATAACTGCTCAGGGGCAACAGGTTCAAAAAGTATACGTGGATGGGGAAGAATTTTTTGGTGATGATCCGACAATGGCCACACAGAATCTAAATAAGAAAGATGTAGCACAGATTCAGGTATTTGATAAAAAAACAGATCAGGCCACATTAACTGGTATTGACGACGGGGAAAAAGAAAAAGCCATCAATATTGTATTGAAAGAAGATGCCAAAAAAGGCTATTTCGGGCGAATAGAGGCTGGATCTGATTTAAACAAATATTACCAGGGAAAAGCCACTGCGAACCGGTTTACCAGCACCATGAAAGCGGGAGGCTATATTGGTGTTGACCGAACGGGAAGAAATTCTATGACTTGGGAGGATATGGAAAATTTTGGTGGATTTACTCCAGTTGAGGAGAATGGAGAAACCTACCTGATGTTTGAAAATGACAGCTATAGTTTTTTCAATTCACAAGGCATTCCGGAAAATTTACAGTCGGCCTTTATGCTGAATAAGAAGTATGGTAAACTAAAGAACAATACTGCTAACAATTACAACTTTAACCGGCAATTTATTGCAGGCAACAGTTACAACAACTCACAATACATTCTTCCTGACACGCTGTATTATTACAATCAATTTAACAGCAATAAAAGCACCCGATCAAAACATGGTTTTAGCACCAGGAATGAATTAAACATTGACTCCTTTAATACCATCACTATTAATGCTAGAGCTGGCTTTACCAAAAGCAGTGGTTCTTCATTTGGTACTACCGAATACTTATCGGAAGAGAAAATGCAGGTGAATAACAGCGAACGCACTAGTTCTACGGATGGCACCAATAACCAAACAAGTGCTGATATTTTCTATAAAAGAAAGTTGAACAAAACCGGAACCAAATCATTCACCCTCAATGGTGGTTTTACCAACAATACTATGGACAATATAGGCTACCTGAGAAATGCGATTAACTATTTCAGTAATGGATTACTTGATTCAACGCAGGTAATAGATCAGCTTAAACGGAACAATAATAAAAGTACTTCTTATAAGCTCCTTTCCAGTTATATACAACCACTGTCTAAAAAAGCTGCGCTGAACCTGAATTACTCCTTAAATGTTTCCAATAGTGAACAGGATATCAGGACATTTGAGAAAATGAATACTGGCAAATACGATTCGCTAAACACCCGTTTCAGTAACCATTTCATTTTCAAAAGTATTTCTCATCGCGGAGGAATTACTTACACTTATAATGGAAAGAAAATTTATTTCCGTGCTGGTCTTGCGATGCAGGATCTGTCTATTCGTCAAACCAATCTAATTATAGATTCTTCATACGCTCGTAATTTTATAAACTTTTTTCCCAGTTCCAATTTCAGGTGGAAGTACTCACAATCCGGAAGTTTCAGTCTGGGGTACAGCGGTAGTACACAACAGCCACAACTCTCACAGTTGCAGCCCATATTAAATAATACCGATCCATTAAATTTAACCATCGGTAACCAGGATCTTAAGCCTTCGTTTAACCATTCTTTCAACTTTAGCCTCAATGATTATAAAGTATTAACCAGTGCCAGTAAATCGGTTTGGGGATATATCAATTTCACTGAAAATGCATTCAGCTCAAAAACAGTGGTAGATAACAAGGGTGTCAGAACCACACAAACGGTTAATGTTAATGGTAATTACAATTATTACCTGAGCATTGGCTATGGAAGAAAAATAAAATTCCTGAACCTGAATTATCGACTCTCGCCCAGAATCAGTGGAAGCAGGTTTAAAAGTTTTGTAAATGGATTGGAGAATACTACCAATACCATTTCAATTTCTCCCTCGGTGAGCATTTCAAAAAATATCGAGAAAAAACTAGATGCCTATTTAAGTTATAGCCCTACTTATACCAGTTCTAATTCAACAATCAATCGAGGACAACAAACCCGCTACTGGATTCAGAATATTAATTTGGAGTTTTCTTATACAATTTTGCAGGGTTTTCAATTTAACAACAATATCCAGGCTAACTACCGTCAGAAACTTTCTCCGAATGACAGAAACAATAATGCTTTTATATGGAACATTAGTCTTGAGAAGAAAATTTCAAAAAAGAAAGACCTTACTGCACTATTGTCTGTAAACGATTTATTGAATCAACAAATTGGGTTTAACAGAAATGTCAGCAGTAATTTTATTTCAGAAAGCACATACGATATGGTTCGGCGGTATGCGATGTTCACGATCCGTTGGAAATTCAGTAAAAACAGAAAACAAAATGATGAAGATGAATAACAACCGCTCCTATTTTACCTGCTTTGTTATTTTATTGCTTTTTTTCAATATAAAAACGAATGCACAGGTGCAATTCCCCAGACAGGGTAAAATAGAATTTGAAAAAAAGCTCAATATCCATAAGGAAATTGAGGGCGATAGTTTTTACGACAGCTTTAAAGATAAAATCTCAAAGTTTCAGACCACCTATTTCAACCTTTATTTTAAAGACGGGAAAACTTTATACGAAAAGGGTCGAGATAATGATGAGAAGATTATGTATTGGGGCGAGGATGAAACTACAGATGATATCGTTTATGCAGATCTGGAGAATAGCACTTTTGTAAAAAAACAAAAGGTTTTCGAAGAAACTTTTCTAATCAGCGATTCCATTCGAACAATAAAATGGCAGATTACTACTGAAACAAGAGATATCGCTGGCTTCAGTTGCAGAAAAGCAACCGGCATTATTTTAGACTCTGTATACATAATTGCTTTTTATACCGATCAGATACCAGTGAGCGGCGGTCCACTCTCCTATGCCAAGCTACCCGGAATGATATTGGGGATCGCAATTCCAAGGATGAATATTACGATTATGGCTACCAAACTCGAGCTGATAGAACCAAAAACCGAAAAACTGATGCCCCCAACTTCAAACAGGGCGAAAAAAACAAATTATGCCGGTGTAGTTGATCAACTAAGAAAATCGTCTTTGTCTGGCTGGGGCAGTTATGGGCGGAAGTATTTGTTGAAATCTCTTTTATAAGAAACCTCTTTATCCTTTATTCCAACCTTCCGTCAGTTTATGACTCCTTTAATAGGATAAAAAAACTTGACGTTTTTTGACTTATTAACTTTATCATTTATAGGAAACATATTCAAATAACGAAAAATATTAACATTATTTTTCAACTAATTAATTAGTTATTATGTTTTTTTATGAAATTTTCTGTTTTAGGCATCCTTAATTGCAACCGACTACAATGAAAAAACTGACTACTTTTTGCCTGGTATTGGCTATTGCGGCCTTTACAAACGTTTATGCACAAAATAATGGCTCCCTTAAAGGCACTATTATTGATTCTTCCAATAAAGTAAACCTGCATAATGCAGTGATTTCACTTTTGAGACCAAAGGATTCCGTATTAGTAAAATTTGTCCGTTCAGACCAGCAGGGACAGTTTGCATTCAGCAACCTCCCTTCTACCAAGTATATCATGGTGGTATCCTATCCGGATTATGCGGATTTTGTAGACGAATTAGATCTCACCACACAATCACAAAAATCGTTGGGAAATATATATGTAACTACCAAAGCACATTTGCTTGAAGAAGTGGTAGTCAGACAACGCCTTTCCGCCATACGGATGAAGGGTGATACGATGGTATACAGAGCAGATAGTTTTTACGTTGGCCCCAATGCCAATGTTCAGGACCTCTTAAAAAGAATGCCAGGCATTCAGGTAAACTCAAAAGGAGAAATTACCGCTCAGGGACAAAAAGTAGAAAAAGTATTGGTTGACGGTGAGGAATTCTTTAGTGACGACCCTGCAGTGGTTACCCAGAATCTAAGGGCAGATGCGGTAGAAAACGTACAAGTATTTGATAAGAAAAGCGATCAGGCTGTTTTTACAGGAATTGATGATGGACAAACCAAGAAGACACTCAACTTACAATTGAAGGAAGACAAGAAAAAAGGATTCTTTGGAAAAGTGGAAGCTGGTTCAGATTTTGATCGTTATCGCTACGGAAAGGGAATGTTGAATGCTTTTAAAGGTAAAAGAAAGATTGCCGCCTATATAACCAACGATAATACCAAATTTGAATCGCTCAACTGGAATGAAAGAAGCAATTACGGCTCAGGTATGGGTGACAATATGCAGATAATGGAAGATGGGGGAATTATGATTACCGGTGGTGGCGGTGATGACTTTTCTTATGGACAAGGCTTACCTACTTCCACAACCGGAGGTTTATTATTCACCAACAAATGGAACCAGGATAAGCATAATATCAACACTTCCTATCAATTTAATAACCTCAACGTAAAAGGCAAAACACAAACAATTACACAAAATATTTTGCCAGATACTACTTTCACCAATACACAAAATCAGGATTTCGTTAGTGATAGAAGAAGAAACAGAATTACCAGCAAGTATGATTTAAGAATAGATTCTACCAGCACCTTAAAAATGTCTTTAACAGGCTCTATTATTAGTAATAGAAATGCCAACAACTTTTTAAGCAAGGCAATTAGTGAAGAAGGTCAAATCATTAACCAGTCTGACCGTACAACTACTAATGATGGTGAAGACAGGAATCTCCTGGGTTCATTACAATGGCAAAAACGTTTGAAGAAAAAAGGCCGAACCATTTCTTTCAGTGGTGACTTCAATGTAATGAATAAAAAGAATGATGGTTTCTTATTTGCCAAGAACGATTTCTACAACAAAACAGGCTCTCTTGTTCGTCAGGATAACCTTGATCAGTTAAAAACCAATAAGGAAGCATTATCTGGAGTAAACGGAAGATTATCATATACCGAACCTCTTTGGAAAAACACTTTCATGGAGTTAAACTATCGCTTCGCATTTAACAGAAACGATGCGGAAAGAAAAACGCTGGAGAAAACAGGTGCAGGGGGTAAATATGACAACCTTATTGACACGTTGAGTAACCACTTTATATACAACAATAATAACCATACAGGTGGTTTTACCATAAGACTGAATGAGAAGAAATTCAGCATTGCAGGTGGTGTATCTTTAGGAGTTTCTAAATTCAACCTTGATGATGTTAATAAGGGTGCTAACAGAAGTATTCAGTTTACCAATTTCTTACCGACTGCCAATATTATATTCAACCCTAAAAAGCAACGAAGAATCAATATCGGTTACAATGGAACTACACGCAACCCAACATTGCAACAGATACAACCATTTGTTGATAATATTGACCCTCTGAATATTACCATTGGTAACCCAAATCTGAAACAAGAATTCAGACATAATTTTAATCTAAGCTTTAGCGATTATAAAGTATTAAAGAGCAGGAATATTTATCTAAGTGCTAATTTCAGCACAACCAATAACGCCATTACCAATGCAAACTTTATAGATACATTGGGCAGAAGAATCAATCAATCTATAAATGTAAACGGAAATTATAATGGTTCAATGTGGAGCAGTTACGGATTTGAGATCTTTCCTTCTTATAATTTGAACTTTGGTTTTTCACCACAGATCTCAAGGTTTGTAAACGTAGTAAATGGACTAGAAAACATTAGTAAAAACAACTCGCTTGGAATTAATTTAGGTATTAATCACTGGTCTGAAAAGAAATTTAATTTTTATGTGAGTTTTGATGCACGTTATAATAATTCAAGCTCTTCTATCCGACCAAATGCATCAACAAAATATTGGTCTTATTCATCATGGGCCGATTTAACACTTAAACTGCCAGCTAAATTTGTTTTCAATACTTCAGCTCAACTTACGATGTACCAAAAAACAACCGTTTTTGCCGGCAACAGCAATGTATATTTAGTAAATAGTTCCTTAACTAAAACCCTTGGAAAAAGCGATCAGTTCGAGATTAAACTGGCTATTAACGATATTTTCAACCAGAATCAAAATATCCAGCGTAATATAAGTACCAACTTTATTACTGAAACAGTTCGTCAGAATATCCAGCGCTTCTGGATGTTTACCCTGGCTTATAATTTCAGTAAAAACGGAAAACCAAACAACGGATTTTAATGTCTAATAACCAGATTATGAAAAATATATTCTTAGCATTATTGCTACTCTCCGCTACAACAAGCTTTAGTCAAACCAGGTTTATTAGCTCAGGCCGTGTAGAATTTGAAAGAAAATACAACCAGCATAGCCAGTTTGAGGGTGAAGGCGAAGGACCGTGGATTGCGGAAATGAAAAAAATGTACCCGAAGATGGTGACAGATTATTATGAACTGAGGTTCAATAATGAGCGTTCTGTTTATCGGCTACTAAAAGAAAACCCGGATAATAAATACCTCTGGATGGGTAAGCCTTCTGAATCTGATGTAACAATCAAAGACATCAATAAAGGAACTATTTCCATGCAAAGAGATGTATTTGAACAAACCTATTTGATTCAAGATAGTTTGCGCCAACTGGAATGGCGTATTACAGAAGAAACCCGCAATATTGCTGGTTTTGATTGTAAAAAAGCAGTGACAAAAATTTGTGATTCTGTTTATGTAGTCGCATTTTATACCGACCAGATTTTAGTTAACAGTGGCCCTGAAAGTTTTAGCGGCCTGCCAGGAATGATCCTCGGCCTCGCTGTTCCCAGACTTCACACAACCTGGTTTGCTACAAAGGTTGAATTGGTTGACCCAACACCTGCTCAGCTCACTCCTTCACAAAAAGGGAAAAAAGCTAGCTGGACCCAATTATCAACTGATTTAAACAAAGCAATGAAGGATTGGGGATCAGGTGCGGCACGAATTTTGTGGTCTTCTCAACTGTAAAACCAAACTGGGCGGCAATTAGCCCGCATGTGAGATGGAAGCTATACTGGGAAGTCCGGGGGTTTACCTGGTTAGATAGTTTTGGGGGTAATTACTACTAACCACAAACTCACGGACTTTCCTTATTTTTTGCCGCCCTCCTTAGCTTCAAGTGCAAGAACTTATCTTGCCAGGATTCAAAATCAATATTCGATTAAAGTTGTAGTCAATCCTATTTATTCCTCTTTATAGCTTCAAGCTCTGCTCTAAGCTTAACAAGTTCGGCCTGTAATTCAGATATGGAGGCTACTAATACAGGTATTAATCCTTCCATAGACACTTCTTTAACATGAGCCTGTTTGAATAAATTTTTTCCGGCAGTATAAGATATTGACCTGCTTTTTACCAATTGAGGGAAAACAGTTTCTACATTTTCAACATTAAACCCAAACTGTCTACCTGCTGGCAGTTTTAATGAGCGGTTATACTCTGCTTTAAATTCATATAATTCCGGTTTCAGCTTTACAAGTTGCCCTGTTGCATCATTAACGGGTCTTATATATTTTTTCAATTCGGAATCGTTTAATTCCTGAGCCATCAAAGATTGGCTAATTCCACAGGTAAACAGTACAGCATAGATAAATT
>CBFGPM010000050.1:0-26771 GCA_965650685.1 uncultured Sediminibacterium sp.
GTCTGGGAACGGGTACGGGGCCATTCGGCCCAGGAGTAATATTCAATTTTGACCATACGAGTGATCGATTTTATTCAGTGTCAAAATGGAATAAAGATTGCTTAACCCTTAGTTAAGGCCGATTTAAAAAGTAAGGGTTCTATTTTCAACTAACGTCAAGATGATTGCTGCAGAAGCATTTCAGAGATAGATGCTTTTTTTACCGGACAACAATGGCTAGAAGCTAGCAGCTATAAAACTACAAATCAGAATAACTGCAACGGCGTAATAATATGATATCTAATTTACTCACTGTATGCTGGTATTCTGGTAGAGCTGATAATTTCTTCCATTCCGGATCGTCGCCAAAAGTTTTCCAGTGTTTATTTCGTTCTTCAATATTGTCGAAGCTGGTCATATACATAAGGTTGGGCATACTGCTTCCGGCCAGCACTTCAGCATAAAATACAGCATTGAAACCTAGTCTTTTGAAAAGCGAAATTTCACCTCCTTTATTAAACATTTCTACTTTTTTGCGGTAGAGTTTTTCAGTTGCTCCTTCATAACTTCTCAATTCATAAATATGCTCAGCCAGGTTTCCTTTAAGTGAAGGCTTTTCATATTTAGGCATATCTGGAAAAGCCCTTAATACAATTGTTTCCATACGCGCAAATGTTGGCTGGTCATAGGCAGCATTTAAGTAGCCCTCACCCTTGGCCAGGTAATCAGCATCTTTCAATACTGCATCATCTAACTGGTGAATGGCATTGATAGAATTTAGTGGAATAAACAGGTACAGTTTTTTTCTTGAAGCGGTATCGTTACCAATGGGAGTAAATGCGCCTATTTGTTTTACACCTTGTCTGTGCATGGCAGGAATCCATGCTTCTTCTAAAAATTTAGCCGTTTTCTGAAGTTGTGCTGCATCATTGAAATGATACACCCTTATCTCGTAAAAGGAACGTTTGTCTTGCGCTTCTGCTGAAACAATGAATAGAAGGCATATTGCCAGAATTATATTTCTCATATACATTACTTATTTGGCGTTACTGAGGCGGTAAATTAATATAGCGGCTCTTTGTATCAATAAAGGTAATTCTTTGAGGTTAATGGTTTCTCCGGCAGCATGCGCCCCTTTTCCAGAAGCGCCCAAACCATCAATACAATCCAGGTATTTGGCAACATAAGAAATATCACCCGCTCCTCTTGAACCCGGGTCACCGGCATTTGCCGGGCCCATACCCAGATCACGAGAAACTTTATCAACCCAAAGTCTTAATGCATCGTTCCCCTTCGTTGGTTCCATGGCAGGAATGCCATCGGTAAAAGAAATAGTTGCTGAAGTACCCTGCAGGTTTTTAGTAGAAACGATTGATTTCATGTTCAATCTAGCCTGTTCGCGTTGTTTCTCTGTGAGGAAACGAAGATCACCTTCCACCACAACTGAGGGTGAAATAATATTGGTTTTACCTGAAACAGTTGCCTGCATTTTTTCATCATTGTATGTCATTTCAGATCCACCCGCAATGATACCTGGATTAAACGTGAGGTATTTTTCATGTGAAAGCTGTTCCCTGAATTGATTCAGTATCCGTGTTGTTTCATAGATTGCACCATACCCGGATCCCTTACCAAAAATACCAGCAGAATGACCTGTTTTGGCTGTTACATCCAATTTCCAACTACTGAATCCGCGCCTGCCTATGGCAATAGTATTCAATCCCTGTGCTGTTTCAAAACCCAAAGCGAGGTCACAGTTTTTTGCCCGCTCAATAAAATCTTTTCTGCTTACACTTGTTGGCTTGCCAGATTCTTCTTCATCGCCGGTAAAATAAACTGTAATAGCAGCATCCTTTAAAAGATCCATTGCTTGTAAAGCCTGAAGGGCTATCACCACAATTACATCACCTCCTTTCATATCATTTACACCCTGACCGGTAGCAGTAGAGTCGTTTATTCGGGTAAATGGTCCTGCGGGCATGGCCGGTTCAAATACGGTATCAAGATGCCCGATGATGAATATCTTTTTGCCTTTATTCCCCTTCGTAGTTGCAACAAGATGCCCGGCTCTTTTTAATGAATCAGGTAATAGTACCCATTCCGTTTGTAAGCCGGCTTTTTGTAATTCTCTTGCAAAAACATCTCCTGTTTTTCTTACTCCCTCTAAATTGAAAGTGCCACTATTGATATTGACCACTTCTTCCAATAATTTTTCCGTATCTGAACGATGTGCATTGATCCACGCAACTACTTTTTTTTCCATATCGCTGAGCGACTGAGAAAAAATATTATTAGACAGAAGCAACGCAAGAACAAATGCCGGTATCTTTTTCATGAACACAATTTAATGACGACCAAGTTAAGCAAGATTTAACTGTCTGTCAAAGTTCGGCTACTGCTTTAACGCATGGATGATCCAGTGCGGATAATTACCAGGGAAATAGATGAAGAATTTCTGGCATGGAAATGTACCCATGCCTAACAGGTAAGTATTGTCTGGTCATGAACATGGTGAGACAGAATCATAAAATAATGCTTTAACAAACTCTTAATAAACAGTTGGCATTCTTTTTGGCTCTAAAAACAAACAGGAAAAAAATGCCGATGATAGCAATGCTACGCTAAAAACCAAGCACACATGAAAACAAAACACGTATTTCTCGGATTAATGATGTTCATCGCAACAACTATGGCAATGACATCCTGTAAAAAATCAGATTCAGCCCAAATTCCGGCTGGTAAACAAAACCTCAGCCTGTACCTTACAGACGGGCCCGGTTTTTTTGATCAGGTATTTGTGGATATTAAATCCATTCAGGTATTGGTTGACACAACCAAAGACACACGTAAAAATGATACTTGTAACTGGGATCGATTGGGTGCTTATATCGGTTCTACATTTGGCAACAGAAAAGATTCTGGTCTTGTTTGGACGAACCTCAATATCAATGCAGGTGTGTATGATATATTAAACCTACGTAATGGCGTTGATACCTTACTGGCATCAACAGAAATTCCAAAAGGTGCTATTCGTTTGATCAGGATTGAAATTGGTTCAAACAATTCAGTAGTAAAAGACAGCGTAACCTATCCCTTATACTGGCCTGATAACCTGCCAAAATATATCCTGATAAAACTGAAAGGACATGAATCAGAAGAATACATGCCGAATAAACTTCGTCTATGGCTCGATTTTGATGTGAATCGTTCGATCATCGTACTCAATAACAACAAGTTTTACCTGAAACCAGTATTCCATTTCTTCATAGAAAAAACAACCGCAAGTGTTTCCGGTAAAGTAAAACCAATGGATGCAAAAGCAGTACTGACTTTATTCAATGGTACCGATACAGCCTATGCATTACCAAACCGCAATGGAGAGTTTAAAATGAGGGGATTGAAAAACGGGACTTACTCACTTTATATAAATGCATCTAACAATTATAAAGACACCACCATCAACAATATCGTGGTTCAGGCACCTAAGAATACGAGCGTGGGTGTAATTGAACTGAAAAAATAGTAGGGTTTTTCAAGAGCAAGGGTTAGGAGGGGCTTTCATGCCCCTCCTTTTGTATGTTATAATAAAGCAGATATATTAACTTTAATGGAATTATTATTTATTCCTGGAATAAATAAATCAAATTTGCACCCTTAACAACTGTTATGATTAAAAACCGGAAAGCCGCCATCGGGTTTATTTTTATTACACTATTAATTGATATTACCGGATTAGGACTAATCATCCCCATTATTCCAGACCTGATAGAAGAATTACTCCACACTTCCGATAACAGTAAAGCATCTGAGTATGCTGGATTATTAACCCTGGCATATGCGGCCACCCAATTTATTTTTGCTCCTGTATTAGGTAACCTGAGCGATAAATATGGAAGAAGACCGGTTTTATTGCTTTCCTTACTCGGCTTTGGGATCGACTATATCTTTGTTTCCCTCGCACCCAGTATCGGATGGTTGTTTGTAGGAAGAATAATTGCTGGTATTACCGGGGCCAGTTTCACTACTGCTTCAGCCTATATTGCAGATATAAGCACACCTGAAAACAGGGCGCAAAATTTTGGCATGATCGGTGCCGCATTCGGACTTGGTTTTATTCTTGGTCCATTGATTGGGGGCCTGCTTGGAGAACTTGGAACAAGGGTTCCGTTTTATGTCGCGGCCGGACTTGCACTACTGAATTGTTTATATGGGTATTTTATTCTTCCGGAGTCTCTTGATAAAAAACATCGCAGGGAATTTGAATGGAAAAGGGCTAACCCTTTGGGGTCGCTTTTGCAATTGAAAAAATATCCTGCCGTTGGTGGACTGATCATTTCCCTAATCCTTATTTATATCGCTGGTCATTCCGTACAAAGTATCTGGAGTTTCTTTAACCGCGAAAAATTTGGCTGGACACCTAAAATGATTGGTATATCATTGGGTATAGTAGGTCTGTTGGTAGGAGTGGTGCAAGGGTTATTGGTACGTATTGTTAATCCTAAAATAGGAAACGAAAAAAGTATTTACCTGGGATTAAGTTTATATGCACTAGGCTTGATACTATTTGCATTTGCAAGCCAGGGTTGGATGATGTTCGTATTCCTGGTGCCATATTGTTTGGGTGGAATAGCAGGACCTGCATTGCAGGCTATTATTTCCGGACATGTACCGCCCAATGAACAGGGAGAGCTGCAAGGAGCTTTAACCAGCTTGATGAGCGCAACATCTATTGTCGGCCCATTTCTAATGACCAAAGTTTTTGCGTTCTTCACAAATGAAACAGCGCCTGTTTATTTTCCAGGCGCCGCATTCTTTTTGGGAGCTATATTAATGATTGGCAGTACTTATTATGCTTATAGGGCATTGCATACAAGAAAGTAAACAGCTTAATCTTCTACTTCTACAATCATTTCAATTTCAACCGCCATATTCATGGGTAGAGAACTCATGCCTACTGCGCTGCGCGCATGTTTTCCTTTTTCACCAAACACTGCTACCATCAGGTCAGAAAAACCATTGATAACTTTTGGCTGATCTGCGAAACGATCCGTGCAGTTTACCATACCCAACACTTTAACGATACGTTTCACTTTAACAAGATCGCCAACAGCTTGTTTGAGGGTAGCCAATAAATTGATACCTGTTTGCCTGGCTGCTGCATAGCCTTCTTCAATACTGAGATTTGATCCGAGCTTACCTGTTATATAAGACCCATCTGTTTTGGATGGACCATGTCCTGATAAATAAATGAGGTTGCCAGTACGTACAAACTTCAAATAATTAGCAACAGGAGTTGATGGCGCAGGTAATACTATGTTTAGGCTTTTAAGTTTCTCCTCCGGTGTTTGGGCAAGAAGACATGTAGACCAACATATAACAGCAAGCAGCAGGTAGATTCTCATGGTAGAATTTTTGATTAATATTTTAAATAGTTGGCGATTGCTGTGCGGGGGGAACAGCTATTAGCCATTAGCTGTTAGCCATTAGCTTTTTTTTTGCTATAATCTTAACCATCTACGAGTAGAATTTAAGCAATTAATACTTCTTTGAAGTAAGGGTTTTACAAAACAAATTCGTAAGTCCTTTCATTTATTCTATCACAGTAGGTAGTCTACGATAGCCGCCATCTCGCCCTGGGCGTGACTAACAGCTAAAGGCTAATGGCTAAAAGCTAAAAGCCGTTTCCCCAGCCAACAACGCTATTGCGCCTTCGATTTAAACCAGCTATCCCTGATTTTTTTCATTGAATCAGTTAGAGTTTTACCGCTATTCTCTATATCGGTTAAACTTAAGCTGGTGTTTTCTTTAAGCACCAATGTTGTTTGCTTCTCTTTGCCACGGTGTTTGTATACTACATTTATGCTTTCGCCAGGTTTTTTTTGTGCGATATAATTATTGATATCTCCGGGCGATTTAACCGGTGTCTGATCAAGCATTAAAATTTCATCATTAATATCCAATCCGGCTTCATAGGCTGAACTTCCCCTGCTAGTATTACTACTTACAATTAATTTACCTTGCTCATTGGCCCTGGTGTTCAGTCCAATTGAAGCTTTCCCCTCATTTGATTTTTTCAATTCATAACCAGCTTTTGCAAATAGTCCGGCATAGTCAACCGCTTCATGACCAGTAATATATTTTGAAAAAAACTGCTCGGCGAAAGCGGCATTGGTAATAGAAGCCAGTGTTTTTTGCATGGCTGGAATTGTGTACGGGATTTCTGTCTTACCATAGGTAAGCCACATCGCTTTCATATAATCATCCAGTGATTTGTTTGTTTTAGTTTGCAATTCCAGATCAAGCGCTAATGCCAATGCTGCTCCATAGGTATAGTAAGAAGTAAACATGTTACCGTAATTCGATTTATCAATCGATACACCTGCGTCTACAAACACTGCATGGTTGCTGGCATCTACGGGTGAATAGTATACTGCGCCAGGATTATTCGATTTTGCATTCGCAAGACTACCTGCGGTGCCAATAAATCTTTGAGGGGTGCTAAGACCAGCCCGTGCAAGCAATAATTCTCCATAGTATTGGGTAAAACCCTCAGCAAACCATAACTCATTACTCATATTACTTTTCTCAAAATTGAAAGGCTCAAGGGTTTTTGGTCTTATTCTTTCCACGTTCCAGTTATGAAAAAACTCATGAGAAGTAACACCCTGTAGAAATGCCGGATTGAAAGTAGAGGTTGGAGAAGAAATCATAGTAGAATTTCTATGCTCCATGCCATCACCTTGAATATATGGGTTAGCACTCATGATAAAAGTATACGTGCCTGTTTCATAATTCGGGAACTCACCAAAAACAGCTTTCGCTTCTGCAACAATTTTTTTGGTTCTTTCCATCAAGTCATCTGCCTGCTCTTGCGTAGCATTTGCTTCGAGGGCAATTCTGATCGTGTATTTTTTTCCATCAGGATTACTTACCTGCCATTCACGGATGATCAGGTCGCCAATTTTAGTTGGGCTATCCATGAAGTATTGGAGTCCTGGTGCAGTAAACGTATGCGCATTACTGGTAGGGAATAACTGGGTTGCAATTACACCTTTATTCTCTTTAGGCAGATCGAAACTTATTTCTATCGGTGCTTTATCATACCCTTTGATCCACATAAAAGTGGCAGGCATATTAAAATGAATGCTTTCAGGATCAATGCCGGCATAAGTACCATCTGCATGATTGGCAAAAAGTGTATAGGTTACCGTAACTGTTCCATTATGTGATGGCACTTCATATACATCACCATCAATGCGTTGAAGGGCAATTTTGTTCCCGTTTTTATCAGTTGCTTTCACATCATAAATGTTCTTACCAAATTCATGGGTAGCATACCTGCCTGGAGAAGAACGGCTCATCCTGAAAATAGCAGGTTTTTGTTGAATGCCGGTAGCTGTAATACTGATAACAGCTTCGTGGTGTATAGCATTTGGGAAACTCACTTTATAAGATATCTTTTGTGCATGTACCAGCACAACCAATAATGATAAAGTGAAAAGAGTGGTGATTTTTTGAAACATATAAATAGATTGTATGAGTGCTAAGATAAACGACAATATGGATTTAACAGATCATTCTGATAATAGCGATGTTATTATATTCCATTGACGATAAATGAATTAAGGGGCTTTTTAGCTGATTGTTAACAGGTTATCGTATAAAATGACTGTTTGGTACGAAATAAAATGCAGGTATCATCCGAATAAGTTGGCAGACGATTTATTTAACCGTACCTTTGCATCCTTAATTTACAATTTCAATTTTACAAATGAACACACAAATTCAGGGAACTGTAAAGTTCTTCAATGAGGAAAAAGGTTTTGGATTTATCAAGCATGACAATTCAAGTCAGGAAACTTTCGTACATGCTAATGGTCTGGTTGATCAGATCGAAGCTAACGATAAAGTAGTTTTCGACGTGCAGGAAGGTCGTAAAGGCCCTAACGCCGTTAATGTTAAGCGTATCAACTAATCAGCATACCTCTTAACCTATCGAACCATCCCGATTATTTCGGGATGGTTTTTTTATGTCCGGCAAGCCTCTCATTGGCCTGATGGGATACTATGAACTATATTTGCAACCAAAACAAGCAATAGATGATCAGCCTGATGCAACAACTTGAAGAAACAGTAAAATTCATTAAATCCCGTATTCAGGGAGAAGCCCATATTGGTATTATCCTCGGAAGCGGATTGGGAAACCTTGCGAATGAGATAAAAATTGAATTTGAAATAGCCTATAATGAAATCCCTCATTTTCCAGTTAGTACTGTGGAAGGACATAAAGGCAAGTTGATGTTTGGAGAACTGGGTGGTAAGAAGGTATGGGTAATGGGTGGTCGTTTTCATTATTATGAAGGCTATACGGCCCAGCAGGTAGCATACCCTGTGCGGGTAATGCATTTGTTGGGTGTAAAAACATTATTGCTTTCAAATGCTGCGGGAGGTGTTAATCAGCACTTTAATGTGGGTGACCTTATGATCATCAACGACCATATCAGTTTCTTTATCGTAAACCCATTATTAGGTAAAAATGAAGAAGCATTAGGTACCAGGTTCCCTGATATGAGTGAACCATATGACAAATCACTGATCAATAAAGTAATTGCAATAGCAGCAGAACATAATATCGCATTACACCAGGGTGTATATACAGGCGTAACCGGGCCTACATTTGAAACAAGGGCAGAATATAAATTGATTAAAGCATTGGGTGGCGATGCGGTTGGAATGAGTACCGTTCAAGAAACCATCAGCGCAGTGCATTGCGGAATGAAAGTATTTGCCATGAGTGTAATTACCGATCTTGGAATAAGAGAAGAAGAAAATGTAATTACACATGAAGAAGTTTTACAAGCAGCACACGAGGCAGAACCTAAACTAACTTTATTATTTACTGAACTGATAAAAAGTCTTTAACCAGCATTTTCAGTTTTAACTTACTGCAAATAAGTTTCAGCTTATTTTGCAGGATATTCAAAAACATGCGTGTACAAAAAAGCCAGGTCTTAACAGTTATGTTGATATGCATGGTATGCTTTGTACATGCACAGAGTGGCAATTACCGTACACGAGGTTCCAGTGGACAAAGATCCGGTATCACCACAGATCCACAGGGCAGACCGATCAGGCGAAATACGGGCAACGATTCACTTAAAACCAGGAATAGCCTCGCCGATTCAATCACTATTTATTATCGTTTTTTTGATTCAACACGTATCAGAACCATTGATTCTTCTATCAATGATTTTTATACCCGGTTTCCACTTCCTTACCGATACCACACATTAGGTAATTATGGAACTGCCGCACAATCACTGGTTTTTGAACCATTCATGCGGGCAGGTTTTGATGCAGGCTTTCATGCTTACGATGTTTACCGTTTTACACCCGAGAATACTAAATTTTATCAGACAACAAGACCTTACACGGAATTGGCTTATCTATTGGGAAGCAAGGCTGAGCAGTTGATTAATTTTGTGCATACGCAGAATAAGAAAGATAATTTTAATTTTTCCATCGAGTATCGATTCAGTAATGCACCAGGTAATGTAAAGAACCAAAATGCCAGTCATAATAACTTTAGGTTTACGACCAGCTATCGTTCATTGAATCGTAAATATGGACTGAATCTGATCTATCTGTCTAATAAAGCTGCTTCCTCTGAAAATGGTGGATTGCAGGATATACGTAAGCTTGATAGCCTAAGACTAAATGACCCCTATGAATTGGAAACAAGATTGGGCAGGGCAGGAGCAGCCAACCGTAACCCTTTTAATACAGGTGTAAATACAGGTAATCAGTACAAAGAAACAATGGTGCTGTTACGCCAGTTCTATGATTTTGGTAAGAAAGATTCTATTGTAACAGACTCCACCATCTACAAAATTTTTTATTCAAGGTTCAGACTGGAACATACATTCAGGTTCACGGCCAGCGATTACCAGTTTTTTGATTTTGCAGTAGATTCCTCCAATTACCTGCAATATTTCAACAGAACTGTACCAGATAAATTAAATATCGGCTACCGGGATCACTGGAATGATGTAACCAATCAATTCAGTATCCTCACATTCCCGGATAAAAATAACCAGAGTCAATTTATAAAAGCAGGAATTGCATTGCAAAACCTGTCCGGAAAATTTGATTCGGTAATCCGTAAGAACTATTATAATGTATATGCATTAGGTGAATACAGGAACCGCAGCCGAAATCAGGTTTGGGATATTGAGGCAAGGGGCGAATTATACCTGAATGGGTATAATGCTGGTGATTATGAAGCCTTCATCAGTATGAAACGTTTACTGGGTAAGAAAGCTGGTTACCTGAATATCGGATTTCATAATGTAAACAGATCGCCTTCATTCATCCTTAATCCATTAAGTAGATTTCCGATTGATAATAGGGTTAATTATAATAAGGAAAACACCATTCGTTTGTTTGCCAGGTATGAAAACCCGAGAAGTGGATTTGCATTATCTGGTTCCTATTATGCTATTAGTAATTACATGTACTTCGATAGTTTTTTTCAGGCTAAGCAGGAAGCCACTTTATTCAATGTAATTCATATCAGAGCGGAGAAAAAAATTAAACTATCCCGCTACTGGAACTGGTATACAGAAATAGACCTTCAGCAAACAACCGGACAGCCACCCGTAAATGTTCCGCTACTTCTTACCCGTAACCGAATTGCTTTTGAAGGCAATTTTTTCACCAACCTGTTTTTGTCTACCGGAGTAGAATTGCGCTACCATACCGCCTATAAAGCCGATGGATATTCTCCGTTCCTGGGGAAATATTTCTACCAAAATACCCAAACCCTCAGTAACCGGCCGGATATCAACCTTTTCCTTCATTTCAGGATCAAGAGTTTTAAAGGTTTTGTACGCTTCGAAAACCTTAATTCATTGAATACCAGCAAAGGATTTGAATTTAGTAAACCGAATAAAGTGTCGGAATTATACCCATCTACCAGTCTTTGGACAAGGGTTGGTATATGGTGGAATTTTGTGAATTAAGCATTAACAGAATTTTTGACAGGGTATTCTAAGTCTTTGTTAACTTTGTGGTGTAATGAAGCGCATTTTAACTTCTATCATAGCCTTGGTGTATTTCGTTATCAGCAGTGGTCTGGTAATGAGTGTGCATTATTGCATGGGGAAAATTAGTAGCGTTGATTTAAATCATAATAGCACAGAAACCTGTGTTTGTGGCATGTCATTAAAGGAAACTTCCAGTAAGGGCTGCTGCAAAACTGAGTTTAAAATGATGAAGCTGGAAGATAATCATAAAGCAACCTATGCTTTTTATGATATTCAAACTCCGGTTATCCTGCTTCCCCAATCAGTTAGCTTGTTTGAGCAAATTGATTTGTTAACCACTTCAAAGGTTTATGCCGACATCAATGGCCCGCCTTTATTGTCTGAACAGGACACCTATCTATTTAATTGTGTTTTCAGAATCTGATACCCTATAAGGGGCTTGAACTGTATTAACAGGAGTTAATACGGCTTTTTTATTGCTATACCTATAGCACAATCAGATTCATTCAATTCAAATCATAAACATTATTGTCATGAAAACACGATCAATCTTTTTAAGCATTGTATGCTCATTCATAACCATTTTTGCTGTTGCTCAAACAAAAGCTCCTGCTTTAAAATCAGAAGAAATTAAAGTATGGGGTAACTGCGGTATGTGTAAATCAACCATCGAAAAAGCGGCCAAAGCTGGTGGCGCAAGTACCGCAATATGGAATGAGGATACCAAAATACTCAAAGTGAAATTTGCTGCCGCAAAAACAAGCGGTGCAAAGATCCAGGAGAAAATTGCAGCCGCAGGATATGATACCAAAGACCTGACAGCCAACGATGAAGCGTATAATAACCTGCACGATTGCTGTAAATACGATCGCAAAGCTGTTACCGGTATGAAGCATGATAAAGCATGTTGCAGTGATGCCAATTGTACAGATGCAAAAGACTGCTGTACCGATAAATGTGCTAAAGACGCCAAAGACTGCTGTAAAAAAGCATAATTCATCCATCCTATTATAAGCAGACACCAGATAGGTGATGCTTTACGGGAAAATTTAGCTGTGACCTATGGTCTATGGTCTATGGACCATAGGTCCGCAGCTTGCTTAACCTTAAATTTTCAATCATGAAAAAGTATTTATTATTCCTGTTTATTATATCGGCTATTACAACAAGCGCCCAGGTAAAAAAAGTAAACCTTCGTGCTAGTGGACTTACCTGTGCAATGTGTTCTAAGGCAGTATTCAAATCGCTTTCAGATGTGCCATTCGTAGATAAGATTCAGGTTGATATTCAAAAGTCAACCTATGAAATCTATTTCAAGGATGATAAAACAGTTGAATTCGACGCATTAAGCAAAGCGGTTACAGACGCAGGCTTCTCAGTTGATGAGTTAATCGTTACTTCCAATTTTGATGGAATAAAATTGCAGAAAGGAACCAAGGTTCAACTTGGTAATCAAACCCTTCAATTCATCAACAGCAATGACCAAACGCTTAAAGGAGAAAAAGCTTTCCGGTTAATTGATAAGAAATTCGTTTCAGCCAAACAGTTTAAAGAATACAAACTCACAGCCGGAAAAGCCTATGCGACGGGATTCCTTGAAGGTAAACGCGTATACCATGCCGTGCTCTGATAACTTAGTTGGATCATGTGTTGAGGTGTTAGGTGTTAGGTATTAGGTATTAGGTATTAGGTATTAGGACAGAAATATTTTAATGCAAATTATCCTAACTTATTATATTCCCCAGCACCTAGTACCCAGCACCTAGTACCCAGCACCTAACACCTAACACCTAATACCTAACCCCTAACCCCTTCATAAGGTAATATGAAATACTTAACAACTTTAATAATAGTGCTTGCAGCTAATATTGCAAGTGCACAGGAATTGTATGTGTTTACCGAGCCAGCCAGTAATATGCCCTCAAAATCTATCGGCGTAAAACAATCTGCTAAATGGTTGCGCAATACTTTCTCTGGAAGAACAGAAAGCAGACATACTTCTGAAGTAATGTTTGGCATGAACAAAAACCTGATGTTGCATGGTGCTGTTACATTTTCAAATATGTACAGCAAGTCACAACAATTCGAAAGTTTTCGAACCTATGCAAAATACCGCTTTCTAACCCTGGATGGTATGTACAGTCATTTCAGAATGGCTGCATTTGCGGAAGCTTCTCATAGCCGTAACATTTCTTCATTTGATGAAATAAGTCTGGAAGGCGATCAAAGTGGTGTACAGGCTGGTATTATAGCCACACAGCTCTTGCATAAATTGGCTATTTCCACTACACTTAGCCTGACTGAATCATTGCAAAAGGGAAGAAGCCTTCCAGGGCCTAAATCTGTTCCGTATCAGGCGTTTAATTATTCTTTGTCTGCCGGATACCTGGTATTGCCTAAGAAATATACCAGTTACGATCAAACCAATTTAAACCTGTATGTAGAATTACTTGGACAGCGTACCTATGATAAGAAACGCTATTTTGTAGATCTCGCACCGGCAGCCCAATTGATTTTCAATAGCCAGGCCAAGTTGAATTTAGGATACCGTTTTCAACTGGGAGGTAATATGAACCGTATGGCAGACAGAAGCTGGATGCTGAGCTTTGAGTGGCTCTTTTTGAATGCTTTTAAGTAGGGGTAGCTTATGGCGTATCGGTCGAAGCAGATAGTCCATAGTCCATGGTCCATAGTCCATGGTAAATCCATGAACCTTCGGATATATGCTATAAGATACCTCCTGCAAGTCTCTCGTAGAAGGAACACAGATTTTCGTGATCTATCATGATAAATCATGAAAATCATGAAAATCTGTGTTCTATTAATAACAGGTTGTGCATTAGTAACAATCTAGTATTTCACTAACCAGTTCATTTTAAATTATCTCCCCCTCCTCTATTCCATTAAAAGCTAATGGCTAATGGCTAACAGCTTATAGCCCAAATTTCCCCAAACATCAATGCCCGGAAATCAGTACCTTTAACCAGTGAGAAAACCGGCAGCCATATTTATTGTAGTAGTTTACCTTTTCGGTGCTACTGAGGCAAGTCAATTACTGAAACTTCCTGTTTTGGTGCAACATTATTATGAGCACAAGGCAGGCAACAAATCAGTAACACTAGCACGTTTTCTCCAGATGCATTATATGGGGCAGGATGATAATGACAA
Organism: uncultured Sediminibacterium sp.; assembly: GCA_965650685.1. Taxonomy (GTDB): domain Bacteria; phylum Bacteroidota; class Bacteroidia; order Chitinophagales; family Chitinophagaceae; genus Sediminibacterium. The sequence goes on from CBFGPM010000050.1 coordinate 14,193, forward strand.
CGACAATCTCCGCGACATGCAGCTACCCTTCAAAACAATGGACGATTGTTGTATGATAGCTTCTAACAGTCTTCCTCCTCAACGTATACAGATCAGTGAAGTATTATCCTACGAAGTTCAACAGGAATTTACTTTATTAAATGACGCTGCACCTTTCACCATTGCAGTGGCCGATATCTTTCAACCCCCACGAATAAGCTAATACCTCCCGCTTTTCACATCATACTTTCGATGTGTATTGAAATAAGCTGTTCACCGATTTACCATGCGGAGAACAGCCAGGTCATGTATCTTGATAACAAAAGAAAATTCATACTCGCATGTTAAATGCTATTATTCATTTCTCCGTCAGGAATAAATTGATAGTGGGTTTAATGGTACTTGCACTCATTATAGTGGGTGTCATTGAAACCACGCGCCTTCCAATTGATGCGGTTCCTGATATTACCAATAATCAGGTATTAGTAATTACCAATGCACCCAGTCTTGGTGCACCCGATGTAGAGCGGTTTATTACTGTGCCTATTGAACAAGCCACCCGGAATGTACCCGGTATTGTGGAACAAAGAAGTTTTTCCCGTTTTGGCTTAAGCCTTGTCACCATAGTATTTGATGATGGAACAGATGTTTATTGGGCACGTACGCAAATCAATGAAAGACTATCACAGGTGCGCCAGCAAATACCACAGGGTATGGGCAGCCCTGAATTAGGTCCGGTAACCACCGGTTTGGGTGAAATATTTCAATACGTAGTACGTCCCAAACCCGGCTACGAAGGAAAATACAGTATGGCTGAACTACGAACCATACAGGACTGGGTAGTAAGAAAGCAGTTATTGTCTACAGAAGGTATTGCCGATGTAAGCAGTTTTGGCGGCGAGCTCAAACAATATGAAGTTGCTGTTAAATCCGATAAACTCCGCAGCCTGAATGTTACCATATCCGATGTCTTTCAATCACTTCAGGCCAATAACCAGAATACAGGAGGGGCTTATATCGAAAAAGGTCCGACTGTATTGTTTATCCGCACAGAAGGACTCACAAAAAGCATCGGCGATATTGAAAACATTGTTGTTAAACAGGTTAATGGTATTCCAATTCTGGTGCGAGACCTGGCCGAAGTAAAAATAGGAAGTGCCACCCGTTATGGTGCTTTGGCTTATAATAATGATGGAGAGGTAGCTGGTGCAGTGGTAATGATGCTGAAAGGAGAGAACAGTAATAAGGTAATCAAAAACATCAAAGACAAAATTACCCAGATTGAAAAAACTTTACCGGAAGGCGTCATGATTGATCCTTTTCTCGATCGTACAAAAATGGTGAACAATGCCATAGGTACCGTTGAAACCAATTTGCTGGAAGGTGCATTGATTGTTGTTTTTGTATTGGTCTTATTCCTGGGAAATTTTCGGGCTGGTTTTATTGTGGCTACGGTTATTCCTTTATCCATGTTGTTTGCCATTATCATGATGAATGCATTTGGCGTAAGCGGAAACCTGATGAGCCTTGGTGCACTTGACTTTGGATTATTGGTAGATGGAGCAGTAATTATTGTGGAAGCTGTTATGCATAAAATGTCGAAACAGAACGGTTTCGTCATGGGCACAAAACTCAGCAAGGATCAGATGAATCATACGGTTGAAGATGCAAGTGGAAAAATGATGAATGCTGCTGTATTCGGACAAATCATCATCTTGATTGTTTATTTACCGATTCTTACACTACAGGGTATTGAAGGGAAAATGTTTAAACCAATGGCACAAACTGTATCCTTCGCCATACTTGGAGCTTTCCTGCTATCCGTTACCTATGTGCCCATGATGAGTGCTTTCTTTCTCAGTAAAAAAATTGGACATAAAGAGAATATATCAGACCGTATGATGAAAAGATTACAGTCATGGTACAGCCCTGCCCTCAAGCGTATACTTCAACGTCCTACCTGGATCATTACCGGATCCGTTGTTTTATTTGCTGCTGCGTTGATTGTGGTAAACACTTTGGGAGGCGAGTTTATACCTAAACTGGAGGAAGGAGATTTTGCGGTTGAAACACGCGTGCTAACGGGTTCATCACTTACTACCACCCTCAGGGAAAGTCAGAAGGCAGTTAAAATAATCCTGAAAGAATTTCCTGAAGTGGAAAAAGTAGTTACCAAAGTGGGCACCGGTGAAATACCCGCCGATCCAATGCCCATTGAATCGGCAGATATGATTGTGGTATTGAAGGACAAGAAAGAATGGACATCAGCTAAGACCTTTGACGAACTCGCAGAAAAAATGGGAGAAAAAGTTTTGGCCGTGCCTGGTGTAACTACCGGATTTCAATTCCCTGTTCAAATGCGTTTTAATGAACTCATGACTGGTGCCAGACAGGATGTGGTATGTAAGATATTTGGTGATGACCTCGATAGTTTGGCATCTTATGCAACAAAAGTTGGTTCAGTAATTGGTACCGTTAATGGTGCCAAAGACCTGTACGTTGAAACCGTAACCGGAATACCTCAAATGGTAGTTACTTTTAACCGGGAAGCTATTGCACGCTTTGGTGCCAGCATTGAATCGGTCAACCAAACCATTCAGGCAGCTTATGCCGGTAGCGTTGCTGGTCAGGTATTTGAAAACGACCGAAGATTTGATTTGGTCATCAGGCTTGATAAAAACCAGCGTAATGAAGCAGAGGATATTCAAAACCTATTGGTAGGCTTACCCAATGGACAACAAGTACCCCTGAACCTGCTGGCAACTGTTGAGATGCAGGACGGGCCCTACCAGATACAAAGAGAAGATGCACAAAGAAGAATTACCATCGGATTTAATGTTCGTGGTAGAGATGTGCAATCAATTGTAAAGGAACTTCAGGCAAAAATTGGTCAGCAAATGAAACTGCCTGCCGGTTATTTCATTACTTATGGCGGACAGTTTGAAAACCTGCAGGAAGCTACCAAAAGACTTACCATTGCTGTTCCGGCTGCCTTGCTACTTATTTTTCTGATGTTATTCTTTGCCTTTAGAAAATTCAAATATTGTCTATTGATTTTTTCTGCTATACCCCTATCAGCTATTGGTGGTGTTTTTGCATTATGGATTAGGGGTATGCCATTTAGCATCTCGGCAGGTATCGGTTTCATTGCATTGTTTGGGGTGGCTGTGCTTAATGGTATAGTATTAATTACTGAAATGAACAGGCTTAAAGCAGAAGGCGAACTAAACCTGAATGATATTATACTACGCGCTACAGAAACAAGGTTAAGGCCGGTATTAATGACAGCAGCCGTGGCATCATTTGGTTTCTTTCCTATGGCATTAAGCAATGGGGCAGGAGCAGAGGTTCAAAGGCCACTGGCAACAGTTGTTATCGGCGGATTGCTGACAGCCACTTTTTTAACCTTGTTTGTTTTACCTGCACTCTACCTGATTTTTGAAAAAACAAAACCAATACGGCCAATGAAAACAACCCTTATAATTTTAGGAATGCTATCTATGTCAACCGTATTTGCACAGCCGGTTCGTCAAATGAAATTGGAAGAAGTAACAGAAATGGCCATTCAGCAAGCGCAAATGATCAAAGTGAGTAAGTTGCAGGAACAATATTACAGCACATTGAAAGGAACAGCCCGTGAAATACCTAAAACCCAGATACTGACAGAATTGGGTAACTACAACAGCTTTAATTTCGATAGCCGTATTTCAGTAACTCAAACTTTGCAGTCTGGGGCATTATATCAAAAACAGGAATCGGTGTTGAATAATTACCTGGCATCTGCCAATATTCATACAACCATCCAGAAAGCGCAATTAAAAAAGCTGGTTGCACAACTTTACCTGAATCTTCAGTTTTTAGCTGCCAGAAACAAAATACTCGTTAAAACAGATAGTATCTATGGTAGTTACCAGAAAGTTGCTCAGCTAAGATTTGAAAAAGGAGAATCCAATCTGTTAGAAAAAACAACCATTGATAACCAGGTAATGCATAATAAACAGTTATTGTTGATGAATCAATCTGATACAAGAACGGTTCAACTGGAATTGGCAATTTTACTGCAACAGGAATTGTTGGTAGAACCAGCGGAAGCCTTAACTGCACAGCAAAACCTGTATGATACAGCACTGTTAAACCAGCATCCGGAAATTCAATTTTATCAGGCACAATCAGCAAGGGCTCAGTCAGAAACTGAATTGGAAAAAACCAAATTAAAACCAGAATGGCTTGTTGGGTATAATAACCAATCTCTGATGGGTTGGATGACTTATAAAGACAGGACTGAAAAATATTTTAATGCAGGCAATCGATTTTCATCTGTTACATTGGGCGTGTCGGTACCCTTTTTTAATAAAGCAAGAAAAGCACGTATTCAGGCAGCCACCATCCACGAAGAAGTAACGAAAGCTGAAACCGAACTGGCATCAATGCATTTAAAGACAAGACTAATGCAGTGTTTGCAGCTCAGGGATAAATTCAATGCCAGTCTGTTATACTATAAGAATAGTGCTATTCCCCAATCTAATACCATGATCCAAACCGCAGGGTTACAATACCGTAACGGCCAGATCAATTATATTGAATGGGGCACACTAATGACACAGGCTCTTTCGATACAGTTACAATATGCTGAAGTGCAACGCGAACAACAGCAAAACGAAATTGAACTTGATTACTTATTGCAAAACAAATAACCTAATTATATGCGGAAATATATATTCATAGCGGCACTACTAGGTACTATAGCCTGTGGTATAAAAAAACAGGAAGCTACTGGTGAGCCAACAGCAACTGTGGAAGAAGACAATAAAGTAAGCTTAACTGCAGAGCAGATCCGAAATGCCAATATTGAAATCGGAATGGCAAGCGAAACAAACATGAGTGCTACTATTAAAGTGAATGGCGTAGTTGATGTGCCACCACAAAGTATGGTTTCAGTGAGTTTTCCATTGGGCGGGTACTTAAAAAATTCTCATTTGTTACCCGGAATGGGGGTCCGCAAAGGGGAAGTAATTGCAACACTGGAAGACCAGAGTTATGTACAATTGCAGCAAGACTTCCTCATGGCCAAAGCCAGGATGGATTTTCTTTCAACCGATCTGGAAAGACAGAAAGATTTGTCTGCTCAGGATGCAACGAGTAAAAAAATATACCAGCAGGCTTTAGCAGATTTTAAAACCCAACAGGTGCTGATAAAATCATTGGAGGAAAAACTTAGGATTGTGGGCATCGACCCCGATAAATTGACCGTAAGTAATATTTCCAGAACCATTAACCTGCGATCACCTATCAATGGGTTTGTAACCAAGATTAATGTGAATATTGGTAAGTATGTAAATCCGGCTGATGTATTGTTTGAGTTAGTAGATCCTGATGATATCCATGCAGCATTAACGGTTTTTGAGAAAGATATCATGCTTATCAAAAAAGGAATGCGGGCAGAAGTTTCTCTGGCAGATAAGCCAGGAAAAAAATATGAAGTGGATGTAATCCTTGTTACCAGAAATGTAGACGAAGCAAGAGGTGGACTTGTACACTGCCACTTTGAACAAGCTAACCATGAATTATTACCAGGCATGTTCTTAAATGGAACATTCGAATTGGAAAACAGGAAAGTTAAAGCAGTGCCAGAATCTGCCATTGTACGTTTTGAGGGCAAAAGCTATGTTTTCATTGCCAAAGACAGCAGCAATTTCGAAATGACTGAAATAGAAACAGGTGTAATCCAAAATGGAATGGTTGAAATAAAAACCGGAGAGTCCATAAATATTAATGAGCAGAAACTGGTATTAAAGAATGCGTATAGTCTTTTGGGGAAATTAAAGAATAAAGCAGATGAAGATTAAGTAGCGCATACAACATAAAATGTCGATCCCAACTATTTAAATGGCAGCGCTGATTGAATAGTTGGGATTTTTTTGTATCCAAACTTAATAGAGAATTCAGCTAAGTAATTAATTCAAAGGTTAGCTCATTTTTTTTGAAGATGATTTCCTATTACAATAAAGATGTAAAACAACACCAGGAATACCACAGCAACACCAATGCAATTGATGAATACACGAGGATATCCTAAAATATTTACATCAATAAAAGGATAGGGATAGGTATGAGAAAATGTTCCCCTGATCAAGGTATATACCATATAAGCCAGGGGATATATGGTCCAGTATATGGAACTGCGAAAATGTAGTTTTGATTTTTGTACTATGAAAAACCAATACCATAAAAAATATATCGGAGTGATGGTATGTAATAATTCATTCGAAATTCGCCCCCATCCGGTAAAGGTCCAGATTTGACGTAATAACAAGTTGTAAATAATTCCAACAACTAAAATATATACGGTAATAGCAGTGGTGGTGGTATATTTTCGGAAGAATTGAGTTATAGAAGCCTGTTTTAAAAAAAGAAGGGAGGTAAAATATATCGCAACCAGTAGATTCGTAAGAATGGTAAAATAGCTGAAGAATTTAATTAGGGATGCGAGTAACGGTTGCTGTCGATTCATCAGCATATCTGTAAGCTGTATGATGATCCCGGCCCAGGACAAGCATGCTCCTGCAAGGGGCATAAGTATATCCTTCTTTTTCTCAGTGGCATGCATCATGCTACTAAAAATAAGCAATTATGGGCATTCGTACCAAGCCGTTCTTTATCATTTAGCAGGGGTTGGCCTACCGGTAAAATTATTGGTTTATATAGGTAGACAAGGCAGCTTCAACACCATAAAAGGATGCTAGTTTGCGAATAACAGATTCAACAACTGCATCCGGGCAACTGGCTCCACTAGTCATAAGTATGCGCACAATAGGTTGCTGCGGCAGATAATTTTCTACCATAGCTTGTTCTTTGGTTCGCCAGTTTCGGTTAAGTATTTCCTGCTTACTTATTAATTTATCTGCGGCATCAATAAAATAAGTGGGCAGTTTAGCTTCGCATAATTCTACCAGGTGAGAGGAGTTGCTGCTGTTATATCCTCCAATTACAATAGCAAGATCAGCAGTTGTGCTGGCCAGCATGCTGGTTACTGCTGTTTGATTATCGTTTGTAGCATAACAGAGTGTATCTCTTGTATCGGCAAAACGATCTGCAATTGTATTGGCAGTTAAATCAAAATGTTTGATAAAAACAGCTTTCAGGTAATCTGAAATAGCCTGGGTATCTGTGGCGAGTTGGGTAGTTTGGTTAACTACACCAATACGCTGTAAATCTTTTTCAAGAGAAAAGCCTTCAGAATAACGCCCTTTAAACTCCGTATAGAAATCCTCCCCGGGTTTTTCACCAGTAATATATTTAGCCAGTTCAATGGTTTCTTCCATATCATTCACGACCACAGTTGGCGTATGATAGGATGCATGTGAAAAAGTAGCCCTTGTTTCCTCATGTTGAGGTTTGCCATGAACTATAATACTGTAACCTTTTTTGGCAATTTGCTCACTTCTGTTCCATACTTTTTCTACAAATGGACAGGTAGTATTATATTTTTCTGTGGGAATACCTTTTGCGGTGAGCATTGATTCAATTTCCAACGTGGTGCCAAATGCCGGGATTATGACAACATCTTCCTTTGTCAGGCTATCAAATGGAATGAGCTGGTTTCCTTTTGTATCCTGTAAAAATTGAACACCTTTATTTTGAAGGTCTTGATTTACCTGCGGGTTATGAATCATTTCACTGAGCAGAAAAATATGCTTACCTGGATTTTCATCTATGGTACGAAATGCGATTTCTATAGCATTTTCTACCCCGTAACAAAATCCAAAATGACGGGCAAGGTAAATCTGTAAAGGGCCTAAATCTAGTAATGTAGGCGAAAAATCTTTTTTCAGCTTATCCTGCTCTTTTCTTGTCTGTTTGATGCTCCCAATCAAAGGGCTCCGATACCCAACCGGCACATTAAACTGCTTCATAAAGCAAAGATAGGGAATAGGTGGGTGCAAGTACAGCCCGGGGAAATTTGGCTGCAAGCTTCAAGTTTCAGGCTGCAAGTCAAGCGAAGGAAGGAACACAGATTATCATGATTTTCAAGATCTATCATGATAAATCTTGAAAATCATGAAAATCCGTGTTCTATTAATAGCAGATAGTGCATTTAAAGCAATCTAATATTTATTTAACCAGTTGATTTGAAATTTCTAATTCGCTTGTCACCTATTTATTTCATCAATAGCAGAAAGCCTAAAATACCCGCCAATCCTGGCTAGCGGCTAGAGGCTAGAAGCTCGCAGCTTATTTTCCCCCATTTTCCCTATCTTCCCCCTACCAAACGAACTGTTGCTCATGTCGAACCATATGTTTCTGCAAGCTTGCCTTATCGTAAGCGGCGGTGTTGTTATTGGAGCCGCCCCAAAAGAAAAAACCATTTTTACCACCATCGCCCGCCAGCGCGAGAGCCAGCAAAAAGGGTGGAAGTCATTATTTAATGGACAATCACTGTCAGGGTGGAGAACGTATCAGCGAAAGCCGGCGGACTCATGGCAAGCCAAAGACGGATTACTTTATTGCAAGGGTAATAAAGATGCTAATACAAAACATGCTGATCTGATTACCGAGGAACAATATGAAAACTTCGAATTATCACTGGAATGGAAACTTGCACCAGCGGCCAATAGCGGTATATTATACCTTGTTTCAGAAGCTTTTCCTGCGAATTACGAAAGTGGACCGGAATACCAGCTTATTGATGATAGGGGCTATCCTGCCAAATTAGAAGCCTGGCAAAAAACCGGAGCCAATTATGCTATGAATATTCCTTTGGAAGATGCAACTAAACCCGCCGGTGAATGGAACCATACCAGAATTATTGTAAACAATGGAGCAGTGGAGCACTGGCTCAATGGCAAAAAAATTGTTGCTTATACTTTGTGGGACAAAAACTGGGAAGAAAACAAACAAAAAGGCAAGTGGAAAGATGTACCTTCTTATGGAAGCACTAAATCGGGCCATATTGCTTTGCAGGACCATGGCGGAGAAGCTTGGTTTCGGGACATTAAAATTCGGGTACTTTAGTAAGCAATACCAGCACCCTTTCACAACAAGTTTTATTAGCCTCTCAGGTTCATTATCTTTGCCGGATGCATTATGTGTCTGTAGAAGGTCTTACCAAGAGTTATGGGATCAACCCACTGTTTCGCAATATTGGTTTTCATATTAATGAAGGAGATAAAATTGCGTTAATCGCCCGTAATGGTGTGGGTAAATCAACTTTATTACGCATTCTTGCCGGGCAGGAAACTGCTGATGAAGGAAAGTGTTGGATCAATAAGGAAGTAACAGTTGCCTTATTTGAGCAGGAGCCTGAATTTGATGAGTCTAAATCAGTACTCGAGAATATTTTTCATATTGAACACCCCATCATAACGGCTATCCGTGCTTATGAAGCAGCCGCTGAGGCTGAGGATGGCCACCTAATTGCCGAAGCCATTACCCGAATGGATGAATTAGGAGCCTGGGATTTTGAGGCCAAGGTAAAACAGATACTGGGTAAGCTAAATATCCATCACCTCCACCAGCCCGTTAAAAATTTGAGTGGCGGACAACGAAAAAGGGTTGCACTTGCAAAAACACTTATTGATATAGGGTTTGAACATAAGCATACATTATTGATGATGGATGAACCTACCAACCATCTGGATGTGGAAATGATTGAGTGGTTGGAACATTACCTCAATGCTGAAAATATCACGCTATTATTGGTAACGCACGACCGTTATTTTTTAGATGCAGTCTGCGATGAAATCTGGGAGCTGGAAAGGGAAAACATGTATGTGTATAAAGGCGATTATGAAAATTACGTGGAGAAAAAAGCGGCACGGATAGAGAGTGAACAGGCCAGTATAGATAAAGCCCGTAACCAATACAGGAAAGAACTGGAGTGGATGCGCAAGCAACCCAAGGCAAGAACCACCAAAAGTAAAAGCCGACAGGATAATTTCTATGAAGTAGAAGCCAGGGCAAAACAAAAAATAGAAGATGCCAAACTACAATTGGAAGTGAAAATGAATCGCCTGGGCGGCAAAGTAGTGGAAATGAAGAAGGTCTATAAATCTTATGGTGACCTGCCGATTTTAAAAGGATTTGATTATACATTCAGCAAAGGAGAAAGAGTAGGCGTAATTGGAAAAAATGGTGTTGGTAAATCTACCTTTCTGAATATTATTCAACAAATTGAAACAGCGGATAGCGGTAAAATAAATATCGGTGACACAGTCATTTTCGGCAACTTCTCTCAACAGGGATTGCAGATTAAAGAAGACCTGCGTGTCATTGAATATGTGAAAAGTTTTGCGGAGAGTTTTCCGCTTGCAAAAGGAGGAAGCCTAAGTGCAGCGCAGTTTCTGGAACTTTTTCTTTTTTCACCCGATAAACAATACACTTATTTGTCGTCGTTAAGCGGAGGAGAAAAGAAAAGACTTCAACTACTTACCATTCTTTTTCGCAACCCTAACTTCCTGATACTCGATGAACCTACCAACGACTTAGATCTTCCTACGCTGGCAGTTCTCGAAAACTTTCTTAGCGATTACCAGGGTTGTGTGATGATAGTTTCGCACGACCGTTATTTCATGGACAGACTGGTAGATCATTTGTTTGTATTTGAAGGTAATGGTGAAGTGCGAGACTTCCCCGGTAACTATACCCAATACCGGATATGGCAAAAAGAACAGGAACAGTCGAATCAGGTGAATACAGCGGTCATTCCGGAGAAAAAGCAGACAGAAACGACAGAGGTTGTAGCAAAAAGGAAAATGAGTTTTAAGGAAAAACGTGAATTCGAGATACTGGAGAAAGAATTGCCTGCGCTTGAAAAAGAAAAACAGGACATTACAGAACAAATGAGTAGTGGAAACCGCTCATTCGATGAAATCTCAAAACTCAGCGACAGACTATTGGAGATTAACCAGGCACTTGAATCCAAAGAAATGCGTTGGCTTGAACTTAGTGAAATGGTCTAATTAAAACAATTAAACCAATTCGAAAGATAGGGATTTGCTTTCTTGTCCATTCATAATAACTGATACCAAATGTTCTCCTTTATAGAATACCCTTGTCGTAATGGGTTTGAAACTTTGTCTGCGGTTTATTTTAACGGTTTCTCCTGGTTGAATCATTCTTTCGCTGATCTTGAATACTTTTTTGGATAAACTACCATTGTTTTTCCGATACTGGATTGCGTATTCCAAACGTAATAAGGTCGGTTTTTTCCCGGAATGATGTATAGCGCATTCAAATTCAAGATAATCTCCCACACGGATGGCTGGTGTATTAACTTTAAACTTGCTGATATTGAAATGTTCTGCGCTCAGCTTATAGAATGATAATGCCGAGGCATCTCCTGCTTTCAATAAAGTTCTCAATCCATGTTTAATGATCGCATCGGTATCTGTGCTAAGTCCTTTCCACTGCTTAGCAATTTTAAGTACAACCTGTGGATTGTCTTTTGAAATATCATTCAGGTTATTGGCAACACTTCTTCTTACCACTTCACAATCGTCTTGTTTCAGGTTTTCGAGTATCGGTAAAATGGGGCCGGGGTCTTTTTTCAAAAAAGGCAATGCCATTGCCCAGGGTAAGCGTGGTCTTGACCCCTCACTTGCAAGTCTTCTAACATGCCTGTTTTTATGTTTGGACCATTTCAGCAATTGAGGAATCATCTTTTTCTCGTAACGAAGTATAAAGGGGCGAATGGCAAATTCACAACTAATAAATTGTGTTACTGATTCCATCGCGGCTATGGATGATGAGTAATCATCCAGGCCATAGAGGTGAATATATTCGGGTAAAAAAAGATATTCTATACTACTGGCTGTTGGGCCCTCTTTTTTTACCTGATCTATCAATTTAGTAAGGTATACAGAAGCATTCGCATAAGGCTGTGGTAAAAACCTGTGCAGTACATGTGCTATATGGGCCATTCTTTCCTTTAATTCATAACCGGCAAATGCGGGTGTATTGATTTGTTCGATGAATTTTTTTTTGTTGACATTCGGCAGAACTTTTTGAAAACTGTCTGCAAATTGTGCAATGAATAAAGGAGAATAGAGGTCTTTAAGTAAAGTGCTCATTAAAACCGTTTTGCGTAATAATAATATTTGTTCATTCCATTCATATTCAATTCATGGAACAGTTATTGGAGAAACACCGAACCTGGTTCAGGTAAAGAACCGTTTATTCCGGCATTTGCAATAGCCAGTAGTTGGTTTACGGCCTTTTTGCCAGATATTCCCAGGTCAGCACTAAAATCATTCACATATAAACCGATATGTTGACGCATTACTGTTTCGCTCATTTCCTGTGCATGCATCCGAACATAATCTGAAAGTTCAGGATAATGTTTAAATGCATAAGCAAGACTTTTTTGTATCAACCTATTTATTTGGAGGGCAACTTCTTTGGGTATTCTGTTATGTACTACAATGCCACCAAGCGGAATCGGAGAAGCTGTTTTAGTTTCCCAATAATTTCCGAGGTCCATCAGTTTATTTAACCCTTTGAGATGATAGGTGAACCGGTTTTCATGTATAATTACTCCCGCATCTACAGCGCCCGATAAAACCAGGTCCTCTATTTCATGGAAAACATGAAAGCTTTTATTCT
>CBFGPM010000051.1:0-23502 GCA_965650685.1 uncultured Sediminibacterium sp.
TTTTTAGACGCAGATTTAGTAGCTGATTTTTTTGATGATGGTTTTACATCCATTTCATCATCATCATCATCTAAATCATCATCATCGTCTTCCAATTGTTTTTTACCTTTTGGAGACGGTTTCTCATCAGCCTGTTTTGGTGCTGATTTCTTTGGGGTCGAGGATTTTTTATCCTTATCAGATCTTGCTGCCATATTCCAATAAGATTAACTGCGTAAAATTTCAACGCAAATTCTTATTAACCAAAAAAATTTTTCTGTTACAAATGCAATGCCACAAACTACAATCTAACAATTTGTTCGCGACCTGGGCCGTTCGATACAAATTTAACCGGGGCACCTACATAATTATTAATAAAATCAATATACTCAGACATTGTTCCCGGTAAAGCTGCTGCTTCTTTAATACCGCTTGTATCGGTATTCCAACCTGCAAAACTTTTCCACACAGGAGTTATATCGAGGCCAGACATCTGGAATGGCACTTCATTGGTTGTTGCACCATCGAGATTATAGACGGTACAAACATTCAATTCAGCAAAACTATCCAGTACATCGGCTTTTGTCATGATGATTTTAGACACACCATTGATCATACAAGCAAATTTAAGCGCAACCAGATCGATCCATCCACAACGGCGCGGGCGACCGGTTGTAGCACCAAATTCACTTCCAATGCGACGTAATTCTTCTCCGGTAGCATCATGTAACTCGGTTGGGAATGGTCCACCACCAACACGGGTACAATATGCTTTGGTAACACCCAAAACTTCATTGATTTGTCTGGGTGATACGCCTAGTCCGGTACAAACACCTGCAGAAGTTGTATTGGATGAAGTTACAAATGGGAATGTACCGAAATCAATATCCAGCATACTTCCCTGAGCGCCTTCGGCCAAAACTTTCTTGCCTTTACTGATCTGATCATTGATAAAATATTCACAATTGATCACATTCAGTGTTTTCAGGAATTCAAGTGCTTCGAAAAATTCCTGTTCAGAAGCAGAAATATCTTCTGTAAAGTTGAAATTATTCAATAAAACCTGGTGTTTACTGCGCAGGTCATTGTATTGCTTGGTGAAATTAGGATGTAACAGGTCACCTACACGCAGTGCATTTCTGCCTGTTTTATCCATATATGCCGGTCCGATGCCTTTTAAGGTAGAGCCAATTTTTGATTCTCCTTTTTGCATTTCGGATGCTTTATCCAATGCGCGGTGAGTAGGAACGATAATATTGGTACGCTGAGAAATGAATAGATTCTTGCGAACATCAACGCCATAAGCAGCCACTGCTTCACATTCTCTTTTTAGCGTTACCGGATCAAGCACAACACCATTTCCGATGATATTGATGGTTTGCTGGTGAAAAATACCTGACGGAATCTGGTGAAGTACCATTTTTTTTCCATCTACATATAAAGTATGTCCGGCATTTGGACCACCCTGGAAGCGGGCGATGATATCGTATTCTGGTGCGAAGTAATCTACAATCTTTCCTTTTCCTTCATCACCCCACTGTAATCCAAGTATAACGTCAACCATAATATTGCTTTGAATCGCGGCAAAAATAGGAGATAGTTTGGGCTTTGTAGTGTTTGGGGAAGAATATTTTTGCAGAGGGGGGGGGACAAATTCAAAATTCAAAATTCAAAAGTCAAAATTCAAAACAACACTTTCTAACTTTTGAATTTTGACTTTTGACTTTTGAATTTTGACCTCACTTATTTCCCTTCGGTTTCAGCATCAAAACGATCAACTGTTTGTATTCCGTTCAGTGATTTCAAACGCAAGACAAGTTCTTCCAATTCTTCTTTATCGTGAACGAATACTTTTATGGTGCCCTCAAACAAACCTTCTCTCGATTCGATGGTGAGTCCGGCAATATTGATTTTCAGGTCGCCACTGATCACATTGGTTATTTTATTGATAACACCAACATCATCCAATCCTACAATTTTCAAACCGGTTAGGAATGAAATTTCTTTGTTTTTGGCCCATTTGGTCTTAACCACCCTATGTCCATAGTTTGCCAACAATTGTGCTGCATTCGGGCAACCGGTACGGTGAATGATCAAACCTTTACCCGTGCTCACAAAACCAAATACATCATCACCCGGAATCGGGTTGCAGCATTTGGCAAGCGAATACATGATTTTATCACTGCTTTCTCCAAATATGATGAGTTCAGAATCTTTTTTACCGTAAGATTTTTGTGTGGTCTCTGTTCCGGGATCCTGAATAATGGGTTTTGGTTTAGGTATTTCAATTTTATCGCCCAATACCTGGAAGTCCTTTAATTCTTTCAGGTCAATCAGTTTTGTAGCGATTTTATAGTGCAGGTCAAGCGAAGAAGGTAACTTATAAAACTGAACCAGTTCTTCAATATTATACTGACTGTAAGCGGCTCCCATGCTTTCCAGTTTTCTCTGTAAAACATATTTGCCGTCTTCCGCTACTTTTCTTTTCTCTTCCCTTAGTGCATCTTTAATTTTATTCCTTGCTTTGGCTGTAACAACAAAGCCTAGCCAGTCTTCAGAAGGTTTCTGCTTATTGCTTGTAATAATTTCTATCTGATCACCACTACGTAGTTTATGGCTGATGGGCACCAGCTTATGGTGCACTTTTGCACCGATACATTTTGTGCCGATGGCGGAGTGAATGGAAAATGCAAAATCCAATGCTGTACTTCCTGTAGGCAACATTTTCACTTCGCCTTTTGGTGTGTACACATAAATTTCTTCTGCGAGGAAAGAGGTTTTAAAATCTTGTAAGAAGTCTACGCCTTCTGTATCCTGCGTACTCAAGACCTCACGGATCTGTCCAAACCATTTATCGAAGCGGTCCTCATCATTACTTCCTTCTTTGTATTTGTAATGTGCCGCAAGACCTTTCTCTGCAATTTCATTCATACGTTTGGTACGTATCTGTACTTCTACCCATTTACCCTGGGGGCCCATTACCGTAGTGTGCAATGCTTCATATCCATTGCTTTTTGGGTTGCTGAGCCAGTCGCGTAAACGTTCAGGAGAAGGAATGTATTCATCAGTAATCATGGAATACACTTTCCAGCAATCTTCTTTTTCTTTTTCTGGAGGAGAGTCCAATATCACACGAATGGCGAAGAGGTCGTAAACTTCTTCAAATGCCACCCCTTTCTTCTTTATTTTATTCCAGATAGAATGGATGCTTTTGGGACGGCCATAGATTTCAAAATTGAAATTGGCGGCCTGCATTTTTTCTTTTAGTGGTCGGATGAATTCATTGATATACCTGGTTCTTTCGCGTTTTGTTTCTGCCAGTTTTTTAGCAATATCGCGATATGCTTCAGGTTCCATGTATTTCATGGAAAGGTCTTCCAGTTCGGTTTTTATGCTATACAAACCCATTCTATGGGCCAGTGGTGCATAAACCCAAACTGTTTCGGAAGCTATTTTAAGCTGTTTTTCCCTTTTCATGTGGTCGAGCGTACGCATATTGTGTAAGCGATCGGCCAGTTTTATCAGAATTACCCTTGGGTCATCTGTTAGGGTCAGCAGAATTTTTTTAAAGTTCTCAGCCTGTTGGGAAGTGTTGGTATCCATGACTGTAGAAATCTTGGTAAGACCGTCTACAATACGGGCGATCTCCGTTCCAAATTCCCTTTCCACGTCTTCCAGGCTAATATCGGTGTCTTCGACCGTATCATGTAAAAGGGCGCAGATGGTACTTCGAACCCCGAGTCCGATTTCTTCCACACAAATCATAGCTACCGCAATGGGGTGAAGTATATAGGGTTCACCACTTTTGCGGCGCATGGTTTTATGTGCATCGGCTGCCATTTGAAAGGCATGACGCACCAGTTCCTTATCTCCCTTTTTCAGCTTTGATTTCAGGCTCCTTAACAGTGCACGGTAATGCCTGATGATCTCATTTTTTTCCTGTTCCGGGTTTAGGTTATACTTGGGTAATGCCGCCTCCACGGGTATTTCTTGCGCTTGCTCCATATCAGGATACGAATATACGAAATCGTCAATCGTCAATGGTCAATTGTCAATTGTGAATGGGCAATATGGGTGGGTAATATTCACCATTGACAATTGACCATTCACCTTCTTAACTAAAATTTACAGCATCGGTAATTACCACCCGGGCTTTGTGCTTAACTTTGGCGCCTGTCATGACTGAAACGAGTAAAAAGAAAGTCTTCGATTTTTCCTTATTGTCGCGGGTGTTTCATTTTGTGAAACCTTACCGTCGCAGCTTCTACCTGAGTATTATGCTTGCGGTAGTAATGGCGGTATTTGCACCTATTAGACCCTACCTGATTCAATTAACGGTGAACAAGGCTACCGGAAAACCGGTTGACGCACCTGGTTGGCTGGAAAGTCTGCTATTTAATACAGATATTTCTGATGCCAGCAGGTTTATTATCGCAGTAACCATTTTCCAGATTGTGTTTCTTTTTGTTGAAACTTCGGTGCGGTTTGTATTCAGCTTTATCACAGCTTCTATGGGGCAACATGTGGTAAAAGACATGCGTAATGCTACTTACAAAAAGATACTTGGACTAAACCTCCGCCAATTTGACCAGACACCAATTGGCACACTTACTACCAGAACCATTGATGATATTGAAAGGATCAATGATATTTTTTCTGACGGACTCATTCCCATCATTGCGGATATTTTGGTTATCGTGGTTACACTGGGGGTAATGTTCTGGGAAAACTGGCAGTTGACACTTATTTGTCTTGCACCATTTCCTATCATGATTATTGCTACTTATTATTTTAAGGAAAGCGTAAATAAGAGTTTTATCAGCGTTCGTAATGCAGTGGCAAGTTTAAATGCCTTTGTACAGGAGCATATTACGGGAATGCAGGTGGTGCAGGCATTTGCGGCAGAAGATAGGGAGATGAACAAGTTCAAAAAAATCAACGCCGAACACCGTAATGCAAATATCAAAGCCATTTTTGCCTATTCTGTTTTTTTTCCGGTAGTGGAAGTGGTGCTGGCATTAAGTATAGGATTACTGGTTTGGTGGATCGCCGGAAAACCGGATGCAACCAGTCCGGGATTATTAATGGCATTCATCCTCTATTTGAACCAGATATTTCGCCCACTAAGGGTAATAGCAGATAAGTTCAATGTGTTACAAATGGGAATGGTTGCTGCAGAAAGGGTGTTTAAGGTGATGGATAATAAAGATGAAATTACTGCTGCTGATTATGGAACTCATTCGCCGGAGAATATTAAGGGAGATATTGAACTCGATCATGTTTCTTTCGCCTACACTGAGGAACAATATGTTTTAAAAAACATCAACTTTCAGGTAAAAGCAGGAGAAACTGTGGCATTGGTAGGACATACCGGAAGTGGTAAAACATCGATCATCAGTTTATTGAACAGGTTATACCAGGTGCAAAAGGGGGAAATACGGATTGACGGTGTTGATATTAACAGTTATGATATTGAACGCCTGAGAAAAAGTATTGGTGTTGTGTTACAAGATGTGTTCCTGTTTTCCGGCTCAGTATTAGATAATATTACGCTTCGTAACCCGGCTATTTCAAAAGAACAGGTAGAAGAAGCAGCGAAAATGATTGGGGTGCATGATTTTATTATGCAGTTGCCCGGTGGGTATGATTATAATGTAATGGAGCGGGGAAGTACATTGAGTTTGGGTCAGCGCCAGTTGTTATCTTTTATCAGAGCCTTGCTTTATAATCCCTCTATCCTCATTTTAGATGAAGCAACTTCATCCATAGATACGGAAAGCGAAATGCTGATTGAAAAAGCAATAGATCAACTCATCTCAGGCCGAACGTCTATTGTTATTGCGCATAGACTTTCTACCATACGCAAAGCAGATAAGATTATCGTGTTAGATAAGGGTGAAATAAAGGAGATGGGTAGTCATGATGAACTTTTGTTAATGGGTGGATTTTATGCTAAATTGCATGAGATGCAGTTTGAAAAAAAGAAAGCTGTGTTAGCTTAGCAAATGCCTGCAAAATTTTCTGATAATAGCAAGGAAGAAAACGGTTCATTAAAAATTCAGGAACCTCATTTTTCATATGGCCCTTCCGAAGAAGAGCAGTTGTCTCGTGCGCTTAGACGAACATATACCGAACGTTTTCTGGTAATGACCAAGCTGATGAAAATGAATATGATGGTCCGAAAAGCAAAAATTACACACCAACAATCCGAAGAACCGGAACAATCTGAATAACAATGGATGTTTTTGATGATGATTTGTTGAATTTTTGGTCGGCTTTAAACGAGGCCGGCGTCCTTTATATTATGATTGGTGGGGTTGCCACAAACTTTCGTGGATACCAGCGTACAACAGACGATATTGATGTTTGGATAAAAGACACACATGAAAATCGGGTAAATCTGAGGAAATCTTTAAAAAAGTACAGTCAAATAGATTATTTCATGCTTGAAACCCTTCAGATTATTCCTGGATGGACCAACTTTAGCCTTAATAATGGGTTTCGGCTGGATTTAATGATTGATGTTAAAGGGTTGGAAGGTTTTGGGTTTGATGAATAATGTCTTAAAATGGCCTCTATTGCTGAAATTAATGGCGTAAAAATCCCTTTTTTGCATATAAATCACCTTATTGAATCTAAAAGAGCAGCTAACAGACCGAAGGACTAGGTTGATCTGATTTACCTTGAAAAAATCAAAAATTTAGTAGAAAACAGGCCTGATAAGCAGGACTGATTTTTTTCTGTGTTTTCCGTACTTTCCTCACCATTTTCACCCCCTTTACCCCTATCTTTGCCGCAAATTTCGAGACAGGTATGGCCCGCATGAGTGTAAAATCTTTACTGGTAGCGACTTTCAGCCTTTTTACAGTGCTGTTTTCTACTGTATCCTATGCCAATGATACACCACAGCACGGAACCGAGGCTGTGGAAGGTCATGGTGAAAAGGATTTTGATGTTACTAAAACCATCCTCGAACACATAAAAGATGACCATAGCTGGCATTTATGGGGGCATACAACCCTTCCGCTGCCGGTAATTCTCTATTCTGATAAAGGACTGGAGGTTTTCTCTTCTGCAAAACTGATGGATGAACACCATGAGCCTGCTGTTTATCAAGGAAACTATACTTATAAAACCATCGAAGGGAAAATTAAAGTGGTAAATGCCGATGGTACGGTTGATGAAACACTTTCTGCAAAAGTTTGGGATTTCTCTATCACCAAAAACGTAGCGGCTTTATTTGTTTCTATTACAATTCTTTTACTGGTATTCCTGACTGTTGGTGGTGCTTACCGTAAAAGAGGCGTGAAATCTGCACCGAAAGGATTGCAATCTTTTATGGAACCTGTGGTACTTTTTGTTCGTGATGAAGTGGCAAAACCAAATATTGGTCATAAGTACGCTAAGTACATGCCGTTTCTGCTGACCATTTTCTTCCTGATTCTTATCAATAACTTTTTGGGTCTTGTGCCGTTTTTCCCGGGTGGGGCTAACGTTAGTGGTAATATCGCATTCACCATGACATTGGCGGTGTTTGTGTTTATTGTGGTTAATATAAACGGTAACAAAAGTTATTGGGAGCATATTTTCTGGATGCCTGGCATGCACTGGAGCATGAAGGCCTTCCTTGCGCCTATTGAATTAATTGGTGTATTTACCAAGCCCATTTCATTGATGATCCGATTATTTGCGAACATCACAGCGGGTCACATTCTTGTATTAAGCTTAATCTGTCTGATCTTTATATTTAAAACTGTTGTTGCATCTGCTATTGCTGTACCTTTTGCGGTGTTCATCGGGTTGATTGAATTGCTTGTGGCATTCCTGCAGGCATACATTTTTACCATGTTGAGTGCTATGTATATTGGAATGGCTACAGAAGAGCACCATCATCATGGAGATCATGAGCCACATTATAATGTTGATGTGGATTAAACAGGATAATTTTTTTTAATAACAAATAAAAACTAAAACAATGGTAGTAGGAAGTGTTGCCGCAATCGGCGCTGGTTTAGCTGCTATCGGTGCCGGTATCGGTATCGGTCAGATTGGTAAAGGTGCAGTAGAAGGTATTGCCCGTCAGCCGGAAGCTGCTAACGACATCCGTGCAAACATGATCGTTGCTGCGGCTTTCGTAGAGGCGGTTGCCCTGTTTGCGGTGGTTGTTGCCCTGTTGGGTAACGGATAATCCGTTCAACTTTTTATACGGACCCCAGGCAAAGGGCGGAAGGGTCCGTATAATTTTCAGAAGAAATTTCAAACGCAGATATAAACATCGTTATGTTATTAGAAATAAACCCACTGGTATTACCTGATATCGGACTCCTGTTCTGGAATACCGTTGCATTTCTTGTATTACTGTTCATCCTGGGCAAATTTGCCTGGAAGCCAATGCTGAAAGCGATTCACGATCGTGAGCAGGGTATTGAAGATGCACTGAGCAAAGCCGATAAAATGAAGGCAGATATTGCTGCCATGCAAAGTGAAAATGAAGCATTACTGGCAAAAGCCCGTGAAGAAAGAGCTCAGATGATTAAAGAAGCAAAAGAAACCGCTGATAAAATGGTTGCTGATGCTAAAGACAAAGCCAAGAACGAATACGACAGGATTGTGGCAGACGCACAAGTTGCTATCAACCAGCAAAAGAATGCAGCACTTACCGATGTTAAAAACCAGGTTGGCTCACTGGTTGTAGAAGTTGCTGAAAAAGTATTACGCAAAGAGTTGGCTAATAAAGCAGAACAAGAAAACTATATTAAGCAACTGGCAGAAGGAGTGAAGCTGAATTAATTTGGAGATGAGTGAATTTGGAAATTTGGAAATGAAAATATCCATATTTCCGGGCTTCACATTCATTTTCAAATTTCCAAATTTCCAAATTTTCAAATTATAATAAATGCAGAATCCACGTTTAGCAGGAAGGTACGCGAAGAGTCTGGTTGACCTGGCTACTGAGAAAGGTCAGCTGGAAGCAGTATATGCTGACATGAAATACCTGCAGGCTGTTTGTAAAAGCAGCAGAGATTTTGTAAACCTGTTGAAAAGCCCGGTAATAAAAGCTGATCAGAAAAACAGCATCATTACTGCGGTTACCAACGGTAAAGTCGGAGAACTTACTGCGGCATTTAATAACCTGCTGGTTAAAAAAGGCCGTGAAAGTGACCTTCCTGAAATTGCTGAAGCTTTTATCGATCAATACAATGCAATAAAAGGTATTCATAAAGTATTGCTTACAACAGCAGTGCCAGTAAGTGAAGACCTGAAGCGTTCAATTGAACAGAAAGTAAAGGCAGAGAAAAACTTTGCCAATATTGAACTTGAAACCAGAACCGACGAAAGTCTTATCGGTGGTTTTGTACTTGAATTCAATAATAACCTGGTTGATGCAAGTATCTTGCGCGACCTGAAAGATATTAAAAAGCAGTTCCTGCAGAATTTATACGTTCAGCAGTTACGATAATAACAATCACAAATCATCAATAAACAGAATACATCATGGTGGACATTAAACCCGATGAAATATCAGCGATACTGAGACAGCAACTCAGCAATTTCAATGTATCGGCCGATTTGGAAGAAGTGGGTACCGTATTACAGGTAGGTGACGGTATCGCCCGTGTATATGGCCTGAATGGCGTACGCAGTGGTGAACTGGTAGAGTTTGAAAGTGGCGTAAAAGCAATTGCCCTTAACCTGGAAGAAGATAATGTGGGTGTGGTACTCATGGGCGAAAGCGGCGATATTAAAGAAGGTGCCAAAGTAAAAAGAACCGGTAAAATTGCCTCTATCAAAGTGGGTGAAGGCGTTGTTGGCCGCGTAATCAATACTTTGGGAGAACCCATCGATGGTAAAGGCCCAATAACTGGCAACCTCTACGAAATGCCACTGGAGCGTAAAGCACCTGGTGTTATCTATCGCGAGCCCGTAAAAGAACCATTACAAACAGGTATCAAAGCAATCGATGCGATGATCCCGGTTGGTCGCGGTCAGCGTGAGTTGGTAATCGGTGACCGTCAGACTGGTAAAACAGCTATCTGTATCGATACCATCATCAACCAGAAAGAATTTTACGATGCAGGAAAGCCTGTATACTGTATATATGTTGCCATCGGACAAAAAGCTTCTACCGTTGCAGGTGTAATGAAGACTTTGGCTGATAACGGTGCAATGGCTTATACTACCATCGTATCGGCATCTGCATCTGATCCTGCTCCACAGCAGTTCTATGCTCCATTTGCCGGCGCTGCTATCGGTGAGTTCTTCCGCGATACCGGTCGTCCTGCTTTGATTATTTATGATGATCTGTCAAAACAAGCTGTGGCATACCGTGAGGTATCACTGTTGTTGAGAAGACCTCCTGGACGTGAAGCATATCCTGGTGACGTATTCTACCTGCATAGCCGTTTGTTAGAGCGTGCTGCAAAAGTTATTGCCAATGATGATGTTGCTAAGAACATGAACGACTTGCCAGACTCTATCAAACACCTGGTTAAAGGTGGTGGTTCTCTGACAGCCTTACCAATCATTGAAACACAGGCGGGTGACGTATCAGCTTATATCCCAACAAACGTAATTTCTATTACCGACGGACAGATATTCCTGGAGGGTAACCTGTTTAACGCGGGTATTCGTCCTGCGATTAACGTGGGTATCTCTGTAAGCCGTGTGGGTGGTAATGCTCAGATTAAATCGATGAAAAAAGTATCTGGTACACTGAAACTTGACCAGGCACTATATCGTGAGATGGAAGCCTTCTCAAAATTTGGTGGTGACCTTGATGCTGCTACTAAAATGGTACTTGATAAAGGTGCCCGTAACGTAGAAATCCTGAAACAAGCGCAGTACACTCCGTTCAGCGTAGAAAAACAGGTAGCAATCATTTACCTCGGTACACAAGGTTTGTTACGTGAAGTAGCCGTGAAGAAAGTAAAAGAGTTTGAAGCACATTTCCTGATGGAAATGGAGAACAAACTTCCTGATGTACTGGCTGAATTCAAGAAAGGTAACCTGCCTGAAGATGGCATCAACAAGATGACTGAACTGGCGAAAGGTTTGATGGCTCAGTATAAATAGTTTCTCATAATATTTGGATTCAAAGCCCCGGAATTTCCCGGGGCTTTTTCATTTTATTGATAATCAATATTTTATATAACATAAACGTATAGCAAAATAGTTTTTAAAATAATTTGGTTTATAAAATAAACTATTCTATGTTTGCTCTATCAAAACAACGAGCAATGAAAAAATGGATGGTAGCCTTACTGAGTATCTTACCCTTTCTCGTACAGGCGCAGGTAAAAATTACCGGTTCAGTTAAAGACCAAAAAGGGCGTATCCTGGCAGGAGCCAATATTGTGGTAAAAGGATCTTATGACGGTGGCCTGTCGGATTCTACCGGCCATTTTTCTTTCAAAACTTATGAGAAAGGAAAACAGGTTATCGTAGCTACTAATATGGGCAACAAAACAGGTGAACAGGAAGTAACGATTGATACTGCAACCATCAGTATCGATTTTATCCTGAAAGAAGAAATCAGTGAATTAAAAGCAGTAACCGTTACTGCCGGAAGTTTTGAAGCAGGCGATAAGAAAAAAGCGGCAACCGTATTAAGTTCATTAGATGTATATACAACCGGTGGTGCCAATGCAGATATTACTGCGGTAGTAAAAACATTACCAGGGGCACAACAGGTAGGTGAGCAGGAAGGCTTATTTGTGCGTGGTGGTGCAGGTTATGAAGCCAAACAGTTTATCGACGGAACATTGGTAAACAATCCTTTTATGGCCAGTGTTCCTGATATCGCTTCTCGTGGCCGTTTTGCACCAGCTTTATTTAAAGGAACCATTTTCAGCACAGGGGGTTATTCTGCTTTGTATGGACAGGCACTTTCTTCTGCTTTGATTATGGAGAGTATTGATATACCTGATCGTTCTGAGGTAAGTGCATCTATATCTGCACTGTTTTGGGGAGCAGGTCTGCAAAAAGTAGCTAAAGATAAAAAATCATCATGGGGTGGTAACTATGGTTATACCAACCTTAGCGCATATTTCGGCATCGTAAATCAAAAGCCAGAATATTTTCGCATGCCCCAGTTTCATACCGCTGATCTCAATTTCAGGGCTAAAACAAAAACTGGTGGTATGATTAAATACTACAGCACATTTGGTGCAAGTGACCTGGGTTTACGTAGATCTAATATTGATGATCCAGCATTAAAAAATGCTTTTGGA
The DNA here is from genome assembly GCA_965650685.1 of uncultured Sediminibacterium sp. Lineage (GTDB taxonomy): Bacteria > Bacteroidota > Bacteroidia > Chitinophagales > Chitinophagaceae > Sediminibacterium. The sequence goes on from CBFGPM010000051.1 coordinate 12,210, forward strand.
TTAAATAATACTAACTGGTACCATAACCTGAGCTGGAGAGATAACCTGGGTAATGGCTGGAAAATGAATTTGGGATTGGGTTATAGTATTGATGTAAACAAAATTGATCAGCAAATACAAAACCAACAGAACCAGCACGTAACTACTGGACAGTCATGGATCGATAATAGCAATTTCAATATCAATACACGTTCAGACCTCACTCAATTCAAAGCTGTATTTGATAAAAGATTGAGCGGTATCAGTGTAATTCGTATGGGTGGTGAGTATATGTATTTCTACAACAGAAGTACCTACAATAATAATAAAGCCTTGTTACCCGATCATTTCAAAGCTTTGTTTTCCGAAGCAGACCTATATATCACCAATGACCTTGCCGCAAAAGTCGGTGCACGTTTCGAACATTCTTCGCTGATCAATAAAGCAAATATTGCTCCACGTCTATCGCTGGCATACAAAACAGGAAAAGGTGCACAAATGAGTATAGCTTATGGTGAGTTTTACCAAAAACCAGAAAACACCTATCTCTATAATACGACCAATTTCGGTTATTCAAAAGCTACCCATTTTATAGCGAACTATATTAAGAACACCACTTTACAGACTTTCCGCATAGAAGCATTTTATAAAAAATATGATGGCCTTGTTAAAACCTATCCATCATTTAACAACGCAGGAGCAGGAGATGCAAAAGGAATTGAATTATTCTGGAGAGATAAAAAAACTTTCAAGGGATTGGATTACTGGGTTAGCTACTCATACCTGGATACTAAAAGAGATTTCCTGAATTACCCGAAAGAATTACAACCAACTTTCGCAGCAAATCACACTGCTTCCTTTGTAATGAAACGTTTTATCAGTAAAATTAATACCGGATTCAATTTTACCTACTCGTATGCTACAGGCCGCCCTTATTACAATCTTCAGCAAAATGGTACCCAGTATGTAATTGCTGATCAAGGTAAAACCATCGATTACCATAACCTTGGATTCAGTTTTAATTACCTCACTTCTTTAGGAAAAGCTTATGCAGTAATTGTTGGGTCTGTAACAAATGTATTAAACAGTAAACAAGTATTTGGCTATAACTATTCTTATAATGGTGCCAGAAAAGAAGCAGTAACACCACCCGCCCCACAATTCTTTTTCATAGGTGTGTTCCTGAGCTGGGGTGTGGATAGGAGGCAGGATGCTATTAATAATAACTTATAGTTTTTGGAAGAAATCAAAATTCAAAAATCAAAATTTTCTATATGAATAACGAACAACGTGACGAACAACTTTGGCAAATGGCAAAAGCCAGAGCCGGGTTTAAATGGGGCGTATTCAGCTACATAATTGTGAATGCATTTCTTGTAGCCATCTGGTTTTTAAACCGCGACAAAAACCCATATTTCTGGCCAATTTGGCCGCTATTGGGCTGGGGTGTTGGATTAGCGTTCCATTATTTCCAGGCTTACCATGGTAACAAATTTATTAGCGCGGCAAATGAATACGAAAAATTGAAGAACAAACAATAAAATTAAAACTTCAACGACCACGAAATCAAAGAGCAAAAAATCAAAATTCAAAAATCAAAATTCAAAAATCAATTTTATGAAACAGATTATCGTAATACTATCTATGTTTTTTGCCGGTCAATTACTGGCTCAATCAAAATATGAGTCAGGTATGCAAAAAGGACTGGAACAATTAGTAGCTGCAAAATCTGCAGAAGATTTTACTGCAGCTTCAGCTTTTTTTGAAAGAATAGCAGATGCCGAAAAAGATAAATGGCTGCCTTATTATTATGCCGCCTACGCTAATCATTTAACGGGCTGGATGAATCCTAAAGCAGATAAAGATAAAGTGGCAGAAAAAAGTAAAGATCTCTTGGGTAAAGCAGAAGCGCTGGAAAAAAATGCAGATACCTATTGCCTTCGCCAGATGATTGCTATACAACAATTAACGGTTGATGGTATGTCGCGTTATCAAACCTATGGTGCTATTGCAGCACAGGCAATTGAAGATGCAAAAAAAGCAGATGCGAATAATCCAAGAATTTACCTGGTTGAAGCGCAATACATGATCAATGTTCCAGCAGCATTTGGCGGAGGTAAAGCAGTTGCCAAAAAACTGGTTGAGAAATCGTTGGAATTATATGGTACTTATCAGCCAGCATCTGCTTTCCATCCTACATGGGGAAAAGATCAGGCTACACAATTGTTAGCTGCCTGTCAGTAACTTAATCTGTCAAGAAAACCAATTAAGCTACAGTTCCGATAACTTTAAGTAATGAACAATCTGTTTACCGTTTTATTGGTATTACATATTTCAGGTGGTGGTGCAGGTTTAATTACCGGCACCATTGCCGCTTCTGTAAAGAAAGGTTCAAAAACACACAAACTATCCGGTATCATTTTCTTCTGGGGAATGCTGGTGGCTTCTTTAAGTGCTTTAGTTCTTAGTAACCTTCAAGGACATGAAAACTTATTCCTCTTTGCTGTAGGAGGCTTTACATTATACATGGTATTATCTGGTTACAGGGTGGTATTGCTTAAAAGAATGTTTAAATCGACCCCGGTCAAAATTCCAACCGCTGATTACCTGATTACTATATTTGGTTTTGTATTTGCTATTTTTTTGATCATCCAATCGATAAAAGGAATTATACACGGGAATATGTTCAGTATTGTGCCTGGGGTTTTTGGGCTGATATGTTTAAGTTATGTAATGCTGGATATCAAACTCATTGTTGGACGTACAACTATCAAGCAAACATGGATGTATAGTCATATAGTTCGGATGATGGGAGCAATGATCGCATCCTATACCGCTTTTTTAGTAGTAAATGTTCAAATACAACAGCAGTGGATATTATGGATGCTTCCTACAGTTATTGGCAGTAGTTTAATCGCTATTTTTATTCGCAAATATGTAGGGGCTTCAAAAAACTAAAACTTATGCAAGAACAAAACCAGGACAATGAACTAGGAAAAGACTTTTCACCAGAAGAAAGTCTTCGCCTGATCCAGTCTATGATTACCAAAACAAAAGATTCTGTTGCTGTCGACAGTTTCTATTTTCTGTTCTGGGGCTGGCTTGTATTTACCTGTTGTGTGGTAGAATATGTGCTGATGGTTTGGTTCCAATACCCGCATCATAGTTTTGTTTGGTGGACCATGCCATTCGGGGGCGTAATTTCAGGCATATACAGCGCCAGGCAGGCCAGACATAAAAAGTCGATGACTTATATTGAAGAAGCATTAAGCTATTTGTGGATCGCTATCGGGATGGCATTTTTTGTCATGGTTTTTATAAACGTAATTTCTGATGCCTGGAAAACCGCCTTTACCTATTATATTCTAATGTATGCTTTGGGAACATTTGTTAGTGGCAGGTTAATTCGCTTTAAACCGCTGGTAATCGGTGGATTAATCAATTTTATTCTTGCTGCAGTATCTATTAAGTTTAATTTTGCCAACCAGCTTTTGATCGGTGCTTTGGCTTTACTTATCAGTTATATTATTCCCGGTCACTTGTTAAGAATCAGACATAATACCAAAAAGTAATACCATCATGGCAGATGAAAAAAAAATGACGGAACAGGAAAGTCTGGACCTCATTACAAACATGATACAAAAAGCGAAAAGCAGCTACCATGATACAGGTATCGGATCCTTATTATGGGGAACTGTAGTGTCTATAGCCTCTTTTGTATCTTACTTTGAACGTACCTATGATTTTAGCATTGGATTTGATATCTGGCTGATTGTTTTAGCCGCTATCGTACCGCAAATAATTTTTTCCATCCGCGAAAAGAAAGCAAACCAGGTTAAAAAGTATGAAGATGATGCGCTTAATAGTGTATGGCTGGTATTTGGCTTATCCATTTTTGCACTAAATATTTACCAGATTATTGTTCCCGAAGTTACTGCCCGGTTTATTCAGGAAGACGGCTGGAATATGACCAAACATTATATTGATGGCAGTAAACCGGATGAAATTCTTCGACCTTTTCCTCCGAGTTTCTATTCACTACTTATCATGCTATATGCATTTCCAACCCTTGTAACGGGTGTTGTTAAGAAGTTTAAACCTATGTTATTTGGGGCAATTATAACTTATGGTCTATTTATAACATCCTTGTATACACGTTCTGAATACGACTGGCTATTGGGCGGTGTAGCAGCAATTGTTTGTTGGTTTATTCCTGGCATTATTTTAAGAAGAAAGTACCTGGCGCAACAGAAAAAGCATGTTTAAAGAACTGGATCCCATATTACACTCACAACTACGACTAGCTGTCGTAAGCCTGCTTATTGGCGTTAAAGAAGCGGAATTTACTTTTATCCGCGAAAAAACCAATGCCACAGCAGGAAACCTGAGTGTGCAGGTACAAAAATTAAAGGATGCAGGATATATTGAAGTAACCAAGCAATTCAAAGACAACTACCCCCAAACTACCTGTAAAATTACCCCAAAGGGCATAGAAGCATTCGAAGCCTATGTACAGGCGTTACAGCAATACCTTAAAGTCGGATAGTGGAGGGATCTTTGAGTTTTTGATCTTTGATCTTTGATTATTTGATTTTGGGAGATGGGGGATTTTGCGTTTGCCAATAGGTATAATGAAATAGCCATGGTCTATGATCCATGGACTATGGACTTTTCACCTTTTATTCTGTCTTTCTCCCAAACTTCCGCTGTACTTTTGGTGTTATACATACACATGCAATCAATTATACAGGTAAACGGATTAACCAAACAATTTAAAAACCTCACTGCCGTAAACGATTTATCATTTACGGTTCAGGAAGGAGATGTGTATGGTTTCCTGGGGCAAAACGGAGCGGGTAAAAGCACGACCATTCGCATGTTGCTTACTTTAATTGCTCCCACGGCCGGGTCTATTTCCATTTTCGGACAACCGCTCTCCACCCACCGGAAGGAAATATTGCGGGAGATAGGAGCAGTTATAGAAAAACCCGATGTCTATAAATACCTCAGTGCTATAGAAAACCTGCGCCTTTTCGCCAGGTTAAGTGGGATGAAACCTAATGAACAGCAATTGATGCAACAACTTGAAATGGTAGGTTTAGCAGGAAGGGCAAAAGACACCGTAAAAACCTTCTCCCAGGGGATGAAACAAAGACTAGGCATTGCAGTTGCATTAATCCATAATCCAAGATTGATTATACTCGATGAGCCTACCAATGGACTTGACCCCCAGGGAATAGCAGATATTCGAAACCTTATCAGGCATCTTAGCCGCGATTTAAATAAAACCATTCTTGTATCATCACATCTGCTCAATGAAATTGAACAAGTAGCTACAAGGGTATTGATTATTGATAAAGGTCGAAAACTGGTGGAAGGAACGGCTGCAGACTTATTCGATCCTTCACAAACAATTGTTGAACTGGAAACATTGGATAATGACGCGGCCCTCGCAAACCTTCAGCAATCCAGGTGGGCCGACCAACTTCAACCCAGAAGATCAGGGGTTTTACTGATAAAACTACACCGGAACCAAATACCAGATCTGCACAGAGATTTGGTAGCAATGAATATTCCAGTACTCTCTCTGCAACCCAGACACTCATTGGAAGATTATTTTTTACAGGTAACATCAGGAAAACATGCGCACACTAATTAATATAGAACTCTATAAGATATTCAAGCGACCAAGAACCTATATTGCTTTTGCTGCTATTACTGCATTGATTGTAATGATTCAATTTGGCCTTAAGGTTGATGGCCAGAGCTATGTAGATTTTATGTTGAATGATATTGGTTCGACACTTGAAATAGATGGCAATGTTTTAAATGGTTACCTGATTTGCTATATCATGCTGCAATTACTTTTGGTGCATGTGCCATTGCTGATAGCACTGATAGCTGCAGATATGATTTCAGGTGAAGCCAATATGGGTACGCTTAGGGTACTGCTTTCAAAACCTTATAGTCGCACATCATTCATGTTGGCAAAATTTATTGCTTCAACCATTTATACTTTATTGCTGCTTATCTGGCTGGCATTCCTTGCATTGTTTGTAAGTATGTGGGTATTTGGAACAGATGATATGTTTTTAATGAAAAGCAGTTATGTGGTTTTATTGAAAGAAAACGATGTGTTCTGGCGATATATCGGAGCTTTTCTTTTTGCGGCACTTGCCATGACTACCGTCGCCGCGCTTGGTTTTTTTCTTTCTGTATTTGCAGAGAACTCAATCGGTCCAATAGTAGCCACCATGAGTGTTATCGTTTTTCTGACCATATTGAGTACCCTCAATATACCATTGTTTAATGCAGTTAAACCCTACCTGTTTACCACACACATGATTAGTTGGAAAGAATTTTTCGATATTCAGGTAAACGAGTCTAACGAAGCTATTTTAGGAAGTATACAAAATAAAGACCGCATCATTAACTCTGCAATTGTGCTGATTTTACATATCATCGGTTTTGTAGCAGCAGCAATACTAATATTTAGAAGAAAAGATGTATTAAGTTAAAACAAGGATCATGCTAAAATTCATTACAGTATTATTCACCATTCACTATTCACTATTCACCGCGAATGCTCAGGATGCAACTGCATTGATTATGAAAGTGAAAGCCAAGTTAGACCTTGTGAACGATTATGAAGCTGATGGTAAAATGAAAACTAATGTGGCTTTTATTAAGGCCCCTATTGGCAAAGTAAAAATATTTTATAAGAAGCCGAATAAATTCAAACTGAAAAAAGATGGTGGTATATCCTTATTGCCAAAAGGTGGCGTTTCTGTTAATATGAATTCATTGGTTACAACCGACGAGTTTGTTGCATTGCCAGCAGGGGAAGCAGTTGTGGGCGGTGTTAAAACAACCATTGTAAAAATGCTGCCAACAAACGACAACAGTGAAATAGTGCTTACAACCATGTATATTGATGAAGCCAATCTGCTGATTAAAAAAGCAATTACCACTACTAAAGAAAACGGCACTTATGAGGTAGAAATGAACTATGGCAAATTTGCTACTTATGGCTTGCCGGATAAGGTAATATTTAGCTTTAACACAAAGAATTACAAACTTCCCAAAGGATTAACCCTTGAATTCGAAGACAATGAAAAGCCTGTTTCAGAAGAGCAAAAATTGAAAAACAGAAAAGGTAGGGTGGAAATAACCTATACCGGATATGCAATAAATAAAGGTATTGCAGATGCGGTTTTCAAATAATTAAAACAGGGAAACAGACCAGCTACGTTGAAAAAGTCCACCGGGGTTTAATATATTAATGCCTTCCTTTGTCTCAATGTTCCCAGAAGCATTTACATGGTCTGCAATACCACACCAGGGTTCTATACAAACAAAATCAGCATCTTTCGCACTCCAGATTCCCATATAAGGAAATCCGTGGTATTCGAGTGATAATCCGTGTGAATGCTTGTCAGAAAGAATAGCAATAGCGGTACTTTTTAACGACTTAAATACCAAAGCATCCCCATGAAACAAAGGTTTATGTAATGCGATTTGATCATTGTCATTAAAAAAGGGATTAGCGGCTTCCTGTATCAAACCATCTTTGGTTAATGGCCAAATGCCAGTATCTTCTTTCTGATTAAACTGTAAGTAATAATCTTCGAAACTCGTTCCTGATACAAAGGGAACTGCAAATGCCGGATGAGCCCCAACAGAAAAATACATTGTTTCATCACCAGTATTAATCACCTCATAAATAACATGGATTTTATTTCCTTCCAGCCGATAAGTTATGGTGAAGGAAAACCGAAAGGGGTATACCGATAATGTTGCCGGATCATCCTGCAAATTAAATTGTAAAGTATCTACAGATTGGTGTGTTAGTTTAAATGTGCGTTCCCGGGCAAAGCCATGTCGGTTTAGTTTGTACGCACTTTCCTTGTAGTGATAAGTGTTGTTTTTTAAACCTCCTACAATTGGAAATAATACCGGACTCTTTTTACCCCAGAAATCGGGATTACCTGACCACATATATTCCAATCCTGTTCCCTTATGCTGAATACTTTGAAGTTCAGCTCCCAGATTGCTGACGCTTACCGATAATATATCATTGGAAAAATGGTACAGTTCCATGCGCTTATTCTGTTTCTTCAATTTTTTCATCCACCGCATTGGCAAGCATTCTTGCACTCATTTTGCGAAGCGGATTTTGGCGCATCTCAGCATAACCAAGTCTCATACGAATGATCTCAATACATTCAAATGTTGCTGCAAGGAATGAAGCATGGTCTGCCTTTCCTTTTCCTGCAATATCGAAAGCTGTTCCATGGTCGGGACTCGTACGAACCGCATTTAACCCTGCTGTATAATTAACTCCTTCACCTATAGCGAGTGATTTAAAAGGAATCAACCCCTGATCGTGGTACATCGCAAGTACCCCATCAAATTTTTCATGTTGTCCACGGGCAAAAAATGCATCGGCGCTATAAGGTCCAAAAACAAGTATAGTGTGTTTGGCTTCCTTGATGGCTGGCTTAATGATGGTTTCTTCTTCACTTCCTATCAATCCTTCATCACCTGCATGGGGGTTTAGTCCTAGTACAGCAATTTTTGGTTTATCAATGCCAAAATCTTTCTGCAAACTATTATGCATAATTTTCAGTTTGCTGAGAATGCCATCCTTCGTAATATGTTTCGCCACATCTGAAACGGTTACATGTTCGGTAACCAGGCCAACCCGAATATTTTCTGCAACCATAAACATCAATACATCACTTACGCCGAAAAGATCTTTCAGGTAAGGGGTATGGCCGCTGTAATTAAATTCAGCAGACTGTATATTTTTTTTATGGATGGGTGCTGTTACCAAACCATGAATCTGGCCCCCCTTCAGGGCCTGTGCCGCTTCTTTCAAAGAAATCAATGCGTATTTACCTCCGGTTTCGTTGAGTTGCCCGGGTGTAATAGCAATTTCCTCCTCCCAGCAGGGATAAATATTCACTTGTTTGGGATTAAGTCTATTGAAGTCTTTTCCGCTTGTATAGTTGAAATTGATATCTGGCAGACTTTTCTTGTAAAAGTTGATGCTTTTATTGCTAGCAAATACCACGGGGGTGCAGATATCCAGTAGACGATGGTCGCCCAGGGTTTTCAGGATCAATTCCAATCCAATGCCATTCAGGTCGCCACAGGAGAAACCAATTACAGGTTTTTGCATTTCATTCATCGGGAAAGCTTTAGGAGGTAAAAATACGGATAATTCGAGCAGGTAGCTAATGACGTATTGCATATGGTCCATAGTCCATGGTCCATGGTCCATAGTATATTCCTCATTATAAGCGCTGTTCTCACAAATCCGACATCAGCGATCAGCGATCAGCGATCAGAAATCATCCTCTGCCATCTGCCATATACCCGTACTTTTGTGTTAATGGAATACACCCTTAAAAAATCACTTGGCCAGCATTTTTTGAAAGATGAACAAATCTGCAAACAAATAGTAGATGCATTGCAGCAGGATACATTTGCCCGGTTGGTAGAAGTTGGCCCGGGAGGTGGTGCACTCACAAAATACCTGTTACAATTGCCGGGAATTGATTTTAAAGCGGTGGAACTGGATGATGAGAAAGTAGCCTATCTCGAACATACTTATCCTGCTATCAAAGGAAAAATTATACATGAAAGTATACTTGATGTAGCGGTACCATTCGCGGACCAGTTTACGGTGGTAGGTAATTTCCCCTATAATATTTCATCCCAAATATTGTTTCGCATTTTAGAATGGAAGCAACAAGTGCCTGTTATGATAGGGATGTTTCAGAAAGAAGTGGCAGAGAGAGTTGCTTCTAAATCCGGAAATAAAGAATACGGAATACTGAGTGTGCTTGTTCAGGCATTTTATGAAGTGGAATATTTATTTGATGTTCCACAAAATGCCTTCAATCCACCCCCTAAAGTTATGAGTGGGGTTATCAAACTTACAAGAAAAGCAACTGTTTGTGACATGAAAAGTGAAAGGGCATTTTTTGTATTGGTGAAAGCAGCATTTAATCAGAGGAGAAAAATGTTAAGAAACCCGTTAAAAGGGATGTTTGATGCAACTGTTTTGCAAGAAGAATTGTTTACTAAAAGAGCCGAACAGTTGAGCGTGGAGGATTTTGCAGCGCTGACTTTTAGGATGAAGTAAAATGAAATAAGGAATAAGAAATAAGGAATAAGAAATAAAAGAAATAACGAATAATAAATTAGGGAGAATTGTATGGGAGTTGGTAAGGTGATTATTACAGCGAAAGTTCATCCTTATCTGATTGAAAGATTAGAGAAGGCAGGGTATCAGTGCGTATATGATGCCTCAATTGACTATGAAGCACTGTCTGAACAGATTGCTGACTGTACAGGAGTAATTGTAACTACCAGGATTCAAATAGATGCTGCCTTATTAGATAAAGCAAACACACTAAAATGGATCGGTCGCTTAGGCAGTGGCATGGAAAAGATAGATGTAAACTATGCAAGACAAAAGGGGGTGCAATGTGAGAGCAGTCCGGAAGGCAATAGAAATGCCGTTGCAGAACAGGCATTGGGAATGTTGCTTAGTATGATGAACCGCATAAACAGTAGTTATCTGGAAGTAAAAGCAGGTAAATGGATCAGAGATGCTAACCGTGGCGATGAACTTACGGGAAAAACAGTGGGTGTTATTGGCTACGGAAATACAGGTGCGGCATTTGCCCAAAAATTAAACTCATTTAATGTCACCATACTTGCCAATGATGCGCACAAAACTGATTTTGCAAATGGGTTAGTGAGAGAAGCCGGAGTTGAACAAATACAGCGTTATGCTGATGTAGTTAGCCTGCATCTTCCATTGAATGAAACCACCTACCACTATGCAAACGATGCCTTTTTTAATGCACTCGAAAAGCAGCCTTATTTTTTGAGCACCTGCCGTGGAAAAGTTACCCATACTAAAGCACTGATACAAGCCCTTAAAGATGGAAAAATAAAAGCTGCCGCACTGGATGTGCTTGAAAATGAAAAACTGGAAACTTATACAGAAGCTGAAAGAGCAGAACTTGATTGGCTACTAGATCAACCGAATGTGATCATTACACCACATATTGCCGGTTACAGTAATGAATCATATTATCTGATGGCAAAAATCGTTTTGGATAAATTGGGAATTGGTGGTTTGTAATCATTGCTGTCCGGTAAAAAAAGCATCTATCTCTGAAATGCTTCTGCAGCAATTATCTTGACGTAAGTTGAAAATAGAACCCTTACTTTTTAAAACGGCCTTATCTAAAGGGTTAAGCAATCTTTATTCCATTTTGACACTGAATAAAAT
>CBFGPM010000052.1:0-22986 GCA_965650685.1 uncultured Sediminibacterium sp.
CCTTTATTCATAACGGTAACACTGTTTTTGTGTCAACCTATTTACGGACGGAGCATTTCTTCATAAATAAAAAAGGATGCAGCAAATACTGCATCCTTTTTTATTTATTTTTTATCTACTCAGAAAATATCTTCAAGTTCCTTTAGGTGGTAAACAGTATAAGTAGGTTTTACATGAGCTGTTACATTCAGGTGATTGACAAAAATTGTGTCGATACCGGCATTAATCCCTCCTTGAATATCTGCATCCAGGTTATCACCGATCATAATACTTTCACTTTCTGTAGCACCTGTTTGTTGAAAAGCATATTCAAAAATTTCTTTCTGAGGCTTTAGGCTATTACTGGCCTCGGAAGTAATCACCGCTTCAAAGTAAGTATGCAGACCTGAATGCTGTAATTTATTATGTTGAACCTTTTCAAACCCATTTGTTACCAGATGAAGCTTATAGCCTTTTCCCTTCAGGTAATCGAGTATTTCGAAAGTATAGGGAAAGATGGCCGTTTTGGATGGTAAGGTTTCCAGGAATGCTACCGACATTGTTTTAGACAATTGCTCATCGGCCAGTTTATAATCCAATAAAGACAACCACATTCTTTTCCATCTTAATTCATCCTGCTTTATAAAACCCTTGGTATATCTGTCCCACAATCGCTCATTATGGTAACTATAGCGTGCAAAGAAGGCATCAAAATCGTCGATCCCTCGGTTCTTTAATTCATGTAAATGATATAAATCCTGTAAAGTAGCTTTTGCATTGGTTTCGAAATCCCACAAAGTATGATCCAGGTCGAAAAACAGGTGTTTGTAACGCATGCTCAAATGTAATAACAAGCTGGCGCAACACAATATGCAACAGGAGAAATTAAGAATAAATGTTTTATTTAGCAGTTGTAAACAGACTATTCTACCATGAACGTAATCATTACCGGAGCTTCCAAAGGAATTGGCAAAGCCATTGCTGCACAATTTGCCGCAAGTGGAAACAACTTGTTTTTATGTAGTCGTGGAGAAAAATCGCTTTACGATACAGTAGCTGAATTACAGCTTTTATATCCCAATGCAGCCATTTCAGGTATGCCTGCAGATATGGCTGACAAGACAGCAATTGATGCTTTTGCTGATTGGTGTTTACAAAAAGGAACGCCCGATATACTCGTAAACAATGCCGGTTATTTTATACCCGGAAGTATTCACAACGAAGCTGAAGGTACACTGGAAGCGATGCTTCAATCGAATTTATTCAGCGCCTACCACCTTACCAGAAAACTTATTCCGGCAATGATGGATGCTAAGAAGGGACATATTTTTAATATTTGCTCAATAGCATCGCTCCATGCTTATGCAAATGGAGGCAGTTATAGTATTAGTAAATATGCATTGGCAGGATTCAGTAAAAACCTTCGCGAAGAAATGAAACCACATGGCATTAAAGTAACTGCTGTTTATCCTGGTGCCGTTCTAACTTCTAGCTGGGATGGTTTCGATATAGATCCCAACAGAATAATGGAAGCGGCCGATATTGCCAAAATGGTATTTGCCGCCAGCCAGTTATCTCCCATGGCAGTAACAGAAGACATTGTTATTCGTCCGCAGTTGGGAGACCTTTGACAACAGAAGAATAATGAATGATGAACGTTGAATGATGAAGTAAAGCAGCATTAAACTCACTGCTGACCAGTCACCATTGACTATTCACCATTCACTAAATAACAATTCCTTCATCCACTCCTAACATTCTCTTCATACTACCGGAGCAATTTTGCTAAACTCCACAGTGTATGGACAGACGTACTTTAGATGTGGTGGTGATGAGCGATCTTCATTTGGGCACTTATGGTTGTCATGCCAAAGAAATTGTCAATTACCTCAAAAGCATTCAGCCACAGATCCTGGTTTTGAATGGCGACATCATCGATATCTGGCAATTCAACAAACGCTATTTCCCCGTTGCACACATGCAGGTAATTAAAGAAATTATGAACCTGCTTAGTAAAGGTACCCGCGTGATTTATATTACCGGCAATCATGATGAGGCATTACGCAGATATTCAGACTTGCATATGGGTAATTTCCAGCTTACAGATAAAGTAGTGATGGAAATTAATGGTAAAATGACCTGGATCTTTCATGGTGATGTGTTTGATGCCACTACCAAAGGAAGCGCTAAACTCCTGGCCAAACTTGGCGGACACGGATACGATCTTCTTATACTGATCAACAGCCTGATTAATCGATGCTTAAAAATGATAGGCAGAGAGAAGATGAGCTTCAGCAAAAAGGTAAAAAACAGTGTAAAAAAGGCAGTTGCATGGATCGGAAATTTTGAACAGACTGCAGCAGAATTGGCCATTGAAAAAAAATACGACTATGTTATCTGCGGACATATACATCAACCTCAGAAACGCATCATTAGTACAAAAGAAGGATCAGTTACCTATTTAAACAGTGGTGACTGGATAGAGAATCTTACCGCTTTAGAATACCAGCATAATGAATGGGCCATTTACCACTATGATGAAAAAGAGTTTGAAGCTGCAAACACTCCTGTGGTAACGATGGAAAAGAAATTACCACAATTGAATGTAGTAACGGATGAGATAGCATTATTCATTCACTCCTTAGCCATACAATCATGAGTTTGAAAATATTATATGCGGTACAGGCCACCGGAAACGGACATATTAGTCGTGCCATGGAACTAATGCCCTACCTGCAGCAATATGGGGAGGTAGATGTATTTCTGAGTGGGAGTAATAGCAATCTGACACCAAATCTACCTATCAGATATCGTAGCAATGGGTTGAGTTTATTTTATGGAAATACCGGTGGATTAGATTACTGGCGCATGTGGAAGGAGTTGAATCTTAGAAGAGTATGGAAAGAAGCAAAAGCTTTACCAGTTGAAAAATATGACCTTGTACTTAATGATTTCGACAGCATCACTTCCCTGGCCTGTGCACTTAAAAAAGTACCAAGTGTAGGATTTGGACATCAGGCAAGTTTTCAGAGTAGTTTAACACCAAGAGCAGGCAAAAAAGATATTGCCGGAGAAATGATTCTCAGGCATTATGCAAAAGCAACGGCTTATATCGGATTGCATTTTAGTCAGTATGATGATTTTATTTATGCGCCGATACTAAAAGAAGAGGTATTACAAGCACAGCCTGTAAAAGGGAATCATGTAACCGTTTATTTATCACATTATAGCGATGAAGTAGTAATACAGGCGCTGGCTGGTATAAAAGATATTCAGTTCGAAATATTTTCTAAAAAAGCAACTCAAAAAAAACAAACTGGAAATATTACCCTTATACCAATCAGTAACGATGGATTTAGCCACAGTATGATTAATGCCGCTGGTGTAATTACAGGTGCCGGATTTGAAACCCCCGCCGAAGCGCTTTATCTTGGAAAGCAATTATTGTGCTTACCTATTCGGGGGCAATATGAGCAATTGTGTAATGCTGCTGCCCTGAAAGATTTCAAAGTAACAATCATTGATAAGATTAACACATCCTTTCAGCAGCAGGTAATGAATTGGATTCAAAATACAGCCGTGAAACAATTAACAATCACTCACAGTACTTATGAGATTGTTCAAAAAACAATAGAATTGGGAAGAAGTCTTAGAAAAGAATCAGACATAACACTAATGCCTGAAATATTTTCTTACCAGAAATAAAACAAGTCAATAACCTCCTTTTTAAAGGCAAAGCAAAACCTGCCAGGCATGGTCTATTTTGCCCTCATTTAATAACTCTGCGGCATACTTGTGTAATTCTGTTTCCATTTCGGTAGGACTAACAGCATAATACTGAAAGATATTTTTTACCCTGTCGTCTGCAAAAGCGGCATTAATATCAGGAAGCTCATGCACATTGCCTAGCATCCCTAAATGATTTCCGGTAAGAATAGGGCTATGTTTAATAGCATCCGGAAGTTGATCAATACCGATTCCAAGCTGGGTGTTAGGCTTGGGCACTTTGAATAAATTATCTTTCGAAACCTTACAATACCAGTCGCCACCAAGTCTGGCTACAAGCTGTAATTTTTGTTGATCTATTTTCCCCTGCTCATCCAGAATGGTTTCATCTACATGCATACAGAGTACTTCGGCAATTACCAATTGACCCGCACCACCGATCTCACCCAGGCTTTTTACTTCGTTTACTTTACATTCTAATTTGATCTTTGCTTCTTTCACCATTGGTGGTGTTACCCTGGTGGATGGTTCTGCGGTAAACCCAGCTTTCACAAATTCGTTCACCTCTTTTGGGAACTCACAACTAGATAAACTTACCTGTTGTACCATTTCATAATCAACAATATTAATTACGCACTCAGGAACTTCAAGTACATTTTCCAGTGTGTGTTTGGTGGTATTATCGCGTCCCCGTCTTGAAGGTGAAAAAATAACGATGGGTGGATTAGAAGAAAACAAGTTGAAAAAACTAAATGGACTCAGGTTTACGTTTCCTGCCTTATCAATTGTACTTGCCAGACAAATGGGTCTTGGTGCAATCGCATGTTGCAACCACTGCTGTTTTTCCATAACAGGTAAAGAACTGATGTCGATCGTTTTCATTTGTTTCTTTTACCCTGCGAAACCTCTGCTTCTCATATTCTCTGCGGTGATTTTACCGAATATTCACCGCAGAGAATATGAGAAGCGGAGGTTTCGCAGAGGGGTGTTTAGAGAAGAATTTATTCCCAGCTTGCAAGTACGGTTACACCGCCTTGTACTACCTGGTTCATGGTTACATCTATCTTGGTACCGATAGGTAATAAAATATCGACACGACTGCCAAATTTTATAAAACCATATTCATCACACTGTTTTACCTGCTGTCCTACAGAAGTATAATTACAAATGCGTTTGGCCAATGCTCCTGCAATTTGTTTGTAAAGAATGGTGCCGTAATTATTTTTTACTGCCACGCTCCATCTCTCATTTTCAGTAGAAGATTTTGGATGCCATGCCACCAGATATTTTCCTTTATGGTATTGGTTGTAAATCACTTCACCGTTCATTGGATTACGGTTCACATGAACATTTGCCGGACTCATAAAAATACTTACCTGAATTCTTTTGTCTTTAAAGTATTCCTCGTCGACTGTTTCTTCAATCACCACTACTTTGCCATCTGCCGGGCAAATCAACTTTTTATCATCCATGGTATGGACGCGGTTGGGAATCCTGAAAAAGGATACCAGGAATAATAACAGCCCAAGTGTAATGATAAAAATAACGATCGCCAGCCAGGGCATTGAGGCGCTGAAAAGGGTAAACGAGGCCACATTTACTATCCCGAAAATCAAAGCACTGATGCCAATAGTCTGGTAGCCTTCACGATGAATGGTCATGATAATGAATTAAGCAACAAAGTTAAACGAATGAAGGAATAAATTGGTGGTTTATTAGCGCGCTAAAAACAATATCAACCATACATAGGGTGTTGCCAGCAATAAGGAATCGAATCTGTCAAGAAAACCACCGTGACCGGGCATAAAGCTGCCACTGTCTTTAACGCCTGCCATTCGCTTTAATTTACTTTCGAACAGGTCGCCGATAGTACCCATTACAGCGGCAGTAACTGTTACTAAAATTATTTTGAAAAGGCTTAGTTCAAGCCAGTAAACACAAACTGCACTTATTACTACCACTGCCAGTATTGCGCCACCAACAGTGCCTTCCCAGGTTTTTTTAGGTGAAATGGGGGAAAAAGGTGTTTTACCGATCAATGAACCTACTATATAAGCCATGGTATCGTTGATCCAAATTGTAGCGATAATGATCATTGGCAATAACCAACCCGCTTCAGGAAATTTTGGAGAATACATTTTATTATATAAATCAAGCAGAAGGGCCCATGACAATGAGATATATAATAATCCTCCAATGGTATAGGCAATGATTTTCCAATCTGGTATTCGCCATTTAATTATTTTAATCAGTAACAAGCCAGCTAATGAAATGATTAGGGCCCACCAACCAATTTCATGCAGAAAATAATTACCAAGCTTAAATTCATCTCCCGTCATCCAGCACATAAAACCAAGTCCTGCCCCAATTGCTCCCCCCAAGTGAATGGGGGAAATATTTTTATACCGGAAATCAATTTTTGCGATGAGCGATTTATATTCTAACCAGCATCCTATATGAATAACCATAAACAAAGCCAGAAAACTCCATTGATTCCATAATAATCCACCCAACATAACCACCACAAATACAATGGCCGTTAATGCCCGCGTACGAAAGGTTTGAAAGTTAAATGCCATGGCACGAAGGTAATACAGATAGCTTATGGTTCATCACATATGATCTATGACCTATGGTCCATTTACAATGGACTATGGTCTATAGTCTATTTGCCATATGCTAGCTTAATAAAGTTTTATTAATCAGTTCTTTTGCGGTTATTTCAAGATGATCCGGTACAAAAAGTTGAATATCACCGAACATAGGGTAACTGCTATCCTGTTTATTTAATAGCTGCACTGGTATCTGATTCTCCTCCAGCATACCTTTTATAATAGCAGCTTCAGGATAAACCCTCGTTGAAAATATTTTTTTCCAATTATGCATGTTCGTCGTTGGGTATTTCGTTGGATGAAATTGGAACCGGGGTTTGTCTGAATTGATATAATTGTTTGAAAAGAAGTATTAATAATACAAGCCCTATCAATCCCCACCACAAAGGCATGGCTTCATCCATCGTTTTTTCAATCGATTTACCTTTTGCCTGAGCAAAATAAAGTTGGGTTACAATAAAAGCATTATGCAAAAAGTGCTGTAAGATGCTCAACCATAAGTTATTGGTAAGATAGAAAATCAAACCAAGTGTAACCCCCAATGCAATCCGGGGTAGAAATCCAAAATAAGAGAAATGGATAGCGCTAAAAAGGATACTGGTTATAATAATGCCATACCAGGCATTTTTTGTCCATTGAACAAATAATTGCTGAACGGCGCCACGAAATAAAATTTCTTCAAAAACTGCCGGGGCTAATGCCATAACAATTACAGCCATTATATAATCAGTAACATTACGCATATAGGCCATGTTCAGCATTACATCTTTGTAAGCTTGTTCCATTTCCTTTGCTTTCTTCAATAAACTTTCTGGCAATGGAATTTCCTGGTTCAGTAAACCCAATGCACCACTGAAAATCATACCGGCAAATGTGATCAATACTACCAGACCTATTTGCCTTCCTTTTATATTCAGGTTAAAACCAAAATAGGAAAAAGGCTTTTTCCCTATGATTTTTGCATAAAATATTGCAGGAAGCATAAAAGCAATGAAAGTTGCTCCCGTATTAAGTATTCTTGAAATATGGGCATTTTCGGGTTTATTCATGGCTTCTGGCACCCTAAGCATTGGAACATCAAAAATATTGGCTCCTATTGCCAAACTCAGCAAAGACCCGACAATCATTCCGGTGCCAACAAGGCCAAGTAAGATTAAAAACTGAACAGGAAAACTAAACTGTGCCTTCTGATTCATGTGGTTGAAGAATAAGCTCGTAAATTTGCAGCCGGTTGGCTGGCAGACTAAGATACAGGTATCCTGTTTAAAATAAGTTACCAGTTAAGAAAAAGAGAAAACACCGCTTTTTACATCATGGTTAAAATTGATACGATAACATTACCAGATTTCCCGCTTTTACTGGCACCTATGGAAGATGTAAGTGATCCTCCCTTCCGGGCAGTATGTAAAGAAAATGGGGCCGACCTGATGTATACCGAGTTTATAAGCAGTGAAGGGTTGATTCGAGACGCCATTAAAAGCCGCCGCAAACTGGATATTTTCGATTATGAACGTCCAATTGGCATACAGATATTTGGGGGTGACGAAGAAAGTCTTGCCCTGGCAGCAAAAATTGTAGATGTAACCAATCCAGATCTGCTCGATATTAATTTCGGATGCCCGGTAAAAAAAGTAGCCGGAAAAGGTGCAGGTGCAGGTGTACTCAAAGACCTTGACCTGATGGTGCGACTTACCGATGCGGTAGTAAAATCTACCCGCTTGCCTGTAACGGTAAAAACAAGGCTTGGTTGGGATGACACTTCAAAAAATATTGAAGAAGTAGCTGAAAGGTTGCAGGATGTTGGTATCAAGGCATTAAGTATTCATGGCCGTACAAGGGCTCAGATGTATAAAGGGGAAGCAGACTGGACGCTTATTGCCAAAGTAAAAAACAATCCAAGAATCAATATTCCCATTTTTGGTAATGGAGATATTGATAGCCCGCAAAAAGCATTGGCTTATAAAAACAAATATGGTGTTGATGGTATTATGATCGGCAGGGCCGCGATCGGTTATCCATGGATATTTCGTGAGATAAAACATTTTGTGCAAACAGGAGAACTGCTTGCCCCACCTACCGTGGAAGAAAGAGTAAGCGTTTGCAGACAGCATTTACGGAAATCGATTGAATGGAAAGGGCCAATAGTTGGCATTAATGAAATGCGCAGACATTATGCCAACTACCTGAAAGGGTTACCCGGCATAAAAGACTATCGTAACAGACTGGTTACTTTAAAAACAATGGAAGAAGTAGAAGTTGTTTTAGATGAAGTAGCTGAAAATTACAAAGATTTTGTAATGGAAAGACAGACCATTGAACTGGTAAATTACCACGAAAATTGCCCTCTTTAACTCACCCTGGCCCTCTCTGCTTCGCAAAGAGGGGAACATTTTGCAATGTAACCGAAGAACTAATTTGGCTCAAGCGGAACGTATGGTTCGGATAGAAATATTGTTGTTTTGTAGGTTCAATTAAACAACAATCAATGCAAGCACCTGTATCTCCATTGAGTTCAAAATACTTCGCACGGTATCTACGAAAAAATCAAACACCTGAAGAATCAATCATCTGGCAACTATTAAGAAACAGGAAGTTAGATGGGTTTAAATTTTTAAGACAGCACCCAATTAAAGTCTGGGAAACTTCTGGGAGGTTTTATTTTTTTTACGCTGATTTTTATTGCGCCGAAAAAAAATTAGTACTTGAAATTGATGGATTGATTCATGAAAAGCAAAAAGAGTATGATGCATCCCGGGACTATATCATGAATGAACTAGGTTTAAAAGTATTGCGAATCTTAAATGATGAGGTTAACCATGATATAAATGGAACCCTTCAAAAAATTCGACACGCATTAAAATAACAGGCTATAATATCCCCCTCTTTGCGAAGCAGAGAGGGGTTAGGGGTGAGTTGAAAGAATCTTGAGGACACTTTCGTCCATCGGCGAAACACCTTGTGGAAAAAATGCTTCCAAAACACCCTTTTCATTTACGATATACTTACAGAAATTCCAGGTAGGCTCCTGATTGTTCCAGCCATTTAATGAACTCATACTTAGCCACTGAAACACAGGATTCTGATCTGCCCCCTTTATTACACTACTTTTTTTAGCCAATAAAAAACTAACACCATAATTTACTTTACAAAACTCTGCTATTGCCGCATCATCACGCTGTTCTTGTTGTTTAAAATCATTTGCGGGGAAACCAATTACTACCAATCCCTGATGACTATATTGCTGATAAAGTGCTTCTAGTTCTGCGTATTGTCCTGTATAACCACAATCACTCGCAGTATTTACCAGTAATATCTTTTTCCCTTTTAATGAATCCATTGAAAGGGTGGTCCCATTATTAAGTATTATTTGAAGTTGGTAAAAAGAAGTAATTGGTTGCATTTTTTGCTTGTTTAATAAACCCTTAGAAGCTCCGCCAAAAATTTTACCAGGCAACATGATGATAGGATAGAATGTTTTTAACAATGATTGGCGCCATGTCATATCTTTTCTTTTAAGGAGTAAAATTACGATGAACAATATTAGCACTGTGATCAGTAATTTTCTTATAAATATTGAAGTGTTCATCTGTGTTATACTGTATTATAAAAATTTTTTGAAGAGTTTTAGTTTCCCTTTAAATGGAGGATATTTTAAGGAAGGATCGAACCATGTAGGTGTTTTCAATACAGCTTTCGCATGACTAAACGTATCAAAAGAATACTTACCATGATAATGCCCAGTTCCGCTAAAACCTCTTCCACCGAATGGAAGATGCTGATTGGTTACATGCCAACTTGCATTATTGATACAGGCCGCCCCCGATGGAACCTGCTCTATCCAATGTTTGGCTGTTTTGTCGCTATTAGAGAAAACATAAAATGCCAACGGATTTGGGTTCTGCTGAATAATAGTTAATGCCTCTTCTTCTGTTGTGTATTCAATGATTGGTAAAATTGGTCCAAAAATTTCATCACGCATAATAGGGCTTTCAAGCTTAACATTATCCAATAGCGTAGGAGAGATATATAAGGTATTAATATCGTGATCGCCCCCATGAATAATGGTAGCTTCATTCAAATAGGTAAGTAACCGATGAAACTGCTTTTCATTTATAATCTTTCCGTATTCGTCACTTTGTTGTGGATAATCAGAAAAAAAACGAACAATACGCTCTTTTAAAGCAGTTATCAATGTCCCTTTTACAGACTTGTGTACCAATACATAATCCGGCGCCACACACATTTGGCCTGCATTTGAAAACTTGGTAATTACAATGCGATTCGCAGCTACCTTAATATTTGCGTCTGCAGTAACTACGCATGGACTTTTCCCACCAAGTTCCAATGTAACAGGCACTAGCCGCTCAGCAGCCATTTTGTAAATGATTTTTCCAACCGCTGTACTTCCAGTATAAAAAACATGATCAAGAGAAAACTGATTCATCATTGACGGAATAACTGTAGCACCATCACCAGGCACAAACAATATATATTCTTTGGGAAATGTTTGTTCAATAATTTGCTGCATTACCAATGCGGTTGCTGGAGCGAATTCACTTGGTTTCAGTACGGCACAATTTCCTGCAGCAATAGCGCCAACCAATGGCATTAATAATAATTGAAGCGGATAATTCCAGGGGCCAATAATGAGTACTACTCCTAAAGGTTCTTTTATTATATAACTGCGTGAAGGAAAATTTAATAAGTTGGTCTTCTTTCTTTCTGGTTCCATCCAGGCGCTAAGCCAGTTAATAGCATGATCGATTTCATGCAGTAACAATCCATTTTCAGTAATCCATGCTTCTTCTGCACTCTTTTTTAAATCGGCATGAAGGGCTGCATAAATTTCCTGCTCATACGCTTTAATCGCATTTTTCAAGGCAAGTAACTGCTGTTTGCGAAAACTATAGGTACGGGTAGCTCCGGTTTGATGAAATGTGCGCATTGCACCCAATGAAGAAAGCAAATCGTTCGACATATATACAAGGTACATAAAAGAGCAAGCTGAAAGAAGCTTTTTTAATAAATTGCATACTCTTTCAGTCGCAACAGACATCTCACCAATTTAAAAAGTTAATATATGGAATACAGAAGAATGGGCCGAACAGGCTTGCAGTTAAGTGTTTTGAGTTATGGTAGCTGGGTAACATTTCACAAACAGATTGATGATAGCATTGCCGATGAACTGATGGGCATTGCCTATGACCAGGGTATTAATTTTTTCGACAATGCGGAAGCTTATGCTTTGGGTGAAAGTGAAAAAATGATGGGTAGAATCCTCAAAAAGAAAAACTGGGACCGCACCTCTTATACCGTTTCTTCGAAAGCCTATTTTGGATGGAGAGGAAAAGAAAACAAACCCAACCAAACAGGTCTTAGCCGCAAACATCTAATAGAAGCTTGTCATGAAGCATTAACCCGCCTTCAGCTCGACTATCTTGATTTATATTTTTGTCACCGCCCCGATACCAATGTACCTATTGAAGAAGTAGTGTGGACCATGCACAACCTTATTCAACAGGGTAAGATACTTTACTGGGGTACCAGCCAGTGGAGTGGTGCAGAAATAATGGAAGCGCACAGGGTAGCCCAACAATATGGTTTAATTGGCCCGACTGTAGAACAACCTCAGTATAATATGTTCGAACGTTTTAAAATGGAGCAGGATTACCTTCCTGTATTTAAGAATGTAGGATTAGGAACAACTATCTGGAGCCCATTGGCGGCAGGATTTCTAACCGGAAAATACAATGATGGGATCCCTGCAGATTCCCGTCTGGCAATCGAAGGGTTCGACTGGCTAAAAGAAAGATGGGTACAGGAGGCCAAAATTGAGAAAACCAGAAAACTAGCGCTACTTGCTAAAGAAATGAATGTAAGTCTTGCAGAGCTGGCCATTGCATGGACCATTAAAAACCCTAATGTAACTACTGCAATACTTGGTGCCACAAAAAAGCAACAGTTGGAAGAAAACCTGAAAGCATTGCAGGTATTACCCATGCTTAGCAGCGAGGTTTTAGAGAAAATAGAAGCAATACTGCAAAATAAACCAGTGATGGATTTAGCATAAGTGGTTGAAATGCAAATACTTGAAAGCGGGAAACAGATTGATTTCCCGCTTTTTTTATGGCGTAAGTTTACCCACTGAAAAAAGTTATACCTTATTTCCAACCTTTTTAACCCTCTATACTCTTAATACAGGAACGAATCATTGGAACAGGAAATAAACATACAAACGGCTGTTGTGAGAAAAGCCTGCCTGGGGGATCAGGCATCGCAGGCTTGGCTATATAAACAGTATAGTAAAGCAATGTTTAATATATGTACCCGTATGACGGGGAATACAAGCGATGCTGAGGACCTGTTGCAGGAAGCTTTTATGATTGCGTTCCGGAATCTGAAACAATTAAAGGAACCAGCACAATTTGGAGGATGGCTCAAAAGAATCGTTGTGAATGAGTGTATTCGTTTTTGCAAAAAAAATACCTACTGGGCTCCTTTGGATGAACAGTGGAACAACACCATAAGTAACGATGAGCCAGGCTGGTGGCAAACAATAGATCTTTCAATTGTGCATAAAGAAATAAAAAATCTCCCGGACGGATGCAGACAGGTTTTTAATCTGTATGTATTGGAAGATTTTAGTCATAAAGACATCGCCTCAAACCTTGGTATATCTGAATCAACGAGTAAAAGTCAATACCATCGGGCAAGACAATTATTAAAAGAAAGAATTATAAAACAAATACAGGTAAATGGATGAGTTAAAAAAATACCTGCAGCAAAACAGGGAAGCACTTGATTCCGACGAACCATCTCCAATGGTTTGGGAAAGGATACAAGTTCAGCAACCGGTAACAAAAACCATTACGGTTTTCAGTATTACCAGGTGGGTAGCTGCTGCTTGTATATTGGTTTTGGCAGGAATTGGCACCTGGACGATCTTATCAAAATCACACAATGAGCATATTTTGAAAGAAGCAGTTGCCGTGAAAGAGTTGAAAAAACAACCTGTTGAAAATCCAACTGAACCAGCTATTGAAGCAGTGGAAACTACTCCAGCACCTATCAATACGCTTGCTTCTGCTGGCATGCATAAAAGTAAAACGCTCCCTTCCAAAACTAAAACACAAAGAGCTGATTTACTTGTTTTACAAAATGTTGAAAACAGCTTTAAACAGGTGATTAATCTTCAGCGCAATAAAGTAGGCACTATTCCAATGTATGCAGAATCAGCAGAATATTTCGCTGATTTCAAGACCCAAATGAAACAATTGGAAAAAGAAGAAAAAAGTATCAAAGCTGAAGTAATGAAGCAGGGTCTTACAGATGATTTATTAAATCAGTTAATTAATCTATACCAAATAAAGCTTGGCACTTTAAAGCAATTACAAACCGAAATGAATAAAATAAACAACCGGGTAAAACAAATCAGGCGTCCGGTTGACAGTATTAAAACCTATTTCATACACATCTAAAACATCTATGATATGCGATTCAGTAATGTAAAAATCACCGGTTCTTTGTTAGGCATCCTGCTAGCATCTGTCGGTTTGGCACAAACCTATTCTTCAGGACAAGGGAACATTCAGGTAGCCAATGTAAGAACAACTCCGGGTAATGCAATAGTAATATCGGATAATGGTTACACTTATACCATAAATGATACCACTAAACCACAGGAACTTAAATCGAAAGAAATCAGTCAGGAAATTGCGATGCCAAAAGGCGGAGAAATTTATATTGAAAACAGCTCTATTGCTTTACAGGTAAAAACCTGGGATCAGCCTAAAGTGAAACTGGTTACAACCGTTTATTATGAGAATGAAAGTAACTTAACTGATATAGAGTGGTTTGATAAGGTCGGGATAAGCCTGAAAGCGCTCGGAACATCTGTGAAAATAAAATCAAATAATACAAGATTCGGTTCGAATTACAGTTATACTACAACTGACCGCTATTCTTTGGAGCCTGTTGTAGTATCTGGTTTCAGGACCTCAACTTTTAATAGTGTACGCGTTGCTAACATTAAAACACAGAAAAAAATATTGGTTATTTATGTGCCTGCTGGCAGCAAAATGGATATTGAAAGCAAATATGCAGATGTACAATTACCCACAGGTATTGGTGATGTGCTACTCGATATTTCAAATGGCAATTTTGAAGCGGAGAACCTGAATAAACTTCGCCTTCGTTCAAAATATTCAAACGCAAATGTGCGTGATATAAAAGAAGCCGAGATTGAATTTGCCAATGGTCGCTTCAGCGCCAACAATATCGATGATCTTGATATAGAGAGCAAGTATGCTACTATTGAAATGGCATCTGCCAAAAAAATAAAAATGATCAGCACCAATGATGAGTTTGAGGTAGAAGATGCTGCTGAAATAAGTGGGCGTAAAAACTATGGCAACCTCCGTATAACAAGGCTAACAAGCTCTTTGGAATTGGATGGTAGTAATGCTGATATTAAAGTACGGAACGTTGGCAGCAATGTGAAATTGATTAAAGTTGACAACAGGTATGCTGATATTCGTATTCCGTTACGCGATACTAAAAACTACGGAGTTAACTTCCTCGGTAGTTACAGTACAGTATATGGTGATTTTGAGAAAAACGCAGAACAAGTTACTGAGGCTGATGTCACCGCTATGACAAAAAGTTCAACCAATTCATCAAATACAGTTCTCTATGCTGATGAAATCGTGGTTAAAGGTACTCTGAAGGCTTCAAATGTGCCATTAGTAGCTTCAACAGCTCCAAAACCTGCAACAGGTGGCACTTTAATGTTAAACCGCAGCGGATCAAATACACCTGTTAAATTCTCTGCAACAGTTGGAGACGGAAAAGGGTTGAAAATTGATATGAAGTGTCAGAATTGTACTGTTGATTTTAAATAGCATATAGCCAATAATATACCAACTCGGATCTATATACCCCGGATGGGTGGTCACTTGCCGGCTACCCATTCTTTTTCGATTGCTTGTTTCTTCATGTGCATTATAATCTCACACAGCCGATTCTCATGTTGTTAACGATCGGTCCGTGCCCCGTTTTTACGGGGCACTTTTTGTTTATCACCAAAAAACCATGGTCCATGGACTATGGACCATGGACTATCCCCCAAAAGCTATATTTCGCTTATCTTAGCATAAACAATCCTTCGCATGACGGAACTCTATACAATAGTATGGATCATTATATCACTTATTTTTATCGGTTTTTTTGCCGGGTATGAGATTGCCTTTGTCTCAGCAAACCGGTTAAGCATTGAACTGAAAAAAAAGCAGGGAAAACAAAGCGGTATTATCCTCTCTGATTTTGTTGATAATCCTGCCAAATTTATCGGCACTTGTTTAATAGGGCTCAATTCCATACTTGTAATTTATGGATTACTCTTTGATGAGTTCCTCAAAGGCATTGCTTGGAATCCGGCTAATGTGAAGAATGAATACCTCAAACTTTTTATTGATACAGTTATTTCAGCGGTTGTTGTATTAATCTTTGGCGAGTTTATTCCCAAGGCCATTTTCAGGGCAAGAAATGATAGCTTGCTGAGTTTTTTTGCACCACTGGCTAAATTTTTTCATACCATTTTCGAGCCACTGACCAACTTGTTTGTAAACCTGGCACAGTGGATACTAAAATATATTTTCAATATTCGGGTTAACGATAAACATAATGCATTTACAAAAGTAGACCTTGAACACTTTTTTCAGCAAACCAAAGAACAGGATGAAGACAACCAGGAACTCAATACAGAACTGTTTGAGAACGCCTTAAGTCTGCCAACAATTAAAATCAGACAGTGCCTTGTTCCCAGAACTGAGATTGAAGGGGTTGATAAAGACATTTCACTCGAAGAACTACGACAAAAATTTGTTCAAACCAAACTTAGCAAGTTGTTGATTTTTGATGAGAATATCGACAATATCCTGGGTTATGTTCACCAAACAGACCTGTTTAAAAAACCAGGCTCCATTAAAGAAATATTGCACCCCATACTTGCCGTACCTGAAAGTATGAGTGCTGCCGATTTGATAAATAAGTTTTCCAAAGAACGCAAAAGCATTGCCTGGGTAGTTGATGAATTCGGAGGTACTGCGGGTATTGTTACCATGGAAGATCTGCTCGAAGAAATTTTTGGGGAAATTCATGATGAATATGATGTGGAGGAATTTGTAGAAAAACAATTGGCAGATGATGAGTTTATATTAAGTGGCCGTCTGGAACTTGATTATCTCAAAGAAAAATACAACCTGGAGTTTCCGGAAAATGATTCTGAAACTTTAAGTGGTTATATTATTCAGAAACACGAATCAATTCCAACACTAAAAGAAACCATCATCATTGACGACTACCGTTTTGATATTCTCAGTGTTAGTGAAACCAGGATCGACACTGTGAAGCTTAAAATATTACGTTGATGCAACGTGCATACCTGGCTCTAAGTCTTTCAATGCGCCCCATGCTGAATCAGGTTGTGGAAGTTCTTCGGGAAATTTTAGAAGAGCAGGGCATAGCATTATTTGTTTTTGTTGACCATTTTAGTTTTACCCCTTCCGAAGAGTCCGCAATGATGCAGCAGGCATTTCAGGAGATTGACCTTGCAGATCTATTAATTGCCGAATGCTCGGAAAAAGCTATCGGTGTTGGAATTGAAGCTGGTTATGCATTGGGAAAAGGTAAGAATGTCTGGTACCTGCGTCAGATTAACAGTCCTCATTCTACCACCCTTAGCGGTGCAGCCCAAAAATCCTTTATTTATTCCGACCCTGCCGATCTTGGTAACCAGATAAAAAGGGAGTTACAAAAGAATAGCTGAAAAACAGGCGCTTTTGTGTTGCTCTTACCACTAACTTTGCCCACTCCAAAAGTAGTTGACAGGCATGGCCTTATTTAAAAGAAACCAGGGTACAGAACAGGCAGAGATGAGTTTTATAGACCATCTGGAAGAATTGAGAAAGCATATCATTCGCTCTATTCTTGCTATCCTGATTTTTGCCATTGTCATCTTCATATATATAGACTGGATATTTGAAAACATCATCAAAGGCCCAATTAATCCTGATTTTGTAAGCTATAAAGCCTTGTGTGATTTCAGTCATTGGGCACATATGGGAGATGCACTATGTATGCCACCCGTTACAGTGAACCTGCAAAGCACCACATTTGGTGGGCAGTTCATGGGCAGCATTAGTATTGCGATTGTAGGTGGTATTATTGCGGCTTTCCCTTATATATTCTGGGAATTCTGGCGTTTTGTAAAACCAGCTTTGAAAGAAAAAGAGTTAAAAAGTACCAGGTTCATCATATTCTGGGTATCCTTTTTCTTTTTCCTGGGAGCTGCATTTGGTTATTTTCTGCTGGGGCCCTTCACATTTAATTTCCTGGCCGGATTTCAATTAGGAAACAAAGGAACCATCATCACCATACCTACCTTTTCAGATTATTTAGATAACCTGGTTAATATTATCCTGGGTTGTGGTATTGCTTTTGAATTACCGGTATTGGCATACTTACTTACCAAAATTGGTTTGATTACTCCTTCCTATTTAAGAAGAATCAGAAAATATGCGGTGGTAATTATTCTGATTGCTGCTGCGATAATTACACCTAGTCCAGACTGGATGAGCCAGCTACTGGTATTTCTTCCTTTATTCTTTCTCTATGAGTTAAGTATTATCATTTCTGCAAGGGTTTCAAAGGAGCAGGAAAGAAGGGATCAGGAAGAGTGGAGCTAATTTGATTAGTCCGTTTAAATATTTTTTATACGGCTCTTACATGAATCCTTTAATTTCATTCCTCAATTCTTACACATGAATTATGTTTTTGATGTGTCGAAACCTATAGCGATCGGCTCAGATCATGCAGGTTTTGAATATAAAGAAGCTATTAAACATTGGCTTATCAGTAAGGGCTATACGGTAAAAGATTTTGGAGCCCCTTCACTCGATTCTGTTGACTATCCTGATTTTGCGCACCCTACTGCCAGCAGTGTTGAAAGTGGAGAAGCGGCTTTTGGCATCCTTTTTTGCGGAAGTGCCAATGGTGTAGCGATTACAGCTAATAAGCACCAACAAATCCGTGCCGGACTTGCCTGGCAAAATGATGTAGCTTCCCTGATCAGAATGCATAATGATGCGAATATTATTTGTATTCCAGCCAGATTTGTAGCTTTAGCACTGGCACAACAGATGATCGAAGTTTTTATGAGTACTCCTTTTGAAGGTGGGCGCCATGCAACCCGGGTTGGAAAAATTGCTTGTTCATAATCTTTAAACACCACTAATAACTATGCGAATTATTGTACTATCTGCATTCCTGTTGTCTACGACTATGGGTATCGCACAAAAAGGTGATCCGGCTACTTATGCCAAAGGAATTACCATGGGTGATCTTAAAAAACACCTGACCATTGTTGCCGGTCCTGAAATGGAAGGCCGTGAAACTGCTATGGAAGGCCAGCGTAAAGCTGCAGCTTATCTGGAAGCAGAGTATAAAAAAATGGGCTTAAAACCAGGAAATGGCAGCAGCTACCAGGCTTCATTTCCTTTATACCAGCTCGAACTTATCAGTAGTTCATTATCTGTGAACGGTCGTCCTTTTACTGCCGATAAAGATTATGCTGCTTCTGTAGGCAATATTGCTGGTGGAAGCAATACTTATACTGAAGTAGTTTTTGCAGGCTATGGCCTCAGCGATTCTTCACGCAATGATTATGCAAACCTCGATGTAAAAGGTAAAATTGTACTGATACTTGATGGAGTTCCGAGCGGCGCTGGTAATGCTAACCCAAGAGGTGCAGGATCTATTTTCAGTAAAATGTCTACAGCAAGAAGTAAAAATGCTGCAGGAATCCTGGTTGTATCAAAAGCATTTCCAAGAACAACACCGAGCCAGACAAAAGGTGGCATGTCGCTTACTAAGCCAACCACTGAACCAGTTCCTGCAATCACTGTTTCTGAAGAAGTGGCTAGCGCTTTATTGGGTCGTATGTCGAAACTTACCATCGAACAAATGGCTGAGTTAAATAAAGGTGTATATCGCTCTGAGTTAAAAATCAAGGCGGATAAAAAAGTAAATGACCTTGAAAGCAGCAATGTAATAGCCGTTTTACCAGGCACAGATAAAGCTGATGAATATGTTTTTGTAACAAGCCATTACGATCATGAAGGTATTATTAACGGGCAGATTTATTATGGTGCTGATGATGATGGTTCTGGTACCGTTAGTGTATTGGAAATCGCTGAAGCTTTTGCTGCTGCAAAGAAAAAAGGAGATGGTCCACGCAGAACCATGGTGTTTATGAATGTTTCAGGGGAAGAAAAAGGATTATTGGGATCCCGCTATTATTCAGAGCACCCGATTTTTCCATTAGATAAAACTTCCGTTGACCTGAATATTGATATGGTCGGCAGAATTGACCCTACTTATAAGGGCGATTCTATGAACTATGTTTATGTTATTGGTGATGATAAATTAAGCAGCGACTTAAAACCAATTACAGATGATGTAAACAAGAAATACAGCAATATGGAATTGGATAGAAGGTTTAATGATCCTAAAGATCCTAACCGTTTCTATTACAGAAGCGACCACTATAATTTTGCAGCTAAAGGAGTTCCTGTAATCTTCTATTTCAACGGTACACACCGCGATTACCATCGCCCAACTGATACAGTTGAAAAAATTAATTTTGACGTGATGGAGAAAAGAGCAAGATTAATTTACCACACTGCATGGGTAATTGCTAATAAGGACACCATGCTGAAACGCGATATTCCTTTGAATATGCCTCCGAGATAATTAAATTATTTCCATAAATAGAAACGTCCCGATAGAAAATATCGGGACGTTTTTATTTTAACTCAGCGCAAGCTTTGTGTTCTCCTTTCTCTGCGGTGAATGCTCGCGTTTTTCACCGCAGAGAAAGGAGAACGCAGAGGTTACGCAGAGAGATTGGATAATTTAGTTACCAACCTAACAAGTAAGCAAAAATTAATGGCGCCACAATCGTAGCATCACTTTCAACAATATATTTAGGCGTATTGATATCTAATTTACCCCAGGTAATTTTTTCATTCGGTACGGCTCCTGAATAAGAACCATAAGAAGTGGTTGAATCACTAATCTGACAGAAATAGCTCCAGAAAGGAACATCATGCCATTCAAGATCCTGGTACATCATTGGTACAACACATATCGGAAAATCTCCCGCAATACCACCCCCAATCTGGAAGAAGCCCACTCCCTTACCACCACTATTTTCACGGTACCATTCAGTAAGTGAAACCATATATTCAATACCACTTTTTACAGTACTCGCCTTTAGTTCGTTTTTAATAACATAACTGGCGAATATATTTCCTGTTGTACTGTCTTCCCATCCCGGAACAACAATTGGCAGGTTTTTTTCAGCAGCCGCTACAATCCAGCTATTCTTTGGATCAATTTCATAATACTGTTCCAACTCACCGCTTAATACCGTTTTGTATAAAAACTCATGCGGAAAATATCTTTCTCCTTTTGCCTCAGCATCTTTCCATTGTTTTACTAAATGCTTCTGAAGACGGCGGAAAGCCTCTTCTTCCGGAATACAGGTATCGGTAACACGGTTATAGTGATTTTCGAGAAGATCCCATTCGTCTTGCGGGGTGAGGTCGCGGTAATTAGGTACACGCTTGTAATGGCTGTGCGCAACAAGATTCATTACATCCTCTTCCAGGTTTGCACCTGTACAACTTATAATGGCCACTTTATCCTGGCGAATCATTTCTGCCAGGCTGATGCCCAACTCTGCGGTACTCATGGCTCCTGCCAGACTAACCAGCATTTTACCACCCTCCATTAAATGAGTTTCATACCCTTTGGCAGCATCCACCAATGCAGCAGCATTGAAATGGCGGTAATGATGTAAAATAAACTGAGAAACAGGCCCTTTATTCATAATTATTCAGTTAAAGGGTGCAAAGGTACTTTTTTTAAAATATTCTCCCTCTTTTACCCTTTTGTCAATGATGGATATTCAAAAGGTCTACCCTTCATATATGCAAGATTTTCAAATGTTTACGCAGGATTTCTAATCTCATTTTAATCTCCAATTTCCAATAAAAATTGATAACCTTGTACTACCTGCATGAAAATTCTCTACTCCGAAAAAACAATCGGTAAGCTAACGATTGCCTTACCGGTGGTTGTATGGTTTGTTACAACCCTAATTGCCGCACTATTAGAAATAGGTCGTGGATATGGAGAAATCAACAATTTTCTCATTTATAAGGGTGTATATGAACATACCCAGCAACAGGTTAACTTATACCTGCTTTATCCAGCCGAATATGCCGATAGTAATCATTATGGCCCTCTATTCAGTTTATTGATTGCCCCTTTCACCTGGGTTCCAGTTTACCTTGGTTGTGCCATTTGGTGCATCGTTAATGCCTGGGTGCTATTTTATGCTATCAGGAGATTAAACCTCCCAACAAATCAATTTTATACCGTTCTGCTTATTGCATGCATTGAACTAATGACTTCAACTCATAGTGTACAGTTCAATCCAATGTTGGCAGGTTCGATGTTGCTTGCTTATGTTTTAATAAAAGAAAACAAACCGATTCCATCTACTTTTTTACTTGCTGCCGGATTTTTGATAAAGCTTTACAGTATCGTTGGGTTGGTACTTTTTCTTTTTACCAGTAAGAGGAAAGCATTTGTACTTTCTTTTATAGGGTGGTTATTAGTTCTTGTTGTACTTCCTATGCTGATTTCTTCTCCTGAATTTATTATTCAATCATATAAAGATTGGTTTCATTCACTTGTGGAGAAAAACGGAACCAATATTGATATTTCAGTAAGATCTGGCATGCAGGATATTTCTGTTGGTGGAATGCTCAGAAGAATCTTCAATTTGCAGAACCTCCCTAATTATGCCATTATTGGCCCAGCCGCAATAATGTTGTTGGCACCTCTCACCAGGTATAAGTTATTTGCTGTAAAAGAGTTTTCCCTTACTTATTACTGCATGCTTTTGGTGACTGTTGTGATTTTCAGTTCATCTGCTGAATCACCTACCTATATAATTGCCCTAACTGGAATAGCCATCTGGTTTTCACAGAAATTACCACTCAATAAAAAAGAAGCACTACTGTTATTGCTGCTTTTTCTCTTTACCATACTATCTCCTACTGATCTGTTTCCGAAAAGTATACGGGATGGCTTTTTTGTTAAGTATGCTTTGAAAGCACTCCCTTGTTTTATTATCTGGTTGTTGATGATAAAAGAGCTCACATTCAAAAAATTTATTTCAACCCAAAATGCTAATACACTATGAAAAAGCAAATTAGCATTGTAATACCGGTATGCAATGAAGCTGGTAATATACCAGCTGTTATAGATGCTGTTAAAAAAGTGATGGAAGAAACAGCCTATGATTATACCATTACTTTTGTAGATGACGGAAGTTCAGATCATTCGGTTGAATTATTAAAATCTTTAGCAGTAGTTGACAAACACTTGTTTTATATTTCACTCTCTAGAAATTTTGGACATCAGAACGCACTAAAAGCAGGCATTGATTCTGTTACCGATTCAGCAGATGCAGTTATTATGATGGATGGTGACTTACAACATCCTCCTGACTTAATTCCTGTTATGATCGAAAAGTGGG
>CBFGPM010000053.1:0-22561 GCA_965650685.1 uncultured Sediminibacterium sp.
TTTATTGTGGATGAATATGGGTCAGTATTGGGATTAATAACCTTGAATGATATCCTTGAAGCCATTGTCGGTGATATTCCACAGGAAGAAGATGAGGCCTATGAAATAACGCCAAGGGAAGATGGCAGCTATCTGGTAGATGCCCAGATTCCATTTTATGATTTCCTGAGTCATTTCGACAAAACAGAATGGATGATGGAAGGCGATCGCGACTTTGATACGCTGGCCGGATTTATCATCCATGAACTCGAAAAAATTCCGGTTACAGGCGACACACTGGAATGGAAAATGTTCAAGTTTGAAATTGTTGATATGGATCAGCACCGTATCGACAAAATTCTTGTGTCCAATATTGCTTGATGTTATGAATGGATGGAGGGAAATAGGCTGCGAGCTTCTAGCCTCTAGCTGCTAGCTTTGATTGGTGCTTATTATAGACTTTCTGCTTTTAATGGGATTAAATGGGGCGAATAAGAAAATTTAAAGTCAGTTCTTAAATAAATATTTTGTTTGAATAAATGCACTATTTATAGAACGCAGATTATCATGATTTTCAGGATTTATCATGATAGATCTTGAAAATCATGATAATCCGTGTTCCATTCCACGCTAACCTCGTAGCGTATTACTTATTTATCTGAACAGAACTACATTGTAACAGTAACTTAGAAGGTAAAAGAAATATCCTGTTTAGGATAATCCATCTTATAGGTTTTCTGAATCCCTTTCGATTTTACATGAATGATATTAACCTGTTTGGTTTCATAGTCGTACAATAAGCTGCAATCAACCGCTACCTGGTTAACTATCGGCTGTTTTTCGATTTCAAAATAGCACCAGGTACTTTCCAATTGCTGCTCAAAACCAACCAGGGTAAAGCGGGTAGCTTTGCCATTTACTTTAAGCTTCAGGTGCTCGGTCATATAGGCCAATAAACTCTTTTCTACCAGGGGTTTGTCTTTGGGGTTCTGGATATCAAACTGTTGTTTACTGAATTTTTCTAACGTTTTTTCAAGGTCATCCGTAAACACCCGTACACTTATTTCCAGTGAGGCCGCATTGTTATTGTGGTTGATGTCTATCACCGACATAAAAAAGGGATGAACCATAGAAAGCATGCCTGCCAACATCCATTGAATCAGTATATTTACCATTTATTATTCAGCTTTTCCTAATACAAAGGTCATAATAAATTTTCAAATCAGCCATGGATCAGTTTTTAGCTTATTTCGAAGTAGGATTTGGTCATATAGTTAGCCGCAGTCTTGGAGTTGATCATATTCTCTTTATCGTGGCATTGGCAATCCGCTACCAGTTCTCCGACTGGAAAAAATTACTGGTACTGGTAACTGCATTTACCATCGGGCATTCCATAACACTGGCTTTGAGTGTATTTAATATTGTAAACTATTCAATAACCTGGATTGAGTTCCTGATTCCAGTCACGATAGTTATTACGGCAATCAGTAACTTTTTTGTGACCAAATTCAATTTTAAGTCCCGTTTCCCGCTTATTTATTTCTTCGCATTATTTTTTGGTTTAATACATGGCCTGGGATTCAGTAACTACCTGAAAAGCATGTTAGGCCGCCAATCATCCATAATTTGGGAGTTATTTGCCTTTAATGTGGGTTTGGAAGTAGGTCAACTGGTAATCGTACTGGCAATGTTGATCATTTCATTTATATTCGTCAATCTTTTGAAGTGCAATCGCAGGGAGTTCCTTCTCTATATCAGCGGGGGAGCATTTGCAGTTGCGCTTTTAATGGCAATAGAAAGATTTCCTCAGTAAAAACAAAAGATGTAATAAGCCTGAATAATGATTGTTTTAAATGATTTTTTGGGCCAATTCCATAAGACCAAAACCATAAATACCAACCGATGAAAAAAATTGCTTTACTGGCGATTGGATCAATTTTCATGGTTTCTGCACAGGCGCAGAATATCATGAATAATCCAACATCCAATCACGGCAACCGCTTTGAACAATTGGGTACCATTTTACCAACACCCAATGAGTATCGAACCGCTAGTGGTGCCCCCGGCCCGAAATACTGGCAGCAAAGGGCCGATTACAATATCAAGGCTGAACTTGATGAGGCCAACTTTAAATTGAAAGGAAGCGAAACAGTTACTTACTATAACAACTCTCCGGATGTACTTACTTATATCTGGCTTCAGTTGGATGAAAATGAACATAATTCTCAAAAAAATGCGGGATTCGATGATCCCAGTTCATTGCGTCAGGTATCGGTAAATGCGCTTGATGCGATGGAAGAGAATAAAACCGATAACGGTTATGGCCATATCATCAGCAAACTCACAGATGCCACTGGCAAAAACCTGAAATATACCATCAACCGTACCATGATGCGTATTGATCTGCCCACAGCCTTAAAGCCTGGTCAGAAATTCGTATTCAACCTCGACTGGTCCTATAAAATATCAGATCGTATGGTAAAAGGTGGTCGTGGTGGTTATGAAATGGTAGATGGGAATGCTTTATTTACCATGGCACAGTGGTTTCCTCGTCTTTGTGTGTATAGTGATTTTCAGGGATGGCAGAACCACCAGTTTACTGGTAGAGGAGAGTTTGCCCTCACATTTGGTAACTACAATGTACAAATTACCGTTCCGGGTGACCACGTGGTATTAAGTACAGGTGAGTGCCAGAACTATCCTCAGGTATTAACTGCGGCTCAACTTGCCCGTTGGAACAAAGCTCAAACTGCTAAAGAACCAGTTGAAATTGTAACACTGGAAGAAGCAAAAAAAGCAGAGCAGGGTAAAAGCACCCAGAAAAAAACATGGATTTACAAAGCGACCAATGTGCGTGATTTCGCCTGGACCTCCAGCCGTAAATATGTGTGGGATGCAATGCCTGCGTATGTAGAAGGCAAGAAAATCATGTGTATGAGTGGTTATGGTAAAGAGGCCTATGGCTTATACCGTAAATATTCTACTAAAATTGTTGCGCATACCATAAAGTCTTATTCTAAGTTCTCTATCCCTTATCCTTACCCTGTTGCTCAAAGTATTGAAGCAGCAAATGGTATGGAATATCCAATGATTTGTTTCAACTATGGCCGTACAAATCCGGATGGCACTTATAGTGAAGCAACCAAAAATGGAATGATTGGTGTAATCATTCACGAAGTAGGACATAATTTCTTCCCCATGATCGTGAACAGTGATGAGCGTCAGTGGACATGGATGGATGAGGGTTTGAATACATTTGTAGAATATCTTGCTGAAGAACTGTGGGACAATAAATTTCCATCACGCCGTGGGCCAGCCTGGGGTATTGTGGATTATATGAAAGCTCCTAAAGAGCAATTGGAACCAATTATGACGAATAGCGAAAACATCGTTCAATTTGGTCCTAATGCTTATGCAAAACCAGCAACTGGTTTAAATATCCTCCGTGAAACCATTATGGGAAGAGAATTATTCGATTTCTCATTCCGCGAATACGCACGCCGCTGGGCATTTAAACATCCTACACCTGCTGACCTGTTCCGTACAATGGAAGATGCAAGTGCAGTGGATCTTGACTGGTTCTGGAGAGGATGGTTTTATGGTATCGAGCCATGTGATATTGCCATAGATACGGTACGTTATGCTGTGTTTGATCCAAATGCAGTTCCACAGGCAAGAGGCGGAGCTCCACGCACAGTGCCTTTGGATAAACCTTTGGTGAATGCTTTTGAAGACATTTCAAAAATCCGTAACAGGGAAGATAAAACCATCGTATTCCAAACAGATGCAGATACTTCGCTCCGCGATTTTTACTGGAGATATGCCCGTGGACTTGAGCCATACGATGCAGATACCAAAGTAACACTGCCTTCATTTGGTACTCCTGAGGCTTTGACTGAAGCAGAAATGGCAAAATACAAAGACATGCACCTCTATGAAATTACGTTCAGTAACAAAGGGGGATTAGTAATGCCGCTGATCGTAGAATTCACTTTCGAAGATGGTACCACTGAAACACAACATTTATCTGCACAGATATGGCGTAAAAACGAAAATAAAGTTACGCGTGTGTTTATGACCAAAAAGAAAGCTGTAAGTATTAAGCAGGACCCTATGCGTGAAACCGCTGATATCAATGAAGCGAATAACAAATGGCCCGCAACTGCTGAACCTACTAAGTTCCAACTCTTTAAAATGAATGGAGCGGCTCGTGGTCAGTCACAGGGTACCAACCCAATGCAAAATGCTTTGCAAAAAAGAAACTAATTAATTTCAGCTAACACTAAACCACCCTGCTTCAAATGGTATTTGACGGGGTGGTTTTTTTATGAAATAAACAATATGAAAAACATGTTCATCCGCAAACTTTTCCTGGTTCTTTTGCTGTTGCCCGCAAGCTATTATACTGCGATTTCCGCAACTGTGGATACAATTGATATTAAGAGCAAATGCATGGATAAAAACATCCGTACAGTAGTAATTACGCCAGATGGTTATGATGCAGCAGCCGGTAAAAAATATCCTGTTGTATATCTCTTACACGGACATAGTGGCAATTACCGGTCATGGGTAAAAGATGTACCCACCATTAAAAAAGCAGCAGATGAACTAGGGTTGATCGTGGTTTGTCCGGATGGAGGGTTTAATAGTTGGTATATAAACAGTCCTGTAAATGATTCGGTTAAATACGATACACATATATCCGAAGAATTGATTCCATATATTGATGCGAATTACAGAACGATTGCAGATAGGAAAGCAAGGGCTGTATCTGGTTATAGTATGGGAGGGCATGGAGCTTTATACCTCGCATTAAAACATCCTGATTTATTCGCAAATGTTGGAAGTATTTGCGGTGGGGTAGACCTAAGACCATTTCCGAACAACTGGCAGTTGAAACGTATTTTAGGAGACATCCAAACATCACCCGGAAACTGGGATGCCTATTCTGTAATCAATCTGGTAGATGGATTAACAAAGGGGCAATTGAATATGATGATAGATTGTGGCGTAGATGATTTCTTCCTTACAGTTAATCGTAAACTGCATGAAAAATTAGTAGAAAAAAAGATACCACATGAATATATTGAAAGAGAAGGCGGACACACCAGGAATTATTGGGCAAATAGTGTAGACTACCACTTCTTCTATTTTAAAAGAATCTTCACCCAAGCAGGATACTAGAGGATGGCAGATTTCAGATTTCAGATGTCAGATGGCAGATGTTTGATGTTTGATCTTTGATTTCTAATATCCCACATCTTAAATCAGTCATCTGCCATCTGAAATCTGACATCTGCGATCTGACATCTGCGATTTGACATCTAAAAATGTAAAAGCAACCTCTTGCCAAGGTTGCTTTTTTACTGCATTAGATTTTACAGTGAGCCCCGTTATCAGTCACTATATTTACCACCTGCAGCAACCCAGTTAGTGATTTTTTGTTTATCGGTAGCGTTAAGCTGTCCACCCTGAGGCATGAAAGATGGATTGCCATCTACTGCTCTGGCTTTAATACGAGCCGCAGCGTTAACGATATTACAATCAGTGCCGAAATTTTGTCCACCTTGTGCACTAGCGCCCGTATGACAACTATTACAATTGGCAACTATTACTGCTTTTACAGCAGCAAATAATGGTCCACTTGCAGCTGCTGTAACTGTTACTGTACCAGTTTTGGTACAACCTTCACTATCTTTTGCGATGATCGTGTGATCACCTGCTCCAACATTTGAGAAGCTGCCAGAACTTTGAAATGTTCCTCCATCAATATTATAAGTAAAACCAGTACTACCACCTGCTGTTGCTGTTACAGTACCTCCTGTACAACCAGAAGCACTGGTAGAGCCCAATGTAAGGGTCAGATTTTTTGATCCGCATCCCCCTGTTGAAGGTGGGGTAGGAGAAGGACTTGGAGAACTTCCTCCTTTACTACAAGCAACAATAATGATTGATGATGCTGTTAGACAAAGAAAGATGGTTAATGTTTGGCGTATCTGCTTCATAAAATAGCTTTAGATTTTATAGATATACGCTATTTCTTTTCGTAGGGTTGCCTTAATTGTAAAGAAAAATTTAAACCAAAGCTGCTGAGCCTGATACTGCCATATCCCAAACCTGATAAAGGCAGTGCTACATAAGGTTCTATTAGAATACTGGTGCCTGGACCTATCGCTTTTCTCCAGCCGGCCGACAGCTTCAATATCGATAATAAATGGGTATTGCCGGTTGGGTAGTTGCTGTTACGCGTAATTGGTTGTCCGTTCCAGTAATAAGAATAATTATAATTTTCCCTTGTCATGAAATAGGAAGAAATACCTGTGCTGACAAAGAACCCGCGTTTTGCAGTACCATTGAATTTATACCTTAATAAAAGCGGTACTTCCCACATGTTACAGTATCCTTCCACCATTGTTAATTTATAATTTGCCACCCAACTACCTTTTGGTGCATGGAAATCTTGTCCGGCCATACTGTAGTTTTTCTTTGTAAATAATACACCAGTATGAACCGACCATGTTTCATTAAAATGATAGCCGGTTATAAAGCCTGCATTTATTCCGGCTTTACTCGAATAACGGAATTTCACCGTGCTTGCATCCATGCCGCCAACTAATGCAAAACTGAATTTGCTGTCGGTTGATTTATTAGTTTTTGGGATGCTGTTGTTTATATTCAAAGTGTCGGTTTTAACAACTGATTGCTGCACGCTGCTGTCGTTCTTTTGTTCTAAGATGCCAGTCACAGTTTTATTGCTGCCTGTATCAGTTGTTATTTTAATTGTATTAAGAGCATTACTGCTATTCTTGTTGGTTTGTGGTAATTCCGATTTATTGCTTTGCGTGGAAGACTCCAATGTTACCGGGTTCTCTGTTTGCTTTTTATCGAATGATGCTGTATTTGTTTTTTTATCTGCAGTTATTACCTGTGCATCGTTACTATTTTTTGAAACAGGAATTTGTGAAACATTTACAGCATTGTTTTTTTGAGATAGTGTAACCTTATTTTGATTAGGTGTAGCTGGTCTGGTGTATGCAGGTTCGGGTATAGTATTAAGAACCTCATCTTTTGTTGTGGTGGGCGATTGTTTTGCAATTTCAGTAGTTGTCAGATCGGTTTCAGCCTTTTTATCGTCGACTGACTGGGACTGTTCTGGTGATACTCCAGGTTCTGTATTTGAAATGTTTTTGGTTTTTTGCGCGGAAGATATTTCATTATTAGGCAAGCTTAAATAAATAGCGCCTGCGCCAATAAATAGTAAAGGTAACAGCCACCAGAAAAGAAAGCGACGTCTTTTCTTTTCCTGAACTGGCATTACCTGATCCAGGGCAGCTTCCATTTTCTCCCATGAAGCTTTGCCCGGTGGGGTATATCCACTGGCAGCATCCCGGCTCTTTTGCTCGAGCCTGATATCGTTCTCTGAATTAGACATAGGTTTTTATTCCACTGCGTTCTGCAATTATTTTTCTCAAATTATTTTTCGCTTTAGATAAGTTGGACTTTGATGCTCCTACACTGATTTGCAGGGATTGTGCTATTTCATCATGACTTAACCCCTCTATTACAAACAGGTTGAATACTGTTCTGTATACCGGGGTTAATTGCCTGATAGCGTCTATGATTTCATCATAGGCCATTTTGTCAAGTCCGGATTCCTGATGGGTCGTAATATTATCCTGTTCGCCTTGTTGGTCCATGCTGATAATATTCAACTGCACTTTTCTCAACTGATCAATACAGGTATTAATTACAATTCTTTTAAACCATCCTTTTAACAGTGCCTCAACATCCCCTTCGCGGTTAGCTTCGAATTTGTGGATGTTTTTGAAAAGCTTGATGAACGATTCATGCACCATTTCTTCGGCTTCCTCCTGTTGATGGATATAGCGATAGCTGATTTTAAGGGCATAATCAAAAAGCCACTCGTATAGCATACGCTGGTAATTACGATCGTTGTTGCAACAACCGTTGATCATACTCATTATTTGATCTGTAACACGGGGCAAAATGAAGCAGTATGTTTAAATATCCTTCCTGTTAAACTACAATTATTCCCCCGTATACGCAAGGAATAGCAATGGGGTTGCCCGGAAGAAATAAGAAATAAGGAATATGAAATAAGGAATGAGAAAGTAAGGTTTTCCTACTTCCTTATTTCATATTTCTTATTTCATATTCCTTATTCCTTATTCCTTATTCCTTATTCCTTATTCCTTATCCCCCTGTTCTTCCGTCTCTTATTTTGGTTTTTTTCTTGCCGGAGTTCTTTTTTTCGAAGTTGAGTACCTCTTTGGGCTTGTTTTTTACCGATGCACTGTCCTTTTTTACCGATGCGCTGTCCGCATTTTTAAGCAATTTTTCGGGGTTGCCCGGTTCTTTGCCAGGTTCAACAAACTGGTCCAAAAACCAGTTTTCGGTGCGGAGAATTTGTCCGGTGGCCGGGTCAAAAAAGCGCCATCGACCATGTTTTAATGCGTTACCATTTATTTTAACTATTACTTGTTCAACCTTTGTTGGGTCGATTACATCCTGCACATCTACCGTATCAAATTGTTTCGCCGGATTCATCGCCCGCCAGCTTTCTTCCCGCTCAATGCCAGTCATAGTAAAGTATTTGCTCGATCCGTCTTTCAATCCCCATCGGTAATTTTCTATGGCAATCATATCACCCATCAGGTTAAACCTGCGCCAGGTGCCTTCTTTTTTACTGTTGATAAAACTGCCTTCTTCTTCATAACCCCGTTCACCTCTGATAGGAGGAACTTCAATTTTCCAGCGACCCTGTTTGAGCCCGTTTTTATCGGTACAGTTAATGGTATCTCTTTTGGAAGTGAGCTTAAAACTAACACATTGTGCCCCTAAACCGGAGGAAAAGAAAATGAACAATGGTAGTGCTATCAAACGCATAATCGTTTAAATTGGGCCTCCCAAATTACCAACTATTTTACTTAGTATGAGAAAATTAACAACTGCTTGCTTCCTGCTATGGACCTTAACCGGATTAGCACAGGTGAAGCCTACATCTGCGGATGTACGTATGAAAGCTGTTCAACAAAGGAAACAGTTACAACAACAGTCACTGGTAAACAATACCAGCTTCCGTAATGTCGGCCCTTCTGTAATGAGTGGTCGAGTAGTAGATATGGAGGTAAACCCGGAAGATCCAACGGAATTCTACGTTGCGTATGCAACTGGTGGTTTATGGCATACGACAAATAATGGCCAGAGTTTTACCTCAATTTTCGACTCGGAAGACATCATGACCATCGGTGATATCGCCATGAACTGGAAAACCAGAACCATCTGGGTAGGTACCGGCGAGGTAAACAGCAGCCGTTCCAGTTATGCTGGTATCGGGGTGTTTAAAAGTAGTAATAATGGAAAAAGCTGGGAATATCTCGGCTTACCAGACAGCCATCATATTGGTGAAATTGAATTACATCCAACAGATCCCAATACAGCATGGGTAGCCGTATTAGGCCATTTATATTCAGCCAATAAAGAAAGAGGTGTTTATAAAACCACAGATGGCGGTAAAACCTGGAAACTAACCCTTTCAAGTGATGCGAATACCGGTGCTGTGGACCTGGATGTAAACCCGAAAAATCCGAATGAAGTTTATGCTGCTATGTGGTATCGCACCCGTTCTGCTTCAAATTTTGAAGAAGGGGGCAAAACCAGTGGTATCTATAAGAGTACAGATGGAGGTGATAACTGGCAGTTAATTTCGAAGGAAGGTTCCGGATTTCCTAGTGGGGAAGGTGTAGGAAGAATTGGTTTGGCAATCTATCCATCAAATCCAAATACCATTTTTGCAGTAGTCGATAATAATTTCCGCCAGCCTGCAGGAAACCGTTCAAATAATACGGATACCAGCAGGTATGCTTTGGCTGATTTTAAAGACCTCAGTAAAGAACAATTTCTTGCACTGAACGATAACAAGCTGAATGCATTTATTCGTTCACCCAGAAATGGTATACCTGCAAAATATACAGCGGCTTCTTTAAAAGAAGCAGTAAGTAATGGCACATTTGCTCCTTCTGTGATCTGGGATTATTTATACGATGCAAATACTGCCTTATTTGAAACGCCGATTTACGGAGCTCAATTATACCGTAGTGATGATGGTGGTGCAAGCTGGAAAATGACCCACAAAGATGCTATCCCCAACCTTTACAGCACTTACGGATACTATTTTGGTAAAGTGTGGGTTAGTCCTACAGACGATAAAAAAATTGTACTTACCGGTGTAGGTCTTTTATTGAGTACCGATGGTGGATCTACCTTCAAACA
Source organism: uncultured Sediminibacterium sp. (assembly GCA_965650685.1). GTDB lineage: Bacteria > Bacteroidota > Bacteroidia > Chitinophagales > Chitinophagaceae > Sediminibacterium. The sequence continues at coordinate 10,273 of CBFGPM010000053.1, forward strand.
GATAGGTAAAGAGAATGTACACTCAGATCACCATTATGTATGGATCAACCCTAAGCGCGACAGCCACATGATTAATGGTAATGATGGTGGATGTAATATTACCTATGATAATGGCGATCATTGGTTCAAAGCCAATACGCCTCCTGTAGGACAGTTCTACAATATAGCTGTTGATATGGCACGTCCTTACAATGTATATGGTGGTTTACAGGATAATGGTACATGGTATGGTTCCAGCACCACCCGCGAAAATTACGACTGGTACGATGGTGGTCATAACCCATATACTTCTATCGGCGGTGGTGATGGTATGCAGGTGCAGGTAGACTGGAGAGACAACAAAACAGTTTACAGCGGATCCCAGTTTGGTGCATACAGCAGACAAACTATTGGAACCAGAGACAGGAGAGGCGTTCGTCCGGCTCGTGACCTGGGCGAAACTCCCTTGCGTTACAACTGGCAAACACCGATTCTGTTGAGTCGTCATAATCAGGATGTATTTTATTATGGAAGTAACAAGTTTCATCGTAGCATGAATCGTGGAGATAGTATGGTTACTATGAGTGCTGACCTCACTACCAATCCTCAACAAGGCGATGTGCCATTTGGTACACTGGCTACCATGAGTGAAAGTCCGCTTCGTTTTGGACTGATATATGTTGGTTCGGATGATGGTAATATTCAGGTGAGTAAAGATGGTGGTTATACCTGGACACTCATCAATAAAAAATTACCTAAAGGTTTATATGTTAGCCGTGTTACTGCAAGTGCCTTCAGTGAATCACGTGTTTATGTATCTCTGAATGGCTACCGTAACGACCATTTTGAAGCGTATGTTTATGTGAGCGATGATTATGGCACAACATGGCGTCAGATCATGAAAGACCTGCCTGCTGAGCCTGTAAACGTTGTAAAAGAAGATACAGAAGATGGTAATATCATTTATGTAGGTACTGATGGCGGCTTATACGTTAGTATTGACGGCGGTAATACATCTATGATGTGGAACAAAGGAATGCCAAACAGTATTCCGGTTCATGACGTTGTTATTCACCCAAGAGATGGTGAAATCGTAGTAGGCACCCATGGCCGCAGTTTATACATCGCTAAACTCGATGAAGTACGTAAGCTGGCGAAGAAGAAATAATTTTTGATGGCAGATGTCAGATGTCAGATTTCTGATTTCTGATGTCTGATGTCGGATTTGAGGGAATTCATTAGATGTGCTTGGTGAAAGGTTTTGCCTTTCACCAAGTTTTTTTTTATGCATACAACCCTATTTAAAATCCGACATCAGACATCAGACATCAGAAATCTTCCATTATTTTTTCCCGATCCACAAATCCTGTTTTCCTGCTTTTTGGGGGAATGTTGTTCCATCGAAATGGGCTATCAGGTTGAAGTTTGTTTTTAGTATTTCCCGGAATTTTTCTGGGTGATGGTAAGAGGTCATCATTCGGTGGCCTGTGATGGGATATTTAGTAGTGTAAATTCCCCTGGCAAGTATTTGCTGTTGTTTTGCTGCAGACAATTGTTGGATAAAATGGTTCCCATGTGTGGTAACCCAGATAATTCCACCGGGTTTAAGGATGCGGTATAATTCAAGTAACCATTGCTGTTGCAGGTTAGCGGGAATATGTGTGAGTACGGAGAATCCGATAATCAGGTCAAACTGATCATTTATAAAGGGAAGTGGGGGTAGAGCGTTTTGTTGTGTAAACTGAATGCCTTCAATATTTTGTTGGTTCCACGCAATGGTTTGGGCATTGGTATCACAGGCGGTAATCACTGCATCCGGACAAACGGTTGTAAGGTGGCGCGTAATCCTTGCCGGGCCGCAGCCCCAGTCTAATATTTGCGGGGTAGGCGGGATGTATGCTTTTATACTGTCTATTATTTCCTGTGCAGTCAATGCACCGTCTTCAATGTATTTTCTGTAATTGAGCTGGTACGATTCGTATAAGGTATACGCGGCAGGAAAAGCAGTGGTTGGATGCTCTCTTCGGTAGCGCCGGTTACGGCTAAAATACCTGAGCTGCTGCCATCTGAATAGCAGACGGTCTGTAAAAACAGGGAACAAATATTTCAAGGTATGTACCAACGACATCTGTAAAGAAACTGAACAATAATGAATATCGAACATCCAACTTCGAAATTGGATATTCGATATTCCTCTGTTCATTATTCCTTCACTTCTTCTTCCACGAATTCCAGTATATCTGCAGGCTGACAGTTCAACGTTTTGCAAATGGCTTCCAGTGTGCTGAAGCGAATGGCTTTTGCCTTGCCGGTTTTCAGGATGGAAAGATTCGAAAGGGTGAGGCCTACCTTTTCCGACAGCTCATTCAGCGACATCTTACGCTTGGCCATCATTACATCTAAGTTTACAATGATTGGCATGGCTTATACGGTTAAATCGTTTTCGGTTTGCAATGCAACACCCCTTTTGAAAATATGGCCAATAACATAAATTACGGCAGCCATTAAAATAAATGCCTGTCCATCTTCCCAAAACTGGTTCAACTCCGTTACTGAATGACCATAATGCGTAAGGCTTTTGGCTGTTTGTCGACCAATATGGCTAATGATACCGATGGAGAAGGTGGTGTAGGAAATCTTTAAGATTTCTGCAGCAACAAAATCATCGAATGGCTTAGCCATGTCTATTTTGTGCATAAGCATTACCAGTACATAAAACAGGTAAGCTTTTAATCCCGCTATGAACAAAATAAAACTATACATACCATAAAAGGCCCACTGGCTCCGCTGGTACATTTCACTAAGGTCTAGTTTTAGGTAAAGCTTGTCTACCGATTCGGGTTTGGTAATGCTGAAAATAAAATTCACAAGCAAAGCGCCTGCTTCTATACATAGGCCAGCGAAGATGATCCAGGCAATGATGTGTAAGGCTTTAAAAATGAAGTTGTTACTGGGTGTCATGGTGTTAATGTTTTGAATAATGATACAAAAGTAATAAATATTTATTGAAAAACAATAAAAATCTGTCTTTTTTCAAAAAAATCTCTTTCGCACTCTTTGCGTAGCCGGTTGATGTGAGTTAACCGCAGAGAAAGGAGAAAATGGAGTTTACGCAGAGATTGTAGCGTATTATTATTATTGTATCAGGTGGCTGTATGCACGGTCACCATAGTAGCGGTATCTTCTGTTTTCGGCTGCTGTGCCTATTAATACCGAATGAATAAAGCCATTGTATTCTACCTGTTGTGTGTGGTAAATTTTGCGGTCGGGATTCTTTTTCAGATACACATTCATTCTTTTGTTTTTCGATTGAAAATGCATGATAGAATCATCCTTTACTTTAAAGCGTAAAGCCTGCAGATCTTTTATCATCAGTTTGCTTCTGTACCAGGTTCCGCCGGTGGCACTTACAATGGGTTTATCGTTGTACAGGGCAACGCTGTCGTTATAAGCAAAAACAGTAAGAAAATTTTTACGGTTACTACTTAACCATGCCCTGATCTTGTTGGTATAGGATGAATCGTAACCATAATTACTATCAATAAAAGTTATGCGACGAACAAAACCTGGCAGCTGTTTTTGGGCATCCATATATCCGAAAATAAAACTACCACCACCGCTATGTCCATTCAGGTGAAGGGTGAAGTTTTTCAAAGCCAGTGTTTGAATAATAGTGTCAACAATGGCCGTTATCTGTGTTTTATAATCGGGATAAGCACGTTTCCATTGCGGCCAGGCTTTTTTATCATTTTCCAGATAAGCTACGATAATGTTTTCTTTGCTTGCTTCCCTGATGAAAGCTGTTTGGGCTTTGATGTGTTGAATATCGTAGTGCCAGTCATCGCCTGGTTCCATTCTCTTACCCATTGTTTGAGCGGTGGTATTACCATTGGGCAGGGCAAATAGTATAAGCTGTGTTCTTTTATGTGTTAATTGGGTAGGTCGGTCTATGGTAATGGTAACATCATTTCTGAATCGGTAACTGATGAGTGTATCTGATGCACTAAAGCCAGACAAGGCATTTAAAAGGGACACTAAAATGCAGGTAAATGTTTTCATAAATAACCATCCCAAATTATCATCCAAGCTACTGCTTTTGTAACAAATAGTTGAAATAAAAAAGCACCTGATAAAATTGAAATATCGCTTTCCGGCTATCAATAACGGGGGTGCCCGCTTATCCCGAAAGTTTATGCACAATCGTTTCAAAAAATGTACACGATGCGCTGTTCTTCCTAATACAGAATATTTTGTGCGCAATGGCTCATCCTTGCGATTTACCATTTATATAACCAATATAATGTTGGAGCAAAAACTTCCGGAATATGTCTGGATATAAGTTGAACTTGGTCATTCAATTAACTTAATTCGTTGTTTCATGATTAAATTTTTGAACCAGGCAAAGCAACAAATATTCTTACAGGTATTTACGGTTTACCTCCGTTACCTTATAGGTGGTGCATTTGTAATAGCAGCCTTTGGTATGGGCAAAGTAAAAGGTAAAGCTAACCTCATGTATTCAATGGATAAGCCTATCGAACAACTGGAACCTATCCAGCAGTTTTTCAGGGTGATGAGCGACTCGGGATTGTACTGGCAATTTATTGGATGGAGCCAGATTATAGGCGGGGCCTTATTAATGACACAAAAACTGGCAAGGGTAGGAGCACTAGTTTATTTCGGTTTAATACTGAATATTTTTATCATTACTGTGTCCTATAACTTTCAGGGTACATCTGTAATAACTGGTCTGATGTTGTTAGCTACTACTTACCTGCTTGTATGGGATTTGCCGGCATTCCTGCCATTGATAAAAAATACAGTTGATTATAAACCAATACCCCTGAAACTGGCTGATCATACCTTCTGGGCAATACTTGGTTTTATAATGTTGCTTACTATTGTAATACTGGCTTTTGTTTACCCGAACCCTATATTTCAATTAGGTATTCCTTTTGTGGAAGGGTTGATTGGGTTTATTGTGTTTATGGTTAAGATTAAAAATGATAATACAGCATAGTGTATCTACAAGTTGAACATTTGTGATAATCAAAAGAAAAATAAAGTAAGGATAATTGCCAGGTGTTATGTTATTACATTTTGCAATCGAAGAAATCTTTATTCGGATGCTTCAATTATCGCTTTTGGAAACTTTCTGAGCTTTCCAAAGTTAATGCTCAACTTGCAAATGGTGTTTAGGAAAGATATTTTGCATTAATAATAAAATCAGGCTTTTATAGCGATAAATATGCGCTATGTCAAATCAGTTAGTTGTTTTGCCTTTTATTCAACGTGAAACTAAAATCTTCATTGCCGATAAAAAAATGGTTGTTTTTATGCAGAAAGAAAGCAATGTTTTCATCGCCTAATAAGAGCGAGATAGATTTTGTCGGCTGGTCAGGGTCAAGCTTGTAGATAACTGTATTCGGGTTGCCTGGTAGTCCTTTTAGTATTGTCCAGGTGCCAGTAATAGCCGTTTCCCTGCTATTAGTTCTCATAAGCGCGTAAGAGCTTGGTTTAAGGGTAACAGGATCTTTGCTAAGGGTAAGTTTCCATTTCAGTTTAAAACAGTCTGGTTGAACAGTGAGGTTATGTTCTGCTGCAAATTCAAGGCAGGGTGTTCTTCCTTCAAAAATAATTTGCGTTGCTGTGTCCTCAGAAATCGCTGATTGTTTAGCAAATGCCGGTAAGGTACTATTTTCACTGAGTAAAGGTTTTTTTCTGTTAAGTGTATAACTCCAGCCTCCATTACCTATCATCAGTTTATGTTGAATTGTTAACAGGTGAAATATATTATCGCTGAGCTTTTCGAGCAATATTGCTGCATCTTTTTTGTTACTTTTTAAATGATAAACCCTGCTGGTTGGCCGCTCATTATTTTCTGATACTGTGTAGCGGCCTTCAAATTTTTTTTGCAGCCCACCGCCAATAAATCCAAGTGTGTTTGGTTTTGATTCACCGTACACAATTGATAGGGTGAAAACCTGGTCCCCGGTATTGGGTTCAGAAAGGGTCAGATTCCATCTGATGAAGTCGGCTTTTGTATTAAGCGGAATAGAAAGTTGTTGTTTAATTTCATCATCTGCTGGAGTACAGCCAACAAGATGTATAATATTTTCGGAATTCTTTGGCTTTGCGTCGCATGAATTGAATAGCGACAGAATAGTTAACGCAAACAGTATTGAGTAATTCAAAAACAAACCTGCGATTTTCATGGTATCCCAAATTTAATTAAAACTGGGAGCTTTAATTGTTAAAACTATCTATCAAATCATAGAAATCCGTGAGCCTGTTCCTTGTTTTATAATGTGCTAGCTTAGGAGGTTGACCGAAGGACAAAATGTGCCAATTTGCCTTTATCTGCGTGTATAGGTTATTGCTATGCGAACCTGTTACATTAACGTGCAGGGTTAATGCCAATATATTTCACTTCGCTTATTTGTATAATGGGCTGAATATTGGTATAGTTTTTAAAGTCATTGATAATCGTTTCCCTGTTTTGACCAACGGCTTTATTGTATTCAGTTATATCTTTTACATAGAAATAACCGATGGCCAAAAAGGGTACTTTATCTGCTGGGGTTCTGCCTGCTATGCCTTTGTCGATTTCATAGAATTGTAAATTTTCTCCCAGAAAGCCTGCTACCATTGGCATATGCTTGCGCTCGTAGTAATCCATGTCGAAATTTTTGCCATCACCATTTGGATATAGAATGGCTACTTTAAACAACTCATTGCCGGTTGATGAAGCATGGATTAACTGTCTGGTTTTACAGCCAAACAAGCTTACAAGGATAATGAATAACAGAAGTTTACTTTTCATTTGATTCGCTTTAAAAGATCATCATTATGCCAAAAACACATAGAACTATTTTTGTGTCCAATAATCTATAACAGTTACTTTATCTAAAATACCGGGTAATAGTTCTGTAAATGTTTTATGCGCCGGATGCACTAAATAATCGTCCCGATCTTTTTCGCTGGCAAAACTGAGTAAGAAACAATGGGTAAGACCATTGTTCAGTTTTTCGGGACTATTATTAGTACCCCATTCAAAATTTTTGATGGCTTTTATCTGGGAAGGTAGTTTTCTGAATGCCTCAACTGCCTTGTTAATAGAGGCCGTATCGGCATTGTCTTTCCATCCAAACAAAACAACATGTCTGAGTTCTTTACTAACTGTTTGTGATAAAAGACCTGTGTATAGGAAAACAGTAAATAAGCTAAAAAGGAGTATTTTTTTCATGGTCATTTTTATGTTCTTTCAAAAATAGTCATTCATAATTACTTGTGTCGTTGCATAATGGGGCAATCATTTTTCTCATTACTATCAACATTGCAAACCTAATGTACTAAAAGCAGGTATAGGGGTGGCAGGGGTGGTGCCACCCCTTTTAACTTATTGAAAATGAAATCATAGTAATGCTAAAATTCATATTCTTCAACGTAAAAAACCGGCAAAAGGGTGGCGTTCTTCGGTAGCGCTTCGGGAAAATGGTAGTTTTCTTCGGGATTCCTTCGGACATCCTTCGGTAATCCTTCGAGAAATACCGAAGCCGCTTCGGGAATTGCCGAAGAAATACTGAATGTCTTGTATGTCTTGTACTGAAAAAACTTTACAATTGGGTAGGATATTACTAGGATAACTTTACAAGTGTTCTGATCATTGATTTGTTCTCCGCGACGTCTCCCTCTGAAGCCAAAGGCTTAAGAATGGGGACGTTGCGCTGCCGCACATCCAAGTTGTATCTATTGGTTATTAGCTGCGTATGTTGGATAGTGATATGCCTGAGTTTTAAGTAATGATAAGCTGTCTTCTGTGTAAGCTCTGCCGCAACGTCCCCATTCTTTCACCTGCGGTGATAGAGGGAGACGATGCGGGAAAGACCCTGCGAAGAAGGAACTTTTTTTTCATTTTCAGGCTGTAGATTTTCTCCGTACAGATTAAAACGATCAACCGCTGGACCAGATGCCCAAAGGCTGTCAATATAAATGCCTGTAATGCCAATACCTGATCTTCTTGGATAAACAATTTTAGCTGCATACCCACTGATAGTATCCCATGACACATTGTTTTTTCGGAATTTGTCGGGATCGGTTAGGTGTTTGTCTTTCACAAATATAACCGCATTAATATCGATCATGTTGGTGTCTAAAGAATGGATCAAGCTGCTGTCAAGTATTGTGATATCTGATTCATAGAGTTTATTTGAATACCAACCCAGGTCGAAGTCCAAAGTATCTTTGTTGTCGATTGCTATCCTGCCTACATAACTATCAATGCCGGTTTCCTTTATCGTTTCCCATGATTGTGGCACTTCAATAGTAAAGGAGCCAAAGTCTAAGACTTTTGTATTTGCATTGTCAGAATGACTACATGCAGAAAATACCCATATTAGTATGGCAATGATAGTTGTACGCATACCTAAAAATAGGTTACTAATAGTAAAATAGCATACTTGTATTTTAAGACATTTCCAGTCTTTCGCCTGCGGTGACAGAGGGAGACGATGCGGGAAACTAAATCCTAGTGTATTTTAAGATATAGAGTTAAGTGGGCTATTTTTGAATATAATTACTTAGAAAGAAATGAATATTAGTAGTACTGAAAAATTTAAAATATTTCGAAATAGTTGGTTGTCGATTGACAATTATTTTTCAATGCGTAACTACTCTGTACAGCAAGAAGTGGTCAGGTTGCAAAACACTCGTTACCTGAAAATGGATTATGCTTCGCAAAATGGCACTATCAATGCATCTTTTGGTTATTTGCCATTGGATGCATTTGATAATGATAAAGAACTTGTTTTTGGTAATATCTATTGCCCCAATCAGCTATCCATTTCCATATATAAATTTGGAGAAATTGAGTTTGGGTATAAAAAAGATGATTTCTCATTATTGACCTATCCGGGCAGCTTCGAGGAGCGGGTAAGTGTTTTTTGTAAATTCTATTTGTCAATATTACTATCGCCAAAATTGGTATCTATACTTGATGGGAATAATTGGAGTGATAATTATTATGTACCCTGGTATGAAGGGACAGGATATTAGACTTCTTCTACGCATCGTCTCCCTCTCAAGCCGCAGGCTTTAGAATGGGTCCACAGGACTCTCCAACGGAGTTCTATGAACCTTTGGAGGACGTTGCGTTTCTCGAGAGTAGGAGTGTATCTATTCGTTTTCACTTGCGTGTGTTGGTTATTAGAATGCAAGCATACTAAATAATTATTAGCCTGTATCTGTGTAACCTCTGCCGCAACGTCCCCATTCTTTCACCTGCGGTGATAGAGGGAGACGTCACGGGAAACCCAGCGAAGAAGGAAACGTCCTCCAAAGGTACATAGAACTCCGTTGGAGAGTCCTGTGGACCCATTGTTTCACCTGTGGTAATAGCGGGCGACGATCGGGAACACCCTGCCTAGAAGGAAGATAGAATGCGGGAAACCCTGCGAAGAAGGAAGAAGGAAATTATTAGCCTGTTTCTGTATAACCTCTGCCGCAACGTCCCCATTTTTTCACCTTCGGTGATAGAGGGAATCATGCGGGGAACACCCTGTGAAGAAGGAAGATGAGTGTTATTAATGCGGTAAGGAATAAACTTGTTCACCGTGTGTACGCTGTACTTAGAGGTGAAAGAATGTTTGAGGAAAACTATGTGAGAAAGTGTGCATAAATACAAAAGTAAAATAGAAATAAAGGGTTGGTTAAGTCATAGAAAACGATGCGGGGGACACCCTGCTAAGAAGAAAGAAAAGGATATTTCTATTGGGATAGATTATTAAATTATACCTAGTTCTTTCAGTATGTCACTTTTAAACTTACTAAATGGCCTATTAATAAAATTGATTTCATTGTATTCTGTTCCGAATACAATCCGATACAAGTCTTCCTTAGAAACGATAACATCCTTTAGGAGGTTGGATTTGAGAATAGATAGGTATCTGTCGGAGAAATACTGTTTAGTCTTTAAGAGGTCTAGTAATTCTCCAATATGTGAGTTGTAAACTTCTTCAATTGCGAAAGCGCTGATTGTATTTTTAGCTTTCGATGGGGTTGGTGTAACAACTTCTATTCTTAATCCGGATTTTGATTTTGCTGAATATTTATACGTAAATCTAATGTTGGATAAAGTGTTATCTATATAGGGATGAGTATAATCATGTAAATCCATTTTGTGAGTTCCTTTTATACTGGAATTACAAATTGAACATGATGGGATCAAGTTGTAGAAAGATAGAGCAAGTAAAGGATTTTCCTTTTTGTCAAAATAATGATCAAACTGGGGCCTTGTGATCTTATCGCCGTTACTTTTAATAACTGTATTGGTGTAGTTTCTATTGCAGTAAGTGCAGGTTCTAATGTCTAATGTTTCTGCTAATTTATATGCATCATATTTTTTCTTTTTCTTGTCAATAAAAGTATCATAGTTGAACACGTGCTCAACGCCTTTTAAGAGGTTCGTAGATGATTTAATAGAGCTGTTAAGCCTTTGGTTAATTTGACTTAATGTAACGGGATCGCCGATCAAAATTGAATCAAGGGATTCATTAATAAAAAGATCAAAGAAGCACTCGATTTGAGTAGTGTCGACACCTTTTAACTTTTTGATTGTGTCGATGCGATCTAACACAAAATCAAGCATTCCCTGGTGAAATGCTCTTTTGGCTTTAATAATCTTTGGTGTGTTTGGATTGAGAAATAGCATTATGGGTTTAGTCTATTTTTAAGTTCTTCTAGTTTTTTTATTTGCGCGTCTATAATTTCTAACTGAAAATTATCGTTAGTTTTTGCATCGTACATTTCGGCCAGTTTCCTTTGAATAATTGGCTCGTCAATCATTTTGATGAGTGTTTTATAATAGGTATTGCTCTCGATATTATCCTTGTCATTTAACCATTTTATTGTATTTTGAATCTTGTCAAATACAAAATTCCCAATTAGCGATTCCTCGATAAAGAAAGAGTCTGCGATAAGATCAGAAATGTTTGCGCCAAAAGTTTTTAGAGGTCTCCTTTCGTTGTTTAAATCTAAAATTCTTGAAGAGTTATTCTGGCCGGATTTTTCAATATAAATAACATTAGTATTTGGTAGATCCGAAAGCGTAATAGGGTCGTGTGTAGTGAATATTATTTCAAGGTTTGGTTTATTTTCAAGTTCATCAAAAAAGTAGGGGAGGGTCGATAAAAGTGCTTTTACATATTTTTTCTTCCATGTTATATGAAATGTAAGGTCTGCTTCATCGAGTAACAAAATATAATGGTCACATAGGTTCCTGAATTTCAATTCCTTCAGATTGGAATTTAGAAAATCATAAATCCTAGAATAAAAATTCAATAAGGCCCCCTCGCCTGAACTCATTCTTCTCGTGAATGGCATATAATTTATAAACTCCTCTATTTTATCTCTGTCTGCAATTGATAAGTCGTCTTTGTTGGTATAGTGTTTAATATAATAACTGTTTAATTCATTGAGAAATTGCCTCTGTAGTTTTAGTATTTCAATTGCATCTTCAGTAGTTGGTTTTAAAGTGTAATTGGAGATTAAATTTTCGTCGTTCGCTTTTTCAATCGTAGTATAAATTTTTTCTAAAAGATTCCTTAAAACGGATTCACTTAAAATATTTTCTGAGTGATTTTTTTTGAGCTTTATAGTACTGTGTTTAACAAATAGTAAGAAAGTGTCATAAGCTGAAGCGGGTTCAATTTGTTCCTTTAATTTATCATAAGGGAAATACCCCTCTTGAAGGAAAGAGTTTCGCCTTTCCATTTGACGATTCAATAGTGATAGGATACACTTGATGACATTTCGTTTTAAAATGTATTGATAAATCTGCGGTTGAGATGCTCCTGTGTCTCTATATATGTGCCATTCTGAACTTTCTTTTTCTGCCTTTTCAGCTATTGTACTTAGTATATTTCTAAGTTGATATGGTGTATTCCAGTCTTTTTCAGCTTCATGATATCCTCTGAAATGAAGTATTGGCTGATAGTGACCTTGAAATTCAAATATGTTTTTAAAAATATTCTTCTCGCGAAATAAGTTAGAACTTAAGAAGGTAATTTGGCGAAGGGAGTTTTTAAAAAGAAGTTCTTGAGATGCTGAATATGGCCAACCACTTTCATTAGTTTCTTTTTCTGTTAATTCCTTTAAATCTTCTTCTAAAATCTTATCGAATGATAAATCATGATTATCATAATCGTCAAAATTTGGATTGAATTTATAATCGTAATGCGGTGAATAGTAAATGGTCTGAATCTTTCCCCCTGAGTATTCTTTTAACTCAATTTTATTGGGGTTGTCAGGATTC
>CBFGPM010000054.1:0-20281 GCA_965650685.1 uncultured Sediminibacterium sp.
CCTTACCCTACCCAGCAATTTACTAAATGTGGTTGCATCAATGCCTAGGTAGGATGCCAGGTATTTATGGGGTATCAGCCGAAGTACATGTGGACTTCTCTTTAAGAGTACTTTAAATTTTTCTTCTGCAGAAAAGCATTGCAATTCTATTTGTCTTTCCAGTACACCCATTAAGGAAAAACTGGTGGCTTTTCGAATAAGGGTTTCGAAATTATGGTAACGATTCATTAGCTCATTTACCTGGAGATAGCTTGTTCTTAAAAAGCTGCTCTTTGTTAATGTTTCAAAGAAAAACTTTGAAGGGGTTTGTGTTAGAAATGAATCAGCAATACCCGAAAAAGAAAACGGGTAGGTGAAAACTATGGTAGCTTCCCTATCATCATCACCTGCATAAAATGCACGCTGTACGCCGTCTAAAACAAAATATAGATATCTTTCTGTCTCTCCCTGTTTGGTTAAAACCGATTTTCGTGGGGCAGCAAATGGTTGCCAGCAATCTGCAAAATCATTCCATTCATCATCCGACAAAAGATGAATCTTATTGCAAAAATCTCGTAAGGCAGATAAGTCTTTGGGATCGACGCTCAAAATAGTTTAACGATTTAATATCCAATTTACGGCAGTTTCTAATACTTTGTCTTTTTTCTGTTTCAAATCTGCAGCGCTAGTATAAACAATATTTTCAGGTATCACTGGCCCAAAATCTTTCTCGTCTTTATTTGCTCTGGTAAATAATTTTGTAGCGCCTCTTGCAATGATATGGCTGTTGGGTAACATGAAATTGTACATCTCTCCAAAATCATTAGGTGATTCACCGGTAGGTTCACCAAAGGTTTTCGCCAGCTTATAACTTACAATACCATCGGCAAGCATATTGGCACTTGAGAAAGTACCTGTACCTATTAAAACGGCAACTTTACCATTAAAGAAAGGTTCCTTCGGAGTTGGTATTGTTAGTTGTTCATTGATGTATTCATAGGTATCACCATCTTTCTGGCTCATATAAAACCGAGAATCGGCATCGTTATAATTAGCCTGCGCTTTCAAAAATGTTTTATAAGGTGCGCTTATTTTCCATTTCATACCACCGGCAAAAATGTAGGGTTTCTTATTAAAATAGCGGATCAGTAATTCCCCCAATTGCGAATCGCCGCCCCCATTCTCACGCAGATCAATGATTAGGCCAGTAGCATTGCTGTCTTTCAGCTTGCCAAAAGTTTCGTCAAGAAATTTTTCAAAGGGTAAGCTTTTATCATTACGCATACTTCTGTAATTCAGGTATCCAACACCATTCGGCAGAAACTTAAATTCATAAGGCTTATTTCCTGTACTGTTTAATTTAACGGCCAATGCCTTATTAATGCTATCGGCCTCGGCACGTGAAAACCCTTCCACCGTATAACTTTTCCGCATTCCATTTTCTTTGATGGCTTCAATTTGGTAAGGACTTCTGATGCCATCCAGAAACAGTAGTTTTCTGCTATAATATCCGATCTGTTCATATTTCCATGTGTCTAGTCCACCAAAGTAATCCAGGTATTTTTTGTTCAATTCCTCAACCGGAATGTTATTAATCTTTACAATGCGGTCATTATACTCTAATAGTTGGGCTTTACTAAGATCGTATGAAACACGCCAGGCATCTTTTTCTGCTTTCCGGATCATAAAAGGGAAACGTATACTATTTGTATATAGACTATCTGTTATCCTGCTGCTTACCAAACCAAGGTGTCCCTCCTGTAATGAAGCACTTAACCTGCTGAATAGGAAAACAGTTTGGTTATGGGTAAGACTATCGCCTTTGTAACCTGCCAGTAAATTTTCAGCCAGTTGAGCCAGCTCTATTTTACTAATACCATGGTAAAGATTTACGTGAGAAGCTTCCTGGGTCGATACCCAGAATTGTATATCATTTCGAACCTGCTCTTTTGATATTCTTTTATAATAAAAATCTGCCGGATGCTTCTGTTCGAATGCAATGGTCTGTTGCCCAATAGAGGACATGGTGCAAAAAAGAATAATCACCACTATAAATACTCTCATCTAATTTTTTTCCATCAAACGTACATTTACTGTAGAATGTTACAATCGCATAAAAAGGGGATTTTTGATGGGCTTTTTGTAGCTATTGCTGTCGGGGGAAACAGCTATTAGCCATTAGCTGTTCAGGGAATTCGGAGTCAGGCTACAAGTCTAGTGTAGGATAGAACAGATAGTGGATTAACAGCAATCAAATAGTTCTTTAACCAGCTCATCTTAAAAGATATCCTCCTCATTTATTAAAATTATAGCAGAAAAAGCTAGTGGCTAACAGCTAATGGCTAATAGCTGTTTCCCCTCGAACAACAATGGCAGCTCATCAAAACTCCTGCTAAATAAAAAAACCAGCCCCAAAGGCCGGTTTTTATCGAATCAATGCTAAGGGCTTGTTTATTTGATTTCTTTAGAGAAAACAGAAACCTGACCGTAAGTAGTAATTTCTAATACGAGTTTCATATCTGATTTATCCATAGATACGAAATAGCTGGTTTCGCCTTCTGCATTTTCAAACTCGATGATGTCTTCGAGTTGAAATTCAGGGTAAGTATACTTGGTTGTAATGGTTTGGAGGGCTGCTTTAGGCAATTTGTCGAATGCAAAAGCTTTTGCAGAACCAATCAGTTCACCCTGGTGGGTATAGAACACTTCTTTTTTAATGCCATTCTCCATAAAGCTAACTTTTTCGTAGTTGGCATCAGCGCTCCAGCTTACTTCTTTCGCACCAGTATAGTTTGAAGTAAAGTGGCTGGCACCGTTGTAACTTACTTTTTTATTGGTATCAGCAAAAGCGCTGGTTCCAAGAGCAATTAGGGCTAAGGTGAGGATAAATAACTTTTTCATTTTTTCTTGTATTAATGTGTTTATAATTAGTTTGTCGTTTTTCTTTTGGTTGAATTGACAAGTCAAAAGTAGAACCGAGTGATATATAGACGAAGGGAATTGTGATTAGTTACAAGCTAATGATGAGTGATGTTATGAGTGGTGTTAATGGTAATGTTAAGTATTGTTAATGCAATGTCCAAACCCTTATCTGGTAAGGCATATGGCCGAATTCTTAAAGAAATATTAAAGGCCTTTTGCCAGTGATGAACTGCAAAATCAATCTGTCCGGTTTAGGATGAACGGTAAAAGATTCGGTGAGGAAGTAGGCCTTGGGCCTGGGACCATAGTCCATAGTCCATAGTCGATGGCCCATAGTCAATGGTCAATGGTGAATGGTGAATAGAATGGAGTCTATATTATAAACTCTATGGTCCATGGACTATGGCCTATGGGCCTAATCTGCAAAGAGCATTGCGACATAATTAATAACTTAGCTCTATGCAAGCTCCGCAGCGATATATAGCTCATTTTGATCTGGACTCCTTTTTTGTAAGTGTTGAGATGCTGAACAATCCTGAACTTAAAGGGAAGGCAGTAATTGTTGGAGGTTCTAGGGATCGGGGAGTGGTAACCACTTGTAGCTATGAAGCCAGGAAATTCGGGGTAAGAAGTGCTATGCCCATGAAAACGGCCATGCGGTTATGTCCACATGCAATTCTCGTTCGGGGTACACGGGGTGAGTACAGCAGGTACTCTAGATGGGTAACAGATATAATTGCGGCCAAAGCACCTTTATTTGAAAAAGCATCCATCGATGAATTTTATATTGACCTCACAGGGATGGATAAATTTTTTGATCCTTTACAATGGACAATCGACCTGCGTGCCCAGATTATGGAAGAAACGCAATTGCCGATTTCATTCGGACTGGCCACCAACAAAATGGTGGCAAAAATTGCTACAGATGAGGCTAAACCTAATGAATACCTTTTTATTAAACCGGGAATGGAAAAAACATTCCTTGCTCCATTACCTGTTAGTAAATTTTCAGGAGTTGGGGAAAGTACATTGAAAGTGTTGCATGCAATGGGAATTCAAACCATACGTGATGTTAGTGAAACCAATATTGAATTTTTAGAAAAGAAACTTGGTAAATGGGGAACTGATCTTTGGTATAAATCACAGGGTATTCACCATGGTATCGTTCATGCTTACCATGAAGCAAAATCTATTTCAACGGAAAATACTTTTGAAGAGAATAAAACGGATATTGAATTTCTGTTGAGTGAATTGGTAAGGATGACAGAAAAAGTAGCTTACGAACTCAGGCAGGATGAAAAACTTGCAGGTTGTATCGCAGTTAAAATCAGGTATCCAGATTTTGAAACAACTTCCCGACAAACCACCATTGATTATACTTTAAGAGATGATGAACTGATACCGGTAGCCATTGATCTCTTTCATAAACTTTACCGAAAAGGGCAGCCAGTTCGTTTATTAGGTGTTCGGTTGAGTGAATTAACCAATCATGCCGTTCAGGCGAGTTTGTTTGATGATGCAGAAAAGAAGAATGAACTCTATAAAGCCATTGATGAGGTAAAGAATCGATTTGGTAAATCTTTACTTCAAAAAGCCAGAACCGTGAAAAATGATCAGGCAAAAGGTAAATAAAGTCCTGAACCTGGTACATTGATACCTGTTTTCTGTATCTTACTGATTCTTATACCTAAATAATCATCATGAAAAAACTACTTTGTTTTGGATTCGCCATATTGATGGTGTCTTTGTCAATAGCTCAACGAACCCTTATTTATTGCGGTCAAATGGTGGATGTAAAGAACCTGCAGGTATTAAAAGAAATGACGATCGCCATTGAAGGCAATATAATTGTTGATGTTATAAAAGGATACTCAGCAGCTAATCCTGGAGATAAAATAATCGATCTCAAATCAAAAACCGTTATGCCCGGTTTGATCGATATGCATGTTCACCTTGAAGGTGAAACCAATCCAGGACAATACATGGAAACTTTCACCTTTAATCCGGCAGATTACGCCTTTCAGTCTGTTGTATTTGCAGAACGCACTTTGATGACAGGATTCACGGCTGTAAGGGATCTTGGAGGTAGCGGCGTAAATATTTCACTTAGGAATGCAATTAATAAAGGACTTGTAAAAGGACCAAGAGTGTACACTGCTGGTAAATCTATTGCAACTACCGGTGGACATGCAGATCCAACCAATGGTTACCGTAGAGATTTAATGGGTGATCCGGGCCCGGAAGCCGGAGTGATAAATGGCGCCGATGAAGCTGCTAAGGCAGTAAGACAGCGTTATAAAGAAGGTAGCGATGTAATAAAAATTACTGCATCTGGTGGCGTATTGAGTGTAGCCAAAAGCGGAGAAAATCCACAGTTTACTGAAGCTGAAATTAAAGCCATTGTAGCAACCGCCAAAGATTATGGATTTAAAGTAGCCGCCCATTGCCATGGTACAGAAGCGATGAAACGCGCAGTACTAGCAGGAGTAAACTCAATTGAACATGGAACTTATATGACAGAGGAAGTAATGGAACTCATGAAAAAAATGGGTACCTACTATGTGCCAACAATTACAGCCGGTAAATCGGTAGGCGATTCAGCAAAAAAACCAGGCTACTTTCCTGCACTGGTAACCCCCAAGGCTCTTGCTATTGGACCAAGAATACAAAATACCTTTTCCAATGCATATAAAGCTGGCGTAAAAATTGCTTTCGGCACAGATGCAGGCGTTTATGCACATGGAAAAAACTGGCTGGAATTTGTGTATATGAATGAAGCAGGAATGCCCGCATTAGAAACCATCCGTTCCGCAACATTATATGCGGCTGATTTATTGGGTGATAATAGAATTGGTGTAATCGAAAAAGATAAACTGGCCGATATCATCGCCATTGACGGAGACCCGGTAAAAGATATCCGCGCCATGGGTAGTGTTAAGTTTGTAATGAAAAACGGAATAGTATACAAAAAAGAATAAGAAATAAGGAATAAGAAATAAGGAATAAGAAAGTGTTAGTTAATACTCACTTTGGACATTTCTCTGTTCCTCTGTTTCTCTGTTTCTCTGTTTCTCTGTTCCTCTGTTATCTCAGTTTTCTAAGCTGCGCCAGCATTGCCCTCAGGTCTTTGGGGAGTTCGGCTTCGAGTTCAAATTTGTTATCGTGGAAAGTGAAGCTAAGTTTATAGGAATGAAGTGCAAGTCTGTTCATTAATGGCCTTTCCTGCTCATCATGTTTGGATAATTTGAACTTCTTTTTAAGTGCAGAAAGCAAAACAGGAGACGGGTCGCCATACAATTCATCACAAACAATCGAATGACCTAAATGCTGCATGTGTACACGTATCTGGTGTGTGCGGCCGGTATGAATTTGAAACTGCAACCAGCTATATAGCCGAAAGCTTTCTAAAACGGTATAGTCGGTTAGAGAAGACTTTCCTTTAACGTGTGTAATCATCTTACCGTTTTTGCCGGGATGTTCCATAATGGCAGCATCAATACTGCCGTTTTCGTTCATTAGTTTACCGTGTACAAGTCCGAGGTAAAACTTCTCAACTTCTCTGCCTTCAAATAATTGAGAGAGTTCCTTGTGTGTATCTTCATCTTTGGCAAAAACAATAATACCGCTGGTATCTTTATCTAAGCGGTGAACAGTATAAATATTTTCGTACCTCGATTTAAGGATATCTTTTAACGAAAGCTCCTGTCCTAATCGATCAGGAATACTTAACAGGCCTGAAGGCTTGTTAACCGCAACAAAAAAATCGTTTTCAAATATAATATCGGGACGCATGTTTGGGATTGGGGGTTAGGTGTTAGGCGTTAGGTATTAGGTATTAGGGGAAGGGCTGGTTTGTATACTAACTAAGAGCTAACGCCTAACACCTAATGCCTAACAACTGCTAATTTTATTTATTTTTTCTCAGGAAGGAATTATTCATAAACTTCAGCAACCTCACTTCTTTTTCATTCAGGAAACGCCATTTGCCTCGGTCTACATTCTTTTTGGTGAGGTTGGCGAACATCACCCTGTCTAACCCTTTTACATCATAACCAAGGTGTTCAAAAATTCTCCTTACAATTCTGTTTCGACCGCTGTGAATTTCAATACCTACAATATTTTTTTGTTTATCGTCTGCATATCCAACAGAGTCTGCTTGAACAAAACCATCTTCTAAAGTAACACCACTTAAAATAGTTTCCAGGTCTTTTTTAATTACCGGCTTATCTAATGTAACCTCGTATATCTTTTTAACTTCAAAGGAAGGGTGCGTAAGCTTTTGGGCGAGTTCACCATCGTTGGTAAGAATTAGTACACCGGTAGTGTTTCTATCTAATCGACCTACCGGGTACACCCTTTCCGGGGTAGCATTTTTAATCAGATCCAATACAGTTTTGCGCCCCTGTGGGTCATTTGCTGTAGTGATGTAATCCTTTGGTTTATTTAATAGGATATACACTGCATTTTTTTGTAGAAATACCTGTTTGCCTTTTACAATTACTTTGTCTTTTGAAGAAACCTTGTATCCTGGTTCAAAAACCTTATCCCCATTCACCGTTACTTTACCATCTTTAACCAGATCAGCGGCTTCCCTTCTTCCACAAACACCTGCGTGTGCAATAAACTTATTTAAAGGCATTTGTTCACCAGGTTCTTTTCCTGGTAAAGAAATGTTGGTGGGTTGAGTTTCTGCTGTTGTATTTTTCTGCTTTTCTCCTCTATACTTCTTACCCTCTATATGGTTTACAGCCTTTTTTTCATCCTTTTTTTTGCCTGGAGCCTGAGGCTTGAAGCTTGTAGCTTTCCCTTGCTCACCCCTCATTTTCTCTATCTTCTTTTTCCGCATTTCTTCACCTGCGGCCCTTGCTTCTGCTTTTATTTTCTTTTTTTCCTGGCGGAAAGCTTCTTTAACTGCGCTGCCTTTTTTCTTGTTGGCAAACTTGTCGAAATTGTCGGTTCTTTTTTTCATGTTTTTGTTTTTGCTGTTTTACAACAGGAATGAAGCTTTAAGCTGCAGGCTGCAAGCTTCAAGAAAATTGATCATAACTTAAATCTTCCTCACAGCTTGTAGCCTGTAGCTTGAGGCTTGAAGCATATACTTATCCTTTATTTGCCAATTGTCCGCAGGCAGCATCAATATCTTTACCGCGACTTCTTCTTAAACGTGCATTGACACGGTTAGATTCGAGAAACTGCATGAAATTTTGTATGCCCTCTTCATCTGGTTTGGTGAAACGGAAAGCATCTATCGGATTGTATTCTATAATATTTACTAAGTCTGCAGGTACCTGACGATAAATTTTTATCAGTTCCTCCGCATCCTTTTGTGAATCATTGAAATTCTTGAACAGGATGTATTCAAAAGTGATTTCATTGCCGGTCTGTTTGTAGAAATAATTCAAAGCTTCAATAAGCACTTTGATATTGTTTGTTTCATTGATCGGCATAATCTCATTTCTTTTTGCATCATTAGCTGCATGCAAAGAGAGTGCAAGTTTAAATCGAACCTGATCGTCGCCCAGTTTGCGGATTGCTTTGGCAACACCAGCAGTGGAAACGGTAATTCTTCTTGGACTCATAAACAAACCATCTTCCGCTGAAATGCGTTCAATAGCTTTCATCACATTACCATAATTAAGCAGGGGTTCACCCATGCCCATAAATACAATATTGGATAATTTTTTCTGAAATTTCTCTTCGCTCTCTTTATTAATCAGTACAACCTGATCATATATTTCGTCGTAAGTCAGGTTGCGTTTACGGTCCATGTATCCTGTTGCACAAAACTTGCAACTAAGACTGCATCCTATTTGTGAGGAAACACAAGCAGTTTTTCTTTCGTCGGTCGGAATCAGCACTCCTTCAACAAGGTGGTTATCGTGGGTGCGAAAGCGACATTTGATTGTTCCGTCTTCGCTATATTGAACCGCATCAACTTTTAATGCAGGTAAACTAAAATTCTGAGCAAGCTTAGCCCTGAGTTCTTTGCTCAGGTTAGTCATATCATCAAAACTATGGGCATGTTTTTGCCATAACCACTCATGCACCTGTTTCACCCGGAACTTTTTCTCCCCCAATCCATTAAAATAATCCTCTAAATCATTGATACTCAGGTGTCTAATATTTGGTAGTTCCGTATTCATTATGCAAAGATACCCCAGAAACAGAGAAATAAGGAATAAGAAATATAGAACTGAAAAAGTAAATCTTAATTATAAACAGAGCACAAGGCAGTTTTCATTAACTGCATTTTACTTCCTTATTCGTTATTCGTTATTCCTTATTTCTCTGTTTCATTCGCTTATCTTGCGCAATATTTATTATTGTATGAATGCTTGTTATATTATAGATGCAGTTCGCACACCAATAGGAAGATATGGAGGGAAATTAAGTTCAATACGTCCGGATGATCTTCTGGCGCATGTAATAACAGCGCTTTTAAATAGGAATAATACCATTGATCCTGCTGCTTTTGAAGATGTGATTGCAGGTGCTGCTAATCAGGCAGGTGAAGATAATCGTGATGTAGCAAGAATGGCTGCTCTTTTGGCCGGATTGCCCGTAACAGTTGGAGGTAATACGGTGAACCGTTTATGCGCCAGTGGATTACAGGCTGTTATGGATGCATCGAGGGCCATTATGTGTGGAGAAGGAATGTTATACATTGCCGGTGGTGTTGAAAGCATGACACGCGCCCCCTTTGTAACAGCTAAAGCAGAAGGCGCCTACAGCAGAAAGATAGAAAGTTTCGACACAACAATAGGATGGCGTTTTGTTAATAAAAAACTGGCATCCATGTACCATCCTTATAGCATGGGTGAAACAGCAGAAAATGTGGCGAAGGATTGGAATATTGGAAGGGAAGCACAGGATGCTTTTGCGTTTGCATCTCAGCAAAAATATTTTGCGGCACTGGAAGCAGGTAAATGGGACGATGAAATTGTAGCGGTTGAAATGATCAATGACCGTTTGATTTCCTGGTTCAACCAGGATGAGCACCCGCGTCAAACCTCTCTTGAAAAGCTAGCTACTTTAAAACCAGCTTTTGCCAAGGATGGCACTGTTACAGCAGGTAATTCTTCCGGTATCAATGATGGTGCATCAGCCATGATCCTCGCTAGCGAAGAAGCCGTTAAACTATTTAACCTTCAACCAATGGCAAGGGTAGTGAGTATGGGTGTTGCGGGTGTAGATCCAGCTATTATGGGTATTGGACCGGTACCTGCTTCACAAAAAGCCTTAATCAGGGCTGGATTAAACATTAATGACCTTGATCTTGTAGAACTCAATGAGGCATTTGCCTCTCAAAGTCTTGCATGTATGAAAGACCTTGAACTGGATCCTGAAAAAGTGAACGTGAATGGTGGCTCAATAGCCATCGGACACCCATTGGGTTGTAGCGGGGTACGTATTTCAACAACACTATTACATGAAATGAATCGTCGCAACTCGAAATATGGATTGGCGACGATGTGTGTTGGCGTTGGACAAGGTGCTGCAGTTGTTTACGAAGGATTACAGTAAATGTTTAGGTAGGGGAAATTATTCGTGCAAAGCAAAACAACAGGAAGAACCTGGCTTCAAGCTGCAAGCCGCAAGCTACAAGCCTTGATGGGTGCTTATTATAGACTTTCTGCTTTTAATGGAATTAAAGAGGGGAGAAAATTTAAAGTCAGTTGCCTGAATAAATAGTTGCTTGCCGTAAATGCATTATCTGCTATTAATAGAACACAGATTTCCATGATTTTCAAGATATATCATGATAAATCATGAAAATCATGAAGATCTCCGTTCCATCATACGAGACACCTACAGCTCGCGGTTAAATTTCCCTGACAACAATAGTTTGAATAACTCAACTTTTTTGTTCTTAAAACTGCATGGAAAGCGATTGCTAACTACATGTTTTTGCTTTCCAATATACTGATGATTGCTTCCTTTTTTCTTTGTGATACAGGCACAGAAAGCCCGCCTTCTAAAATCAATGCTCCGCCGTCTGATTTATCGTAAATGGTAATTTTATCTGGATTTACGAGATAAGAGTGGTGTGTTCGTAAAAACCCCAGCGGCTCTAACAGGGTTTCATATTCTTTCAGGTTTTTTGAAACCAATATCTCCTTTGCAGACTGTAAATAGAATCGCGTATAAGTGCCATCTGCCATACAATAAAGTATTTCACTAACTTTTACGAAGTAGATATTTTCAATGTCTTTGAGTACGATGCGTCTGTCTTTATCTGGCTTACCGGCAATTTGCTGGAGCAATATATCTATTTGGTCTTTTAAAGATTTCGACTCGATATTGGTTGCGGCTTTATCTAAACTAATCTTCAATTCGTCAGGATCAACAGGTTTAAGCAGGTAGTCTATGGCGCTGAATTTAAAGGCGTCTACTGCATACTGGTTATGCGCCGTAACAAATATCAATTGAAATTTAGGTGCAGGTAATTGCTTCATTAAATCGAAACCGGTACCATCTTCCATTTCAATATCTAAAAAAACAATATCCGGATTTTCCGTCTGTATCCGTTGAATACCATCCTTTACACCGGAAGCTTCTACGATTCGGCTGAATGGAAAGCCTATCTGTTTTATAAGTTCACTTAAGGTATTTCTTATGCCCGGCTCGTTATCAATGATTAATATAGTCATGGTTAATTGTGTATGTAAAACTATTTATTAATCACTTATCTATCAAGTTTCTTCATTTAATAATCGGATTGATTCAAAGATTAATGGTTTAAGTCTAAGACTATTCGCTTAAATACTTTTACTGGCCTAAATCTTTAACCAGGAATATGAAGCAGAAATTAGCAGTTTGCTGTGCGATCATTTTTTGCGCCATCGGTTCATTTGCTCAACGAACCGCCTATAGCCGCGAAGGTGCTGAGGCAACTTCAAAGCAGGTTGAGCTTTTGTTTAAAGACCCTTTCATTTTTAAAAAGGGCAAGGTGAATTTATCTGGCGATAAAACCGAAAATAAATCAGCTGTGATGGAAGCCCTGGCTATAAGCGACCAGGTAATTAAAGAGTATGAAGATAAAGTGGATGCATTTATCAAAAGTAAGCCAACGGCCATTGTGGTAAAAGACGGGTACCAAAGTGTAACTGCAAAAGTAAAAAGTTTATCAATTGCCATTGACAAGGCTGCAGACGGCTATAAAAACTGGCGCTCTTTAAGTACGGTTTCTTTCTTGCAAGACCTGTATTTATACCAGGCTTTTATCAAGGGCGCACTAAAAGTATATCCTGAAGCAATTTCGTTGGAAGAAAAGTTAGGAGAAGTTAAAGCGGCGATTGATCTGTACGGGACCAGAGAAAACTACCTGAATAAAATGGAAAAGAATCAGGCTGAATATGTTAAAAACCTGAGAATGAAAAAAGCCGTAATGGTTGATGCAACGGTAGAAGCAAACGCCAAGAAACAATACGAACAAAACTGGCAATCAGAGAAATTGGTAGTAACAAAGGTGAATATCACCACTATTTGGATCATTGAGAAGAATGCATTGGATATTCCTTTACACAAAGAAGTAGAAGTAAATCTTGCTATAAAAAAAGCAGATGGCAGTTGTGCCATAGCTAGTGGTTATGTACGTGCTACTTATGAAGGAGGCGGCAAATATGGTGCTCCTTTATTAATTATGCCAACCCATCCGATTGTTCTTCCATGTGAGAATTTAACTAAATAGACCTAATCTGCTAAAAATGAAACAAGTTTTAATTACTGTTTTACTGCAATGTTCCCTACTCGTCACTGGCTTTTCGCAAGCCAGAGGTGGCAATCCTAAATTTGATGCTGATGCAAACCCTTATGAGAAAATAGTTAAGGAATCAGATCAGGGTAAAAGAACCGCCAAATTCTTCCAAAATTTCATTCAACCTCCTGTGCTTCGTGATTATTTCGATGCATCGCCATGCAACGAATATGTAAACCTTAGCAATACTCGTATCGAACAGTTTACTGATTTTGTAGATGCAATTATAAAAGGTGGAATTGATGCAAAGCAAATGACAAAAGCTGCCAATGATTTCAAAAAAAGAGGCATAGCCACGCAAATTGCAGATATTGATTACCATACTGGTTATATAGAGAAACAAGGCACATTTACTACAGATAACAAAGTGCCGGTTGAAAACCTGCTCTGCAGAGCCAAGGGAAGTTTAGGGGCGATTAAGAGTATCGTTGCTTATTTGGAAGCAGTAAAGAGATTATTTCCATCCATAGATGATATTGATATGGCTATTCAGAAAGGAAAGAGTACAATACATGCCTATCCCGATAACAAATCATTACTAGACAAGATTAAACAAAACCTTAATCAATAAACCTATTATACTGTTTGGGTAAATGCCGCCTGTTGCAGCACTTAAATGTATTGAACTTCCATCTATGTACAGTCAGCCCTATTGCATATAAATATTGTTTCAATCATATTTCAAATATACATTCATGAAAAAATTAAGTTTTAGTATTTATTATATAATCATTGCAGGTATTTTGGTATCAGCATGTGGTAAGAAAGGTGATCAGCAAGCTGCTGTAAAAAAACGATATATTTTAACCAATGAATATAACAATGCGAATAACAGTGCGATAGCAAAATATTTCGTAGATGATGTGCCAACTACAATTGGCAATCCTTCTGTTTCTGAAATATACGGTGAGGATTTAGAGGTTTCGGGAAATGATGTTTATGTTTTAGCAAGCAGGCGGCCAATATCAGGAGGGGCATTTGATGCAGTAGTTTACAAGAATGGCGTTGAGCTTGTTACTGTTTCTGCTGTTGCCGGGGTCTATTATAATTGTTTGGCAGTAAATGGTAGTGATATCTATCTGGCTGGCATGCATTACCCATCTGGAGGTGTCCCTAAAATCATTCAGTGGAAAAATGGTACTGTTACATCCATTACTGAAAACACAGGTTCTAATGCAACAGATGCCAGACCTTATGATATGACAATAGCGGGTTCAGACGTTTATATAGCAGGATATGAAACAGCCACCGGAAGTCCATATAATAAACTGCCCAGGTATTGGAAGAACGGAGTAGCCGTAACACCGAATGCTTCTCCGGGAGTTTATTCTATCATACACAGAATAGTAGTAGCAGGTAATGATGTTTATTGTGCCGGACAATCGGATGATAAAGCAGTATACTGGAAAAATGGTGTACCTGTTATTTTAAATAGTTTAAGTGGTTGGTGTTATGGTATTGCAGTTGATGGAGGTAATATTTATGCTGCCGGATCTATATCAGCCAGTCCGGGTATTTATAATGCAGTTAGCTGGAAAAATACCACACAAGCTATGTTAAGTAATATTACAGCTGCTGGAGTGGTTAGCGTTTATGGTATCGGGTTGGATGGAAATGATGTTTACATCATTGGAAGTATGCCGGAGGCCAATGGCTCAGGCGCAAAATCTGTGTATTGGAAAAACGGCACATTAACGGTACTTCCAACTGGCGATGGATATAATGGCTATGCTTATAGGATAGTTATCAAGTAATTAACCAATGGAGATTGCTAGTATTCAGGATTAAACCTTTCTAAGGTCAGTTTTAGTCTAAAACTATCCAAAGAACATTTCGCCATAACCAGCAACAAACAGCTTGCAGTAATTATTGTCCAGGGAATTATAGCCGCGAGTTGCAAGTTATGGTTAGGTTGGAACACAGGTTTTCATGATTTTCAGATTTATCATGATAAATCATGAAGATCCGTGTTCTATTAATATAAGCATGCCTAAAATAACTGCCAATCAATGTTTGAATCTTACAGCTCAGGCAAAACGAACGCTCGAGACTAAACCCGAATTGCTGGAATAGTAATGTCCACTATAGTGCCCGTACCTGCTTGTTCTTTTATGTTAAAGTTAGCCTCGGCATTAAATTTCAGGTTCAACAAATAAAAACGATCTTTTAAAATTTGACTGGCCCTTGAAATATGGTTTGTTTTTGAGTGATCATTTTTGATGATACCTCTACCGTTATCGGCAATACAGATATGAATTTGTTGATCCTGCAATAATAAATCTACATTAATATGTCCTTTATAATCTATGCTGTTAAATCCATGTTCAATGCTGTTCTCAATAAATGGCTGCATAATCATGGAAGGAATCTGCCACTCATTCAGGTCAATGGCCTCATCGATATTAAAGGAGTAAGTGAATTTTTCAGGGAACCGCATGAGTTGTAAATCGATATATTGTTTTAAGAAAGTAATTTCTTCTTCAATGGTAATATAGTCGTTGTAGGTGCTTTCAAGTGTATTGCGCATTAAACGGGAAAATTTTACCAGGTTTGAAGCAATGATGGACTGGTCTTTTTTTTCAATGAGTAAAGATTGAATTGAGGTCAAAGCATTAAAAAAGAAATGAGGATTCATGCGTGCCCTGTTTAATCGCTGTTCTGTTTCCAGTACTTTTTGTTTATGCTTTAAAGATTGCTGACGGAGAAAGAATCCAATTACCCCAATCGCTAGTAAAGCGATAATTGCAAGAAGTAGATAGATTCTCTTTTGAAGAGAAAGTTCCTGGATCGTCTTTTCATTTTTCGCCTGGTTGTATTTCTTTTCCAGTTCATTGATGGTCGCAGTCTTTTCAATGGAATAAATGCTGTCTCTCAAAAAAGTCATTTCTTCCAATGCAGTTGATGCCCTTTTGAAATCATTGAGTTTTTTTGAACTTTTAAAAATGATGTTAAGCGGTTGAATGGCCAGTTGTTTATTAAAACGAAGGGCATAATGATAGGCTGAATCGCCCATTATTCTGGCAGTTGTATAATTGTTTTGCGTAAAATAGATTTCACTCTTTACGCTATAACCATTTAACAAAAGCCTGTAAAAATCATAAACGCCTTTTGGACAAGCCTGAATAGCGCTATCGGCATAACGGATGGCAGTTTGGTATTTTTTTGTGACAAAAAAGTATTGGCTGATTTTGCTATAAGCATCTGCAAGCTCCAGTAAGTTCTCAGGTTTATTTTGTGAAATGCTTATGCATTCTGTAGCAAGTAGGAATGAGCTGTCTAAAGATGCTTGCGATTTAGTATGTTGATATGATTCGTAATAACTTTCCGCAACCCTTGTAAGTACTGCGGCAAGTATTATCGTATCTTTAGAAAGCCGGGCAAATGATAATGCTTTTCGGCTATAATGTAGGTATTTATTGAGTTGTTGCTCTTGCTGAAAAATGGATGCCAGATTGATACTTGCCCTTGCTG
This sequence comes from uncultured Sediminibacterium sp., assembly GCA_965650685.1. Classification (GTDB taxonomy): domain Bacteria; phylum Bacteroidota; class Bacteroidia; order Chitinophagales; family Chitinophagaceae; genus Sediminibacterium. Next base: position 16,130 of record CBFGPM010000054.1, read on the forward strand.
CTGCATACCAGTCTTTTTCTTCCTCTGCCAGAACAATAGCTTTTAAGGTAATGAATGAAACACTATCCCTATAGCCTGCTTCCTGGTAATAACGGGCCATTGTGTTGTAAAAACGGATCAGTAACTTTTTACAGTTTAGTTCTTTTTGAATTATTTCTTCTTTGAGAAAATAACTCCTTGCAAGTGATAACTGTTTTTTTGCAACAGCAATCTGACCTATGCCGTCTAAATAAACAATTTGACAAGCATTATTGGTGGATGCTTTAAGCTCATTCAATACCAGGATGGCTGAGTCTAATTTACCTGAATTATAATATTTCCCAATTTTTTGCCTGAGCGTGTCTGCCGGTTTGCAATTACAGTCTTCCTGAGCAGTACAAATGGCAGATATAAAAAGGGAAATAACTAAACCAATTATGCGCATGGCTGATTTCATAAAATCTTTTCTATCAGAAAGTAATATAAGTTATTTTATAACTATAATTCCTTAAAATTGAAGATGCGAGTTGAGGCTATTACTTGCTTTTGCAGTTATTAATTGAAAGCATTCAACTGTTTAAAAAAAGTCATCAATTATTTATTATTAAGAAATTGGATATTCTTCTCTCTTTGGAGAAATATTAAGGGGTGAAATACCTGCATTAATCTTTTAAATGAAAGGGTAAATTGAGTCACTTAAATGAAGAATGGATTAATTTTTTGGTTGCTATTTGTTGTTTACTAAATTGGTTTTTGAATGTTTAGGCGCCGATGAGCGGAGAATATAGGTTGCAGGTGGTACTGCTGGAAGAATAGCTTTATTTATATAGAAAAATTTACACTACGTTTTCTGGTAAATGTTGTAACTTTTGCTTTGAAAAACCGTTACGCAAAAAACTAAAACCTGATACTCATGAAAAAAATGTTGATGCTTTGTCTACTAATTGGCAGCGCAGTTTTTGTTCAAGCACAGTCTAAAGACAGTACCCTGAACGATTTTGTAGGAAAATATAAATTTCCTGATGGAAGTATTGTTACAGAAGTAGTTGTAAGTATGGAAGGGGAAGGACTTATCATGGGCTCAAGTGTGGGCAATTCTACCTTAGTAAAAACTGGAGAAGACTTATTTTCTATTACTGCATATGATGGCACTGCTCAGTTTAAGAGAGATGCCAATAAAAAAGTTATTGGTGTAAATATTAATGCCGGTGGTTATGTGCTGGAAGGTTCAAAATCAGAGGGCATTGCACTCAATCATGCTGCAGCTATGCTTTTGAAGCGACAAATGTTTTTATCGGGGAAATAAAATACCTGCTATGGACCATGGACCATAGACCATAGTCCATGGTCCATAGCAGATTCTGCTTTTCACTTGATTTTGGCACACTGCCAATATCTAAAGCTGCCGACTAATACCTAATACCTAACCCCTTACCCCTGTGCATAAAATTTAAACAGGTGCTTACTTGTAATAAGTTTCATCCAGGTAAAACAAGCCATCTTCCTGTTGCCAGTACCAGAATTTTTTTCTGTAGATAACATATTTACCCCTGGCAGTCGTTTTAATATAATTTTCTGGAACAAATAAAATACGGGGAGGAACTATTTTATACCTGTAAATAAGGTTGGTTCGTTGATTGGGTGTAAATGCACGGGTAAGTGTTCTGTAGTCTGCCTTTGCAGCAATCTCTTCAGGTAATTTTTCTTTTGGGGTAATGATATTCCCCATACCATCAATCACCACCATTGGTACCAAAGCTTCTTTTACTTCAGGTTTTGGTAACTCCTTCTCTTTAACAACTTTATCTTTTTTTTCAGGTACAGATGCTGGAGTTGTCTCTTTTTTTGCTGGTGCTTTTACCGTGGGTGTTGTAGTAATAACATTATCGGTTTTAGCGGGAACTGTTTTCCTTCCACAACTCATGATGAGCAGCGTTGCAGCAGCTATAATCCATTTTGGCTGTATCATATTGTTGTTTTGCGGTATGATATGCCAATATTGTGCCAGAATGGCTGATAGTCCAAGTCCATGGTCCATAGTCCATGGTCCATAGCAGATAGATCATGGTTTATTGTGAATGGGATATAGACTTAATTAGTCTTTAAAGAAATAGTTAGTTTTTAAATAAATAGTTAATTAACCATTGACCATGGACTATGGACTATGGTCTATCTCCCACGAACACTGCCAATGCAGATTGCTCGATTTCCTCCTGGGTTCCTTTTATCAGGTCTTTAACAACGCAGGTGCCTTGTTCCATTTCTTTAGAGCCAATGATAACAGCGTAGGGAATATTTTTCTTTTCTGCGTATTTGAATTGTTTGTCGAATTTGGCCTGTTCATGAAATAATTCGGCAGCAATCTGCTTAGATCTGAGTTGTTGTAGTAATTGAAATGCTATTTTAGATTCAGCTTCGCCTAAATTGAAGAACAGTACTTTGGTGCCTATTTGCACGGTGTTTGGAAAAAGTTGTAATTCTTCCATTACATCGTATATGCGATCAACACCAAAGCTTATGCCGACACCCGGTACATTAGGAACACCAAATAATCCGGTAAGGTCATCGTAACGACCACCACCACCAATACTTCCCATCTGAACATTCAAGGCTTTTACTTCGAAAATTATTCCGGTGTAATAGTTGAGTCCTCTGGCTAAGGTAAAATCAGTGATGAGTTTGCTGCTGCCGTTTAAGCTGCAATTTGAAAGGATGTGCACAATTTCTGATAATCCTTTTTTCCCTGTTTCATTATCGCCGATGAGTAGTTCGAGTTGACTGATTTTTGCTTCGTTCGAACCATCAATCTTTAAATATTGCTCAACAATATTAACCTGATCGTTTGTTAAACCGCGTTGAAATAATTCTTCTTTTACTTTTTCAATACCTATTTTATCAAGCTTGTCAATTGCAACGGTGATATCCACCATTTTATCTGATCCACCACAAATTTCCGCAAGTGCAGCAAGAATTTTACGGCTATTGATACGAATTTCAACCGGTATACCCAACTGTTCAAAAACAGTTGCATAGATATGCGTTAGTTCAATTTCATTTAACAGACTATTGCTACCTACCACATCAGCATCGCATTGGTAAAATTCGCGGTAGCGGCCTTTTTGTGGGCGGTCGGCACGCCAAACAGGCTGAAGCTGATAACGTTTAAAAGGCATGGTTAATTGACCATGATTCATGGCAACATAACGGGCGAAAGGAATGGTAAGGTCATATCTTAATGCCCGTTCCGTTATGCCCTTATTGTTTTTTCCTTCAAGTATCTTATCAAAATCATGCCTGGCCTGTTCGTGTTTAGCTGGGTTATCAAGACCATTGTTCAGGATTTTGAAAATAAGTTTATCTCCTTCTTCGCCATATTTTCCCATAAGGGTATCGAGGTTTTCCATGGCCGGGGTTTCCAGTGGTTGAAATCCATATATTTCAAAAACCGACCGGATGGTTTGGAAAATATAATTGCGTTTGCGTACAACTGCCGCACTGAAATCTCTGGTTCCTTGGGGTAATCCGGGTTTGTTCATCTTTTAAGCTATTTATTGAGCTGGCTATATTTTGCAATTATTCTGTCGCAGGCTTCGGATAATAAGCCGAAAACATGGTGGTATCCATCTTCATTACCATACCATGGATCTGGCACAGATTCGTCATTTTCATTTATTTCATTCAATATCAGTTTGATCTTTTGAGGATTCCAAAAATTTCCGCTGATACGTTTAACATCCTTATAATTATCCTGATCCATCACATAAATCAGGTCGAAATTGTCCATGTCTGCAGCTTTAAACTGCCTGCAGCGTTGCCTGCTGATGTCGATACCGTTTATACTGGCTACTTTTTGTGAAAGCTGATGTGGCGGTTCCCCGATATGGTAATTACCCGTACCAGCGCTATCAACCATCCAGGATAAACCAGCAGACTGGGCCTTGGCTTGTAAAATGCCTTCTGCCAGTGGACTTCTGCAAATATTACCCAGGCAGACCATCAATACTTTCATGGCTGCAAAGATAATGGTCAACCGCTAGAATGCTGTTCCTGTCTCAGATTCATTGCTGTCAGGGGGAAATGGCTGCAAGCTGCAGGCCAGAACTGTTCGGGGAAAAAACAGCTTCTAGCCACTAGCTGCTGGCTACTAGCCTTTTTTTGCTATTAATTTAACCA
>CBFGPM010000055.1:0-20113 GCA_965650685.1 uncultured Sediminibacterium sp.
AAAGAGGTCAAGTTATCACTCAACCTCTTCTTCTGTCGGGACGACTGGATTCGAATGCCGACGTTTTTGTCGGCATCGAGACTTTAACGTCTCGACCAGACGACTGTCTTGCATAAAAAAAAAGAGGTCAAGTTATCACTCAACCTCTTCTTCTGTCGGGACGACTGGATTCGAACCAGCGACCTCTTGCACCCCATGCAAACGCGCTACCGGGCTGCGCTACGTCCCGCACTACCCAAATCAGACATCCGCCATCAGATATCCGCCATCGAAATGGGGGTGCAAATATAGGGGTAAAAGAAAAATTCAGGTTATATTGCACAAAATTTTATACCCGCTAATGAAGATCCTCATCAGGCAGGCTAAGATCGCCGATATACAATCAACAAGCAACGGACAAACAAGGGATATTTTAATTGAGGATGGTATCATCACTAAAATTGCAGCCAAAATTGAGGCCCAGGCTGACCAGGAAATTTCAGCAGATGGCTTGGTTATTTCGCCGGGATGGGTCGACATTTTTGCGCACGGCTGCGACCCCGGATTTGAATTTAAGGAAACACTGGATACACTGGCAGCGTCTGCAGCGGCTGGTGGTTATACCCAGGTATTTGCACTTCCCGACAATAAACCGGTTACGGACAATAAAGCACAGGTAGAATATATTAGACTTGGCTCACAACATTTACCTGCCAGCATACTGCCTCTTGGCGCCATCACCAAAAAAATGGAAGGCAGTTCCCTTGCAGAAATGTATGATATGCGAAACAGCGGAGCAGTTGCTTTCTCCGATGGATTAAGTCCCGTTCAATCACCGGGCCTCTTCCTCAAAGCATTACAATATGTAAAAGCATTTGAAGGCGTACTCATCCAACTTCCCATTGATAAAAGCATTGGTGCAGGCGGTTTAATGAATGAAGGCATCATATCTACGCAACTTGGTCTACCCGGTTTGCCAACTATAGCAGAAGAATTAATGGTGAAAAGAGATCTTGATCTCTTAAGGTATACAGGGTCTAAATTGCATATAACCGGTGTTTCTACGAACAATAGCATTGCTTTGATTCAGGCAGCTAAAGCAGAAGGGTTGTCTGTTTCATGTAGCGTAACACCTTATCATCTATTCTTCTGTGACGAAGACCTTCAGCAATATGATACAAACCTGAAGGTAAATCCCCCACTCCGCTCAAAAGCCGATATGATGGCACTACGTAAGGCAGTGAAGGATGGTATTATTGATTGTATTGCTTCACATCATATTCCGCAAGACTGGGATCATAAAACCTGTGAATTTGAATATGCAGCTCCGGGTATGCTCGGACTTCAAACCGCTTATGCAGCAGTTAATGAGGCTGTTCCGGGATTAAGTGACGAAGAAATAGCGGCATTATTTTCTCATAACGCACGTAATATTTTTGGTTTAGCCAAGACTAATATACAGGAAGGAGCTCAGGCAGAATTGACACTGTTTTCAAGAACAAAGAACAGTACGCTTACCAAAGCTACTTTGAAGAGTAAATCTGCCAATTCAGCCTTTTTGAACATGACCCTGAAAGGCGCAGTGGTGGCTACTTTGTATAAAGGTCAAATTCATCAACCATAAACTAACGGATACATGAAACCCAACTTAAACCAATCTGCCATTACTTATGGCGTTATTACCGGACTTATTTTTCTTGCACTCAATTTCGGCGGATGGGCAATGGCCAGCACTGATACTTACGTATCAATCATTGGCATAACCACTTTTGTGCCTTATGTAATTGTTACGTTGATTATTGCGGGCATTAAACTTCGTAAGCAAAACGACAATTTGCTCACTTTTGCTGAAGCATTGAAGTTCACTTTTCTTGCATACGTAATCTATGCACTGATTGAAGCAGTTGGCAACTATGTTTTATATGCCATTGTAGACAAGGACCTCACCGCCAAAGTGATGGAAATTAGTCTTGCAAAAACACAGAAAATGATGGAAGCCTTTGGTGCCTCAGAACAACAAATGGAAGAGGCAATGGCCCGAGCCCAAAAAGAACCTCCACATACTTCTTTTAAACAGGTTTTCCTGGGACTTGGTATTGGATTAATCTGGAACTTTGTTAAATCTTTACTGATTAGCCTTGTTATCAGAAGAGAACCTAAATTCGAGGATCAATTATAAAATATTTATGGATTTATCAATAGTCGTTCCGCTGTTTAATGAAGATGAGTCACTCCCCGAATTATGCGGGTGGATTGAATCTGTTATGCAGCAGAACGGCTATTCTTATGAAGTAATCCTGGTAGATGATGGAAGTACCGATGCAAGCTGGGAAGTTATACAGGCCATTGGCAAAAAGAATGGCAACTTCAAGGGTATCAAATTTCAACGCAATTACGGAAAGTCTGCAGCATTAAATGAAGGCTTTAAAGCAGCAAGCGGTGATGTAATTATTACCATGGATGCTGATATGCAGGATTCACCAGACGAAGTTCCTGAACTCCGTCGCATGATTCTGGAAGAAGGTTATGATATGGTGAGCGGCTGGAAGAAAAAAAGATACGATAACACACTCACAAAAAACATCCCTTCCAAACTTTTCAATGCTGTAGCCAGAAAGAGTTCCGGAATTCGCTTACATGATTTTAACTGCGGTCTGAAAGCTTACAGAAAAAAAGTAGTGAAGAGTATTGAAGTATATGGTGAAATGCACCGGTATATACCCATACTGGCAAAATGGAGCGGGTTCAGAAAAATTGGCGAAAAAGTAGTTGAACATCGCCCACGTAAATATGGTGTCACCAAATTTGGCTGGCAACGGTTTGTAAATGGTTTTTTAGATCTGGCAACCATCATGTTCCTGGGTAAATTTGGCAAAAGACCCATGCAGTTTTTTGGACTACTGGGAACGCTATCCTTCCTTATCGGTTTTGGTGCCAGTATTTCACTCATCATATCAAAATTCATCTCTTCCGATTTTTCCTTAACCAACAGGCCAAGTTTTTATATTGCCCTAACCACTATGATCATTGGTATGCAGCTTTTCCTGACCGGATTTATTGCAGAACTGGTGGCCCGAAATGCTTCTGAAAGAAATGTTTACCTGATTGAAGAAAAATCAGGACTGGACTGACAGACTAATGCATGAATAAAAAAGTAATCATCATCGGATCTGCCTGGCCATTGAGAGGTGGCGGCATTGCTACTTTTAATGAAAGGCTGGCCCGCGAATTCATGCAGGATGGTTATGATGTACAGATATATAGCTTCTCTTTGCAATACCCTTCATTTCTTTTCCCAGGCAAATCGCAGTTTGGTAATGAACCCAAACCAAAAGACCTGGTAATTCATAGCTGCATCAATTCCATTAATCCATTTAACTGGTTTAGTGTTGGAAATAAGATTAAAAAAGAAAATGCAGACCTGGTTGTTGTGAGATACTGGTTGCCATTTATGGGCCCATGTCTCGGAACAATCTTACGCATCATCCGCAAGAATAAATACTCCAAAATAATTTGCATAGCCGATAATGTGATCCCGCACGAAAAAAGAATCGGCGATAAACTTTTCACCCGTTATTTCATCAAACCAATAGATGGTTTTATAACCATGAGTGAAAAAGTTTTGCAAGACCTAAAACAGTTTACCAATAAGCCCGCACTAGCAACCGTACATCCTTTGTACGATAATTTTGGTCCGCCAATACCAAAAGCAACTGCCCGGGAAAAACTTGGATTACCTACTGATCAACCCATTATTCTTTTCTTTGGCTTTATCAGAAAATACAAAGGGCTCGATCTATTACTCAGGGCCATGGCCATTGTGAAATCTACCATGACCAACCCTCCTGCCCTGCTGATTGCAGGTGAGTTTTATGAGGACCAACAGTCATATGAACAGTTGATCGATGAACTAGGTATCCGGGATATGCTTTATTTGAAAACCGATTTTATACCCGATAATGAAGTAAGCAACTATTTATGTGCGGCAGATTTTGTGATTCAACCCTATCGTCACGCTACGCAATCGGGTATTACTCCCCTTGCCTATCATTTTGAGAAGCCAATGATGGTAACCAATGTTGGCGCACTGCCTGCCATGGTTCCACATGAGCAGGTAGGCATCGTTACAGAAGCTGATGCCAATGCCATCGCTAAAGGTATTTCAGATTTGTACAGGTTAGGAGAAGCGCATTTTTTGTTTCATCTTCGCAGTGAGAAAAAGAAGTACGACTGGCAGGTATTAACAGATAGTATCTGGCAACTGGCAGCTAAAAAATAAAGTCTTAGTACCCATGGCAAACAATATTTATACTATCATCGCTGAATCTATTGCAGTAAAGCAACAAATATTAAATGATGACGCACTGCAAAATACCGTGCAACAAATAACAGATGCCGTTGTTGCTGCATTTGAAGCAGGACATAAAGTAATGTTCTGTGGAAATGGTGGCAGTGCCGCGGATGCCCAACATCTGGCGGCTGAATTCTCCGGTCGTTTTTATAAAAACAGAAGGGCACTACCTTCAGATGCGCTGCATTGTAATAGCTCTTACCTTACTGCTGTAGCCAATGACTATAGCTATGATGATATTTATAGCAGACTGGTTGATGGCACCATGGAGAAAGGCGATGTATTAATTGGCATCAGCACTTCGGGCAATTCACCCAATATTGTCAAAGCTTTCGAAACCGCACGCAGTAAAGGAATTACCACAGTTGGCTTTACCGGAGCAACAGGTGGTAAAATGAAAGATCTTTCCGATTACCTGCTGAATATACCTTCTACCATTACCCCTCGGATTCAGGAAAGCCATATACTACTGGGACATATAATTTGCGAATTAACAGAAGCTGCAATATTTAAAGGATAAGCGTTTATTATGCTAGCATTAGATCAGGTTACCAATGACTGGACTTTATTTCTCGATCGCGACGGGGTGCTGAATCATGAAAAAAACAATGATTATGTACTGAATTGGGATGAGTTCAGGTTTTATGACGATACATTGCAGGCTCTGGCTTCGCTAAACAAATATTTCAAACATATCGTTCTTGTTACCAATCAAAAAGGTGTTGGTAAAGGAGTGATGAGTTTGGAAGACCTTAACCAGATTCATACCAATATGCTCAATGCCATTGAAGCATCAGGTGGCAGAATTGACCGTATTTATTTTTGTTCTGATATGGCAGATGACTCCCCAAACCGTAAACCACAACCAGGCATGGCATTTCAGGCCAAACAAGATTTACCGGATATTGATTTCAATAAGAGTATCATGGTTGGTAATCGCCCGAGCGATATGCGGTTTGGCAGAAATGCGGGCTTACACACCGTTTACCTGGCTACCACCCACCCTGAAACAGCATTTCCACACCCAGATATAGACCTTCGCTTCAATAGTTTATTCGAATTTGCGCAAGCAATTGCTTCAGTATAAGAAAACCCTAAAACTGTATCACATCATTCGGATTCATTTAATTTTACAGTTATGAAGTCCCTGGTATATGTTCTACTGTTTTCATTTGGTCTTGTAAAAGCTTTTGCGCAGGATGACCGGATTATGCAGTTACAGCAGATGGAAGATGAACTCAAACCCCTGGCCTACTCCATCATGAATGACGATGATTTTGTTACCCGGTTTCGCGCCGACAGTGCATTCATCAGAGGGTTGGTAAAAGCTTTACGCACGCCCCATTCTTTTCGCTATCGTTTTGATTCATTGATTACGATATCACAACTGTATGCGCCCGACAGTAGTTTCCGCATTTTTACCTGGCAGCTTCAGATGGAAGACTTGAATCATTTTCGCCAGAAAGGTGCGATACAAATGCGAACCGCAGACGGGTCATTAAAACTATTCCCTTTATTTGATGCTTCGAAATATACAGAAGCCCCTGTTGACTCTGTAAGAAATGCCCAAAACTGGATTGGTGCAGTTTATTACAATATCATTCAAACTAAATACAATAACCGTAATTACTATACACTTTTTGGTTATGATGAAAACGATTCACGCAGTACTAAAAAATGGATCGAAGTACTGACGTTTGATGTTAATGGAGCCCCGCTTTTTGGCGGCAGGTATTTTAACTACCGGGAAGACGACCTGAAACCTAAACAACCCGCTTTCCGGTTTTGCCTCGAGTTTAAAAAAGAAGCTAACGCTAAACTGAATTATGATCCTGAATTAGACATGATTGTACTCGCACATCTTACCAGTGAAGAAGGCGATAACAAAAAGAAACACACCCTTGTACCCTACGGCACTTTTGAAGGCTTTAAATGGCTTGGAGGAAAATGGGTACACCAGGCAGATATCAAAGAAGCCAACCCGGATGCAAGGGTAAATCCGGATCAGACAAGAAAAAAACAGTAGAAGAATTTTTGGATGGCAGATGGCAGATTTATCGCTGATGTCTGATGTCTGATTTGGAGAGATTTTCTAAATATATATACACTATCCATCCAAGAATTCTGACATCGGAGATCAGTCCATCCAAATCTGACATCTGAGATCTGACATCTGCCATTTAATCAAGCTTGAGCACGGCAAGAAACGCTTCCTGCGGTACTTCTACGTTTCCTATTTGGCGCATGCGTTTTTTACCTTCTTTTTGTTTCTCGAGGAGTTTACGTTTACGGCTGATATCACCACCATAACATTTTGCGGTTACGTCTTTACGCATGGCGCTGATGTTTTCACGGGCGATTATTTTTGCACCGATGGCAGCCTGTATAGCGATCTGGAATTGTTGCTTTGGTAACAATTCTTTCAACTTCTCACATAATCTGCGGCCGAAGTCTTGTGCGCGGCTACGGTGAATAAGGGCACTTAAAGCATCTACTTTATCATTATTCAACAGGATATCCATTTTAACGATATCTGCTTCACGATATCCGATCGGATTATAATCGAAAGATGCATATCCACGCGTAGAGCTTTTTAATTTATCATAGAAATCGAATACGATTTCAGTAAGCGGCATTTCAAAGATCAATTCAACACGTGTTGGTGTAAGATAACTCTGGTTGATAAGGATACCACGCTTGCCCAAACAAAGGGTCATGATATTACCAATATAGTCTGGCAGTGTAATAATCTGTGCCTTAATGAATGGTTCTTCGATGCGATCGATTTTTACCACATCAGGCATTTCAGCCGGGTTATTTACGATGATCTTTTCTCCCCTGGTTGTATATGCATTGAAACTTACGTTCGGAACAGTCGTAATCACGGTCTGGTTAAACTCACGTTCCAGTCTTTCCTGGATAATTTCCATGTGTAATAACCCAAGGAATCCGCAACGGAAACCAAAGCCAAGTGCCTGTGATGTTTCCAATTCAAAAGTGAGGGATGCATCGTTCAACTGTAATTTATCCATACAGTCGCGCAGCTCTTCAAACTCATCTGTATTAACGGGGAAGATACCAGCAAATACCATTGGCTTAACTTCTTCAAATCCGTTGATCATCTCACCTGGATTTGCAGCAAGGGTAATGGTATCACCTACTTTTACTTCTTTGGCATTTTTGATACCTGTAATAATATAACCTACATCACCGGCACGAACTTCATCTTTTGGAGTCATGCTAAGCTTTAACACCCCTACTTCATCTGCGAAGTAATCATTCCCTGATGCAACAAAACGAATTTTGTCTCCTTTCTTCAATACACCATTGAGAATACGATAATAAACAATAATTCCTCTGAAACTATTGAATACACTATCAAAGATCAATGCCTGTAAAGGTGCCTCAGGATTGCCTTCCGGCGCGGGTATACGTTCAACAATGGCTTCAAGTATTTCTTCGATACCGATACCCGATTTACCGCTGGCAAGCAGGATATCTTCCTGTTTACAACCAATCAGATCAACAATCTGGTCGGTTACTTCCGGTATTTTGGCCCCATCCATATCAATTTTATTGATCACCGGAATAATTTCCAGGTCGTTCTCAATGGCCAGGTATAGGTTACTGATGGTTTGTGCCTGAATGCCCTGTGAAGCATCTACAAGCAACAATGCCCCTTCGCAGGCCGCAAGTGCCCGGCTTACTTCATAGCTGAAATCTACGTGGCCGGGTGTATCAATCAGGTTCAGCACATATTGCTCGCCTTTATAGTTGTAATTGATCTGTATGGCATGACTCTTAATCGTAATACCTTTCTCACGTTCCAGGTCCATGTCATCCAATACCTGGTCCATCATCTGACGCTCCGTAATGGTTTTGGTATGCTCCAATAAACGGTCTGCGAGCGTACTTTTCCCATGGTCAATATGCGCAATAATGCAAAAGTTCCTGATCTTCTTCATAAGTGCGCAAAGATAGGTTGAAAAGGGTCATGGATGAAGTGCCTGCCCATAAGGTTATACAGATTTCCAGTCTGTTTTCGGCTTTCCGGCCACCTATTTCGCCCTTGCAGGCACAGGAAACCTGCTTTTACCCTAAATTAGGGGTTAAAGCAGGTATGTGATACTTATGAGAAAACTGAATAAAAATGCCCAGGTTAACAACGAAACCGGCCTGGGAACCAATACCACCCTCAGTGGCAGAGGTCGTTTTTTTAACCGGGATGGTAATCCAAACATGGAAGTAAGGGGGATGATGTTGTGGGAAAGACTGAATATCTACCATTCCCTGCTCACCATGTCGATGTGGAAGTTTTTGTTGGTTGTGGTGATTTATTTTCTCGGCACTAACCTGATTTTTTCCGGTATTTATTACCTCATTGGCATTGAACACCTGGGTGGGTTAATGCAGGTGAAAGGACTGGAACTTTTTGGTGAAGTCTTTTTCTTTAGTGCCCAGACCTTTACAACGGTTGGTTATGGACGTATTAATCCGATGGGGTTTGCCGCAAGTTTTACGGCATCGATGGAGGCGCTTACCGGACTTATGACTTTTGCGATAGCCACTGGTATTATGTGGGGGCGCTTTTCAAGACCAAAAGCTTATATACGATACAGTAAAAATGCAATAGTGGCCCCCTTCAAAGACGGTATTGCACTTATGTTCAGGATGGTACCTTTTACAAAAAACTATCTCGTGAATGTGGAAGTAAAAGTTACACTGGCGATGCAGGTTACCGAGGACGGTCAACTGAAAAACCGCTTCTTTAACATGCCGCTTGATATTGCCAAAGCGAATACCATGACTGCCAACTGGACGTTGGTACATATTATTAATGAGGAGAGTCCCATGTATGGTTTTACCAAGGAAGACCTATCTAATGCACGTGCTGAGATGCTTGTATTTGTGCAGGGGTTTGATGAGAGTTTCTCTAATACGGTTATTTCACGTACTTCTTATACTTATGAGGAGTTTGTTTTTGGGGCTAAGTTTTTACCCATGTATCATCCGAGTGAAGACGGAATGAAAACAGTTTTGCACCTTGATCAGTTGGATGCTTACGAAGAAATTTTGTTACCGGTAAAATAGATTTTTGTTAGAAGGATCGAACGCAGATTTTTATGATGATCAGCGTTCGATCTTTACTTCGCATCAATTCTTCTATTTAAGTGAATCGATAATTACTTTAAACTCATCTGCTAAAAGTGAGGCACCTCCGACCAAACCACCATCAACATCTGGCTGGGTGAAGAGTTCTTTTGCATTGGATGCTTTTACACTTCCACCATAAAGAATGGTTATTTGATTGGCCACTGCAGCACCGTATTTTTTGCTGAGTTCAGCACGGATATAAGCATGCATTTCCTGAGCCTGCTCACTGGTGGCCGTTTTCCCTGTTCCTATTGCCCAGATTGGTTCGTAGGCGATTACCACTTGTTGCAGTTGTTCTGCCGTTAAGTGATACAATGATTCTTCGAGCTGCTTTGCCACATATTCATTTTGCGTACCAGCTTCACGGATACTAAGTGGTTCACCACAACAAAATATTGGAGTGATCTTATGCTCAAGGGCAATATTTACTTTCTCAGCGAGAAACTGGTTGCTCTCATTAAAATATTCTCTGCGTTCTGAATGTCCTAATACAACATGGGTTATACCGAGTGATTGTAACATGAGTACAGAAACCTCACCTGTATAAGCACCAGACTTTTTACTATAACAGTTTTGTGCAGCGATGGCGATGTTGGCATGACCTGCCACTTTTGCCTGTGCCATGGCCAGGTATGGTGAAGGAACTGCAAATACCACCTGTCTGTTATCGTTCAGCTCATAAGAATTGGCTAATAACTGATCGAGTAATTGTTCGCCTTCTGTGATGGATAGGTTCATTTTCCAGTTGGCGGCGGCTATTTGTTTCCTCATGACATATTTCATTTTAAGACCGCGAAAATAGGCCTTTTTCTTCAGTGTATTTCAGTGTCTTCAGTGGCATTTAATTGCCACAGAGTTCACAGAAGGCCACTGAAATTATTGTTGAGAGAGATAGAGGAGGATTTTCTTTTCGATCTCTGTGATTTCTTTCTGCTTAAGCTGCTTCCAGTTATCAATATCAGTAAAAGCTTTATCCATATTGTACTTCACACCCTTGCATCCCCAACTGAAATCGGGGATAATATTGGGCAGAAGGCCTTCTCCAAATACATTTGTGCAAACGCCAATCACAGATCCAGTATTAATTGAAGAGTTAATTGCGGCGCGGGAATAGTCGCCCATCATTACCCCACATTTGTTACCTGCTTCGAGGTAATCATTGGCTGCTTCAACCCAAACTTTAATAATGCCGGCATTATTTTTCAGGTTACTATTACTGGTGCCTGCCCCCCAGTTACACCACTCACCTATTACTGAATCGCCCATATAACCATCATGTGCTTTATTGGAATAACCCATCATGATGCTGTTCTTAATTTCACCTCCGACTGTGCAATCAGGGCCTAAGCTAGTGGCGCCATATATGCGGCTATTCATTTTTAATACCGACGCTTCTCCCATCGCAAAAGGTCCACGAATAGCGGTCCCTTCCATTACAACCGCATTCTTTCCAATATAAATAGGGCCCGTGGTTGAGTTTAGTATACAATGTTCTACGCTTGCACCTGGTTCAATAAAGATTTGTCCTTGCCCAATGACATGGTTAGTATTCGAAATGCCAATAGAAGTTTTATGTTTTGAAACCCGATCAAAATCGAAGCGCAAGAAGTAGTCGTTCCATTGCATCATATGCCAGGGGTAAACTATTCTATCTGCAAGTGGGTGATCATGGATATTAGTGAATGGACGTAAACTTTCACTTGTATTAAATGCTGCAAAATCGATATTGGTTTTACCCAGGATTAGTCCGGTTTCGTCTGCCCAGCAGGAGTCGTTTGAAAGACCGGCAATTTTATCAATCAATGCAGGTGTAGGTATTAGAGAAGCATCGATCCAGGTATGTAACCCTTGAGGTGGTATAGGGAATTCATCTTGCAGGTATTGTTCCGTATGCACAAAAATTTCCATACCAGTCAGTTGTTGCCAGCGTTCTGCAATGGTATAGATTCCCATACGCAGGTTTGCTATCGCCTTGGTTTTGGTAAAGGGGAATAAGTTTTTCCTGTGCAGTGGATCGAACAATATGATTGCCATGATTCAAACCTACAGGAAAATGGTGAAAAACTTATCTCATATACCTGAAATGACCGATGATTTGGTAACTGAAAAGGCAGTCTTCTATCATCTGTCCATTACCAATATTATGCACAATAAGGTATCGCTTATGATCTAATGATCGCTGTTTTACCAGCAAACCAATATGTTTCATACCACGAGGAAGTAACCAGCAAACAATATCGCCCGGTTGGTAATCAACCGGATTATTGGTAATTGGAACAGCAGCTCCCTTCCTTTTAAAAAAGGTTATAAGATTAGGCACTCGTCTATGGTCAATATTTTTATCTGTACTACGCAATCCCCATTCGTTGGGATAGGCTGAAAAATTTCGAACCATATCTTCATGTACGAGTTGTTGTAAATCGATCTGTAGTTTTCGGTACGTTCGTATAATCACATCTGTGCATACTCCTTTATCCGGTGGAACATCGCCTTTTGGATAGGCGATGGAATAATAAGATAAATCGTAAACAACCTTTTGTTTAGTAAGCGTTGCTGCCGAATCTGCCAGCCGTTGGTAAAAGCTGGGCTGAGATTTTGATATGGTGGTAAAAAAAAGGGATATAAAAATTGTAGTAATTGTATTTAACCGCATAAGCAAATCATTTTGTTCTGTTGAAATGCTGCAGTTATCTTTTTACATAAAAAACTTTGTTAATTTGGTTACCCTTGTAAACAAAAAAGTCGTTCAAAATTTGAACGACTTTTTGTGCCCCAGGCGGGAATCGAACCCGCACTCGCTTTTTCGGCGAACAGGATTTTAAGTCCTGCGTGTCTACCAGTTCCACCACCAGGGCAGGTGGTTAAAAAAAATCCCGTCACGCATGACGGACGGGATTCCTGAGCGGAAGACCGGGCTCGAACCGGCCACCCCGACCTTGGCAAGGTCGTGCTCTACCAAATGAGCTACTTCCGCAATCGATATAAGAACTTAATCGGGAGTGCAAAAATAGGATTCTGCTGTTCCTGACAAAATTTTTTTATGATTTTTTATTTGTACTCAGGCGTGTATTTGCTGCTACCTTGCACCTCTACATCAGGCTTTCCTTTATAACGCTGGTTATAAAGACGGTAACAACCTCCTAATACAAATGCAAGGATGCAAAACACCTGCAGATAAAAAAGGAAACGTGATGAATTTACCCAGTTCCTGGTAAAATCTTTTTCCTGTGTTGCTTGTTGTTCGTTCGACATAGTTTTGAATTGCAGTGCAAAAATAAGGCAGCAGTTTTGATTATAAAATCTTTCTGCCAATAATTTCCCTGAAACGGGTTTGTTTCTTTATAAAATAGTTCCACACAACCGTGCCTGTATACACGCCCTCCAACGATTTCATCGATTTTGGCTTTTGTTTGTATTTTTTATCCCCGCCCCTCATCCAAATGCCAACAACCGCCCAATGCGCCTTTACAATAGCCTTAAAAAAGTCTTTATCTCCTGCCAATAATCCCTTCCACGCCGAAACACCATCCAGGGTAAACCTCAATGGTATTTTCCATATTTTTTCTGACCAACGAAGGTTCTTTCCCAACATCAATAAATTATTCCGGAAATTCAGGAACACTTTTCTCCCTCCTCTTGGTAATGTGCCACCACCTACATGGTATACTACTGATTTTGGACAACTCATGATTCGGTATCCAGCCAATTGCATGCGCCAACATAAATCAATTTCTTCCTGGTGCGCAAAAAAGTGATGATCCAAGCCTCCCATTTCGTGGTAAACAGATGCCCTTACAAACATCGCTGCTCCCGAGGCCCAGAATACAGGTTCATTGTTTTCATATTGTCCCTCATCCTTTTCACAAACATCAAAAACTCTCCCACGAGAAAAAGGATAACCTAAACTATCGATCCACCCTCCTGCTGCTCCAGCATATTCAAACAATGTGGGTTGATGATAGGATAATAACTTTGGCTGACAAGCAGCAATACGTGTATCCGATTCCATCAGAGTTATAACCGGTTCAATCCAATTCGGTGTTACCGCAACATCCGAGTTAAGTAATACATAGTAATCGGCCTGCACTAACGACAAAGCCCAATTATACCCTCCTGCAAAACCTTCGTTATTGAGGTTATAATGGCATTCAATATCCGGATACCTGCTTCTTACAAATTCCATTGAATCATCTGTAGATGCATTATCAGCCACTACAATCCGCTTATTCGGATAGGTAGATGCAATAACTGAAGGAAGAAAAGTTTCGAGGTGATTCCTTCCATTATAATTAAGGATAACAATAGCGACAGACGGAAAAGACAAGTACGGTTTATTTTGTTACGAAAATAAGGATTTGCATGTGGTAAAAAAGGTGAAATTATTGAACTAAGATCCCTCGATACAAATATTTAAATTATTGTACGCATTTTTTTGCCACTGATTCACAGATTAGCGATGGTTAATCTGTGAATCAGTGGCTTTTTATCATCGCAATTTTTCGTATCTTGCATATATATAACAGTCTATGCGCTTTTTACGCCTAAATCTTGATTTCCTCGACCATCCTTGTTGCTAAGGATTTTTCTGTTATTCCCACATTGCTGGTTTCTTTTATTATTTAAAGCATTTTACCATGTCTACAATTTCAGCTCAGACTGCTGCTTATTTGCAGTTGGAGGATCAATATGGCGCACACAATTATCATCCCATTCCTGTTGTTCTTGAAAAAGGATCAGGTGTTTTTTTATGGGATGTGGATGGCAATCGATACTACGATTTCTTAAGTGGCTATTCCGCAGTAAACCAAGGGCATTGTCACCCCAAAATAATTGCTTCCCTGGTTGAACAGGCACAGAAACTAACCCTTACTTCCAGGGCTTTCCACAACAATCTGTTGGGTGAATATGCCCGTTTTATCACCAGCTATTTTGGGTATGATAAAGTGTTGCCCATGAACACGGGCGTTGAAGGTGGTGAAACAGCCATCAAACTGGCACGCAGATGGGCCTATACTCAAAAAGGAGTTCCCGAGAACATGGCCAAAATAATATTTGCAGAAGGCAATTTCTGGGGGAGAACCCTGGCTGCTATTTCATCATCCAATGATCCCAGCAGTTATAAAGGTTTTGGTCCTTATATGCCCGGTTTCGACCTGGTTCCATATAACGATACCATTGCACTCGAAAAAGCATTACAAGATAACAATGTAGCAGCATTCATGGTTGAACCTATTCAGGGTGAAGCTGGTGTAGTACTGCCCGATGATGGTTACCTGAGTAAGGTTCGTGCGCTTTGCACCCAATACAATGTTTTATTGATTGCAGATGAAATTCAAACCGGACTGGCACGCACGGGTAAAATGCTGGCTTGTGATCATGAACAGGTTCGACCAGATATACTAATCCTCGGGAAGGCACTCAGTGGCGGTGTATTACCAGTTTCAGCAGTACTGGCTGATGATCCGATTATGTTGAATATTAAACCCGGAGAACATGGATCTACCTACGGTGGCAATCCGCTTGCCTGTGCTGTTGCTATGACTGCACTTACCGTATTAAAAGAGGAAAATATGGCTGAGAATGCCGAAAAAATGGGTGCATTATTAAGAGAGGAATTAGCAGCCCTTCAATCTCCTTTAATTAAAACCATCAGGGGTAAAGGATTGCTCAATGCTATCGTAATCAATCATCCTAATCCTGATGCCGCCTGGGACATTTGCCTATCACTAAAAGAAAATGGCTTACTCGCCAAGCCCACCCATGGCGACAAAATTCGATTTGCTCCTCCACTGGTGATTAATGAAGCACAAGTGAAAGAAGCAGTTGCGATAATTGGTAAATCGTTGCAGACAATGAAGTGAGAGAAAACAGAGAAATAAGGAATAAGAAATAAGGAATGAGAAAGTGAAGACCAGAGATAGGCCTGTCTTCTCACTTTGGACATTCCTTATTTCTCTGTTTCTTTTCCCCCCACCGGTATCTTCGGGAACAGTACCATTAGTTGTATGAGTATAGCCAATGCAAGTATAGCGTATAATGCAGGCTGCTTTTCGGGGCATTCACCCAACATACAGCTTGATACAAGGATATAGTTACGAATGGCCCAGGCCAGATTAATGGCGCCTATAAATACGTTGGTTCGTTTTGCCCAGATACGAGGTATGGCAAAAAATAAAATACTCGCTGAACAAAAAATTGCATGAAATAAACCCGGTCTGCCAAAGCTTGTACCTTCAGCGGCAAACCCACTAATCACCAACTGCTTACTGGTTACAATACTCCAGGGGAAAAAACAAAGGACAATCAATGTAATGGCCGCTACAATACCAATCTGCTGAGAATATTTCATACATAAAAATTAGACTGCGAAGCTAAAGGTTTTTAGAGAAGTTTTAAACCATTGCGATCCGGGGAAAATAGGCTGCGAGCTTCTAGCCTCTAGCTGCTAGCCTTGATTGGTGCTTGATTTAGGTTTTCTGTTATTATATGTATAAATGACAGGGCTTGCGAATTTGTTTTGTAAAAATCCTTCTTAAAATAAAAATTTAATTACCTATTTGCACTTATGGATGACTAAATTAATAGGGTAAAAAAGCTAGCTGCTAGCAGCCAGTGGCTAGAAGCTGCCTTCTCACCGTACTGCAATTTTTTGTATAGCATTATTGCTCATCTGACGCTCACTACCCAATTTAATGAGCGTATATACTTTACGTTCCTGGCCTTGTACCCATTCAACTGCGTATTGTCCACCAGCATATTGCTGCCCAAATTGAATAGTGCTATTTGCTGCGATTGATTGGCGTTGTTCAATTACCCTTCCGCTTAAATCGACCACGCGCATTGAAATAGGAAGCGCAGTTTGCGTACTCTTTAGTTGAACGGTAAAAAATGCAGTAACTGGATTACCTAATATAACCGGGTTAAGCTGACCAATTTCTTTGCCTTTTTCGATTTTCACCTGAAAGGAAACTTTTTGACTGGCCACACCGTTTTGAATTGCAGCCACCCAAATTCTGTGGGTTCCAGATTCATTTTTTATGAGTGGATCCACGGACTGGGCATTCGGATCGCCGGTTTTATAAAAATGTAAAACAGTGCCTGGTTTAGCAGTTACCTGTTGATCGATTCGGATAAATTCACGTGAATCATTATATATTTCATCCCTTACAAGTGGCGATTCAGGTTGAACTGTTAATGGAACAGTTGAATGAATTACACATCCATGATCGCTTATTGTCTTAAATTGAATTTCTGTTTGACCGGGATTAATTCCCTTTATAATACCATGCTGATCAATTGATGCAATTGACTCATCTTTTGAATACCACTGCCCTGTTTGAACTCCAACACTAAGCTGCCCCCTATTGCCTGTTACCAGTTTTGTGTACCCATTGATTACCGGCGCAACAGGAACTGGTAAAACAGTAAATTCATTATTCGTTTCGGTTACACAACCATCTATTTGGGCTCTATAAGAAACGATTACTTTGCCTGCCGCAGTACCATGAAGAAACCCTGCTTCTATTTTTGCGATAGAAGAATCACTTGTTTTCCATTCACCTGCCAGTAGCATATTGGTCAAAGGAATTTTAGCACCAGCGCAGACCTCGTTTGATTGAATCATGGAACCACCTGCATTTGAAACTACTTCCTGAGCAATGCTTACTGGAGGAAGTATAGGAGTTGCTTTTACCGTAATATTTTTATGGGCTTGACTTTCACAACCAAATTCATTTCTTGCTATATAAGCAATATCAACAACGCCCTCCTTTTTACCCATTAAGATACCAGCATTATTAATTTCTGCAATAGCCGTATTATTCGATTTCCAATAGCCATTCTCTGCAGTATTTTCCAGTTTCAGTTGGTAAGCTGTTCCGCTACAAATTTTTTCATCGACGGTTATTTTTGGCATAGCTGGTGTATCATGAATTTCCATTATTTCTGATTCAACAATACTTCCATCACGGTAAACAAGTTCAGTTTGGTATTTTCCTGGTCTGACAGCTTTAAAGTTAAAGCTGTACCTGACAGGCGATTCAGGATTTTGGTAATATTGGATACGATGGTTGAATTGATCGGCCACATACAGGTTATCATCCTGATCCACAAATAGTCCATAAGGATAATCCAACTGATTATCTGCACTACCCATACCATTTCCCCCTGCCACCAATAACCCTGTTTTAGCGCCGGGCTTCCAGCGAAGTATCCGGTGATTGGTTTGATCTACTATAAACAAATCACCATTTGAATGAAGTGCAATATCCGTTGGAAAATAAAGTTGTCCAGGCCCCTTTCCTCTCCCTTCCTGTCCTGCAACAATTACTCCTTTATTATGCTCTTTTGACCATACAACAATGCGGTCATTTGCTGCATCGGCGATGTATATTGTACCATCATGACTCACCTGTACACTGCTTGGATATTGTAACTGATTTAATTTATTGCCTTTGCCGTTTCCTCCAGCTACAGTGATGCCTGTTTTTGCACCTGGTGACCAAACCTGTATTCTGTGGTTATAATTATCGGCGATATAGATATTACCTGCATTATCCAGGCAAATTCCTTGCGGCATATTTAACTGATTGGCGGCAGCCCCACGTCCATTGCCTCCTGCAACAGTAACACCAGTTGTTGAGCCTGGGGCAAAGCGTTGGATACGGCTATTCGCAGCATCACTTACATAAATATTTCCCTGTTTATCAACCACCACCGACATGGGATAATTTAACTGATCGGCTCTATCTCCCTGTCCACCGATACCAGCTACTGTAATACCAAATGATGCACCCGGCACCCATTTTTGAACCCTGTGATTAAACTGATCTGCCACATAAATATTACCCGTTTCATCAACAGTAACCCCTGCCGGAAAACGAAATGCATTATCAGATGTACCCTCATTGGTTCCTGCCACAGTACGAATCAATGCAGGTAATTTGGATACGGATATCTGTTGATGGTTTAGCTTCCAGCTTATATAATCAACTTTTGGACTAATATCCTGAATCTCCAATTCTGTATTAACACATTTTGAATTGGCAATTATGGTTGGTTTATTGGGAGAGTTTAGACTGCTGTCTGTTGCTGCATTTACAAAAAGAACCAATAAAGTCATACTAACAAGCATAACCAGCCGGGAAACCGGATAGCTGTTCTGTTGGTATGATGGGTTCTTTTTCATTGGATGATTTCACAATTGAATCGATAATGCAAAGTGAAATCAAACCGGCTCCTAAGAAAATAGCAGCATTTATTAAAATAAGGTAGTACCTGTTTCAGAAAAAGTAGCGACGCTACTACATTATAAAAAAATCACTTATTAAATAAATAACAAGTGATTTAGGCAATTCAAGAAATTATATTAATGCCGTGTAGTAATCAGGTCTTATTTGATGGGCATTTTGCCTACCCCTACAAAATGGAACGTACAGATTACCCTACAAAATTGTCAAATGGGGTAAAGTAATTTGTAGTGTAGTTGCTACCATGTAACCGGGTTAGCCATAAAAGAAAAAAGAGCCGTTCCGATGGAACTGCTCTTTTCCTTTGGGCTTTTCAGGATCGATTTTTGGGTGATGGGGTTACATCAACTCGTTTTCAGCATTATTTTACTTTCAACAGTTGAACCACTTTTCTGCGGCTTCCCTGCGTAAATTCTGCATAATATGTTCCTGCACCAAGTTGTTGACCGAATTGTACGGTACTATTTGGCATTTGGTTCGCTTTTGCTTCCACTGTTCTGCCATACATATCAAATACGCGTAACTGAACTGCCTGGTTAAACTTGCTCTCAATTTTCACGGTAAACTGTGTTCTGCTTGGGTTACCCATTACAGTGATTTTGAGGTCGTCTTTGGTTTCAGCAGGTATTTGCTTCAGGTTATTTTGAACCGCTGCAGTTTCTGCTGTTACTGTTGTGCTATTACCAATTGCTCCGGTATTTGCTACTGCGCTTGATACACAACCGCCTAAACCAATTCCGAGTACATCATTAGGATATCTTTCTAAATGGGCCGCAACATCTGTTACTTTCATTTCTTCTACACTGTAATTGTTGCTATTGCCTTTACGCTTAGATACATATACTTTCTGTGTTGAATTTCCATAGAAGTAACTGTACAACCATGAGTACCAACCCAAGCTATTACAATCTTCTTCCACGCGGATATCTTTCACACATATGCTTACCTGGCTGGTGCTTGTGCAACCAGACTGAGCAGTTACTTTCACTTCGAAGGTATAGTAACCTTGTTGTGATGGTGTAAATACTGGCTGTGCACTTGATGTATTACTCAAGGTGCCACCACCAGAGAGTGCTTTCCAGCTATAGCTGTAGTTACTACTACCAGTTGCATTTACCTGTAAGGTTACTTTCTGTGGACCATAACCAAGATAGATATTGCTTGGAACACCACCTGTATAGGTATTGTTTTCAGGAACCACTGTGATAGTGCTGCTACATACTGGTGCAGGTGGCGGTGTTACAGCACAACCTTGTGTTGCACATGAACCGAGTCTGTCGCCAGGATGGTTGGTCAGGTGAGCCTCAACAGCATTGATACTGATTTTGAGGGTTTGTGGATTACCTGAGTTACCCGGAGGTACATGACAGAGATATACTTT
>CBFGPM010000056.1:0-19911 GCA_965650685.1 uncultured Sediminibacterium sp.
TCACCCATGACCAACGACCCACGATACCCCATCGGCAAGTACCAGCCACAACCTTATTCGGAACAACAGAAAAAAGAATGGCTGGCTGATATTCAGTTTTTACCTGAAGAAGTAGAAAGAGCTATACTTAACCTCGATGCGGCGCAACTTCAGACACCTTATAGGGATGGTGGCTGGACCGTTCAGCAACTTGTTCATCATATTGCGGATAGTCATATGAATGCTTATATCCGATTCAGGTTGGGATTAACGGAAGATAATCCGACAATTAAACCCTATGATGAAAATGCCTGGGTGAAACTAGCCGATATCGAAACAGTTCCCATAAATGTATCACTGACTATTTTGCATGGAGTACACCAAAGAATGCTAGCTACCATTAAAGACCTTTCACCGGAACAGTGGGAGCGAAAAGTGGTGCATCCGGAACATGGAAGGGAAATGTCGCTCTGGTTTTTACTCGGTCTCTATGCATGGCACGGTAAACACCATACCGCACATATTACTACCTTACGTGATAATAAAGGATGGTAAATCATGAGAGACCTTCGTTGGGAAAAAATTAGTTCTCGTAAAGTTTACGGTGACAGATGGCTCAATCTGCGTGCAGATTCCTGCCGGTTTCCGGATGGACGCATCATTGAACCTTATTATATTGTTGAATTACCCGACTGGGCCAATATTGTAGCAGTTACCCCGGATGAACAAGTGATACTTGTACGTCAATATCGCTACCCCGTTGATCAAATAACGTTCGAATTACCGGGAGGGGTAATCGATAATGGCGAAGATCCCATGCAAGCCGCCATACGTGAATTGCAGGAAGAAACAGGCTACCATTCAACAGAAGTTGAATTCTTATGCAAGCTTGCACCCAATCCTGCCATTAACGACAATACCGCCTATTTCTACCTGGCTAAAAATGCTATCCCCGGAGAAAAGAAAAATTTTGACGCATTTGAAGACATCGATGTAATGCTTTTCTCAAAAACAGACTTTCTTCAGTTAATCAAAGAAAACAAAATACAACACGGTGTTCAACTCGGACCAATTTATCAGGCAATAATGAGGTTGGGATGGTTGAACACAGATGTATGATGGCTGATGTCGGATTTGGGATGTCAGATTTTTTTTTGGGGTGCAATAAATAAAATTGATAAGTTGTTTTTCCTAGAACCTAGAACCTAGAACCTAGAACCTAGAAGCCATTATTTACCTCTCCAACGAGGAATACACTTCCGCAGATGAGGATAAGGTCGTCTTTGTTGGCGGATGATAGTACGGCTTTAAGGGTGGTATTTACATCGGGATATGTCTTTCCGGTTAGGCCAAATTTTGCGGCATTTTCCTGGAGACTTTCAGCATCTAAAGCCCTGGGAATCTGGGCTTGTGTGAAATGGTAAGAAGCATGTTTAGGGAGTAATGCCAATACTGCATCAATATCTTTATCCTTTACCATACCAATAATGATATGCAAGTGTTTGTAATTGCAATGTTCTAATTGCTCTTGAATGGCTTTTATACCATCAACATTATGTCCTACGTCGAGTATTACTGAAGGATGTTCGTGAATTAGTTCCCATCTGCCATGGAGACCTGTGGTTTTCTTCACTTCCTTTAGTGCTGATTTTATAATGGCTGTGTTACAGTTCCATCCCATTTTTTGTAATTCATGGGTCGCTGCAAGTACGGTTATTAGATTCTTAAGCTGATAAATGCCCGTAAGATCAAGCTGGTAGTGAGTTCTGTTGTCTGTGTGATGTTGTGCTACTTCTATTTCAAGTAAATGATGATTGTAACGCCAATCGCTTATCCAATAGGTGTCGGAAGCAAATACAAAGGAAGGAGGGTTTGCTGATCCGCTGTTCACAGTGCCATAACGCGCTTCAAACACTGGTTTTGTTTCAGGCAACCATTCTCCAATAATCACCGGAATATCTTTTTTAATGATGCCTGCTTTTTCACCGGCAATTTCCGGCAAACTATTACCAAGCATATTCATATGATCCCAACCGATATTGGTAATAATGCTGATTTCCGGTTGAATAATATTGGTGCTGTCAAGTCTTCCTCCCAATCCGGTTTCTATTACTGCAACATCAACCTGCTGTTCTGCAAACCAGGCAAAAGCCATGGCTACTGTTATTTCAAAGAAGGATGGTTCCAATGTTTCGATAAGGGGCTGAATTTGTTGCGTAAATCGAACCACAAATTCCTCTGAACACATATGGCCATCTATCTTTATCCGCTCGCGAAAATCTTTTAAATGGGGAGAAGTGTATAAACCGGTTTTGTAACCTCCTTTTTGAAAAATAGCAGCAAGCATATGGCTGGTAGATCCCTTGCCATTTGTACCTGCAATATGAATAGATTTGAATTTTTCCTGTGGATTACCCAATGCTTCACATAAACGAATCGTATTCGTAAGATCCTTTTTATAAGCCGCAGCCCCCAATCGGCTAAACATAGGAAGACGGGTAAATAAATAATCAAGGGTTTCTGTGTAGGTCATAATAACTGACTAACAAAGGTAGGATAACAGATGAACAGAGAAATGTCCAATATCCAATATCGAAATATTTACCTGAACATTGGATATTGGACATTTCTCTGTTCATCTGTTATCTAGCCTCTCAGCTTAAAGCTGAACACCAATGTCCCGGTTTGTTCTTCGGCGGTGCCGGCATTTAGTTTTAAGGAGCGGGCTTTTCTGAGAGCAATGCTCCTGATATTTTGATTGGTAGTGGTAGTGCCGCGTGGATTTACAACTGCTACGGTAACATTGCCTGATTTATCAACTGTAATATCTACGGCCACTTTTGCATTTTCGTTGAAGTCGTCTTCGAAAGAAGGTAATTTGGTAATGCGACGTCCATCTAGTCCATTCCGGATACTTACTCCGCCATTACCACCAGCACCGCCATTACCGCTTGCTGCATTACCGGTGTAGCTATCTGAATTCGGATTACCATTGGGTTTGCCCTGGTCACCTTTTCCGCCTGCGATACCCTGGTCTTTAATGCCATTATAACTATCTGCACGATTTCCACCTGTTCCTGCTGTGGTGCCACCGTTGAAAACAGCTTTTGGCTTAGGTGCAGGAGGAGTTGGGGTGGTATTGTTGGTAGTAGGTTTTGTGACTGGCGTTTTTACATTGCTAACCGGTTTATTTACGGGCTTGGTTACTGTTTTATTTACTACCGGGGCATCATCGGCTTCATTCTCATCACCAGTGATATTGGTCTGGTCATTTTGGGTATTTGCTGCTACAGGACTTGTCTTCACATCTTCAGTGGCTGCTGGTTCTCCGGGAATTTGAGGGGCAATATCACCCAACCCGGTTTCGCTATTGCCAAGGTTCACTTCAATACCTTCTCCAAAATCCGGCTGAGGAATCTGAGGCAAACTCCATTGCAAAAAGAAAAACAGCAGGAACAATAGGCCACATATTGCCACAGTAATGGCAGAAGCCTTGATATTCTTCTCTTTTTCAAAATTAATGGTCATGTTAGCGTAATTACTCATAAATGTACAACTATGACAAGCGTTGGTGAATAATGTTGAAAATTACATCCATTACCATGCAGTAATCCACTTTTTGGGTATAAAGAAAGGTTAATTGTGGGGGGAGGGGTTAGGAGTTAGGTATTAGGTATTAGGTACTGGTGTCAAGTCCTAACCCCTAACTTCTAACTAACTATCTGCTAAAAAACACATCATACCCAAATCTTAACAATGTTGCTACAACAACCAGGAGGAAGAAGACACGAATGAATTGATTGCCTTTTCTTACAGCGAGGCGGGCTCCGAATATGCCGCCTATTGCATTGCTGATGGCCATGGGAATGGCTACTGTCCAGAGGATACTTCCTTTTAACAAAAACAAAACAATTGAACCGAGGTTGGTTGAAAGATTAACAATTTTAGCATTGGCACTGGCATGCATAAAATCGAAGCCAAGTATGGCAATAAATGCAAGCACAAGAAAACTGCCCGCACCTGGTCCGATAAAACCATCATAAAAACCAATTACAAGGCTTATCAGCAAACTAAGCCAGATTGTTTTTTGTTTTGAGTGTTGTTTATGTACCTGCTGACCAAAATTCTTTTTACTGTAAGTATAGATGGCGACCAGTATGAGCACAATAAAAATAACTGGCTTCATAAACCGATTACTTACAATGGTTAGCAGTTGCGAACCTGCAAAAGCTGCAATAAATGCAGTGATACACATGAGCAGTGTAATACGCCAGTTTAGTACAACACGTTTCAGGTATTGTTGTGCCGCAAAGAAAGTGCCACTGAAAGAAGGAATTTTAATGGTTCCTATAACAGTTGATACAGCCATATTGGGTAATAATACCAGGGCCGCAGGTGTTTGAATTAAACCACCACCGCCAACTACGGCATCAACAAACCCGGCACTAAATGCCGCAATACAAAGTAGAATAATCGTGAAGCTGTCCATCAGATGGCAAGATAATTGATAAATGAATCAAGCATTTATTGCTTTTTTGTTCAATAAGCTGCGCATGCTGATAAGTCCGAACAGAGGGCCGATGGCCAATAGCATATAATAAATGGTTGTATTTGATGGTAAAATGGATGAATGGGCGAATGGTTTTGTAATCAGGTAGTTCATCAGTTCAATACTGAAGATGGTAATGGCAAATCCGATGGAAGTGGTTAGTGTAAGTGCTGTTCCTTTCTGATTACTATCTGCTGTTTGCGAAACAAGCGCAGAAAATTGCGGTGAATCTGCAATAACAAAACAACTCCAGATAAGCAAAGCTGTTATAAAGAGTGCCGGAGGTAAATAAAAGAAT
Organism: uncultured Sediminibacterium sp.; assembly: GCA_965650685.1. GTDB lineage: Bacteria > Bacteroidota > Bacteroidia > Chitinophagales > Chitinophagaceae > Sediminibacterium. The sequence goes on from CBFGPM010000056.1 coordinate 4,827, forward strand.
AAGGGAGCCAGTAAGCAACAAATACCTGATGCCGATAAACTAATGAAAGCAACACGGGCACTACCAATACCTCTTGATAAATATCCGCCTGCAATACAACTGAATGCACCAATGCCAATAATAAAGAATGACCAGGTTGAAACTTTGAGTTGCAGACCGTTTTGCAGGTTATAAGTGCTTAGCATTACCGGCACAAAAGCCCAGAATGTATACAACTCCCACATGTGGCCGAAATAACCCCATGCTGCTGCTTTGAATTTTTTTTCTTTAAAAAGAGAACTGATTTTTCGAAAGGAGATAGCTTTTCCTTTACTTCTGTGCGGCCCGTTCTTTAATAAAAATCCGACTAGTAGTCCGCCGGTAGCTGCAAAGCAGGATGTGGCAATCATAACCTGTTTCCACCTATCAACATCGTTCAGTCCTTTTAATAAGTGAGGCAGGGCCTTGCCTGCCACTAATGCACCAACCAGAAATCCAAGTGCTTTTCCCAACCCTTGTGCGTACCAGTCTGCCGCAATTTTCATTCCTACCGGATATACACCTGCTAAAAAGAATCCGGTTAAAAAACGCAGGAAAAGTAAAAAGCCGGTATCTCCGTTGGTATAAATAACCAAAAGGTTAAACAATGCAGCGAGTAAGGCTGAAAGCATAAAAACTTTTACGGGAGAAAATCTGTCTGCAATAGTAAGTAAAGCAAAAAGCAAGGTTCCTGAAATGAAACCCAGTTGCACGGCAGTAGTAATATTGCCAACCATATTGGCAGGTAAATGATAAACTGATTGAAGAGCGGGTAATATAGCGTTACCGGCAAACCATACAGAACTGCCTGCAAACTGCGAAAGAACAATCACCGGTAAAATAAACCAGGGTATTTTGGTTGTGGAGGCAGCAGTCATACTGCAAATTAATCATTAGTTTTTTTACGCTGCATGGTATTGGCCAATACAAGGCCCCCGATAACGAGTAGGCCGCTTATGATATGGATGTTGGTAATTTGTTCACCCAACAGCCATACTGCTTCCAGTGTACTAAAGAGTGGTATCAGGTTGCCGAATAATACAGTGGTGCCGGTACCTAATTTCTGTAAGGCCGCATTCCAGCATAAAAAAGAAATAACAGAAGTGCCGAGTCCGAGGTAAATGATCACCCCAATTCTATTTGCGTTCCATTCAACTGCGGGGGTCAGATTAAGTTCAATCAGGTAGGCTGGCAATAATAAGAGTGTACCAAAACAAAAAACGACAAACAAAAAGTTGATGGATGAAATGCCCACAGGTTTTTTTCTTACCAGAATATTATACACTGCAAATGCCATGGCACCTGCAAGTATCCAAAGGTCACCTGTAGAGAATTTGAAGGACGCTAGTTTTTCCCAACTTCCCTGTGATAATAGTAATACAATGCCGACTATACATATAAGCATACCCGCTACCCTGAAACGATTCAATCTTTCCTTCAAAAAAATAATGGCCAATACGGTTGCAAAAATGGGAGAGGAAGTAGTGCCAATTAATGCCATATTGATGGCCGATGTGTAATGCCCCGAAACATAAACAAATGTGTTAAACAAAGTAATGCCACTCAACGATACCCAGAACAGGTATTTCCAGTTTTTGAAAACGATGGATTGTTCCGCCCTGAATTTTTTGAAAGCCAGTGGTGCAATAAGTATGGTTGCAAGTGCCCAACGGTAAAAGGCAAGACTAACAGGCGGGATATGCTGATTTACAGCGCGGGAAATCACAAAATTGCCCGACCATATCATTGTTGCAATGACTGCCAGTAGAATACCAGTGTAATAATCTTTTTTTACAGCTTGCATGCCTGCACTTATGCTATTGATATAATTCAGCACCTGCAAAATGCTGATCGTAGTTGCCTTTTATTCTTTCCATTGGAGGATTAAAATAGCCAAATTTCAGATTAGGGAACTCTTCACGAATCAGATCCATCAACTGCTTTACGCCCATGATTTCTCCTGTTTCATGCACGCCGATTTTCCCCATATACCAATCCGGATCAATATTGAAATTACGCCATTGAATCATTGACAGGTCCGTGTCGATGATAAGCTTACGCAATGCTTCATATTCTTCAACACTGTCTGTCATGCCTGGGAAAACAAAATAATTGATGCTGGCCCATCCGCCGAAACTTCGTACAACCTTCAAACTTTCAATGATATCTTCAAACTGGTAATTGTTTGGTCGATAATAAGGCTCATAAATATGTTTGCGTGCAGAATTGGTACTTACCCGAATACTGTTTAGTCCGGCTTCACACAAAGCACGCACTGCATCTGGCTTAGAGCCGTTGGTGTTGATATTGATATTACCTCTGTCTGTATGTTTTCTTATTTCAATGATCGCCTGTCTGATGGTTTCCCACATTAATAATGGTTCGCCTTCGCAGCCTTGTCCAAAACTCACAATGGGGAAGGGGGCATTCATTAAATGCGGAACCGTAAACTCCACGATTTCCTCTGCCATTGGTTTGAAGGTAAGACGGTCCTGTGTTGATACAATGGTTTCTTCTTCAGGCTGAAAAGAAATACAACCTACACAGTTTGCATTACATGCAGGCGAAGTAGGTACGGGGCATTCCCAACGAGATAAAGAAAAGTTTCTTGCTGCCGGACAGTTGTAAGTCATGCAACAATTTTCCATCAGGTGTTTTACGAGTCTGTTTTCCGGATAATGTTCGAGTAATTGTTGTGTGCCTGTTTTTATTTTTTTATCGTCATAACCAGCACATTCCTGACGAATATCTTTTTCAATTCTTACGGCTGGGACATAGGTTTTATTATCTAGCCATCCTACTGCAGTATAGCAGAACAATGGAAGGGTAGGAGCATCTGGTAAAGTCTCATAAGCGGCTATATAGAGCCCTGTATGAGCTGGTGGAATAAATGCAGCCACGGCCCATCCTTTTTCGCACAAACGCATTTCACCGGTAGTAACATCAATCCCAATTCCCCTTCTGCCAGGCAACTCATAAAGATTGCCTCCGTCTGGTAATTCAATCCACTCTTCCGTTGGTATAGGAAACGCATCCCATCCTGCACGGCCTGCTGCATAAAGACTGGTGTCTTCAAAAATATTTCCGTTTCCGTCGGAGTAGAGAATATATGGTGATTGGGGTAGCATTGTGAATGGTGAATTGTGAATGGTGAATATTTAGGTGTGAATTGTCAATTGTGAATGATGAGTATATAGAGGTTGAAATTCACTATTCACAATTGACAATTCACACCGTCCCTTGTATTCTGCTCTTACAGAAAGTATTGAAATCCTGCTCCAGTTGGGGGGCTACTTGGGAATCAATTTCTTTTTGTATGAGTTTATTATTTTTAAAATCTATTGTTATTAATCCATCTTTCAGTACAACATTGGTGAACTCGCTCCAATGGTAATGGCTTCTGGGGAAAGTATTGAATACTACTTCTTCCTCATCGAAAGCAATTTCGCGCGGAAACTTTACCTGTTTTTCAATCACTGCTGCAATAACATAAACGGCAGTAAGCCATGTATAAGGCATGGGTAATGTCATCATTAATCCCCATGCAGCAAACAACATTCCGATTCTGAAATAAGCTGTTTTACCATTTCTTTTTTTAACGAATGTAAATGCGATCCAGCCAATAATTAATGCCACTACTGAAATAGGGAATACCGATGCTTCTGAAAAGGGTGTGAGGGCAGATTCAAGCAATACCACTATGGCCAGGAATAACATCATCAGGGTAATATTATCCACCAGCTTGAAATCACGCTGTTTTAATACAACTACATAATCATAGGTCCTTGCTGCCATAAATCTTTAGTTTTTAACCATCAGGTTGCAAAGTCTCCACAAAAGGCGTGCTCCCACGTTGCTGTCCCAATCTGTTTGTCCAACGCCAATTTCAACAAGATCGAATCCGATGATTTCTCTGCCGGTTTCTTTTATTTTTTTGAAAAGATACAATACTTCCTCTGTTTCAAATCCACCCTGAACCGGTGTGCCTGTATTCGGGCAATATTTCCGATCAAGTCCATCAATGTCAAAACTGATATAAACTTTTTCCGGAAGGTGGTTAATGATTTCCTCTGCGATATGTTTCCAGCTTTCTCCTTCGAACTGGCGTTCTTTGATATTTTTATCGAAATACGTAATTACCCTGAACTGACTGTTGCAGATAAAATCCCATTCTTCTTCACAAAGGTCACGTATGCCGGCCTGAACAAGTTTCTGAATTTGTGGTATTTCACTCAGCGCATTGTACATGATGGATGCATGTGAATACAAAAAGTTTTCATATCCTTTTCTTAGGTCGCAATGTGCATCAATTTGTAAAACACCGAATGATCCATGCTTTTCCGCGAGGGCTTTCATAAAACCAAGCGGGGTGCTATGATCGCCGCCTAACAAACCAACAATTTTTCCTTTATCGAGTAATGCTTTTGTTTCATCATAAACCCACTGGTTCAGGAATAATCCACCTTCATTAATCTCCTTAAGACTTTTACACATGAACTTATTCTTCTCTACTTCATCACCCTTGGAAATATAGTCTATGTATAGCTCCGCTTCTTTGCGTAAGTAGTCGCTTTTAAGTAAGATCTTTTTATTGGTCTCACGCATATAAAATCCCTCTCTCCAGCCATTGGGTACATCTATATCAAATAAATCTACCTGAATACTTGCTTTTAAAATATGCTCGGCGGCGCGGGCGGTTCCTGCACCATAACTTACCGTAACTTCCCATGGAACAGGAAGTAATACCACGCGGGCATCATCTTCTGTAAAAGGTAATCCGAAAATGTTATTGTTGGGGTTGCCAACGGCATTGGGGTTAAACTGCGATAAATCGGCCATGATCTTTCTTAGATTGCAAACAGGGCGCAAATTGCACCAATTTTCTGAATTATGGGATTAAATCACCCTAAAACCCTTATTTGGGCTCAAACCTTTCTTCGAAACTTACAAACACTCGTTCCCAGGGGATAAAAGCAGTGATCAAAAGCGTATAAACCGGAAGGGCCGTGATCGACAAGCCAATCAATGGAGCAGTAATCAAAAAGGAGAGAATCATAAACCTGCTGGTCCATTTCCAGGCATTTCTGAATTCGGCTGGATTAAACAGAAAAGGGAGGTAAATCAATGGGAAAAGAGTCAATTTAAGTGCCTGATTACGATCATGATAACTCAATAATAGAAATACCATCGAAAGAAGGCATAAAAATCCAAGTTTTCGGGACGGAACGATCATAAATAAGATGGCCAATGTAGACGGAACAAGGCTTGCAGATTGGCTCATTAGCTGGCCTGTAATAAAGGCATTGCTCCCTGCATGTTGTTGATGGGGTAATTGCCCCATGATCCAAAGGGCTATAAACATCAATATCAGCCATAATCCGATAGTCCTGCTCATAAAGGTTATAAAACCTTGTTCATTGAAGAAAACTGACTGGCGGATGGGGTTCATGCTTAAAATTGTGGAAAGATTCTGGTTTTAACAACTATGCCTGACAAACATCAGCATTTGCTTGTTCATTTTGGGCTACTTTTGCAGCGTAAAAGAGAAGAGATGAAAAAAACGCATATTATCATCCTTGTACTGATTGCTGCTGCTATAGTAGTGCTTATTAGTTATACTGGTGATCTTACTACTTATGAAACCATTGCTTCGGCCCGTCAGAAAGAAGGAAAGTTTGTAAACCTGATCGCAAAACTGGATACTTCTCAACCATTGGAATACGATGCGGTAAAAAACCCTAACTACCTCAGTTTTACTGCTGTAGATACATTAGGCAATAGAGTGAAAGTGGTGTACCATAATAATAAACCCACTGATATGGAGAAAAGTGAGCGACTTGTACTAAAAGGCAAAATGCAGGGAGATCATTTTGAATGCAAAGATATTCTGTTGAAATGCCCCTCTAAATATAAAGATGATCCGAAGGCGCAGCAAAATATACCTGTTGTAGCAACAGAACCTGCCCGTTAAGTGCAGCATAACCTTATTTCCTTTAGAACCAACTACTCATGCAATATTTAGGAGAACATCTATTCCCAGGTCAGGCAGGGCATTTTTTTGCCGTTTTATCACTTGTAGCATCTCTAATAGCCACTGTAGCTTATTTCAAAGCCAGTAAAACATCGCTTGATTCATCAAAGGCAAGCTGGATCCGTATGGCGAGGGTGGCTTTCTTCGTAGAAACCATCAGTGTGCTGGCAATGTTTGGCATTCTCTACTACATTATTTCTAACCACTACTTTGAATACAGATATGCCTATAACCATAGCGATAGAAGTCTGCAGGTTGAATACCTGTTGAGTTGTTTCTGGGAAGGACAAGAAGGTAGTTTTATGCTCTGGAGTTTCTGGCATTGTGTGCTGGGTTGGGTATTAATATGGCGTGCCAAAACCTGGGAAGCTGGGGTTATGACAGTCATCAGCTTCGCCCAGTTTGCACTGGCAACTATGTTGCTTGGCGTATATGTGTTTGGAGTAAAGATTGGCAGCAGTCCATTTGTATTATTACGCAATGAAGTTGAAGGACCTATATTCTCAAGACCTGATTACCTGAATCTGCTTAAAGATGGTACAGGACTCAACACCCTTTTACAGAACTACTGGATGGTGATACACCCTCCTGTATTGTTCCTCGGTTTTGCGTCTACTATTGTGCCTTTTGCTTATGCCATTGCTGGATTGATGAGTAAGAAGCATGAGTGGGTTAAACCATCCTTGCCTTGGGCTTCCTTTTCAGCCGCAGTTTTAGGTGTAGGAATTATGATGGGAGCTGCATGGGCCTATGAAAGCCTCTCATTTGGTGGATACTGGGCCTGGGATCCTGTGGAGAATGCATCCTTGGTGCCATGGTTAACCCTTATTGCAGGGTTGCATACCAACCTGATTTATAGAAACAGTGGATACTCTTTACGACCTACTTATTTCTTTTATATCATCACATTTTCGCTTATTCTTTATTCTACCTTCCTAACAAGAAGTGGCATATTAGGTGATACATCTGTTCATGCATTCACCGACCTCGGTATGAACACACAATTATTGTTGTTTGTGTTGGTGTTTTTTGTGCCGGCTTTGGTGTTGTATTTCAGGCAATACAAAGCTATCCCAAGCATACAGAAAGAAGAGAACACATATAGCCGTGAATTCTGGATGTTTATCGGTTCACTGGTATTCTTTCTGGCAGGAATGGTCATCATTGCCAAAACATCTACGCCTGTTTTCAATAAATTATTCGGAACAAATATTGCGCCTCCGGAGGACCCGGAATATGCACATAACCAGATTCAGGTTTTTGTTGCTGTGATTATTGGGTTCCTCACGGCAATTACCCAGTATCTAAAATACAAAGATACGCCGAAAGCATTTTTTGGAAAGAAAATATGGATACCTACTATTATCGCCGTATTGATAAGTCTGAGTATCAGTGCGTTCGGAGAAGTGGGATATGACAAAAAAGGACCTGGATTTTTGTTTGCCATTCACCTCGCCATTTTCAGTGCGGTTTATGCTGTTGTTGCAAATGCAGCCTATATCTGGCTGGGTTTAAAAGGCAAACTTAAAGCAGCAGGTGCCTCGGTTGCGCATATTGGTTTTGGTATGGTGCTGGTTGGTATTTTGATTTCATCTGCCAAGAAAACGGTATTGAGTTGGAATACTACAGGTGTTACCCCTTTGCGCCAGGAAGATGCAAAGGATAGGGGTAATCCTGCCGGTAACCCGGCTGAAAATATTACCCTCTTCAAGGGGGTGGCAACCGATATGGGGAGGTATATGGTAACTTATACAAAAGATACCATCAATGAGCGTGACAGGAAACGTTATTTTGAAATCACCTTCAAAGCGAAAAACGGATCAGAAACATTTAGTCTTTACCCGGATGTAATTAAGAATAATAAGGGCATGGAAGGCTTTGCTGCCAACCCGGCTGCTAAGCATTACTGGCATAAAGACATCTTTGCCTACATCACTTCTTTCCAGGAAAATAATGGTAGTGATACTACCCAATTTGTAAACCGTGATATTAAAGTAGGGGATACCCTGTTTTATAGTAATGGTTTGATTGTACTGAATAAGGCAAACGTAAATCCGCCGGAACAGGCTGGAAAATATGGAAAGGATGAAACCGGATTATTCCTTGATATAAGTGTATTGTCGAAAGACGGACGCAGGTATGCAGCCAACCCAGGTATAGTGATTAGCGGTACAGATTTTAAACCTATACCAGATACAGTTACATCTCAAAGTCTTATACTTCAATTCAATAAAGTAAAAGACGATAAAAAGGGTCTGCTTGAAATCGGTATCAAAGAAAGCGGTGCAATAACCGACCTTATTACCCTGAAAGTGTATGAGTTTCCGATGATTAATATTTTGTGGTTAGGTATATTAATTATGACAACCGGCCTCGTTATGTCGATTGTTCAGCGAAACAGACAAGCAAAGAATAAATTGAAGCCAGTCTCCTGATTGCGGCATCAGACAATAGTCCATAGACCATAGTCCATGGTCCATGGTCTATGGTCTATCCTTCCAATGAATTGTTAAAAGCGAACAAGCCACCGGGTTACTTTTTCACCAAGGCAGCATTAATTAGCAGAACTAGTTCTATATTTAAGTAGTGCAATTCCCTGGCAAACATATCATCATCTTCCTGGTATTAGCCTGTGCTTTATGTTTCACTAAAGCCGTAAATGCCCAAACCCGCGGGCTTTATGATACCGTAAAAGTATATGCATTTATTACGCCTGAGGGTGATACGATTCCTGAGAGCATTCTTCCTCCTGTAGAAGTAATCGGCAAATTAACTGGTAAATGGAAACGTCACTGGGAAGAGTGGACAAGGTTACGCAATGCCGTATATGTTACCTACCCATACGCCATTGCTGCCAGTCGCGTGATGAATGAAATAAATGTAAAACTGGAAAATGTAACCGATAAAAAAGCAAGAAGGGCAATTATCAAGTCGAGGGAAAAAGACCTGAAAAAAGAGTTTGCCGATAAGCTTACAAAACTATCTGTTTACCAGGGCAAAGTATTGATGAAATTGATCTACCGTCAAACCGGTAATAACTGTTACGAAATAATACAGGAATATAAAGGAGGTTTTAATGCGGCTTTCTGGCAAACCATTGCCGTAATTTTCGGCAGCAACCTCAAACAAAACTATGACCCTTCCGGCAAAGATTTCGACATGGAAAGAATTGTACGTGATGTGCAGTTGATGTATGGGTATAGGAGTTAGATTTTTGATCTTTGATTCAAAATTCAAAATTTAAAATTCAAAATTCAAAAAATCAATGATCATAAAATCAAAGATCAAAGATTTTCTTCAAGCATTTTCGTAAACTGCTTTCTCGGGATCATTTTTGCGCCGAGGCTTTCGAGGTGCGTTGTGTGTACCTGGCAATCGATGAGTATTACGCCTTCTCTTTTTAATTGTTGGACATACTGGATAAACGCAAATTTGCTGGCATTGCTTTCTTTGCTGAACATGCTCTCGCCAAAGAAGAAAGGTCCCATTCTGATGCCGTACAGACCGCCTACTAATTCATTGTTCATCCAGGTTTCAGCGGAATGCGCAATCCCCATTTTATGCAGTTGAATAAAAGAAGATTCCAGTTCGTCGGTGATCCATGTGCCTTCCTGTCCCTTGCGTTGTAATGACTTGCAGGAACGGATAACTGCTGCAAAATTACTGTTGGTGCGAAAATTAAAATGTCCTTTCCGTATTACCTGCATCATGCTTTTGCTGACTTTCAATTCTTCGGGCTCAAGAACAAATCTCGGATCTGGACTCCACCACAACGGAATACTGCTGTCATCATACCAGGGAAAAATGCCTTTGCGATAAGCCAGCAATAACCGCTCAACAGAAACATCTCCGCCTATCGCCAGTAAGCCATCTTCCATTGCTTCAGTAACAGGGGGAAACCAGATGCGGGAGTCGAGGGCGTGTAAAGACATAAGGGAAGAAATAAGAAATAAGGAATAAGAAATATGGAATCAGAAAGGGGAGTGGAAAATACTTTCACATTCCGCTGTTTCTTATTCCTTATTTTTCTGTTTCAATCGTCGCTCCGATGCCACGATCGGTAATCGCATCGCACATGGGTTTTAGTGTATCGTAGTCGCCGGTTTTAACAGTAGATTTTCCTTTGAAATGTATGATGATAGCCGATTGTTCGGCCTGTTCGTGTGAGTGTCCACAAACTTCCATCAGTGTTTCAATAACCCATTCAAAAGTGTTCACTTCATCGTTCCAAACAATAAGGTTGAAAGGAGTGGTCTGATCCACCGCAATATCTTCTTCCTGCGATTCCCAGGGTCGTGAGGCCTCATTGTTTTCAAAAAAACTCATGGGATAAAGATAATTTTTACTTGATAAAGGTGGTATACCAGTTAACTAAAAAAGACCTACAACATGGTTGTAAGTCTTTTTTCTCTGTGGGAGCACACGGGTTCGAACCGCGGACCCTCTGCTTGTAAGGCAGATGCTCTAAACCAACTGAGCTATGCTCCCGTTTTGTTGGGAGTGCAAAAATAGGGTCTGAAACATTACTGCCAAAAAAAGTTTCTATTTTTTTATAAATTAATTCAGTTGAGGGGCGGGTAAACGATAATGCTGGCTATCATAAACATATAATTCTTCGATATGGTATGTCCAATACCGATATATCGGCGATTTTGCCAATATTTTATCTGTTTCCTCTTTTGAATCAGTATTTAACGTGATCCAGCAGGTCTGACTTTCCATACTCACCGCATAACTATCGATAATGCCCTTATTAAACAGGTAATTTACGTAAGTCCGGTGCGGTGGCAGCAGTGTCATAAATTCATCATCCAACTGAAATTTTATTATTGCCTGATACTTTTTCATACACACTATTTACTGGGTTAATGAGTACAATATCCGTGCTGCTTTAATTTTGTGTGGCATTCTGGCAATCAAACCTTAATTTTTCCTGCTGATATTGCAGGTATGACTGTCAAACTACAATTGAAACTTATATGTTAAGAACCATTTTATTATTGCTGGCATCTAATGTCTTTATGACTTTTGCCTGGTACGGACATCTCAAACACCAGGGTGTACCATTATGGAAAGCCATTGCCATTAGCTGGGGCATCGCTTTTTTTGAATATTGTTTAATGGTGCCGGCCAACAGGGCAGGATATGCCAATGGCTTTAGTGGCTTTCAATTAAAGATTACCCAGGAAATTATAACGCTGCTTGTATTTACGGTTTTTGCTGTTTTTTATCTTAAAGAACCGTTTCAAACAAAATACCTGTTAAGCTTTATCTGTATTCTTGGCGCTGTTTATTTTGCGTTTAAAAAATAAGGGGTGCCATTATAGCACCCCTTCCATCTATCCATACCTTATTCCGTATCTTTTTTCACTTCTCTGATCCGGCGTCTGAATGCCTTTTTCTGTTGAGGTGATAAACTGTCGGCACGCTGTTTCATCTTTTCCTTTACCAGTGCTTTTTGCTCTGGCGTCATATTATCCATTCGCTTGCGTAATTGCTCACGCTGTTGCTTTTTTTGTTCTGGGGAAAGACTGTCGTAACGGGCTTTTAATTCTTTTCTTTTTTCGGGCGACATACGCTGACCACGTTCTTTCCTGAATTCAGCAAGTTTTGCTTTTTGTTCCGGACTTAAACTATCACCGCGATGTTTGAGTTTTTGTTTTGCGCTGGGTACGTCTTGTGCAATTGATTCCTGTTGAAACACTGCTATGCTAAATAATGCGCTAGTGCAAATGAGGATGGCTTTTTTCATGTTTAAGTGGTTTAATTAAACATAAGACCTCCATCTTTTAAACGGGTTTAAAAGTTTTTGCGCATTATTGTTTTTTTAACTTTTAAGGAAGTATAAGTCTGGCTATTCGTCCACCGCCGCCAGCCATAAAAATGGCATTGCCATTTCTTGCTTTCTGTACCACATGAAAACTCTCCTTCGAAATCAATTGCCAGTTATTGCCGCCATCATTAGATATATCAATGCCGGAAGTGCCACATGCTACAAGTTTATTAGCATTCAGGTATACAACGCAAGACCTGTATCCATGAGGCATAGTAGTTGGTAATGAATAAACAGGGCGTCCTGATTTGAATGAAACAAGCACGCAATTTTCTCTGCCAATACTATCTTTGGCAAAATCTCCTCCAACAATAACCGCAGTTTTTTCTGCATCATACGTTGCAATTGAGTTTGCTCCGGTTGATGTACCACCTTGCATCATGGGTAATGAATCGTTGAAATTATTTGTCAAAAGATCTTTTAACCTTGCTTTTGATCCACCGGTAACCAATAATATCGGAGCATAATCGCCCCAGTCTGCCAGTTTTACATTGGTGCCGCTGGATGCAAACATGGCTTCTGTATCCGGTACATAGCGCACATCATCATTGCCACTTGGTTGAGGCATTACATTCCAACTATCACCTGCATCAAATGAAAGTGCCACAAATAATTTTCCCTGTATTGGATCACCTACTACAATCAGCGTATGCGTTGTATTGGGGAATCGGGTAGGAGAGGCCGTTGTATTAAGTTTATCGACAGGCGCTTTATTATTTTTTTTGGCCTGCTCATTTAATTTTATTTGAGCAGAATCTATATGCATATCCATAGCATCGAGAAACATACCTTTTGTTGTGTCCTCAAAAACTTTGTTCCAGCTTTTCCCCCCATCTTTTGTTTTAAGTATAACGGCAGGCTCTGCGATACCAATTATAACAGCGGTTTCTGCATCAATGGCTTCTATATCCCTGAAATCCCTTTTCTCATAACCGGGAACAGTGATCCATTCTAGTGTTTTACCTCCGTCTAATGATCTTACAACCGTACCGTTGCTTCCACTGGCCCAAAATACCTGGTCATTCACCACGCTTAAGCCACGAAAACTAACCCTTTTGCCTGAGGCTAATATATTTACCTGTGGTGTTTGGGTAGATGCCTCAAAAAACGATAAGAGCAAGAAAACCAGCACAAATATTTTATTTAACCGCATAGGAACTACATTTTTGTATTCAGACAGTAAGATAAGCAAATCGAAATCAAAGATCACCAAATCAAATAATCAAACATGATTCCATATTGGATGAGCCGTACCCAACTCTTATTGGGTGATGAACCAATCGAAAAACTACGAACCAAAAATGTGTTGGTAGTGGGATTGGGTGGTGTGGGAGGCATTTGTGCAGAAATGATAGCCCGGGCAGGGGTAGGTAAAATGACCATCGTGGATGCTGATACCGTTGACCTGAGTAACTGTAACAGACAAATACCCGCACTTCATTCCGTGGCTGGTAAACTGAAAGCTGAAGTGATGGCAGCAAGACTAAAAGATATTAACCCAGATCTGGATCTAACGGTACTCACAGAATTTATTCGTGATGAACGTACCAATGAAATACTCGACCAGGGAAATTTTGATTATGCAGTGGATTGTATTGATACACTTTCACCCAAAGTATATTTTATCAAAGCTTGCAAAGACAGGAATATCCCCATCGTTTCTTCCTTGGGTGCTGGAGGTAAAGTAGATCCCTCTCAGGTAGTCGTTACAGATATATCCAAAACCCACCAATGTAATCTTGCCAGGTATGTGCGTAAACGTTTACACGAACTGGGTATTTATAAAGGACTTAAAGTGGTTTTCAGCGCGGAAAAAGTAGACCAGTCCAGAATCATTGAAACAGAAAAAGCCTATCCCAAAAAATCTATCATCGGAACCATCAGCTATATGCCCGCAATATTCGGCTGTGTAGCAGCAAGTGTGGTGGTGAGGGATTTGTGTGAGGTGTGAGGTGTTAGGTATTAGGTGCTAGGTATTAATTAATAACTAGTTTTAAAATTAATATTTCTTTCTCCTAATCCCTAATCCCTAACACCTAACCCCTAACCCCTCATCGCTAGTACAATAAATACTCCCTAACCTCCTCTTCCCATTCTTTGCAACGACAGTATTTAGTGATGGCTGCAATGAAGGCAGGGATGGGCAGGTCGAATATGGCTTCGCTGTTTGAAATGCCGAGTAATTTATCGAGATGTCCTTTCCCGGTTGGGTTAACGCTTGTTGGATAAGTGGCCCATTGAAACTGAGAAGGGTGTAAACTTTTGATGAGCTTAATCAAGATCATTCCTGTCATTACAGCATTAAAGCATGATTGGTCATCTACTTCTAAATGAACCCCCTTACACAACTGATCCTTAAACTTGCTGTGTTCGGGTGTGAATTGAATAGGGGTAGCATTCATTTCACCCCCAGACATATTATTGAGCATATCTGCCAGTACATCTGCCTGTAACCATGGAGTGCCTGCTGCTTCAAAACTAAAAGGAGTTCCCCGACCTTCACTGATGTTGGTGGCTTCCAACAGACAAAGTCCCGGATATAAAAGCATCGACTGAAAACTTTGAATGGCAGGAGAAGTAGGTACAAAAGGAATACCCCATGCTGGTTGAAACATTTCTCTTTGCCAGCCTTTACAACCGATCACTTCAATATCAGCATGAATGTTTCTGCTTGTATTAAAATACAGCGCCAGTTCACCCATTGTACAGCTATGTCTTACAGGCATTGGCCATCTTCCGATAAAGGAGCTGTTGTCTTCCGTAAGCATTGGTCCTTCACAAAGCTGCATAATACCCGATACCGGATTGGGTCGATCGAGTATAACTAATTTTTTATGAGCAGTTGCACAGGTCTCAATAATATGAGAAAGGGTCCACAGGTAAGTATAAAACCGGCTTCCGATATCAGGAACATCAAATAATAAAATATCTATTTCTGCAAGATGAGATGGTTCAGGTGCAAGTCGTTCTCCATATAAACTGATCACCGGTAGTCCTGTTAAAGCATCATTTCCGTCTTTAACCGGATGCCCATCTGCTCCCCGCACATCAAGCCCATGTTCAGGCGCAAATAAAACTTTTATATTAAAACCAGCATTAATCAATGCCTGTCTGGAAGGCTCCAGTAATCTGGTAGTAGCCGCTTCATTGGTAACCATACCAATACGCTGGTTCTTCCAGGAAGGGCTTGCTGTTAGTAGTAT
>CBFGPM010000057.1:0-18195 GCA_965650685.1 uncultured Sediminibacterium sp.
GACATCTGACATCTGACATCTGACATCTGACATCTGACATCTGACATCTGACATCATGACCATCGACTATCTCATCATCGGACAAGGCATTTGCGGAACAATGTTGAGTTGGAATCTTTTGCGTGCGGGGAAGACGGTGATGGTGGTAGATGAAGACAAACCATACACTGCATCGAAAGTAGCGAGCGGTGTGATCAATCCGGTTACGGGTAGAAGGATTGTGCGTACCTGGGAGATTGATACTATCATGCCCTTTGCTGTGGCTGCTTACCAGGAATTGGAAAAGGAACTTGGAGCTTCACTGATTCGCCAGTGTAATATCCTAGACTTCCATCCTACCCCTCAAATGATGCTGGCTTTTAAGGAGCGGTTACCGGAAGAAACGACCTATTTGCGTATACCTGAACAGTTAGATGAACTTTCCCGGTTATTTAATTTCAGTTTTGGTGCGGGTGAAATCAATCCATGCTGGCTTATCGACCTGCATACATTGATGCACGGATGGCGAAAACGTTTGAAAGAAGAAAATGCCTTGATGGAAGATACCTTCGATTGGAATGATTGTATTGTTTCTGAAAGAGGAATAACTTTCAAAGGCATTAAGGCCGATGCCATTATTTGTTGCGAAGGGGCTGCAGGATTTCAGAATCCTTATTTCCAAATGTTACCCTATGCCCCCAATAAGGGACAGGCAATTATAGCAGAGATCAATGATTTACCTGCAACCAATATTTACAAGCAAGGCATTAACCTTGTTCCCTGGAAAGACAATTTATGGTGGATTGGCTCTACTTATGAATGGGATTTTACGGATACCAATCCATCCCCCGATTTCAGACAAAAAGTTGATATGCAATTGCAGCACTGGCTAAAACTACCCTACAATATTGTAGATCATATTGCTTCTGAAAGACCCGCCAATATGGAGCGAAGACCGTTTGTGGGTATGCATCCTGTACATACTACAGTGGGGGTATTCAATGGAATGGGTACAAAAGGCTGTTCACTGGCGCCCTATTTTGCACATCAATTTTCCAATTACCTGGCACAAAACAAACCTATCATGCCCGCGGCAGATGTTCAGCGTTTCCGTAAAATTTTAAGTCGGGAAAAAAGTTAATATTGTGGTTGGAGAAGCTATTAGGGGTTAGGTATTAGGTGTTAGGTATTAGGAAGAATAAAGTCGAAAGTGTTTTCGATTTTACCTTCACAATCCAATATACATAACCTAATTGCTAACAGCTAAAGGCTAACCCCTAATACCTAACACCTAACACTCACTCATGTCAGCCAAACCTAATCCACAGTACAGTATTCCATTGAAATATCGGAAAATGGAAAACCTGCATATTGTTTTTTGGTTATTCAAAGATATTGCCTGGTGCCTCGGATTTAAAGTGCTTGGTATTACGATGATTGTACCTACGCTAACTATTGCCATTGTGATTAGTTGGCGTACCAGAAAAATGGTCTCTGAACTTTGTCATAATCTGGCCATAGCTGTTTGGATCAGCGCGAATTCATATTGGATGATTAGTGAATTCCTTGGATTTGATGAATTGATTTTCTGGAATAATTATACGTATAAACACCTTGCTTTGATCCCTTTTGGGATTGGTGTAATCATACTAGGATTCTACTACCTGATCTGGCGACCTAAACATAGGGAAGAAAATGAAACTATGTAGCAAATAAACCGCTGAACAAGCTATATTGCCGCCAACGCACTCATTTTGCCGTTCATAACAGGTACTTTACCGCTTGTGAAAGTCCTGATACCGTTTATCCCGGTTAATATTCCTGCATATTTAGCCTCCATATATCTTTACTGTATCAAAGTAAATGGAGCCTCGCTCCCATGTAATATGAACCACCACACTGAATTTCTGTTTGCCCGTTTCCGTCAGCGCGTGAAACCACCAGAAGTTCTCATCTTCTAAACTTTCCCGTTCACCATTTCCGGAAAAGAACACTGATGAATCTAATGTAAGCATTAGCTACAGCTATACGCTTATACATGATGATCAGTACCCAATGGTGCCGTCAGCGACGGTAAGGGAGTCTTGTATCCATTTAAAAAAACTATACAACCATAACTAAGATGAAACCTTTTGTAGTGGCGATTGCCGGTGCAGCATTATTATTAATTTGTTTTAACAATCCTAAGCAACAGAAAAAGCAATCGACTTTATCCTTGAATAAAAAAACAATCACCTTGTCGGTTGCGGGTATGGTGAGGAGATAGAAGGAGCAGCTGCCAGCTGCCAGCTTCTAGCTGCTAGTGAATTGAAGATTTGAGTATTTTCAATAAATGTCAAATCCCATTTTCTGGCACCATCAGCTAGAAGCCAGAAGCTAACAGCTAGCGGCTATACCCTCCTAAACGTATACCTCGTAATATATCTTCCATCATAACTCGTTGCAACAATTCTATTGCTGTACACGGCTATATCATCAAAGTACATGTCAACAGATGCACCAGTATATCTATCGTACACATTTACTTCCCATATATCATGTGAACGATCGTAGTAATTGCCGTATTGATCGTAATAACCTCCAATTACCGTGCGGATATGCCATGATCCACGCATCAGGTTATAACCATCATCGTATTCGGCACTACCATCACGGTAAAAATCGAATACTCCCTCTTCTAAGCCAGAGCGGAAATACTGCCAGCCATATCCATCGCTGCGTGCAGCATCTGTTACTACCCATGTACCGGAGATGGTTCTTGGACTAATATCAACAACCGATTTGGTACAACTGGTGAAAAAAACAATAAGTGTAGTTAAGAGTAGCAGTTTTTTCATACAAAATCATTTTCAGGGTGAATGAATTGCTTACACTACAGCTAATTCAATTCTTTTACCAGAATTTGATTTTGTCTGTTTTTTATCGGCTTTTACATTTTAATTAACGTTCCCATTTCATAACCGTTGCGGTAATAGTTGTGGAAAATCCGATAATTGCAATGATGGTAAAAGACCATCTTAGCCCAGCTAGTTCAGCAATAAAACCTATCAGGGGGGGACCTATCAAAAAACCCAGAAAGCCAATGGTAGAAACTGCTGCCAGTGCAACGCCCGGCGCCATAGTTTTAGATTTACCCGCAGTGCTATATACCAGAGGTACAACGGAAGATACACCTAGTCCAACCAGAAAAAAACCAGTAGTTGCGAATACAATTGTGGGAAATAATACGGCTACCGCCAGACCACTACTAATCACAATACCACTAACCTGCAACATCCTTTGAATTCCAAAACGGGTTACCAGTCTATCGCCAAGGAAACGACCCGTTGCCATTGTAGCCATAAAAACGGTATAGCCGAGGGTAACCATTTCTTTTGGCGCTTCTACTACTTTCTGAAAGTATACACCACTCCAATCAAACATGGTTCCTTCACATACCAGACACCCAAATGCTATCAGACCAAGTTTAAGAATTGTAGCATCTGGTCGGGCAAAAATGGGTTGTTTATTTTCAGGTTTGGTATCATTTGGCAGAATATATCTCTGTGCAATAAGCACTACTATCAATGAGGAAATACAGATTATGATGAAATGATACAAAGGATTAATGCCTTGGGCAATCAGGAATGTACCGATAGCTGCACCTGAAAAACCAGCCAGGCTCCAGATTCCGTGGAAAGTTGCCATGATAGATCGTTGGTATAAAAACTCTACCCCAACTGCCTGTGTATTGGCCGAAATATTATACATGTTGCCAAAAACACCGAAACAAAATAATACCGCGGCGAGCTGCCAACTGGAGGTTACTGCACCTATCAGTATCAGCATAAGCGGATAAAGAACTGCAGCAATCGTTATCATGGTTTTACTGCTAAAGCGGGTTACTGCCCAACCCGATAAAGGCAAACTCAGCATAAGACCGGAAGGCAAGGCTAGTAATACTGCTCCTAAACCAGCATCACTCAGCCCCAATTTAAGTTTGATATCGGGTATCCGACTGGCCCAACTGGCGAAACATAAACCTGCCATAAAAAAGAAAATAGCCACCGCTATCCGGTGGGCCGTACGTGTTCTGGTTGCCTGCATGCAACAAAGATGAGATAAAACCGCTGTTTTTTCAAGACTTCCATATGCGCGGCTTCCCCCTTTTAAAGTATATTTGCGACCTTGTTCAGTGAATGATTCTGTTTGAGCCAGTAGAAAAAGAATGCCTTACAACGCATTTTGCAAATCACAGATCATCAAATCAAAAAATCAAAGATTTCTTATGTTCCGTACACACACATGTGGAGAGTTAAGGGCCGGTGACGCAGGGAAAAATGTTACCCTTGCCGGTTGGGTACAAACCGTTCGAAAATTTGGCGCAATTACTTTTGTTGACCTTCGTGACCGCTATGGTATTACGCAGTTATTATTTGGAGAAGAATTGAATGCAGAACTTGATGCACAACCATTAGGCCGCGAATTCGTTCTGCAGGCTGTAGGTGTTGTTGCTGAACGTAGCAATAAGAATCCGAATATTCCTACCGGTGATATTGAAATTAATATCAGCAGTTTTACCATATTGAATAAATCTGCCGTACCACCATTTACCATACAGGATGATACCGACGGTGGCGACGATCTTCGCATGAAATACCGCTTCCTGGATCTGCGCAGGAATGCCATTAAGAAAAACCTGGAACTGCGTTATGCAGTAAACCGTTCTGCAAGAAATTATTTGCATGAAAATAATTTCATGGATATCGAAACTCCTTTCCTGATTAAATCTACCCCGGAAGGTGCAAGAGATTTTGTGGTTCCTTCCAGAATGAATCCAGGACAGTTTTATGCCCTACCTCAATCACCACAAACCTTTAAACAATTGTTGATGGTAAGTGGATACGACCGTTATTACCAGGTGGTAAAATGTTTCAGGGATGAAGACCTTCGTGCTGATCGTCAGCCAGAGTTTACTCAGATAGACTGTGAAATGGCTTTTGTAGAACAGGAAGATATCTTGAACATGTTTGAAGGAATGGTGAAACGTATATTCAAGGATGTAAAAAATATCGACTATACAGAAAAAGTAGAACGCATGAGCTGGGAAGATGCCATGTGGATCTATGGTAATGATAAACCAGATATCCGTTTTGGCATGCAGATCGCCAACCTGAAATCTGCTTTCCTGAAAGGTGGTAAAATAAATGCTACCGGAGAACTGATCAATGGCGCAGGTTTTGGGGTATTTGATAATGCAGAAACCGTATTGGCTATTGCAGCACCAGGCTGTAGTGAATATACCCGTAAACAAACCGATGAGCTAACCGAATGGGTAAAAAGACCACAGATTGGTATGCAGGGATTGGTATACATCAAATGCAATGCAGACGGTACTTATAAAAGCAGTGTAGACAAATTTTATACCGAAGATAAACTCAAAGCCATTGCAGATGCCGCCGGTGCTAAAGCAGGCGATCTGGTATTGATTCTCGCAGGAAGAGAAGAAAGAACCAGGAAAGCTACCAGTGAATTACGCCTTGAAATGGGTAGAAGACTGGGCATGCGCAAAGACGATGAGTTTAAATTATTATGGGTGCTCGATTTCCCTTTATTTGAATACGATGAAGAAGGAAACAGATGGGTAGCTCGTCACCATCCATTCACTTCTCCTAAGCCTGATCAGATTGCTACGATGATCAATAACAATCCTGTTATTGAAAATGCAGATAAATACCTTGAACACCCCTATTCCAATATCAAAGCTAATGCCTATGATATGGTGTTGAATGGTAATGAAATTGGTGGTGGTTCTATCCGTATTTATCAGCGTGAGTTACAGGAGAAAATGTTTGCAGCACTGGGTATGAGTGAAGAAGAAGCACAACATAAATTCGGTTTCTTACTGGGTGCATTTGAATACGGAGCTCCACCTCATGGTGGTATTGCTTATGGCTTCGATCGCCTTTGTGCCATCTTAGGTGGAAGTGAAAGCATCCGAGACTTTATCGCTTTCCCTAAAAATAACAGTGGCAGAGATGTGATGTTAGATGCGCCAAGCACTATTGATGCACAACAATTCGATGAACTACAAATAAAACTGGATCTGAAAAATTAAGGTTGATTTTATTAAGCCACAGATTATAAACGATTAATCTGTGAATCTGTGGCTTAATAAATCTCACCCCGCTAAACTCAAACTTTTTGAAGGTTTAAGAACTTTCCAAAAGTACCAACATCAAATCTGACATCTGCCATCTGACATCCAAAAATCACAATCTGTGAATCTGCGCTTATTTTATTGTGCAAACACAGCGGGATATTGCTTTTTTGCAGTATCATTTACATGAACCAACATTTCTTTACGCACTAACATTGAGATGGTATAGATAATGAATATCAGCATCACAAAATAATAATCATATATATGCACAACCTCCTTATCGATAAAATATAAAAATCCTTTCTCATTAGCTCTTATAAACATGTGCATCATAAAATAGAAAGGGAAAAAACTATACTCAAAAAATTGGGTATCGGTCATCATTAATTTTTTCAGCCGCTGTTTCCTGTATTTACGTTTGGCAAATTCGAACCAGAAAATATAAAAAACCATTATCAATCCTATTACCAATACCATATAAGGTAAAACAGTTTCAGGTAATAACCGTTCTATGCTAATTGCTACAACTACAAGAAAAACAGTAAATATAATTTTGGGCATAGTAAAATAAGACCAGAAAAGTTTTCTACTCATTTTTCCATATTGCTTGTGCATTGCATTTGTTTTCTCCTCTACCATTTCCCTCAGGCCAAAAATACCAAAGGAGCGATGCACTTCTTCCAAAGCTTCTTTAAATGAGATGGAAGGGTCATTACTCATTTTTTCCTCTATTGCATTGGCAACATGGTCTACTATCTCTACCTGTAAATCATAATACACAATTCTCTTTCGCTCACAATAAGCGTATAGCTCTTTTATATGCTCGTCAGACAACATCATTATACAGTTTTAGGTTGAAAAATCAAGGTCAGGTTATCTAAAAAAGATTGTAACTCTGATTGAACCTGCACCGTTTGTTTTTTGCCCGCTTTTGTCAATGAATAATATTTACGCATTCTATTTCCTACCGATTCTATTTCCGTTTCAAGTAAGCCCTCTTCTTCTAACCTATGTAATAGCGGATACAAAGCCCCTTCAGTTATCGATAAATGTCCCTTGGTTATCTCCTTGGCCTGCTGGGTAATCTGGTATCCATACATTCTCCCATTTTCTTTAAGCATTTGCAGGATAATCGGTTCAAGGCAACCCTTATACAGTGCGGTCTTATTCATAGAATAAAAATACAACAATTTGGAATATACCTAAGAAAGTTATGTATCTGTTTTTTAGACCCTAATTTGAACCCTGTGTGATGCCAGACGCCAAGCAGCATTGATGTACCACAATTTGACGAGTTACAAATTAAACTGGATCTGAAAAATTAAGGTTGATTTATATAAGCCACAGATTCACAGATTATAAATGATTAATCTGTGAATCTGTGGCTAAACAAACGCCACCGGAGCAACTAACTAAATTGTGAACCCGCCTAAACTCAAACTTTTGGAAAGTTCTAAAACTTTCCAAAAGTGCCCTCCTCAAATCCGACATCGGACATCAGACATTAATCCCCTCGCTTTTGGAGACCCCATTTTATTTCTGTATCTTCAACTAGGTTGCTTCCCCATTGTAGGGAATGCAACTTTTTTTGTTTATACCTGACAAATAACTGCCTATGCATGAAGACTTATTCAAGCAATACCAAACCAGACCGGGATCCTGGGATGAGATGAAGGAAATGGATGCCGTACGACTACCTTATCACTCAATTTGCCATGAAATCAGCAGCTTAAGCTTAACCGAACTCGAGCAAAAAGATAAAATGGCCGCTGAACTTTTTATGAGTCAGGGTATTACGTTTACCGTATACAGCGACAATGAGGGTATCGAAAGAATCTTTCCTTATGATATCATCCCAAGAGTAATCACCAATAAAGAATGGGAGCAAATTGAAACAGGTATAAAACAGCGCTTAAAGGCACTCAATTTATTCCTGAAAGATATTTACCATGAACAGCAGATATTAAAAGATGGTATCATCCCTGCATCGCTTATTGCTTCCTGTCCCCATTTTACCAGAGAAGTTTTTGGCATTAATGTACCACATGATATCTATGTGCATATAGCCGGCATTGACCTGATTCGCGGAGCAGATGGTAGTTTTTATATCCTGGAAGATAACCTGCGTACGCCTTCAGGTGTTTCTTATATGCTTGAAAACAGGGAAGTCACCAAAAGATTATTCCCCGATTTACTGGCGCAGAGTAATGTTCGGATGATTAATAATTACCCCCTTTTGCTGCATGACAACCTGATTGCCATGTCGCCCAGAAAAGTAGACAACCCTATGGTTGTATTACTTACACCCGGGGTTTTTAACTCCGCCTATTTTGAACATACATTCCTGGCCCGACAAATGGGCATTCAATTAGTAGAGGGAAGGGACCTGCTGGTCGATAACCACAAGGTTTATATGAAAACTACCGGAGGACTCCGACAGGTTGATGTCATTTACCGGAGAATTGATGATGAATACCTTGATCCACTTGTATTCAGGCCAGACAGTGCATTGGGAGTACCCGGGTTGATGAGTGCTTACAGGAAAGGCAATGTAGCGATCGTGAATGCCCTGGGTAATGGCGTCGCTGATGATAAAGCAGTTTATGCCTATGTGCCTGCTATGATACGTTATTACCTGAATGAAGAACCCATCATACCTAATGTACCTACCTATCAATTAAAAAATGAAGAGGAAAGACAATATGTTTTCGCGAACATGGATCAAATGGTCATTAAGGAAACCAACCAATCGGGCGGTTATGGTATGGTTATGGGTAATAAAGCAAGTGAAGCTGAACTTGAAAAAGCAAAAGCCGCTATACTGCTTAACCCAAGAAATTTTATTGCACAGCCCATCATACAATTATCTACCGTACCCTGTTTGATTGACGGTAAATTACGCGCAAGACATGTTGATCTTCGTCCTTATGCATTGTGTTCTCCTAACGGCATAGAAATAGTCGCTGGTGGACTTACCCGCGTTGCGCTTCGTGAAGGATCACTGGTGGTCAATTCTTCGCAGGGAGGTGGTAGTAAAGATACCTGGGTAGTAGATATACCCGAAAATGATTAGGTCGTGATAAAATTATTTATAAAGTCAATTTTGAAATAAAATGCTTAGTAGAATAGCAGATTCTTTATACTGGTTCCACAGATATATGGAAAGAGCAGATGGCTTGCTTCGACTGCTTAAAACCAGTTATATCCTTTCATTCGATAAAGTTCAAACAAGTGCGATAACATGGCAACCAGCATTAGAAATATTTACCAGTTTACCTCCCGATGAAATCAATATCTTAAAAAAAGACAATGCCGCTGCACTAAAATATTTACTGCTCGACACCAGTAACCAGAATTCCCTAAAAGTGATCCTTACCCGTGCACGCGAAAATGCAAGAGGCGTGCAGGATCAGATTACCAAAGAAGTTTGGGAACAAATCAACTTGATATACCACCTGATCAACCATCCTTCCACACAGGAAAAACTGAAGGGTAAAGATGCAATACTCGTAATAGATTCCTTTATTAACCAAAGTGATCAGTTTTGTGGCATCACAGACAGCACCATGCCCAGGGGGCAGGGATGGAACTATATGAACCTCGGTAAATACACAGAAAGATGTTTGTTAACGGTTGAATTCACCTATAATTTCTTCAAAAAAACAAACTATAATTTACAGCAGGAAGAGGATATTCTTTTCTGGCGTGGATTATTACTCGCCTTATCCGGCTACGAACATCACCTGAAAAATTACAGCAACCAACACCATAATTATAATGTTGCCAAACAGGTTTTATTCGACAAACATTTTCCGAGGTCTTTATATTATGCTTTAGAACGTGCGCATAAATATTTATCGGATATTGCGATCTCAAATCCAATTGAAGGGAGTGCTGCCATTACACGATCTTTTGGAAGAACTAATAGTTACGTTAGGTATTCTGATCTGGAGGCTGTAGCAGAAGCAGGACTTGACAATTTTCTGTTACAGGTAAGGCAACATTTAAATGAGTTTACCAGACAGTTTGGTCAGCTCTATTTTTCGTACGCATAAAGTAATTTATTCATGCCCATTTTCACGATTCAACATATCACCAAATACCAATACGACAGGCCTGTAAAAGAGAGTGTGAATGAAATCAAGATATATCCTTATGTTGATGCGCACCAGGAAATATTACAACACGATATTTTTATCACCGGCAATCCCGAAGTTTTTATTTCCTATGATTACTGGAACAACAAGAAAGGAAGTTTTAACCTGCTACCCCCACATAAAGAGTTGATCATCGACAGCAGGTTAAAAATCAAAACGGCTGATTGGATAACAAAAGCAATTCCTGGCAGTTTACCAGACAGTTTACCTACTGTTGCCGAACAGGATATGCACTTATTATCACTAAGCACTGCAACGCCCATTCTTGCTGAAGCGGAAATACAACGTTATGCTGCTGCTATTTTTCATCAGGACAAGCAGGTAGCAATGATCATCAAAGATTGTTGCGAGTTTGTGTATACTCATTTCACCTATATAAAAGGTATTACTACGATTGAATCTAGTGTGGATGAGATTTTGGAGAAAAAAGCAGGTGTTTGTCAGGATTTCGCCCATGTAATGCTGGAGATATTGCGAAGAATGAATATACCAGCCCGGTATGTCAGCGGATATATCTGCCCCAATAAAAATGGCATGCGCGGTGAAGGTGCAACCCATGCCTGGGTAGAAGCCTATGTACCCGCATATGGCTGGCTGGGTGTTGACCCAACAAATAATGTAGTGGTTACACAGCATCACGTAAAGCTTGCCGTAGGTCGCAATTTTAATGATTGCAGCCCGGTAAAAGGCACTTTTAAAGGACCGGCCCAACAATCTTTATCTGTATATGTTTCCGTAGGTTATGAAGACGGAGCCAAATTTGAAGAGTTGAATGATGTTTATTTAGAACAACAAAATACACAGGTACCAGCCATTATAATTGATACATTTGCGGGGCAACAACAATAACGCTATGCTGGCTCTTAAAATATTTCGAATACTCACTTATGTACTGGTTCCGATTGCCTGCTTTTTTGGATTGCTGGATTTACTGCTGCTTATTCCGGCTATGGCTAATCCAGCCATGTGGTTAATGCTGTTTCTGTTTGCGGGTATTGTAATCTATACTTTTTCATCCCTGAAATTTCTAAGATCAGGCATCGAACGTAATGCAAGGTGTAAGCCCTCACTTAAAGATTGGGTTAAAGTAAATGCATATGTTAGTCTGGCATTGGGTTCAATGTTTTTGGTGAACTCAATAGGCATATTATCCCTTGGTCCGGTAGCTTTAAACGATCTTGTTACTCAAATGATCGATTCTCAGCCTAATTTGCCAAAAGGTATGGATCCGGATTTACTGGTTTCCATGCTGAAAGGTGTAGCA
The DNA here is from genome assembly GCA_965650685.1 of uncultured Sediminibacterium sp. Lineage (GTDB taxonomy): Bacteria > Bacteroidota > Bacteroidia > Chitinophagales > Chitinophagaceae > Sediminibacterium. The sequence goes on from CBFGPM010000057.1 coordinate 11,543, forward strand.
GGTTTTATGCTTGTAACAAGTGTGATTATACTAACCCATGTGATACTTGGATTGAGTATGTTAAAAAAATTCGCACACTTGTTTATGCCTCCCGCACAACAATAGCCTCATTTCTTTTTCGTAATTTTCAATAGTGAATACGGCAGCTCCATTAGCAGAAAGAATGCGTCCGGTAGTATTGGACGACCTTGTTGGACAGGAACACCTGACAGGCAAAGGAAGTATTTTGAGAACTTCCATTGAAAATGGAAGGATACCCTCCATGCTTTTGTGGGGCCCGCCAGGTGTTGGTAAAACGACTATCGCCAATATTATAGCCCATACTCTAGCTGCTCCCTATTTTCAACTCAGTGCCATCAGCAGTGGAGTAAAAGATGTAAGGGAAGTTATTGAAGAAGCGAAACATCGTCCGGGTGCTGTATTATTCATAGATGAAATTCATCGCTTCAACAAAGGCCAGCAGGACGCACTATTAGGCGCTGTTGAAAAAGGAATCATTACACTTATTGGAGCAACTACTGAAAACCCGTCTTTTGAAGTTAACAGTGCCTTATTAAGCAGGTGTCAGGTATATGTGTTGAAAGCTTTACAAGATGCGGATCTCATCAGGTTGTTACAGGAGGTTGCCTCCAAAGACAGCTTGTTACAAGCTTATAAAATTGAACTGGCAGAAACTGCCGCCCTGATCAATATTTCCGGAGGTGATGCCAGAAAATTATTGAACTTATTTGAGCTTGTGGTACAAACAGCCAGCCTCAAACAAAACACAAAAGATATTCGTATAACCGATTCACTGGTAATGGAAGTAGCGCAAAAGAAAGTTGCGCTTTACGATAAACAGGGTGAGCAGCATTACGATATTATATCTGCCTTTATCAAAAGTATGCGTGGCAGTGATCCCAACGGTGCAGTTTATTGGCTCGCAAGGATGATTGAAGGAGGAGAGGATGTGAAATTTATAGCTCGAAGAATGGTGATCTTTGCGAGTGAAGATATTGGTAATGCTAATCCTAATGCACTACTATTGGCCAATGCCAGTTTTGATGCGGTAAATAAAATTGGTTACCCGGAAAGCCGGATCATTCTTTCACAATGCGCCACCTATCTCGCTTCTTCCCCTAAAAGTAATGCAGCTTATGTTGCAATTGATATGGCCATTGCTACAGTTCAAAAGCAGGGGGATCTGCCTGTTCCCATGCATATTCGCAATGCCCCTACCCAACTCATGAAAAACATGAATTATGGAAAAGGGTATCAATACTCACATATGGGAGAAGGTAATTTTATTCCGCAGGAATATTTACCCGATAAAATAGCCGGAACCAAGTTTTATGAGCCGGGCAATAACGCGAGAGAACAGGAACTCCGCAAATTCCTCAAAGAAAGATGGAAGGATAAATACAATTACTAACTCCTCTGCGTAAACGCTGTTATCTCTTGTTCTCTGCGGTGCCTTTCCTTCTTCAAGGTAACGATAGGAAAGGCACCGCAGAGAACAAGAGGACAGGGAGTTTACGCAGAGATATGTTTAAGACATTTTCACCCTAACGAACACCTCTTTTACCGACTCATCCACTAAACAAATGGTAATGAGCCATGTTATTCATAGATTTAATACCCAATTCTGCATTATGAAAAATATATTACGCTTATTTATTGTTACTGGTTTTGTAGCCCTTACAACTACTACACAGGCTCAAACCATTATACAACGTGACCCTGAGATTGAGAAAATGGTGAAAGAAGTAAATGCCGATTCACTGAAATCCTATATCTACAAACTTGTAAGTTTCGGTACCAGAAATACCCTGAGTACACAATCAGACCCTAACAGGGGTATTGGTGCAGCAAGAAACTGGGTACTGCAAAAGTTTAATGAATTCGCTAAAAAATCGAATGGCAGGTTAACCGCTTATATTGATACTACTACTCTTCAGAAAGGCGGCAGGGTTGATACCACCATTCTGTTAGGTAATGTAATGGCCATTCTGAAAGGAACCGATACGGCTGATAAAAGAATTTTTGTGATTAGTGGTCACCTCGACAATATGCGCTCCAGTGTTCTGGATCGTGTAGGTGATGCACCTGGTGCTAATGATGATGGCAGCGGAACTGCCGCCGTTATTGAAAGTGCAAGGGTTATGAGCCAGCGCAGTTTTCCGGCAACGATCATCTTTGTAGCCGTGAGTGGCGAAGAACAAGGTTTATTAGGTGCAAAATTCATGGCTACCAAAGCAAAAACCGAGGGCTGGAATATTGAAGCGGTGCTGAATAATGATATCATGGGTAGTAATAATACCAGTGAAACAAATATTATTGATAATACCCGTATACGTGTTTTTAGTGAAGGAATTCCTGCTTATGAAACAGAAAAGAATATTCGTAATATCCGTCAATTAGGTTTAGAGAATGATGGAAAAGCACGTCAACTGGCACGATATGCAAAAGAGATTGGCGAACGTTATGTGGACAATCTGGAAGTAGTAATGATTTATAGAAATGACCGTTTCCTTCGTGGTGGTGACCATACTTCATTTATTGAACAGGGGTATGCTGCAGTTCGTTTTACAGAAATGAATGAAAATTATTATCATCAGCACCAGAATGTTCGTGTTGAAAATGGTATCCAGTACGGCGACCTTCCTGAGTTTATGGATTTTGAATACCTGCGTAAGAATACTGCCATGAATCTCAGTAACCTTGCCAACTTATCAAAAGCACCAGCAATGCCAGAAGATGTTAAGATCCAAGCTGGAAGACTTACCAACTACAGTTCGATCAGTTGGAAAGCTCCGAAAACGGGTAAAACAAAAGGATATTATGTGCTTGTAAGAGAAACAACCAGTCCGGTTTGGCAAAAGAAGTTTTTTACTACTGATACCAGTTATAATTTACCTTTCTCCAAAGACAACTATTTCTATGCCGTTCAATCGGTTAACGAAACAGGAAATGAGAGTCTGGCAGTAGTGCCTGGGGTTGCAAGATAGTTATACCAATGCTAGAATAAAATTTATACCATCAATCAACAATTCTAATACTGGCAAACCATAAAGATCGGTGTTGAATTAAATACGAGAAGCCATCTGCAAATACAGATGGCTTTTTTTATTGACCGGCTTTTAGTAATATATTAATCAATAAAAAATCAGAACTTTAATCAAATTGCAGGCTACCAACATGAGAAAAAACTGCCCTAGATTTTTACCCTTCTTTATTTTTTTCCTACTGCTCATCTGTACCACTAATTCAGTTAATGCTCAATTAAAGAAATATGTTTTTGAAGCCGAGAAGATGGGATCTCCCCTACGCATTATAATGATGTGTGACGATTCTGCAAAAGCAGCTAAGCTGGCAAAACAAGCATATGCACTAACGGATAGCATTAATGCCATCATCAGCGATTACGATACAAGCAGTGAGCTTAGCAGATTAAACAGTTCATCGGGTTCAGCAGAGCCAATCACTGTGTCTCCACTCCTACTCAGACTCATGTGGCATGCTGGAATGGCAAATCACCATAGCAGGGGTGCTTTTGATGCCAGTATCGGACCATTGAGTAAGCTATGGCGTAAAGCAAGGAAAGAAAATATATTTCCAACTACAGAGATTGAAGAAAAGAAAAAGCTGGTGAATTTTGGACTTGTTTATATAGATAGAGTAAAAAGTACTGTATGGATAAAAAAAACGGGTATGTCGATCGACTTTGGCGGAATTGGTAAAGGATTCATGGCGAATCAGCTACTCGAATTCTTTTATTCAAAAGGTATCAGACAGGTAATGATTGATGCCGGCGGAGATATAGCAGTTGGCGAAGCTCCTGAAGGAACAAAGGGCTGGCAAATAGGAATTGTGCTACCAGAGACTACCGATCAATTATTTCAAAAAAAACTTACGCTGGAATACAAGGCCATTGCAACATCAGGAAGCATCTATCAATATTTTGAGCATGAAGGGAAAAAATACTCCCACATCATAGATCCGCGGACTGGCTATGGCATACAAACCCCAAGAAATGTAACGGTGATAGCTGGTTCAGGAGAGGATGCAGACTGGCTGGCTACCGCATGCAGTATCTTATCAATAAAGGAAGCCTTAAAGCTGGTTAAATTTATGAAAGCGGCTATTTTAATCACAGAAGTATCGAATGGGCGGGTAATCACCCACGCTTCTAAAAATTTTTACCGTTACTGGAAATAAATTCACCCAAAAATGTCTGGCTCTTTTGATAAAAAATTATCTTCCCTATCCTAAATAATGTATTGCGCGTGAAAAAAATTGGCTTGTTGATTGTTGTATCGATCCTAACTTCTTCCTTGATAGGACAACCAGCTTTCAACACATACGAGCAGGAAATTCCGGGTAGTGCTTTCCGGTTTAAAATGGTTCCTGTTAAAGCGGGTGATTTTATCATTGGAAGCCAGCCATCCGATAAGAGCAGCAATACAAATGAAGGTCCCCAACAAAAAATTCATATTTCAGCATTCTGGATGTCTGCCTATGAAGTAACCCGGGATGAATTTGATGTTTTCCTGAAAGATGAAAAAACTAGCCAAAACTCAGATGTAGATGCAATAACACGTCCAAGTCCACAGTACATTGATTTCAGTTGGGGCATGGGAAAAGAAGGCGGATATCCTGCCAATAGTATGTCGCAACATGCTGCCCTGATGTATTGCAGATGGTTATATCAGCAAACTGGTATCTTTTATCGATTACCAACTGAGGCAGAATGGGAATATGCCTGCAGGGCAGGTACCACAACAAGGTATTATTTCGGGGACGATAGTTCACAAATAGAGAACTATGCCTGGTATGAAAAAAACAGTGGCGACAAGTTTCATAAGGTTGGAGAAAAAAAGCCCAATGCCTGGGGTTTATATGATATGCTTGGCAATGTTTTAGAATGGACATTAGATCACTATGAAGAAAAGCGGTATGAAACCATACAAAAAAAAGATCCGGTGGTTGCGCCTAACAGCAGTCGCTATCCAAAGGTTTTGCGTGGCGGTGGTTTTACTGAATCTGCTACTGACTTAAGTATTACAAGGCGGTATCAATCAGCTCCGTCCTGGAACAGAAGGGATCCTCAAATTCCTAAAAGTAAATGGTGGCTTACGGATGCAAGAACCGTAGGGTTCCGAATTGTAAGACCATTAAAACAACCCTCAGCGGAAGAAATCAATCAATTTTTCACTTCCTATCTTGGTATATAATCCTTAAAACTACTCACCATGAACAACGATGCCAGTCAAAAATCCCGCAGGGATTTCATGAAACAATCCTCTTTACTTGCAGGTGGATTAATTGCTGCTCCTCTATTATCCAAAGCCAATTATTTTTCCGGCGCAGATGATGTAATTAAAGTAGCATTGATTGGTTGCGGTGGTCGCGGCACTGGTGCAGCCATGCAGGCATTAATGAGTAAACAAAACGTTAAGCTGGTTGCTATGGCCGATGCGTTTAAGGACAATGTAGACAAGTGTTACCAAAATCTTATGTCTGATGAATTAACAGAAGAAGCCAAAAAAAGAATTGATGTACCGGAAGAAAGAAGGTTTGCTGGTTTCGATGCTTATGCTAAAGCTATCCCATTAGCGGATGTAGTTATTCTAACAACTCCTCCTGGTTTCCGTCCTATACATTTTGAAGAAGCCATTAAGCAGAACAAACACGTGTTCATGGAAAAACCGGTAGCGACAGATCCTGCCGGGGTTCAGAAAGTGCTGGCAAGCGCTGCCATCGCAAAACAAAAGAAATTGAATGTAGTGGTTGGATTACAAAGACGTTACCAAAACTCTTACCGTGAATTGTTTTCCCGAAAAGATATGATTGGTGATATTACTTCCGCCCAAGCATGGTGGAACAATGATGGTGTATGGGTAAGACCTCGTAAAGCCGGACAAACAGAAATGGAATACCAAATGCGTAACTGGTATTATTTTGTATGGCTTTGTGGCGATCATATTGCCGAGCAACATATACATAACCTGGATGTGATTAACTGGTTCAAGGATGGCTACCCTGTTAAAGCACAGGGAATGGGTGGCAGACAGGTGCGCAAAGGAAAAGACCATGGTGAAATCTTCGACCACCATTTTGTAGAATTTGAATATGCTGACGGAACCATACTAAATAGCCAGTGCAGACATATTCCTGGCACTATGAGTCGTGTTGATGAATTATTAATCGGCACAAAAGGAAGGATCGCATTTGGTAAAGCGAATATTACCGATGGCAAAGGAAAAGTATTGTATGAGTTTGATAAAAAAACGGAGAATAATCCATACCAGACCGAACATGATGAACTATTTGCTGCCATCGCTAAAGGTGAATACAAATTCCATGATGCAGAAAACGGTGCTAAAAGCACCATGACTTCCATTCTTGGTCGTATGGCTACTTATAGTGGTCAGGTAATTACCTGGGACAAGGCCATTAATTCAGGATTGAATTTATCACCTCAAACTTATGCATGGGATGCCATGCCTCCTGTAGTACCTAATGCAGATGGATTTTATCCTATCGCTACTCCGGGGGTAACTAGATATTAGCTTCAGGCTGCAAGCCGCAAGCTACAAGCCTTGATGGGTGCTTGTTTCGAGTATACTGCTATTAACTTAATAGAACACGGATTTTCATGATTTTCAAGATCT
>CBFGPM010000058.1:0-16220 GCA_965650685.1 uncultured Sediminibacterium sp.
TTGTCCTTTTTCTCTAAGGATTTGTATTGCTTTATCGAAATCTCCATCAGCTTCCACTAATGCTTTTTCACCTGCAAATACTTTGACATCAGTATGAGCAAGTGCTTCTTTTACAGTGGTATATTTTTTTTCATCTCCAATCACCACTACATTCGGATTAAAAGTCAAAGCCTGTTTAATCAGTAATGCATCATTGGTTTGAGCAGTTAATATTTCCGCTGTAAAAAGGTCTGGATTAGCCGCAATCACGTCCAATGCCTGGGTACCTATAGATCCTGTAGAGCCAAATATGGCAATCCTTTTTTGATTCATAATTTCATTCCCAAAGATGCGGGCATAGTTACACAATTTATGCCAAAAAAAGGAGTATCGTGATATTTGGCGAGGGTTTTTACGTATTGATTTCCGGGGGAAAACAGCTTCTAGCCTCTAGCTGCTAGCTACTAGTTTTTTTGGGCTATTAATTAAACCATCCACAAGCTTAAATATTATAATTAAATTTTTATTTAAATAGGATTTTTACAAAACAAATTCGCAAGCCCTGCCATTTATTAAAATAATAGCAGAAATCCTAAAACAAGCACCAATTAAAGCTAGCAGCTAGAGGCTAGAAGCTCGCAGCTAATTTTGCCCAACCAGTTCTTCCAAACAATACACACTTTCTTAATTTCATAAATATGCAATATCTTACTACCATAACTTATTAATTGGAACCATCAATTTATAAATACTTTTTGCCGACTGGTCGTAATTTATTTATCTGGGCCAACAGTTTGCTGATGTTGGCGGGTTTATTCTTTTTTGGCTGGAGACCGGTAATTATTGTATTTGCTTATGTTTTCGAAACCATCATTATTGGTATCATTCACCTGTTTAAGCTTTGGTATGTATTAAAATATGGTGAGGCTCAAAATAATCATGTTGCTTCAAAAGATCCCAGACAGATTAATGGCTATGGCATTATTCCATTCTTCCTTGTTCATTATTTCTTTTTCATTTTTGTGCAGTCGGTTTTTATTTTTTCTGCGGTAGGTAAGAGTTTGCCTGGCTTATCGTCGGACGCGTTCAATGTTTTCGGCAATTATAAATTTCTATTATCTCAGACTGATATGCAATTGGCATTTGCGTCGATTGCATTAGCCAATATTGGTTATACATTTAGAAATTTTTTCGTTACAGGCAGGTATCACAAATACACGGTGAATATGCTTTTCATGCAACCCTATATTCGGATTTTTATACAACAACTGGTTGCAATACTTGCAGGATTTTTCTTCTTTTTCAAAGACGGCGCAATGGTTGCTGCGTTATTATTAATTATAACCAGACTAGTATTAGACCTTTACCTTCAAGCTATAAAATATAACGCTCAGGCAAGAAACAAATTAAAAGAAAAGCTTTCAGCTAAAGGAAGCAAATTGCAGGTTACGGATGAGCAATTGGATCTCTTTTTAGAATAACTTCTTTTGCATTTTTATTCTGTAATAAAGGCCGATAAAGCGTCGGCAAGTTTTCTATCGTTACTCAGCCTGGGCACTTTGTTTTGTCCGCCAAGTTTTCCAATAGAACGCATATAATCGATAAATCCGTTTTTGCGAACACGGCGTACTTGTAGTGTTTGGAGTATATTTCCACGAATCAGGTCGTCATAATATACATTTTTATTACGCAGGTTTTCTTCCGTTTTTTGTATGAATGTGTTGAAATTATCCGGTTCTTTTTCAAACTCAATAAACCATTCATGGTAGCTTTTTCCTTGTCCCTGTTGAATCATAGGTGCTACGGTAAATTCGGTTATATGAGCATTGGTTTCTTCAGCAGCTTTTAATAAGGCAAATTCCACTTCCTCTCCTATAACATGTTCACCGAATGCGGATATAAAATGTTTGGTTCTGCCACTAACAATAATTCTATATGGATCTGTGCTGATAAATTTAATAGTATCACCAATATTGTACCCCCATAGACCAGCATTATTATTAATGATGAGGGCATAGTTTTCGCCAACCTTTACATCTTTCAAACTTAATCTTGTTGGATGTTCATTGAAGATTTCTGCGGCTGGTACAAATTCATAATAAATACCGCTGTTTGTATTCAGTAATAATCCTTCCCCATCTTGTTTGTCCTGGAATGCAAAGAAGCCTTCGCTGGCAGGAAATAATTCAATACTGTCAACTTTTCTTCCGATACTTTCAAATAATTTAGCGCGATAGGGTTCGAAGTTTACGCCACCTTGTACCATTAAACTAAAATTTGGAAAGAGCTCTCCAACCTTTTTACCGCTTTTTTCTATCAGTCTGTCGAAATACATCTGCATCCATGGTGGTATGCCGCTGATGAGGGTCATATCTTTTTGAATGGTTTCTTCAACAATTTTATCGAGTTTGGTTTCCCAGTCTTCAATACAATTGGTTTCGTAGCCGGGTAATTGGTTGGCGCGGAGATAGCTTGGCACGTGGTGGTTTACGATGCCGCTTAAACGTCCGGTTGGAATTCCGCCAACTCTTTCCAATACCGGTGAACCACTTAAGAAAATCATTTTACCCCCGGCAAATGCAGTATTACCGGTTTCAGCCATATAGCAGAGTAATGCGTTTCTGGCTGTATTGATATGATTGGGAATAGAGTCTTTGGTAATGGGTATATATTTTACTCCGCTGGTGGTACCACTTGTTTTGGCAAAATAGATGGGTTTGCCTTTCCAAAGTATATTTTCCTTGCCCTGTTTAATCTGTTCTATATAAGGTTTAAAAGCCTCATAGTCGCGAATAGGTACAGCCTGAGCAAATCCGGCATGATTTTCAACTTCATGCAAACCATGCTCCTTTCCAAATTGTGTACCCCTGCCGGTTTTTAGCAATTGCTTCAGAATAAGTTCCTGGTCTTCAAGAGCATGGACACTGTTTCTTTTGATCTGTTTATATATATATTGGGCAAATGGTTTTGCCAGTAAAGATTTCAGGTTCATAGTACAGGTGGCCTTTAAGACCAATTCAACAAAAATAGACAGAAGTTGGGGGTTTGCCATTGTTTTTAAAATTTAAAAACAGGTACTTAATTTTTTTGATTGTTTACATCATATTAAATAATCACTTATATTAGCAATATCTATAGTTTTAGTTGTGTAATTAAATCCTTGTTTATCCCCCCACATTTTCAGGCATTTTAATACACATTTGATTATTAATACAACATTTTTTATTTAATTATACCTCACTCTAATGCGACAAAAAATCTTCTTTTTTTTACTTGTTACTGTATGTTCTGTGCATTTAATGTATGCTCAAAAACCTGACCCGGTTAAAGTGCGGATAGTTTACAAGTTTAGGTTCATGAATGACACGACTTCCAGAACTGAATTCACTGAAAATGAAATGATTTTAATGATCGGTGAAAAGATGAGTGCATATAAGAGTTATTCGAGCTATAAAATAGACTCTATGTATAAAGCGAATCCGGGAAACTTTTCCGGAGGTATGATCAGTGCTGGGACAATCAGCATAGCAGGAGCACCTACTGATTTATCGAATGCTCAGTATACCATTCTAGCCAAAAACCAATTATTATCCAGTAACCGCATTTTTGTTACAGAATACCTCGTAGATGAGTCGGCAAAACAAACGCAATGGACCATTACCGGTGAAACAAAAGAAATAGCAGGTATTGCCTGTCAGAAAGCCACTGGCCGTGTGAAGGGGCGTGATTATGCTGCTTGGTTTGCCCCAGAATTACCTTATAGCCTTGGTCCATGGAAACTCAACAACCTGCCAGGCTTAATTCTTGAAGCAAGTGATAATGCAGGAGAAGTTTTTTTTGAATTTGAAAGGATGAGCAGTGAAGCATCTACAGCAACGGTTGAATTACCCAACAAAGCAACCCAGGTTTCACTGAGTGAATATTTAAAGGTGAAAGCTGCTTTTGAAGCAGACCCGCAGGGTTTTATGCGTGCCAATGCACCTCCGCCCCCTCCGGGTATGAGTAGTATGGGCAATATAACTGTTTCAGGCAGGCCTATTAACCCTGCTGCGAATGTGAAAAAAACTGTATTTAATAATAAGCTGGAAAAAGAAAATTAAGCATTGAGACTTACGATTATTTACAGTATAGTTATTGTTTCACTTGTATTGTCTACAAAGGCGTTTTCTCAAATAAAACTTACGGGCACGGTTAAGGACGCTGCAAAGAAACCTTTGTCTTCAGCAAGTGTAACACTTACTAAGAATGGAAAGCCAATCATTCTGGCATTTGGCATTACCAATAATACCGGATCATTTACATTACAGTTTAATGGTACCTTTCAACCAGACAGTTTTTTGCTGAATGTATCTGCCATCAATTTTAAAAAACAACAGGTTAAGGTTACCAGGGCAGAGGAAACATTTGCTTTTGTTTTGGAAACAACAGTGAGTGAACTACCTACAGTAACGGTAAAAAACAAAAAACCGCTTGTACGACTTGAAGGAGATACTTTACACTATGACGTATCATCTTTTGCTGATAAGAGCGACCGTGTTATTGGTGATGTGATAAAAAAACTACCCGGTGTTGAAATGGATGAATCGGGCAAAATAACTTATCTCGGAAAACCCATTACGCATTTATACATTGACGGGGATGATTTACTTGACGGACGTTACAATATTGCTACCAGAACCATCCCCTCCGAAATGGTTAGTAAAGTAGAGGTGCTGGAAAATCATCAGGATATAAAATCATTAAAGGGAGTCATACCCAGCAGTAGTCCAGCAATGAACCTGGTTTTAAAAGACAAGAGCAGGGCCAAATTAATTGGCGACGGGAACCTGGCTGCCGGCACTCCCTCCGCGGTTAATGGTGCTATAAACCTGATGCTTTTCAAAAAAGAAATCAAGTTTATCAACTACTATAAGTACAACAATACCGGCGTTGATCTTCAAACCGACCTCAGTTCTCATACTACTGGTTTTTCTGCCTTCAGAAACAGCGATAACAATATTAGTCCAGGATTATTGTCAACTGCTACCGCAGGAAACCCGGATTTAAATAAAATGCGATTTCTTTTTAACAATAACGGGTTACTGAACATCAATAAAATGGTTCGTTTATCGCCAGATGCTACCATCCGGTTAAATGGCTATTTCCTGCATGATCAAAGGAACCAGTCTTACAGGTATAATGCTACTTATTTCCTACCTGGCGACACTATACGTTACAGTGAATACCAAGAAAACAAGAACCGGCCAAGCACTTACGTAACACAGGTGAACCTGAATATTAATAACAAACGTTATTTCCTGAACAACACATTATTGATTGAAAATGCCATTACCAATGGTTATGCGGGCATGGAAACAAATACCCAACCATTGCTAAGTCAGCAACTGCATCTAAATAGTAGCACATTCAGTAATGATTTCCGATACAATAAAGTGCTAAGAGGAAAACATGTATTAGAAATCGGATCCTTTATCAGCAATCGAACCAATCCGCAGGAATTAATGATTGGGCCGGGGTTATATAATAATTTACTCAATAATAATGTTCCTTACGCACAACTGATTCAGCGGGCAAATGAACCCGTATTTTATATAGATAATTTCCTGTCCTATCGCCGTAAGGCAGGTAATTTTGCTTTCAGTACAAAAATTGGATATAGCTGGCAGTCAGTTAAAATGCAATCGGCACTACAAACAATTCAGTCGAACGGCAGTATCAAGGATACGCCAGACAGCTTTTACAACCGACTAAACTGGGATCGCCATAAATTATATACTGAAACTGGTGCAGAATGGAATACCAACAGTTGGAACATAAGTTTATACATTCCATTTAACTACCAAACATTTAATTACAAGCAACTGCTAAGCAAGCCAAGTGCTGCTGAAATTAAATTCACGCCATTCAACCCCAGTTTCAGGGCTTTATGGCGAATGAATGCCAATAATGAGCTATCCCTTTCAATGTACGAGATGAGGTTCAGAGGGGGTGTAAATGAGGCCTATGAAGGGTACCTGTTACAGAACTATCGGAATTTCATCCGGAATGACGCTACACTATCCACCAATTCATCAAAAGGGGGATCTATTTATTATGCTTTTCGAAATGCTGTTAAACTGATGTTTGTAAATGCAAATCTTGGTTACACAATTAATACAGGCAATTCCAGCAATAATGGAATGTTGAATGATGAAGTACAGTTTTCCCGAAGAATTTTATTTGATTATGAAAACAGAAGCCTGAACAGCAGTATCCGCATGAGCAAATATTTATTCAAGTTAAGGTCAACCATTGGCGCGGGTATCAGTTGGCAAAAAGCAAATACGATTCAGCTTCAAAATGGCAATCGTTTGAACTATGAAAACATTACCAGGGCTTTCGTTTTAACGGTTAATTCAAAAATCAGTAATTGGGCCAATATAAGTTATCAGGGTACTGTAACCATGATGAGCAGCCAGCAAAAAGGAATTGCCAGAAGTGCATTGAATGAACAACTTAAGCTCAGGCAGATAAGGCAAAATGCTGAATTAAACGTTACACCTGGTTCTTTATTCATTTTCAAGTTGAAAATGGAAGATTATTACAATGAGGCTAAAAATATTCCGGCTCCGCATACCGTATTTTTAGATGCTGCCATTACTTTCAGGCTTAAGAAAATGAAATCTGACATAGAGCTATCCTGTTTAAATCTGGCAGGCAAAGACCAGTATGTGTTAACCAGTTTACTGGTGAATAGTCTTTTAGAAAGCAGCTATCCGCTCCGGCCGCGTATGATTATGCTCAAAACCTATTTCAGGTTCTAAAGGTTTTATATAAAAGTGTTTAATAATCAACTCTTTATAATATAAATCAGGTTTTCTTCCCCTTGAAATAGACATTACAACCAGCGATGATATGGCTTTCCACTATTGTGAATAAGAATTATTTCAAATTTCTTTGTAAAATTTGCGCCCTAATCCTTACCTTTGCCGTCCTAATTTTGGATAGCTATGTTAGCAGTTGTAAAAATCGCAGGTCAGCAATTTAAGGTACAGGAAGGTCAAAGCCTGTATGTTCCTCACCTGCAGGGTAAAACCGGAGACAAAGTAGAATTCACCGATGTATTGTTTACTGACAATGCAGGTACTGTTGCAGCAGGTGGTAGTGTAAAAGCTACTGTTAAAGCTGAAATCATCAGTGACCTGGTACAGGGTGACAAAGTGATCGCCTTTAAAATGAAAAGGAGAAAAGGCTTCCGTAAGAAGCACGGTCACAGAACGCATTATACGCGTATCAAAATCGAAAGCATCGCTTAGTAAAAAACATGCCCGGATCGCGCAAATGATCCTGGTTTAAAAACAAATAACCATGGCACACAAAAAAGGTGAAGGTAGTGTAAAGAACGGCCGCGACTCACAGAGCAAACGTCTCGGTGTAAAGATATATGGTGGCCAGCCTGCTATTGCTGGAAATATTATTGTACGTCAGAGAGGAACTGTTTACCATCCTGGTAAGAATGTAGGTGTTGGTTCTGACTTTACTTTATTCGCATTAACAGACGGTATCGTTGAATTCAGAAAGGGAAAAAACGATAAAACTACCGTTTCGGTTTCTCAGGTAGCTGAGACCGCATAAAAAAATTTTTTTGTAGTTACAAATAAGTTTTTATTTTTAATGTATTATTTACTAACCATTAAATCTAAAAAACATGGCAACTGCAAAAAAAGCTGCTAAGAAAGCTGCTCCTAAAAAAGCTGCTCCTAAGAAAGCCGCTAAGAAAGCTGCTCCTAAAAAAGCTGCTAAAAAAGCTGCTCCTAAGAAAGCTGCTAAGAAAGCCGCTCCTAAGAAAGCTGCTAAAAAAGCTGCTCCTAAAAAAGCTGCTAAAAAAGCCGCTCCTAAGAAAGCCGCTAAAAAGAAGTAATCTTAGTTTAGCTTTAGCTAAAATAGATTTAAGAGTCCCGCCTACGGCGGGACTTTTTTTTATCCTAACTTCACGATTCTTCTATTTTACGCTATGACAAACGAAGCAATTGCCGAAAATTTCTCCCTACTTTCCAAATTAATGGATATCCATGGAGACAACTCATTCAAGGCCAAATCCTATTCCAGCGCGGCTTTCACGATAGATAAACTACCTGTTGAACTCTCTACCCTCCCTGCTGATAAAATATTCGCACAAAGAGGTATCGGCGAAAGCACCGGTAAAAGAATATTGGAACAATTGGAAACCGGAAGACTCGCCTTACTGGATGAGTATATCCAGAAAACACCTGCCGGCATTTTAGAAATGCTGCATATAAAAGGACTTGGACCTAAAAAAATTGCCACGATCTGGAAGGAACTCGAGATAGAAACGCTCGGTGAATTATTATATGCCTGTAATGAAAACAGGCTGATGCTTTACAAAGGTTTTGGAGAAAAAACACAGCACAATATCCGTGAATCGATAGAGTTTTATTTTGGCTCATTGGGCAGTTATTTATACCAACAAATGGAAAGCCTGGCGATTAATGCCACAAAAAAACTACGTGAACATTTTCCCGATAATAGCTTTCTGCCTACCGGAGCCTATCGAAAACAGGATGAAATTGTTGAAATTTTACAGTGGGTAACCACCTGCCCTATCGATTCCATCACAAATTTTCTGGTAGCACAACAATTTGAAATCATAACAAAAACAGATGACTACTTAACTGTAAAGTCGAAGGAAAATGTTAGCCTTGGATTCTATTGCTGCAGTGAACAGCACCTTTATCAAAAACTTTTTGATACAAGTTGTAGTGAAGCATTCCTGAATGCATGGAAAAACAGGTTTAATTGGAACCCAGAACAGTATTACAAGCAGGAAGAAGCCATTTTCGAAGCAGCAGGTATCCCTTTTATTCCACCATACCTACGAGAAGATCCAACTATTATTGATAAAGCGGTAGCAAAGCGATTACCAAGGGTAATTCAGGAATCAGATATCAGGGGTATCATCCACAGTCATAGTAAATGGAGCGATGGTAGTAATACTTTGGAGGAAATGGCCAATGCTGCCATTGAAAAAGGACTAGAATACCTGGTAATCAGCGATCACTCACAATCGGCTTTTTATGCCAGTGGCTTAGATATCGATCGTGTTTATGCCCAACATCAACAGATTGATGAATTAAACAGCAAGCTTGGCAACTTCAGAATCTATAAAAGTATCGAAAGCGATATACTTAATGACGGTAGCCTGGACTACCCGGATGAAGTACTGGCCGAATTCGACCTCGTAATCGCCTCCATACACTCAAACCTCAAGATGCAGGAAGATAAGGCCATGATGCGCCTTATAAATGCCATTGAAAACCCTTATACAAGTATTCTGGGCCATATGACGGGCCGTTTATTACTTAGTCGCAACGGATATCCGGTTAACCATGCAAAGATTATAGACGCATGCGTAGCCAATGATGTAGTAATTGAATTAAATGCCCACCCAAGAAGACTGGATATCGACTGGCGCTGGATAGATAAAGCAGTGGAAAAAGGGGTGCTTATCTCTATTGATCCGGATGCACATTCGATTGAAGGTTATGACGATTGCAGATTTGGGGTGCTAGTAGCCCAGAAAGCCGGACTTACCAAAGAAAATAACCTTAGCAGTTTTTCCAAAGAAGCATTTGAAGCTTTTCTGGTGCAACAACATAGTAAACGGTAAGACTAAATTATGCAACGACTGGTAGTGATATAAAAAAGGTTGTTCCTTCGTTTTCGGTCGTTTCGAACCAGATTGTTCCATTGGCTTTTTCTACAATTCCCTTACAAATGGCCAATCCTAATCCGGTACCGGATGATTTGGTGGTGAAATTGGGCGTAAAAATATTGTCTTGCATAGATGCTGGTATCCCTCCCGCATTATCCTGAATAGAAAGAATGATTCTATCATCCTGATGTGATAGTTTCAAGGTGACAGCAACTTTTTGGTTATTATTCGGGTTGGCTTCTACCGCATTTTGCAAAAGATTGGTCAGCAGACGATTCATTTGTATACGATCGGCCAATACAATTGCAGGTTCTTCCGGCATATCAAATGATAATTCCAGTTCAGGATGGGTTGCATATAACCTGGTTACTGAATCTATCACTTCGCGAAGGTCAATTTCTTCCATCCTGGCATTTCCTATATTGGCAAATTGAGAGAAATCACTGGCTATTTTGGATAACTGATCAATTTGTTCAATCAGTGTTAAGGCCATGTTTGAAGTGAGTGTTTTTACATCTGGCGAACCATTTAATATCGCTTTCTGTAAATATTGAATACTCAGTTTCATGGGCGTAAGTGGATTCTTTATCTCGTGAGCAACCTGTCTTGCCATTTCACGCCATGCACCTTCCCTTTCACTTCTGGCCAATGCCATCGCACTTTGCTCAAGCTTTTTAACCATCTTATTGTACTCTCCTACCAGCATACCAATTTCATCATTTCTTGTCCATACAATCTCCTGATTACTCTTCCCGATATTCATTTGCCGCATTTTGTCTCCGATTAATCCAAAAGATGCGGTAATTCTATTTGTCAGGAAAAATGCAATAGCACCAGCTACAAGAAAGATAAATGCGTTCAGGTTAATTAATGTTGCCAAAAAACCG
Source organism: uncultured Sediminibacterium sp. (assembly GCA_965650685.1). Taxonomy (GTDB): domain Bacteria; phylum Bacteroidota; class Bacteroidia; order Chitinophagales; family Chitinophagaceae; genus Sediminibacterium. The sequence goes on from CBFGPM010000058.1 coordinate 10,579, forward strand.
GAAATCTCCTGATTGAGTTCGTTTTGAGAATTCAGGTAGGGAATATTGAGGTATGCATAATTTTCACCCGCATCGTCAGATAATGGGACGTAGATACTCAGGTATTCGAAATCTCCGACTTTCTCAGATTGTATATAACGAATACTGCTTTCATAATGAAGCTTCTGGTATGCCTTGGGCTCCATTTGCGTACTTAGCAAATGTTTGTTATAAATATAAGGCTGCGTGGAGGTAAGCAGGCTACCATGTATATCATAAAAGTTTACATCTACATTATGCAGGTCCGAAATTTCAGCAATATCCTGTTCCAATTCACGTGAGAGACCTACATTTTTAAAGGTTAATACATCATCAAAGCTGAACTGTGAATTCATTTTACTATTGATCTCATTCGACATTACCTGAATAGACTTCGACAGTCTTTCTTCATTACTTCTATTGAAGCGAATAATAAAAAAAGAAATGGTGGCAATACCAATTACCAGGAATGAAAACACACTAAGAAAAATGATCGTGGCCTGTATTTGTGTTCGGATATTAAACCGGAACAATAACTTTATTTCCTCCCACTTAAACCTGGCTTTTAGCAACTGATTACCCAGGTGGAAGACAAATATGATGGCCAAAAATGAACAAAACAAATAGGCAAAAAGGGTCAGGAATTCAACTACCCATGTATTACGTTTAACTACTACTACCTGTTTGTCATTTCCACTATTATACCAGAGCTCACTGTATTCTCCAGATATTTTGTAAGTAAACTCGAACTGATTAATTTCATTCTTTTTAAGCCGGGATGGGAAATGATAGGTATTGAAATGGTTGATTAATTTCCCTTTATTATAAATACCATAAGCATAATTCGTATTAAGATCAGATGATAGGTTTTGAACCTGATTAAATAATTCAGGATACAATGCTTCACTCTTATATCTTTTCGATTTTGCAATAACAAAGAGATACCCAAGGGTTTGATTATTTTCCTTTATTTCCTTTTGGTAGAGATAACTAAAACCCTCCGATGTATTATCATAGCTGTATAAACCTTGAATTATAGTAGGTCTGGCTTGGTTTAGGATGATGGTCTTTATAGCCGCATAATCTGTAGCATCTTCATTATACAGCGGGTGATATAAACTGTCAAAAGTATAAATCCTGGTATCGTATTTATTCAGGTAACCAGAAAAGTTTTGGTTGATGAGGCTGTCTTTGATGTACTTATTCTCCAGTTCATTTTGGAAGCGGTGAAAATTATGTAACAGAAACTGGTCATCGAAATTTGTAGCTGCTATATTCAATAAATTCTCTCCGGAAGGATCGATCTGCAGGGCCAGTTTTTCCGCGATCCGTTTTCTTTGGGCGAATTCTGTTACCCTATTTTCATAAAGGACCATGGCTGCAATGGAGAAAGTAAAAAACATGACCCAAAAAATAAAAAAGGTCGACTTTAGCAGCGGAAGTTGAAGGTCTTTTTTACGAAAATGCATCAGTACAAGAAACCCAACTAACCATAATAAGATCATTAATCCGGTTGGAATTTCCTTATTCGGGAAAAACAAGAGCATGTACAGAAACCCACTTAATATGGTTGCAACTACCTGCTCCAGCAATGAAAATTTTCTTTCAAAAAGTGGGTGCAGGAGAATTTGCGAAAGACCAAAGAAACCCAACACGAGAAAACAAAGCACTACAAAGCATACCACGCTGTAGATATCCAGACTAAAGAAATTGGTTACATCGGTTGAAATTTTAGAATCCTGCACCAGGCTCTGCACAATTCCCGCAATAGCGTAACCGATTATGGTTAGTAAAAAAATGGTACCGAAATTCCTGATTTTTACCGGGAGGGGTTTTGGCAACCATGTTTTCCCATCTGTATAACTTTTATAAACATCTATCAGCCAAAACAACAGAATAGCATTTACTAACAGATCGCCAAGAGAGGGATGTATAATATTTGAGGCATAGATGGAGGGATCGTATAGCGGTAATTTTCCGTAATCAAATGGAAAGGAAACCTTGTAGGCAATTAATCGGAGTAATAAGACCACCCCTACCAGCATACTGTATCCAAATCGAAAACCATGAACAGCCATAAGTTCAACAGCCAGGGCATTTAAAAATATCAATAGGAATACAATGGCCAGTACCCTTAAGATAATTGTAACACTATCGTAAGCAATAAATGACTTTCCAGGTTTAAGTCTTATGCTGAATAATTTTTTACCTGCCTGGTTATAGATTGGTAACACATCATCCGCTGAAACAGTAACCAGTTCGTATTGCTCATCAAGTCCTTCAAAACCTTCAAAATCAGTGTGCAGGTATTTGTTTTCAATAAAATAGGACCATCTGATTGGTATCATGCCTATTACCAGTAAATTCCCTTTTTCAACAGCAATATTGGTTTTAAGTATTTCAAATTCACCGTTTCGTTTAACAGAAAACCATGCGCTATCTTTCCGGTAAAGATCGTCGTTTACGGTATAATATTTATTGGCGTTCCAGTATAAAAGAGTGGGATCTGCATTTTCCGATAATGCATAAATGAATAAGCCAATTGGCTCTTTGGTTGTTTCCTCTTTTGTGTCGTTATTGGTTGCTTCGATTAGTTTACCTAGCTGGGCTGTATCCTGCAGCAGATCGAAGTACTTGTTTTCGTATTTATGTATTTGTTGCTCGAGCTTAGCTTTCACCTTTTCCGGTGAGGCATTATAACTCCAGTAATTGATGAAAATAAAGGAAAAAGTATAAAGCCAGGCCGCTGTAATGGCCAGGTATCCGTGTTTATAGGCTGCGTTTCTGAGTGTTTTAATCAACAGTCTGTTATTTTCGTTTTATCTCGTTCCAAAGGGCATCCATTTCGTTGAGCGTCATGTCGCCCAGATTTTTTCCCTGTTCGGCTGCCATTGATTCCATGGTCTGAAAACGATGAATGAATTTTTTATTGGTCTGCTCAAGTGCAGCTTCGGCATCAACCTGCAAAAACCGTGCATAATTTATCAAACTAAACAAAAGATCGCCAAATTCGGCCTGTATTTCTTTCTGGTCGTTTGCCTTTACCGCTTCCTGCAACTCCCCCATCTCTTCTTCAACTTTCTTCCAAACATCTTCGCGGTTATCCCATTCAAATCCGACTTGTTTAGCTTTTTCCTGAATCCTTGTTGCCTTAACAACGGCAGGTAAGGATATCGGAACACCACTCAAAACAGATTTTTTTCCTTCTTTTATTTTTATTTGTTCCCAGTTCCGCTTAACATCCTCATCATTCTCCACTTTTACATCTCCATAAATATGTGGATGTCTGTTTATTAATTTACGTGATATTCCTTCAATTACATCCTGTAATTCGAATGCTTTTTCTTCAGACCCGATTTTGGTGTAAAACAGGATATGCAACAACATATCACCCAGTTCTTCTTTTATACCCTGCCAGTTATTCTGATCGATAGCATCCACTAGTTCATACGTTTCCTCAAGGGTCATAGAACGAAGGCTGTGGATGGTTTGCTTTTTGTCCCACGGACATTTTTCCCTTAGCTCGTCCATTATAGTCACCAATGCCAAAAAACTGTCTGCTACTGAATTCGTCATAAGGAAATATATTTCAGATTATACTGCGAAAGCAGAAAATAGGAAAAACACTAAAAACAGGAATACCATTACAAGCATCGATGCAAATAACAACAGTATATATTTTAAGATTGTTTTGCCCCTTCGTTGTCCATAAAAATTGCGCATTGATTTATATAAATAAAAGAATCCTGCGATGGTAAACAATCCGCTGATCCAATCATTTTCTTTATGAGTACTCCAAGTAAATAAACTATTCACCCATAAACCTGTGAGAATGATGATAAAAATGGCACAATAGAGGTGTATGGAATAAATTATGTGGTTAACATAATAGAATTGTTTTCTTCTGGTATATAACAACTGTAAAAGCAAGGCAAACAACGGCAAAGAAACAAATAGCATTTGAGGAAATAAGTGTATGAACTTGTTCGTAATGGCCCGCATACTTGCTTTTGAGTCGCCCTTATATTTATTCCTTAAATGGAGGTTTTGCCTTTCAATGGTCCGAACAAAGAAACCATCTCTTTCATTTTCTGGTAATAGTGCCTGTAAAGAATCGTATTCAGCTACCGTAGATAAGGTTTGAGTGATCTTATTATCAAAACTCATGATAGTGAATCCACCCTCTGGCAAACTTTTAACAGAATCTACCAAAGTAGAATCCCGCTTCAGCATAATGATTTCTGCTGATGTTTGGTCAAGCTTGTCTTTTATCTGAGAGGCTGCAACTACCGCAGTTGGATTGGCCAAAGCCGCTTCCAGCCGCTGTTTTTGTCTTTCCAGCTTCTTCATCACCTGAGCTGGCGTGTCTTTTATTTCTTTTATATCTATTTCCTTTTCTTTCTGATAGAAACTAAAGAAAATCAGGAAGAAAAAAGCCGATGTAAATACATACATCCTGATAGGGTGAAGATAATCGGCTCTCCGTCCCCGCAGGTATTCATGCGAAAGAAACCCCGGCCTGAACAGTAAATATTTAAGTGTACTGAAAAATTTTCCATCGAAATGGATGATGTCATACACAAAATGGGTAACAAGGTGCCAAAAACTATCTTTTGGTTCAATATTTTCCTGACCGCAATAATGACAAAAACGGCCATGCAGGGCTGCCCCGCAATTCAAGCAAATTTTCTCCTTTCTTTCTGGTAAATGCGACACTTGTTAACGTTTGACTAAAAATACACAACTAATCCATAGTGGCAAGTGCTGTTACCTGAATGTTGAAAAATGAACAGCAGGATTTGAGTATTTTTGGGGCATGAAGAAAATAGTGGTTTCTCTTTGTTTTGTACTCGGCCCTTTTTTGGGCAATGCTCAATACTATTTCAACGATATCGTTTCTATTCGTCAGGGAAATGAGCAGTATAAAATCCTGCGGGCACAAAAAATAGCTTCTGTTAAAGCCATTTCTTATGAACCGGACAATACTATTACTGAAGATTTTTCAGTGAGTCAGGAAATCAGCAGAGACGGAAAAAAGGTTACACTTACCACTTTAACAAACAAGGAAAAGACAGTTACCGTTAATACTTATGAACTGGGTATTTTGAAGAGAACCCAAAGCGATCATAAAAATATTAACAGTAAAACCGACTACACTTACGATGCACAAGGACGTATTATTTCGGTATCACTTTCTACTGTTGATACTTTCATGAATAGCACGATTGCTGAAACACATCAATATACTTATGATGAATATGGGGCACCGGCCAGTATGCTTAAAATAAAAAACAGGCTCGATACCACCATGGTAACTTTTATTAAAGATGACCAAGGTTGTATTGCAGAAGAAAGATGGAAAAAGAATGGCAGAACAATTGAAAGCTACTATTATTACTATAATGCCAATAAGCAGTTAACAGATATTGTTAGATATAATAGCAAATTAAAGAAACTACTGCCCGATTTTATCTACGAATACAATGCTGCCAACCAACCAACTCAGATGACCCAGTTTTCGCTTGGCAGCAATAACTATTTTGTTTGGAAATACAAGTACGACGAAAAAGGTTTAAAAACAGAAGAAATCTGCAGCGACAAAAGCAAATTACAGGTTGGAAGAA
>CBFGPM010000059.1:0-15462 GCA_965650685.1 uncultured Sediminibacterium sp.
ATTTTGAAAATATTAATTCCTATTATAGACTAAAAAATTATTCACCATTCACCTTCTTACAAAATCTTGGTCTGCGCCAAGATTTTCTGAATAAAACTAATTCAGCTTTGTAGTAATAAAAACAATGCAAAATGCCTATTTATTCATCTACAACGCTTTTATCTTCATTACAGGAGCAGACAGAATCATTTTTAGACAAAGCCATTAGTGAGTGGCAAATGTTGAAAAATAGTGAGTTTGGTTATAAAACGGCTCCTGAAAAATGGAGTGCGACCCAATGTCTTGAGCACTTGAACAGTTATGGTCGTTTTTATCTGCCGGAAATGGAAAGAGCCATTAAAAAAGCAAAAGAAAAGGGATACGGATCAACAACCCAGTTTAAATCGGGTTGGCTAGGTAATTATTTCACCAAACTAATGATGCCAGGGAATGATGGCATGGTAAATAAAAAAATGTCATCCCCTAAAAACCATTACCCGGCTACCAATTCAGAAAGCCATAAGGTAATAGCTGAATTCATTGAACAGCAGGAAAAATTATTGCAGTTATTGGAACTTGCAAAAGAAGTTGATCTTAGCAAAGCTACTTGTGCGATATCTATCTCAAAACTGGTAAAACTAAAGCTAGGCGACACTTTCAATTTCTATATAGCGCATCAACACAGACATATTCTCCAGGCAGAGCGAGCGCTAAAGGGAATGTCTGATCGCTGATGGCTGATGTCGGATGTAGGATTTTTGATTTTTGAATTTTGAATTTTGATTACGTTAATTGCTATTACCAACCTAATAAATCAAAGATCAGAGATCAGAGATCAAACATCTACTATCTTCTATCTATATATATCCAGCAAACCATCCGGTAATACCACATGAATTGTTTTCGTTTCGTGGTTGATGCTGTCGAGGGTTTCTTCGTGAAGGGGTATAAGTGCTTCATTTCCTTCCAGTAAAACTTTTAGCAGTACCTGGTGTGGTTGTTCTATCACTTCTTCTACCGGACCGAGGTTCTCCTCTTCGTCGGTGATAATGGTATATCCGATTAAGGAAATTGGGGACGACTTACCTGCCAGCTTTCTGAAATCAGCGTCTTTTAACCAAACATTTCGGGTGCTGATTCTGGCAGCGGATTCTTTGGTGTTAATGCCTTCGAGTTTTACATACATTTCATCCTGGTCTTTGGCTTTTGAGCTTTCGATAAAATAGGGCAGATAAGAACCTTTTTGCTCTTCTACAAATAACACTTTTACATCTTTCAAAGCTGTTTTCTTGCCCAAAGCATGTTGCACAATCACTTCTCCCTTCAAACCAAAGCTTGCAACTATACGGCCTATGTGAATGTATGATTCCATGGTGCAAAAATAAGATAGGAATTTAGGAATGTCAGATGTCAGATCGCAGATTTATACTTAGCAGTAAAAATCTGCGATCTGACATCTGATATCTGACATTAAAAAGAAAGCCCCGACAGTTCTATCGGGGCTTTCAGGAGTATGTTGAACTTATCGTGATTAAGCTTCTGTAGTTCCTTCAGCAGGAGCGGCAGTTTCTTCAGCTTTAGCTTCCACCTTTTTTACAACTGGTGTATAAGCTCTTTTTGCACGCTGATTTTTTCTGTGCTCTTCATTACGACGGGTAATATTTGCTTCATGCTCATTGTGCCATGCCTGGAATTTAGTCATAGCGGTTGCATCATCAAACAGACCCAATTTCACACCTCTTAACAGGTGCTTCAGGTACAACACTCCCTTGAAAGAGAGGATTCGGCGGACTGTATCGGTAGGTTGTGCACCTTTGTTCAACCATTCCAGGGCTTTTTGACGGTCTAACTGGATAGTTGCGGGAACAGTCAGCGGATTGTAAGTTCCAATCTTTTGGATAAACTTACCATCCCTTGGAGCACGGCCATCGGCCACTACGATGAAGTAAAATGGGCGCTTTTTGCTACCGTGTCTCTGTAATCTCATTTTTACTGCCATGTTAAATAGAAATTTATAGGCGTTAAGAAATAGGGTGAATCAGGCGGCAAAAATAAGTGTTTACACCTATATTTCCAAAGCTAATCCATACTGAAAAGTTAATATACTGTTACCTAATCAGTACCGTAGTTCCCCTGAATACCTTTTGTTGCATATTCGGACCTATATAGGTAAATGTCCATACGTAAGTACCCTGAGGCTGATCTATCCCTTTAAAACGGCCATTCCACCCCTTTCCACTTTCTTTTGTTTCAAAAACTACCTGTCCGGATCTGTTGAACACCCTGAAAATGAAGTTGTTAATAACAGAACCTGCTGTTGGTCTCAGTTCATCATTTTTACCATCTCCATTGGGGGTAAAACCAGTAGGCACATAAACGGTATCGCACACTACACCCGGCAATTGTTGCGTGGTAATGGTAATGCTAAGGGAATCAACCGGACAATTATTCCCATTTAAAATTTGGGTGATATAGGTACCCGGAGCTATTCCGGAAGCTTCCCGACCTGCTTGGTATACCTGATTATTGATTCTATAGAAATAAGGAGCTTCTGAACCATTGGCTATAAGAGTTAGTTTACCACCTGCCTGCCAGCAGTCGGCAGGTATTGCATTCCATTGTACGTTCACAGGTTGGGCTACGAATGGAGGTACTGTTGCGCTACCAGTAAAAACACACCCCTTGGCATCTTTTATAGTGATGGGATAAACACCTGATGCCAGATTGGGATAATAAGTATTATTCGTATAGGGTGATTGATTTAAACTATAGGTATAAGGACCCACAGTTCCGTTAAGATTTATCTGTAAAGAACCATTCGATTTGGTCCCGCAATCAGGTGCATTGGCCGAATACGAAACAACAGGCGGTGTTGTAGACAAACTGGGTATTGTTATGGTAGTATCATAAATGCAACTGGCCGTTAAAACTTGTAATTGATGTGTACCTGCCGGCAGGTTGGTAAATTGGTAATTCGTTTGAACCGAACCTCCGTTAATTCGGGCTCCCTGAATGGTTGCACCTGCACTAAAATTAACCTTAATTGATCCGTCTGAATTTGTACAGTTCGCACTGGTGATATCCAGTGAACTAATTGGAATAGGTGGTTGAAAACTTCCGATGGTAAAACTGGTATCCAGTTCACAACCATTTGTTTCAATAACTTTTAATGATTTGATTCCAGCAGATAGATTATTAAACACATTTCCTGCTACATAAGAAGCATTCTCAAGAGAGTAACGAAATCCGGTATGATTACTTATTCCATTAATAACTACACCACCTTTTAGAGTGCCACAAGTATCGGGTGTTGTAATCATATTAACTCTCAGGCGATCAATAAATGGAACAGTAGCAAATGTGTCTTTGGTACAACCATCCGAACTGGTTATTTTGATAGGATAGGTTCCGGCAGAAAGATTGGCGAACAATCCAGAAGGCACTGCCGTATTATTATTGATAGAAAAAAGAAGATTGGCAGATGCAGTAGCACTGGTAGCTGCTACACCAACTTCACCTAAACCTGAACCATCGCATTGAGGTTTTACACTTATGTTATTTATATTGATTCCTTTTACTTCACCTGTTTCGGTATAGGAAGCGGCATCGTACACCTGAAAATTAACGGAGCAAAATATTCCTTTAATTATTTTATTCGCAAGGTCTAGTTCCACAATATCACTCCCCGTTCCAACAAGGCTATTGGAAATTCCATAAAATCTATTTTCATTACAACCGGTTGATATACTCATAATCCCGTAAAAGTCGTACCCTGGTGTTTCCATGAATACTTTACTATCGCGTGGTGAACTAATATTTACTTCAACCAAACTAAAATTGCTCACTGTTGCATTAGGAGAAGCTGCCATTAATAATTTATCACCAAAAAAGACAAGATCGCCGGCTGCTGAGAAAGGCATAGCTCCTAAAATTTCCGGTTGTGTCCAACCATTTGGAAGACGGTATAAAGTTTGACCGTTAACCCAATACAAAGTGCCATTTTTGTCTGCTGTCATTGCATTTCCTGATGCAAAAACGGAAAGAGGGCGACAAAGAGCTGGGTTCAAAAGATCGGTTTCGTATAACTCGTTTGTTGGTGTATTGTAGTATACTTTGTTTTTGTACTGGGCAACCGAGTACCCGGGAACATTCAGGTTACAGAAATTGGTTTTTGCTTTTGCTGTACAAACACCATTTACAATATCAAAATCATAAAACTTACCATCTGACGCAACAAGAATAGCGGTCTGTCCAATCACCTGATGGCAGAATAAACTAAAACCTATTGAGAATATACAAACCAGTACCCGCATAAATGCTTATGAACTGGTATGACACCAGTAAAATCAAAATAGTTGTACCATACAAACAATTTATCTCCGCATCCCAGGAAGTCTGCCGCCCATCGGCATATTGTTCATCATCTTCATCATCTGTTTCATCTGCTCGAACTGTTTCATGAATGCGTTTAACTCGGCTATATCTTTTCCACTTCCTTTGGCTATTCTTTGCTTGCGACTTGGCGTGAGGCTATCAGGATTGGCCCTTTCATGTGGGGTCATAGAACTGATCATGGCTTCTATGCCTTTGAAAGCATCATCATTGATGTCTACATCCTTAATGGCTTTACCTACACCAGGTATCATACCCATCAGGTCTTTCAGGTTTCCCATTTTCTTTATCTGTTGTAACTGATCAAGAAAGTCCTGGAAATCGAATTGATTTTTCCTGATTTTCTTCTCCAGTTTCTTTGCCTGCACTTCATCATACTGGGCCTGTGCTTTTTCTACGAGTGTAGTAATATCACCCATTCCCAGGATACGCTGTGCCATCCTTTCAGGATAAAAGATATCCAGCGTGTCGAGTTTCTCTCCACTACTTACAAACTTGATTGGTTTGTTAACGGTGTATTTAATTGAAAGTGCAGCACCACCGCGTGTATCGCCATCTAATTTAGTCAGTACAACACCAGAAAAATCGAGTCGGTCGTTGAATGCTTTTGCGGTATTCACAGCATCCTGTCCGGTCATGGAATCCACCACAAACAAAATCTCTGTAGGATTAACCGCTGCTTTAATATCAGCAACTTCTTTCATCATCGCCTCATCTACTGCAAGACGACCGGCAGTATCGATGATGACTACATTTTTATTCTTTGCTTTCGCCTCTTTGATCGCATTTAATGCGATGGCAACGGCGTCTTTATTTTCACGCTCGCTATAAATGTCAACTCCAACCTGCTCTGCAAGAACCGTTAACTGATCAATGGCGGCAGGTCTGTAAATATCTGCAGCAACTAATAAAGGAGATTTTCCTTTTTTTGTTTTGAGGTAGTTCGCAAGTTTTCCGGTAAAAGTGGTTTTACCACTACCTTGTAAGCCTGCAATAAGAATTACAGCGGGGTTTCCGGTAATATTAAAAGGGGCTTCAGAACCACCCATTAGTTCTGTTAGTTCATCCTGTACAATTTTTACCATCAACTGGCCAGGACTAATCGCATTGATTACTTTTTCACCAACGGCTTTGTCTTTTACCTTATCGGTAAACTCTTTGGCTATTTTAAAATTCACATCCGCATCAATCAATGCACGGCGAATATCTTTTACCGTATTGGCAATATTCAGGTCGTTAATGCGCGACTCACCTTTGAGGTTCTTAAAGGCTGATTCTAATCTTTCAGAGAGATTCTGGAACATAATTCACTATTTCGGGCTTTCACCAATAAAAAAGTGAACCAATATCAGGTTCACTTAAGCTGCGCAAATATAGTACGGATTTTTTACCCGAGATACACTTTCAAATGTTTGCACCTGCTGGTACTGCGTAGTTTGGTGATGGCTTTGTCTTTTATCTGCCGCACCCTTTCACGGGTAAGGTTAAATCTTTCACCAATATCTTCCAGACTGAGCGGGTTATCTACCCCGATCCCGAAAAAATAACAGAGTACGTCTTTCTGCCGCTCCGTTAAAGTTTTAAGGCTTCGCTCTATCTCTAACCGAAGTGATTCGTAGTGTACGAGGTTTTCGTCGGTTCGTTCGGCATTGGGGTTTTCCATAACATCCATTAAAGTGCCGTCTTCCCCATCTGATAAGGGAGTATCCATGCTAACATGACGAAAACCTACACTCATGGTAGCCGTAACTTCTTCAATACTTAGTTCTAAGAGATCTGCCAATTCCTGGGCTGTTGGCTCCCGCTCATATTCCTGTTCAAGCAGTTGATAGGCTTTACTGATACGGTTCGTTAAACCAACTTTATTCAATGGTAATCGCACTATCCGGCTCTGTTCGGCCAGCGCTTGTAGAATACTTTGTCTGATCCACCAAACGGCATAAGAGATAAATTTAAACCCCCTTGTTTCATCAAAACGCAAGGCTGCTTTTATTAATCCCAGGTTTCCTTCATTGATAAGATCTGGTAGGGTTAATCCCTGGTTCTGGTATTGTTTGGCAACAGAAACCACAAAACGCAGGTTCGACTTAACCAGTCTGTCCAGGGCCCGTTGGTCGCCCTGACGGATGCGCATGGCTAATTGCACTTCTTCTTCTGGATTGATAAGGTCTACTTTTCCGATTTCCTGCAGGTATTTCTCCAGGCTCTGTGATTCACGATTCGTAATCGACTTCGTGATTTTGAGTTGACGCATACTCATGTAGAAGCAGTTTTGGTTGTATGTTAGGGTTGTTAGATAAAACCGGGTATTAGATTTATTCTCTCCTGCGCGCGCGTCTTCCTGTCTTTACAGCAATTTAAGCATTTTTCCCATTCCATCAAAAAAAACATTCCATACAAATCACTGATATTCAGTATGTTATAATAATCGGATTCAGATATCCACAAATCTTTGGCATAAAACGGTTCAGTTCATTAAAAAAACATTTGGAGGGTTTGGATTATTTAATATTATTGCAGCCTTCGATTGACGGTAGTTAAAGAGATTGTAATGAGCAAAAAGCAGTTATTTACCTTAGAGTTTCCCGTAAGATGTTCTCCAACCATCCTTTTCGAATTTTTGGCAACACCTGCCGGTTTGCAGGAATGGTTTGCTGATAAAGTAGATGAGTGGGAAGGCGTTTACAGTTTTTCCTGGAGTGGCGGTACACCCGATAAAGCTTCTATTCTTGATCAGGAACAGGATAAGTTTATACGTTTTCACTGGCTTCACACGGAAAAGAATGAATACTTTGAATTTCGGATAGAAAAAACCGAAATTTCTAATCAAACTATTCTGGTGATTAAAGATTTCGCGGAAAAAAATGAAATCAAAGACCAAAGTCAGTTATGGGAATATCAGGTGAAAGAATTATTTCATCGCCTGGGAGCCTGATGATTCAGGATGGCTATTAACGCCGAAAAATTATCTTCCATCAACCTTACTATTTGATCCCACTCTTCCAGTGGGATTTTTTTTGCCAGTTTAAGATAACTCCGCTCCTCCTGCCAATAATGTTGCGTTATAGCTGTTATCGGCAGATAGTGTTCACTATGTAAATCGTGCTGCCAGGGATCATCTCCTGCTGAAACATACCAATCTGGTTCATCTATCCGGTCATTTACAAATCCAACCAAATCCTGTTGGTATTCTGATAAAAACCTGCCACTCAATTGCAAAGTGATACTCCAGTATTGTCCCCACCAGAAAAAACAACGGATAGCGCAGGTATCCATTTTACTGAACAAACGGGGGTAGTCTAACATAACCCATGGAAGTTGCTGATACTGCTCCCCCTTTGAAATCTTTGGATTTATTATAAACAATTCAGCATCTGAAAATCCAGCTTTTGCTACCTGCTCCCGAAACCTGTTACAAAGCTGCCCAAAAAAGCTTTCCATCTGCTCCAATACCGCATTCTTTGTTAAAATGAAGCGGGCATTCATCATCAATTCCCTTTCCTCTTCCGAAAGTGTTAATTTTGCAGGCAACATTTGGTAAAGATAATAAGATGGCAGATTTCAGATTTCAGATTTCAGATTTCAGATGGCAGATGTCAGATGGCGGATGTCTGATGTCTGATGTCTGATGTCGGATGTCGGATGTCAGATGTCAGATCTCAGATGTCAGATTTGAGTTGTGAATGGTGAATAGTGAATAGTGAGTAGAATTCTATACTGATAGCTTACTACTCACTACTGATCTCTCACTACTCACCATTCACAATTGACCATTCACGAACTGGATCACCATTAAAACCACCCATGCTTAAGAAACTAGATATACTCATCATACGTTCCTTTGTTGGTCCTTTTCTGGCGGCATTCGCGATTTCATTATTTGTATTAACCATGCAATTCTTTTGGTTATACATTGATGACCTGGTGGGTAAAGGACTTGATTTTTTCACCGTTATGAAACTGGTTGGATTGGTTATGCTTTTCTGGGTACCGATGGCTTTACCACTGGCACTTTTATTTTCTTCTATCATGACTTTCGGCAACCTTGGTGAGAGCTTCGAATTGGTGGCCATCAAAGCATCAGGTATTCCTTTGTTACGTTTTATGCGTCCGTTATTTGTGATAACGGTTTTTTTAAGTGGACTTGCCTTTCTGTTTTCAAACAATATCATTCCGGTTACACAGTTAAAACTGGCTGCATTAAAATATGATATCATCGTCTCTAAGCCAGCCATCGACATCAAAGAAGGTGTGTTTTATGATAAGCTGGATGGATATGTAATTAAACTGGGTAAGAAAGAAAAAAACGACAGCATAATTCATGATATCGTTTTATTCGAAAAAAGTTATGGTTTACAGGATCATATGTTGATGGCCAAATCGGGTATCATGCGCATTACACCAGACAAAAAATTCCTGGAATTTATTTTAAAAGATGGTTGGCGATTTGAAGAAAGAGGACCACGTGGAACCACTAATACAGAATTTATCAGGCTTGGATTTAAAGAATATAAAAAAGTATTCGACCTGAAAAGTTTCCAAATGAACAAATCCGGAGACAGCGCTTTTTATGATCCTAAAATGTTAAGTCTGCGACAGTTGAATTCAGCAATTGATTCATTAGAACATATTGACACATTCTATACCAGAAAAGCACGTACCGAAATCACCCCATACATTCGATTCGCGCGATACGCAAATGATACAGGATGGATAAAAAAAGGAAAAGACACCACCATAACTGCCAAAACATTTGATGCACTTATCCCAGATTCTATCAGAGAAAGTGTAATTGAAAGTACCCTTGGACAAATAACCAGTATAAAAGGGAATGCAGGCTTTATGGCTTCTGATTATGAAGAGAAATATAAATCGCTGATATCACATGAAATCGAATGGCACCGAAAATTCACCCTTTCTGTGGCCTGCTTGGTTTTATTCCTGATAGGAGCACCATTGGGGTCCATCATAAGAAAAGGAGGCTTGGGTACTCCATTGGTATTTGCTATCATCTTTTTCGTGCTGTTTCACCTATTCAACACTTTCGGAGAAAAATTTGTGCGATCAGGGCAAGCAAGTCCAATTGAAGGCATGTGGCTCTCAACACTGGTACTCATTCCTATTGGTATATTCCTGATTATTAAAGCCATGAGCGATTCACAATTATTTAACCAGGAGTTTTATTACAGAACTTTTACACGATTACGTAAGATTTGGAATACTTTTAGGGTGAAGAAGAGAGTCCATAGACCATAGACCATAGACCATGGACCATGGACCATGGACTATGGTCTGTCCTCCAACGTATTCACTTAACTACTAAAAGCAATTGTATGAATCACCAATCATCACGACGTCATTTTATCAAGACTTCAGGAAAAGCCGGACTGGCAATTGGTTTGGCTTCAGCAATTCCGGGTGTATTACAGGCTAATACATTAGCTGCAAATGAATTTCAACAACAGGCTCTGCCTTATGCATATAATGCACTGGAACCATGGATTGATGCATTAACCATGGAAATCCATTATAGCAAACATGCCGCAGGTTATGCCAAAAGTTTGGGAGAAGCTTGTTCCGCTGAAGGCGTAAATACCTCTTCTAAAACTTTAGAATCTGTACTGAGAAATATTTCCAAATATTCCACTAAAATGAGGAATAATGCAGGTGGACATTTCAACCACGAAATGTTTTGGCAAACCATGAAGCCAGGTGGATCTGCAACTCCATCAGGACAACTGGGTAATGCCATCATTCAATCTTTCGGATCCTTTGAAACTTTTAAAACCCAGTTTGCTGATGCTGCAAAATCACGTTTTGGAAGTGGCTGGGCCTGGTTAATAGTAAACAGCGACAATGCACTTGCCATTGTTTCAACCCCTAACCAGGATAATCCACTGATGGATATAAATGATACCTGGGGCAAACCATTACTCGGACTCGATGTTTGGGAACATGCATACTACCTAAAGTATCAGAACAAAAGACCCGATTATATCAACAGTTGGTGGAATGTAGTAAACTGGGATGTAGTAGCTGCGAGGATGAACAAATAGGATTAAAGTCAACTAATATTTAAATAAGCATAAGCATGAAAGTTACAACAACATGGGTAGAAACACTGGCATTTGATGTTACCGCAGATACCGGACAAACCGTTCGCATAGATACAACCGTTGAAAATGGTGGTTCGGCCACAGGTATGAATCCCAAAAAAATGTTGTTAGGTTCATTATCTGGTTGCAGTGGAATTGATGTAGTAGATATTCTGCATAAAATGAAAGTTCCTTTCACCAAACTGGAAATAGAAGCATCCGCAGAACAAACAGATGATCATCCGAAAGTTTTCAAATTTATCAATATGGTTTACCGCTGCGATGTTTCGGCAGACAACCTCGACAAGTTAAACCGTGCCGTAAGTTTATCACACGAAAAATATTGTGGCGTATCCGCAATGCTGGGCAAACACTGTCCAATTAATTATACCACGGAATTAATCTGATTTTCTTCCGATAAAATAAAAATAGGCTGTCATAATTGGCAGCCTATTTTTATTAGGATAATATTGAATCATTAATGTTTACCACAGGAACATGTTTCTGTTTCAGTAGTAGCTTCTGTATTCCAGGGGAAACTAAAGATTGCTGCATTCTTAGATTGTTCCCAATAGAATTTAGTTCTTGGTTTGTTTACATTTCCGATTTCATTCATTGAATCCGCATCATATAATCTACCATTTATCATGGTGTATTTTACAGACTCGGTATTCCGGATATTCTCCAATGGATTTTTATCCAATATAATCATATCGGCTAATTTTCCTGCTTCAAGAGAACCGATCCACTGATTGAGACCAAGACTTTGTGCCGGATTAATAGTAGCTGTCTTTAATGCCTGTAAATTACTCATACCGCCTTGCTGCATCATCCATATTTCCCAATGCACACCCATACCCTGTATTTGACCATGCGCACCCATATTAACAGCAACACCATTATCATTCAATTTTTTCGCGCTCTCTGCAGTTAAGATATGCCCGTTTTTATATTCTTCTTCCGGCAGCATAGTCCTGTGTCGGCTACGGGTATCAATTACTGTGCGAGGAGTAAAACGCAATAACCTTTCTTTCTCCCAAACATTCGTGTGCTGGTACCAGTAGTATTCACCGCTTACACCTGCATAGTTTACAATCAATGTTGGTGTATAAGCTGTTTTAGATGCTTTCCAAAGATTAACAACATCACTATACAATGGCGCAACCGGAATATTGTGTTCAATAGTGGTGTGTCCGTCCATTACCATGGTCATATTATGAAAGAAAAAAGAACCTCCTTCCGGAACCACTTCCATTCCCAATTCCCTTGCAGCCTGTATTACCATTTGCCGCTGTTCACGACGTGGCTGGTTATAACTTTTTACAGAAAATGCGCCAAATGCTTTTGTTCTGCGTAAAGCACTTCGTGCATCATCAATAGTATTAATCACTGCTTTCATATCGCCATCTGCACCATATAAAATCGTACCGGTTGAAAAAACACGAGGACCAGTCATAACACCCGCTTTCACCATCTCACTCTGTGCAAATACCATTTCGCTATTAGCTGATGGATCATGCATGGTAGTTACACCATAAGCCAGGTTGGTAAAATATGGCCAGTGTTTTTGGGGAGACATTCCTGACCTGAAATGACTTCCATGTGCATGGGCATCAATGAAACCAGGCATGATGGTTTTCCCTTTACAATCAATCACTTTGGCCCCTGCAGGAATTTTTACAGAAGCTGATTTCCCTATTTGCTTGATGAGGTTATTTTCAACCACAATGGTTCCTCCGGTAATTACTTCTTCCCCTTTCATGGTAATAATAGTTGCATTGGTAAATGCAATGATACCTGCAGGCTTATCAGTAGGTACTGTAACCTGTATTTCTATCCCTTTTTCGGGTACTTTAAAATCTGCTTCTGACTTATTCGATATAAAACCAAATCTGTCTTGTAAAGGGATGGTAAAGTATTGGTTACCCAAAGTATAGTAAAGGGTTTTGCTATCGGCCGACCAGTGCAGGTTGATTCCTGCATCTTTTGATACGATCCGAACGGGAAAGTCTTTTGTATTTGCACCTATATCAACTGTTTTACCAGTTATGGGAAATGCAGCCACATATACTTCATGCAGATCAATAAATGAAATCCATTGATCATCGGGCGAAACGGTGAACTGACTTCCATAAGTGCTTTTCAGGTGAATACGATCATCGTTACCAGATAAATCGCAACTACCAAACTGACGATTCATTCCTCCGCCAAGTGTATAATATATACGTTTGCCAGTACTATTAAATCTTGGCTGATCACCACGTTGTGTTACTAATTGTTCATTGGTACCATCAGCATTCATAATAAATATTCCAGTAACTGAGGAGTAAGCAGGCCCCATGGCATCACTGCCATTTTCTTTACGGAATAAGATTGTTTTTCCATCCGGGGAAAATGAAGGCTGCCGGTAGATTGCCTTCAGAGAAGTAATTTTCTTAGGTGCGCCACCGTTAAGTGCTACTGAATAAATGGCACCGCTGTTTTCGTCGTTCCAGGTGGTGTAAACAATGGTTTTACCATCTGGCGAAAAAGAGGGTTCATATTCAAAATCTGTTCCACTGGTTATACGAACAGCTTTCCCATCGGGCAGGTTTTTTTTCCATAGGTAACCAACTGCATTAAATACCAGCCATTTCCCATCCGGTGAGGTTACTGCCTGACGAATAACATTAGCGTTAAATGTTTCAGGATTTATATTCTGCTGAAAGCGTACGGCTTCCACAATCTTTTGTTTCACATTTGCTGTGAAAGGGATTTCAACACTTTTATTTGTTCCGTTCACATCAATACGTATCATTTTCCCCCTGCTCCATATAACAATTTCCTGATCACCAGGCATCCAGTTAAAACCAGTATATAAACCAAATATCGACCATGCTTCCTGCTGATCCTTAGACAGATCATCATATATCGGCCACTCTTCTCCTGTTTCAATATTACGCAGGTACAATACAGTTTTTGTGCGCACTCTTTTTACAAATGCCAGTAATTTTCCATCACGTGATAACTGGGGACGAACTGCTCCGCCCGGACCTCCGGTAATCTGATCTATCTTACCCGTTTCCCGGTCTAACCTGCGAATAACAAAAATCTGGTTATTCGGATCCTTATTATATTGAAACTGACCACCGGGATACATGTCTTCACTGAAATAAACATATCGCCCATCATTCGAAACAACAGGTTCATTCACATCCTGCTGGTCATTTTTACGGGTTGTTAATTGAAGTCCGGAACCTCCGCTGATATGGTACATCCACATTTCACCGGCACCGAGTGATCTGGTTGAAGTGAAATGTTTTCTTGCAACAAAATATTCACCTCCCGGTACCCAGCTAGCATTATTAAGCAGACGGAAACTCTCTTTGGTAATTTGAACGGGGTTACTTCCATCGCGTTGCATTACCCAAATATTATCGCCACCACCCGCATCAGAAGTAAATAAGATTTTAGTACCATCCGGACTAAACCTTGGCTGCACCTCAAAGGCATGACCGCCACGCAGTAGTTTTGCAGTACCACCTGAAACAGGCATGATATAAATATCACCTAAAAGATCAAACACAATTTCTTTCCCATCGGGTGAAACATCGAGGTTCATCCAGGTGCCTTCATTAACTGTAAACTCAATTTCTTTGGTTGGTCCGGGAGGATTATTCACATCCCATTTGGCAGTTGTTTTGTCTTGCGCCTGCGCTACCACTACCAACAATAGCAAAGCAGCAAACAATTTCTTTCTGAGCATGATAAATGGTTTAATGGGGAAAGATACTGAAAGATTATAGTTGCCGGAGTTTGAAAAGTGAGACCATAGACCATGGTCCATAGTCCATGGACTATGGACCATGGTCTATGACCCATAAGCTTCCAAACGTCGAATTTTAAACCACCATCTCTCAAGTCTCTGTTATCTTTATAAAAAAAAAGCATGACCCCGGCACAACAAAATTTTCGTGTGCAGTTATGGATTACCATACTGAGTGTGGTATTATTTATTACCAAGATCATTGCTTACTATCAAACACACTCACTGGCTATTCTATCTGATGCGCTTGAAAGTATTGTAAATGTGCTTGCGGGTTTTATTGGATTATACAGTTTATATGTTGCAGCAAAACCAAGAGATCTCGAACACCCTTATGGACATGGCAAGGCTGAATTTGTTTCAGCAGCTATTGAGGGAGGCCTTATTGTTGCAGCCGGTATCATGATTATCTATGAAACCGTGGCCAATATAGTTCGAAATGAACCTATTCATGAACTGGATATGGGACTTTGGCTGGTAGGTGCTACAGCAGTTATCAATTTTGTGGCGGGAAGTTTTTGCCTGCGTATGGGAAAAAAGAATAAGTCTCTTGCTTTACAGGCTAGCGGAAAACACTTACAGGTAGATACCTATTCAACACTTGGCATTATTGTCGGATTACTGATTATTCTTGTAACAAAACTGTATTGGCTTGATAAACTCATTGCTTTAGGCATGAGTCTGCTTATTATTTACAATGGCTATAAAATTATCCGATCATCGCTTGCAGGAATTATGGATGAGGCAGATACCCAATTACTGGGACGTTTTATTGAAGTATTGAATAATAACCGGAAAGAAAACTGGATCGATTTACACAATCTCAGGGTAATTAAATATGGAAGTTTATTACATATTGACTGTCACCTCACCGTACCCTGGTATCTAAACATACATGAGGCGCATAAAGAAATTGACAGATTATCTGACCTGATCAGACAGGAATTTGGTGATTCTATTGAGTTTTTTGTACATACAGACGGTTGCCTTCCTTTTAGTTGCAGTATATGCAGTAAAGATTGCAGGGAAAGACAAAAGCCTTTTGAAAAAAGGGTGGAATGGAACCTAAGCAATATTATTTCTGATAAGAAACACCAGCTTTGAGGTATTTGTGGGGGGAGTTTGGCTGCATGCTTCAAGCCAGAACTGTCCGGGGAAAATAGGCTGCGAGCTTCTAGCCTCTAGCTGCTA
>CBFGPM010000060.1:0-14341 GCA_965650685.1 uncultured Sediminibacterium sp.
TCCTCTAACTGAGGTACTGTAAAGTTTGTAGTCCCATGAAAAAACGGCCCCATGCATTTGTTTATATACCTTGCTTCCATTATATCCCCGATAACATTCGTCCTATTGCCGTAGCTATTTTTTATATCCTCCCTGCCTATATCCTCCATGCATAGCCCAGAATATTCTTGATACAAAACAACCGGGTCTTGAAAGGCGTTCTTGATTTTGTTATAATGACGCTCAATAGCTTCCTCTCCATTCTTGTGGAACGCCTTGGCGACTTCTTTTGCATGTTCTACATGATAAACCTGCCTATTATTCTTCCGAAACAAGCTCATTAACCATGTTTTACCGGTGCCATAATTCCCGGCTAATAGAAGCCCCTTTTGCAAGGATGGGTTCTTTACCTTCATTTTAGCAGCAACGTTTACAAACTCTTTGCTCTCGCTGAAATAGTGGCACAATAAATCAAATACCGGCTCATTGTATTCATCAAGAACAAACGGCTTTGCGGGATCATTAAACAATGTCTTGGCGCGATGCAGCATAAAATCCCTAGTTTGCTCATACGACCAATTCCTGGCTGTCAGCATCCTTCTGGTTTCCTGCGCCTTTAACGCCCGCTCCTGCTCCTTTATTTTTGCCTCTTTTTTACGCTTGGCCCCTATCAACGCCTCGCAGTATTCATCATCCGTAAGGTCAATGTGATCAAAGCTGGCCAAAACCTCCCGGAGCGACATTTCCTGTTGGGGTTGGCTTTTGAGTATTTCCCTGATTGATTTTTCCATTAATAGGTGTTGTAGGTTCAAAAAATCCCTTCCAGCCATTCCCGGAAGCCTCCTCTAGCATCTGAATAGCAATAGCTTCGTCTCCATTAGACAGCTTTACAAGCCGCTTTATGGCCGCCCGCTCTCCTGAGGGCTTATACGTAAACCGGTGCTGCTCTTTTTTGTAGTGCTTCCATTCTTCCCAGTGTGGTATGAAATTTTCAGTGAATGGATTACTGAATGATTGGTTTTTTTCAGAGTTACTTTTAGTCATATCTTATTCATTATTAGACATAAAAAAGGTAGATACTGGCACCTTTTAAGCGCCGTATTTGACTTCCTTTTTAGCCAATCCCACCTATCATATATCCAGACCCCTCACAAAACCTATCTGTATGTCTACTCAGGATATACTTAGGAATAAGGCACGGTCATCCGCGTATTAAGCCCCTTATCCCAGATCGGCTCTCCACTTATCTGCTGGGGGAGTAACCCCATGTGCCTTTGTAATTAAGGGTCGCCCTTTTTATTTTGCGTTGCCCAAAGTGGATGATAAGAATATCAAAAAAGAATTGTAACTTTGAGATTGTATGCGGTTTAGTCAGCCGCTGGTTCCGGTCAAAGGCTTTAAAAACACCGGAGTTATTTTATTGGTGGCCCCGTTTATTGCGGGGCTTTTGCTTTACGTAAATTCTTCTGCTTGGATTGACATTCCAACCATTTATTATAAGTTTTTAATTTGTTGTAGATTGTTTTTCGATCTATTTGGAGTAAATTAGCGGCTTCTCCCACTTTCCCATTCGTTTTATCTAATGCATCCCCAATTTGTTTTATTTCAGCTTGTAATTTTGCTAACTTATACGGGGTGATCTTCATTTAAGGGGATTTTGTTTCACAATATTAAGGCGCGGTTTTTGCATATCCAAATCTATTTTCGCATAATGGTGGAAATTTATTCACATGACCTATAGTGTCAGAGGTATAGGCTTATTGGATGGTACAAGGATTGATTAATGGTCTTGGTTTTTCAATTTTTTCGTTTTTTACTTAATGCTTTTGGGGGCGCTATCTGGGTGAATATTCTAAGCACGGTAAAGATGCTTTTTGATGATAAAATCCTTTGATATATGTCGGAATTGTCCTTTACTAACTTATGCTCCAATACACATTGCCCTAAAATAACACAAGCATCTTGTCGCCTGCATGGTAGTTTACCAAATTGACATTTACCGTTAGCCTTTACCTTGTGCTTCTTTTTCTTTGGGCCGCGTCTAACTTCACAGGGAGTTTTATGCTTTGGCTCATATAAAACGCATCTCTCTTGTTCAAGGCAATTCTTTTTGCTACATAAATCTATTCCGATACACATGTACTATGTTCTTTTAGGATATGATCTGGAAATCTTACTTCTTTCTTTTTAATTTCTATCCAATAACCATGAGTTGCCCAATGGTGAGATTGTATCAAAGCGACATAATCCCTCACTTCCTTTAATTCATCAAAAATTTTCTCAGCAGCAGCGTATGCCTTATTATCTTCTTCTGACTGCCAAGCACCATCCATTGGGATATAGAAGTGATCTTTACCTTCTAGTATTTTAACTGGCATATGGCTTTATTTTATTTTTTTCATGAATTCCCAAAATTCATCATGCTCATCTTTTGTTGCTGGCTCCAAATGTGCCGGACTAAAAAGATGCCCTTTAAGGCTAAACAGAATATTATCTCTTCCTCCTACAAATGACGCATCATTATAATGCATGGCTATTACCTCTACAATATCGCCTTTACCATAGTAGCTGGTTTTATCCCCTACTATCTTCATGTATTTTATGGAGTTAAGCTGCTCTATGGTTCTATGTTCCCACCATCTTAATTCCCTGAAATGGTCTTTATAGTGTCTTGGGTGTATTGATTTATCTTTATCCAGTGTAACCTTTCCTTCAAATTCATATGCATCTAATATGCTGCCAATATCAAATATTCGATTTGGATAATCCCGTGTAAGTTCAAATCTTAATCTGAACCAGTCTAAATGATACATATAGGTTTATTTATCGGTTAGTTGTTTAGGTCTTGCAATAAGTTTTATGTCATTTTCTAATAATACAGTAAAAGATAATTCCAAAGAATTGGAACATAAATAAAAAGGTAACTTAGAATAAAACACAAATGAAGCCTCCTGTTCTATTACCCAACTCTCATTACTATAGGTTACTATTATTGGTTTCATGATTCAGTGAGTCTTTTGTTACATTCTTCAGCGGTCACTATATTTCGTTGGAGTAGCTCTATAAGCATAGAGGCCCGACATTCTGCTTCTGTTTTAAATGCTTCAACCTGGAAGTCATTCCCGTCATGATCATACCCTCTCCATCCTTCACCAGAACAATGCATGGTGTCGTATCCGGATGGGAGTAATACTCCAAGCTCTGAGACACTATAGGCTGAGGCCATTTCAAGATCAGTCCAATCGCCTTCGTTTTCTTGTATAATCTGCATAGCCCAGTCTTTATGACAAACACCACATTGAGAGCTTATTACTTGATCGTTTATTGGGTACACCCAATACCATAATGCTTCAGCATTTATCCCTAGTTCTTTCAGTTTTTTAGACTGGTATTTCGTTATTACCTGATCTTCTAGTTTCATACAGTATTATTGTTTCAAAAATTACCTTGGTTGTTTTCGTCAAGAGTAAAGAGCGCCATTGGTGGCAATTGCATAGAGAGGGTCTTTACATATATAGGCTCCCCTCTATTTAAGGCTTGTAAATCTTCGTATGATGGTTTCCAAGCTGTTATATAATAAGGATAATTTGCCTCATCAATACCAGCTACCAACCCAGGCAGTATTACATCTATTCCATGCCTTCGCATGTTTTCAACTTCCATCAACTTGCCAAATCCAAATTTTGCCCATAATGACATACACTCTTCGTCTGTCATGCCTTTTGGCTTTTTTATCTCAGTAGAACCTTCAAAATGTACTGGATGCATATTATTTTATTTAAGTGTTTTAGAGTCTATTGCTAATCCTGCATCAATAAGACCAAATACATCAAATCCATTTTTTGTAAGCCACATAATATCTTCTGGCAAGAATCTACAGAAATCCTTGGTATGCGTTTGTGGGTAATAGCCATTATCTGTTTCAATGGAATAGTGTACGTTTAATACGCCTTCTACCCTATCCCATGAAACATTCGCATACATTTCTTTTGTCTTTTCAAAATTAATATATTGTTTAATTTCATCATCAGTTATGCTATCCCATTTGCGTAGCAGTAGCTTTATTGAATCAGTGTATGTATTTTCTTTATCGTTTTCTAATTCAAACGGCTTAATACTTGTACTTAAAAAACCAGTCAGCTTCCAATTATTATCATAATGTTCATGCCCTTCAGGGAACCATGCATTAACACATCGGCATCCTATGTAGTAGTGTATATAATCCTGTAGTTTCATTGAGTTTGTTTAGTATTCTATGAATAAATAAAATTAGTTATCATACATGGCAAGTGCCAGAACATTCTCCTTTCCATAAAACATTATTATTTTCGTTGAATTTTACATCTTCTAAAGGCACACAGGTATCGTGTAAATAAGCAGGAGAATTAATTCCTTTTTTTGTAGAATCTCTGATTGCCCGATCAACTAATATAGCACTCTCCCAATCCTCCGGTTCGTTATTCTTCATACTTAACCATGCAGCATCAGACTGATAAGGACAAAAAGTGCAACTGCTTTTTGGAGGTACTGGTAGTTCATGTTTTTTGTACCATACTACTACATTATCTCTTCTCATCCTTATACCCCAATCAATTTTTTCTGTATCTTTTTTACTTGCCTGATACCCAATAAAAGGATATACATGTGTCTTCCATGATGATTGTGGTATACTCATCCTATCCATCTCATCCATTGTTATCCCTTGCCATACTTCTGTTTTAGGAAGTCTTTTTCTTGGGGCCATACCATATAAATCTCTAATTGCCTGATCTACCTGGTAAATTTTGTATTCACTGGTGCATTGCCTTCGAAGCATCCCTTTAGAGCCGTCTTCGTTTTTGGTAAATGCTGGTATAGACGCAAAACGCTGACCTGTAGAATTTACTGAATTTAATAAGTCGCTGTATAAATCCTTCTTTCGTACAATAACTATAGGGATGCCGTTATTGTCTTTTTGCCAACTCAATAAAAAATCAAGGTATTCTATTGTCTTTTTCTTTTCCTTCCCGGTATCCGAAAATATTGCGTGGTCAGCACGAGGGAGTTCGCCAATACTACTCATATAATAAAGTGCTGTACTTTGAACACCCAACCCGAGGCTAATTATTTTCATTGATTAAATTTTATAGCACAAATATAATACACTCAATATTCCATGAATAAATCAAGTGGGCTATCAACTATCCCATGCTTCCCATTTAGATAGTAGTTTTCTAAAGTTATTGTCTTGTGGATAGTTTGCCCATTAAATACATATGGTTTTGTTGTAATTTCTATTACTAATGGAGCAGGCTGGCCCCCATCCAAGTGAGCAATAAATCTTGCTTCATGGCCGCCCATTGTACGCATTGGTACGCTTTTCTTGGCTCTTTCTAAATCAAATGGTATCATAATAATCCTATTATAAGTGAAGTGAATCCAGAATCTCCAGTAATGTACATTCTGCCAGGAACCGGACAAAAAGTTAATTCATCGTCTGGAGCTGTCTTTAATAACCGGTTCATTTGTGATGCATCATACTTAAATTTCTCTCCCATTCCCCCTACTATCTCAATTTCTTTTTCATTATCCACGCCATAATCCCCATCAACAGCCGAAAGGTATAATTTACCATTTTTTACTTCTAAGGTAGGGTGGCAAATCCTTAAAGGAGACATAGACAAGCACATATCATTAAATGCAATTAGCTCAGATTTTGGAGCATGAAAAGAAGCATCTTTTTCGAAAACAAAAAACTTATTCAGGTCAAAGTAAACAGCTTCGGTTTTTTGGAACCCATAAAGCACCTTACTTGTTTTAAAAAACAGTTTCCTTTCTGTTTGCGAGAAGTCAGCCGGGTCTATCGAACTAACTTTTTCAGCAACTCCTTTCGGAATAGCGGTTTTAGGCAACTCCCGATCAATCTTTCTGTAAAAAGCAATATACCTGTCTGAAGCTAATACCGCATCGCCGCCGATGTAGATGTGAGATATTATAAGATCATGTTGAGCTTCTTGGGTATACTTGGCTGCTGCACCAAATACCTTAAGAATTGTGTCTGTCAAAGAGACTGTTTCTTTTGGGCATTCCTCGGTTACTGGAAACAACTCTATATCTCCTTGCGTGGCTGTGGTTTTTTGTGTCCCATCGGAAAGGGTTACCTTTTTGCCATCAGCAATGAAGGTTATTTCTGGTGAGTTAGTATATTCGATAAAATTAAATAACACTCTTTCTTCAATAAGAAACGCCCCAGTAAAACTTGAATCCTGAACTACAAACTCATTAAGGTTTGTTTTAGTTATAGTCCCGTTGTCAAATTTTACATAATCAAGAATAGGGATGATGCCGTTTTTTTTAATATGAGAGGAGTTTTTTTTGAATGATCTTATATCCGATAACGGCACCCTAATAGTTTGTTTCATGTAGATTAGAATAATTTATTTGTTTGAAGTGGTTTAGATTCAGAAATAGCTTGTATATTCCTGGAATGGTCTTGTACTGTTGGCTTATCTTTCAAGTTATATTGAGTCGCTATAGACATACATATTTCGTAATACTCATTGCTTATCTCCCATATATAACCCTCTCTGCCAGATTTTAATTTCTTTTTTGTGCCGGGCCGCTGAAGTAGTTTCATTTTTTCCATCTCTCCAAGCCTCTTCCATACAACAGACTTTTCCACCTTTAGATGTTTGGCAATGTCTTCAAATGTTCCAGACTTAATAACGGCCAATGAGCTTACTATCATCTTGTATGTTTCATTTATTTTAGCAGGGTCTAAAGACCTGTAAGCGTCAATGCTTGTTTGCGGCGGCTTTGATTTTCTCATAATTATCGTTTAATGCGTTACCTAATACTTTAATTCTTGATAGCATAGTAAATACTAAATCCCAGTAATCATCCTTGCCATCGGTACAGTTTATTGAGTGTTTTCTTGGCTTTACTACAATCGCTATTCGCCTTGGATTGTCTTCAGATGCATGGCCATTCTCAATTATATCCCCAAACCTTAGTGTCTTTTTTAGATGCTCGTAGCCTGCCTCTCCTATTTCTTCAATCATAAATTATCTTTTATATTCCATTCATGATTGTGATCAGGAACAAATGTTATTGATGTTCTCCACTCGTAACCTGTAGTATAATCTGGCTGGTTGTATCCGGCATTAACAGCACTGCGCACATCCATTGTAGCAGAAACCAGCCATCCTCCAAATACCTTAGCTCTACTAACAAAAAAGGTTTGATTATCGCTTTGTATCGGCTCCCATTTAAGCATAGAATTAATTATTTTGAATATCAATATTATATTTTCGTTTCACATAATTGCTAAAAAGGACTATCTCTCCAGCAGCACCAGCAGCATATCCATTAGCAAATGCTTCCTCTAATTGATCGGCTGTAAATAATTGTACAGGGGTTTCATCTAACCATTCAATTTTATCTAAAGACCAATTTTCATTAAGCCCCGCGTATAAACGGAAATAGGATGGTTCGATAACGCTTTTAGTGTCCACGGCCCTTATAAGTATTTTTTCAGAAACGAGAAATCTATGTTCTACACGACCCGGAAGCGCCTCGGCGCAGTTAATGAATTTCATTTAAAATTATTTATAATTTGATTTACATAAAATCATAGTACCTGCCGCATAAGTAGGTTAGGTTTCTTCGCTTTTGTTCTTCATTCCAGTTATCAAATATGGAGCATATTGCAGCAAGAGATTCTACTTCTGTATCTTTATTTGTAATTTTTACCGGAAGAAGCCCATCGCCTTGCTTTTCCTTTGGAACTATGTTTTTGCGTTTTTTATACGCTCTTTTCTTTGCAGGTTGTTCTTTACGTTGTCTCATATTGTTTATGTATTTTTTATGCTGTTTTTGCAAGAAATTAATGAAGTGAGCATCCAATGAGTAGTTTCTTTATCCATTCCGTTAGCCTGACAGTCTTTTATCCAGGCTATAATGTCATCTATCTTTACATAGATGTTTCCATTGTACATAATAGTTGGTATTTAAAATGTATCGTCGTCTAGTACTGGCATATGGTTATTTGTTTGTTGGAAGTTTAAAGTCTGTATCGAGGGCCTTGTTTATTTTATCCAGCAATTCTTGTGAAAGAGATTTATTGCCGCCAAATATATTCGACATGTGGCCGGTACTAATCCCGACTTTTTCGCATAGCCATGTGTATTTTATACCATTACTACGCATATGCTCTCGTATCTTATCTAATGCGTTTTCTTTTTTCATGACACAAACATACGAGGAAAATTTATTTTTCCAAACTCTTGGTGAATTTATTTTTTCTGCGCATCTTTGACTCATGGATGCAGCAGATAACATACGTAGAATAAAAAAACAAGCATCGCTTCCTAAGCAACCAAAGCAGAGAAAGCCGATAGCTAAAAAAAGTATCAAAAAACTACAGCAAGAGGCACAAGAAAGAGCCTTAATGAAGGAGGCTATCAAGCTAGGACTGGATGCTTGCTCAATGATTCATTCATCAAATCAAGAGGAATGGTTTAAAGCCAGAATGGCCGAAAATGCGCCCGTTTGTATGAACTGCGGAATGGAGGCAAGTTGGTTGTTGCAACCTGAATATGAAAAGATATGGAGAGCTTGTCAGGCACACATTTTGCCAAAACGAAAAACACAATTCCCTTCTGTAGCTACACATCCAATGAACCACATGGTTTTGTTTCCTGTGTGGGGCGGTCATTTATGTGGGTGTCACGATGAATATGATTCGGGATGGTATAATGCTACTACAATGAAGGTTTGGGAGATAGCAAAGCGTAGGTTTAAAGAGTTCGAATCGGCTATATCTGAAAAAGAGCGCAGAAAAATACCAGAGCAATTTCTAAAGCAATGACACTTATATTGTATTTATTAGAAAAAGGAGCTTCGTTCTTTCGTAGTAACCCAATTGTTTATTGGAGAATAATTTATGCTATATGGATGATTTTTATGGCATCTATACTAATTACTATTGTTATTGTCTTATATAAAATATATAACCATACGCTTTAAAAAACGAAACAGATATATGAACCCAGTAAGAAGTAAAGCTGACATTTTAAAATGGAATACAGATGTAGTGTTTGGTATGGCTGAAGAATATGGATATGAAGTAAGGAAGCACACGGACACTCATTTCAGCTTAATACATCCAACCAAAGGCAGGTTTGATTACTTTCCTAGCACCGGCAGAGGTGGATGGTTTAATCAAAGCAAAACGCATGGAGGCAAATTAAAGCAATATGGCAAAACCTTTCAAATAAAGGATATAGAGGTGTATGTTATTCAACATTTCAAACCAGAACAGCCGGATATTAAATCAAAAGTAGATGATTTAAAAACAATACACTCTAATTTAAGGGAATGGTGTTACGCAAAAAGAACTGAAATAGAGCGCAATAATCATCAAATGCCCTTGTTTAATTGTATGGATCAAGCTATAATACATGTATTGTCAGATATAGAACTTAGGCTTAGAAAGATTGAAGCCGCCCTCACCCTTAAAACCGGAGAAGATGAGTAAACAGACGATACATACAACCATAGGTTTA
Organism: uncultured Sediminibacterium sp.; assembly: GCA_965650685.1. GTDB lineage: Bacteria > Bacteroidota > Bacteroidia > Chitinophagales > Chitinophagaceae > Sediminibacterium. Next base: position 9,525 of record CBFGPM010000060.1, read on the forward strand.
TACGCAAACGGGGACACTAAATATAACGGTGTTGCAGATGAGGACTTGGCGGCACATATCGCGTATAATAAGCAGGCTCGTTGGGGCCGTGCATTGATTGTAGACGGTGAATGTGTGTATGACGGGTTCGTTAGTAAAGAGCTGATTAAAAAGACAATCGAGGCATATAAGTCCAACCCGGTAGTCTTTGATAAACCAACAATTCCATATCATTAACCCCGCCCCCCAATGACCACCAAGCAAATTATTAAGTACACTATCTACGGCGCTGTCATCGGCCTGATGGCGTGGGCGCTATCGGCAACGTTTCGAAGCTGTCAAACACAATACATTGAACCTGAAATTGAACAACGATGATCAATGATATTAACACCACCATCCTCGACTGGATGATTGCAGAAAGGGAATTCTTTCTTGCCGTTAACGCAAAAAACAATGCTGTAAGAAATCAGGATTTTGAGGAAGCGAGTAAATTATTGGAAAAGCAGCGCGAGATCGAAAAACGAATGCCTACAATGGAACAACTACAGGAGCTTAAATTGTACTATCAAAACAACACCTCTAATGAGCAATCCAAATAAACAGATAATAAGCCTACTGAAAGAAGCCGGGTTTGAGGAAACTGAAGAAGATAGCTATGCCAACCTTTACTGCTGCATATGCCTCGACTACCAGAAAGAAGGCGAGACGGTTATTGTCAATAACAGCGGCGGCATTATGGAGCAACTACCAACAAACTATTACGCTATCCTTGGCTGGTTGTTAAAGAGCCGGATGGCATCAATTAAAATACTTGACCACCAATGACGAACGAGGAACGAATAAAGGCTGATGCGAAGAAAGCATATCCGATCTCATGGCAATATCAAGAAAGAATCGGCTACATCGCAGGCGCGGCTGCTGAACATGACCGGGCGCAGCAGATAACAGATCGGCTAGGTATTGCCCTTGAAAATATTTACAACATCCATTCACACCTGTGGTCTGAGTTCGACAGAAAAGAGATTACAAGTATTTTGGAACAATGGAAGTCAGGGAAGGGGAAGGAGGTAGGCGATGAATAAACTAATCAAAGACCTGCTTAAAGAAGCGCATGATCATGGGTTTAGTGTCGCAAGTTCATTTTTGGGATGGGATGCACAAAAGAGCTTCACAGAGTTCTTAAAACAAAATAACATCCCCTTAGTAACTGAAGATGAAATTAGAGACCAGGTAGCTAAGAAGGCAAAGCATATGCAGGCACAAGGACACACGCTAAGAGATATCGCTTCTACTTTAGGCTATAATCATCCGCAGACAATTAAGAACATGATCTACTGGTATGATAAAAGGCAGCAAAAATTAACTAACCCCCAACAAAGCAAGTAATGACCGATGTATTCCCAAAGTTCATAGTTGAGGGCAATAACCTGATTATAGCCAAATGTACGTTTCATAAGCAATTGGTAACCGACCCCGCGCAGGTTAAAGGTGGCGGCATGTGGGAGTTGGATAGGGATAAGAAGAAATTCACTTTGTTCGGCGAAAGCCACGATTACGGGCAGGCCAGTGAAGAAGATATTAAAGCCTGCATAGAAGCTGGTAACGTGTTCCTAAGCTATGCAGGAGGAAGAAATGTGAGCGATCACAGCTTCTATTTGAATACAGGATATGAAATTATTAAACTAAAATAAAAGCAAGTAAGATGGTATTATCACCTGAATTAATCGAACACGCGAAGAAAGAAATAAACATTCAACAGTATTTTATTCGCTCTAAAACATGTACACCAAAACATTTATTGTTTCAGAAGTTTGTAGAAGAAACGAAATGGAAGGGGCTACCTAAGTTAATATTTTACATACTGATGGATGACATATTCCCGCGATCCATCGGTAAGGCTGAGTGTGGAAATTTAGGTTATTGCCTCGAACTTGTTCAAAAACCTAACGAAGTGTATGAAGAGGAAGCAAGAGATCAACCTGTTTAACTCACCCCCGCCCTGCGGATAAATAAATAGTATGTCAATAGCAACAAAATGTACATGTGGGCATTCCTTAACTGGGGCATGTACCAGTTCGGTAAAAGAATGCAATCAACTAATTATGGAGAAAACAACACTGCTACCGGTTGAGGTAGTGGAGCAGATAGAAAATGATTCAATTGAAAGATTTCCTGTCACCCTTACGCATGGCAATCATGTAAGGCCGATATTGATGCAAAGAGCAGCGTATGTTACCGGTGCAACCGCCTACGCCACAAAGCTGCACCAGGTCGAGCAGGAGAACGCCGAACTACGCCGCCAGAACGACAAGATGAAAGCTATGGCAACTGGTTGGATGCCGCTGCTGGAAGAGGTGCTCCGGCGGTTCAGTGGTATAAGCGAGGCAGCGGGCCAGCCTGAAGACTTCAACCTAATCAATAACATTAAAAAGTTTTTGTATGGAGAGTAGGCGAAACAACCATAAAACATTCCTGGACAGAATTAAGAAATGCGATAACGGGTGCTGGGAGTGGCAACATTCAAAAAATGAAAGAGGATACGGAATAATAAGTTTTAATAATGTCAACTGGAAGGCACACAGGTATTCGTATCATTATTATAAAGGAGATATAGGCGGCATGAATGTTTTACATAAATGCGACAACCCATCATGCTGTAATCCAGATCATCTTTTTCTTGGTGACCTTTCCGAAAATACACTGGATATGATCAGAAAGGGGAGGGGCAGAAGAACCAATATGACAATAGATAATGTTTTTCAAATAAGGGAATTAGCTAATGCTGGCACCCCAAGAAAAGTCATATCTGAAAAACTTGGGGTAACCATTAGAACTATAGATAACATAATACAAGGGAAAAGGTGGGCGCATTTAACTATCGAAAATAAAAATTCTTACCTAGACCCTAAGCAACAAAAGGAGAAGTAACATTCTCCTTTTTTATATTTCAGCGTATAGTTGAGTATTGTTTAGATCGCCGCCAGTTCTGTATTGAGAAAATGCATCTTCAAACTCATCGTAATCATCTTTTGTTTCTGCTAATGATAGGAGATGCCTAAACATACCTCTTTTAAAGTCAGGTATCACATACCAATGACTGTCGTTATCCTGAATAGCTACTACTTTTTGTAAATTGCTCATAATCTATTGTTTTAAGATTCGTTTTAACGTAAAATGGGTTCATATTCATCCATCTCTGATGCTTTTTGTTTTCGCATTTGAATAGGAGCTTAGATAGCTGATGGAATACTATATCTCCTACTTGTATGTTCATTTTGGCTCCTTTTTCACAAATTTATACCATGTAACCGATCCGGTCATTTCGTTAATATAACAGGCAAATCCGTTTTCTTTACTCCAGCTAAGGATGTTACTGCATATTTCATGATTCGGCAAATAGGACATTTGCTCCTCAGTTACAGAGGGCTTTAGTAACTTGGCTAACATAAAGTCAACTCCAGATACTCTTTTAAACCCAAAAGATACCCGTAACATATCAAACGAACATTCAATTGGCTTATGATCATAAAGAAGCGAATCGCTGATGCGTCGTAAAAGCTGATCCTTTGTTATGTTCATGCTTAAAATAGGTTACTTGTTTAATTGTTGGTTAGTTAAATAGTTTTCATAGGCTTCTTCTATTGTGCTTCCTTCTCCGTAAATAATCCCTTTCTTTTCGCACCATACTCTATAACAAATATCGCATCCTTCCATTTCTTCTGGAGAAGCATAGAAGAGTATATAATCATGTTCCCCACCATATCTAAACTTACCAGTTCTACTAGAATAATTGCCAGAGCCACCCGTAATATGGAGGTAATAAAGGAAGTTAAAGCCGTTCACTGGCGACTTCTTTCGTATGTATGGTTCTATCTTATCCATTATTTGTATTAGTTTGTGGGTTAGCTAAACCTGGATCAGGTGCTATTTCAGAAAAGTGACCATCCGGGTCATCATGCCCATATTTAAAGAAATAAATCAGGTCATAAAATTTAGCGTTATATCCTTCTCTTGGTTGCCGCCCATTATCCATTGTATACATTCTATCACGTATAATTTGAATAATTTCATCTGTTGTGTATGATCTGACTTCCATTTATTACAGTTGTTGGTTAGTTATTAAAATATTGCGATTCTAGTGGCTGATATTTTGAAAAAATCAATGTATTCTTGGACTTTTTCATTGAAATAATTATCTGGCCTGCCTTTATACAAAGCAACGACCTCTCCTAAATGATTACTAGATTCTCTTTTCATTACGCAACATGTTGCAACCATGCCGTCATACCCATATGGGTCTACCCCAATAAAATACTGGTTAGGCTCTCCCGGATATGGTATAATATTCAAATCCATTATGTAATTATTTTTGGTTAGTTATTGCATCTCCTGATGGCTTGCCAAAGGATTCTAATTGCTCAATTAATATTGATAAAATATTTCTGGCACTAATATCATCTGCGAAATTTTTAATTAGTTTTTGTTTAAACTCTACCCATTTATCCATAGGGAAGGCTTCGATGGCTATTTTATGGCGCAGATTGTTTTCTGAAGATTCCCACCCAAATGCACTACAAATCGCAAAGCCGATCTTCATTTCACTGTCTTTTCTTGCTTCTATTGAAAGATGTGCATTGTTGATATTGCCTTCCGCTAATTCAAATTCAGTAATAAACCTCATATAGTATTAGATTGTTTTTATTATCAATTCTTTACCAGTGAGCCAATAGAATACATTTTGAATTTCATGAACATGCAAATAGCGCCTGCCCCAATTGGTTCGCTCTTCACAAAGGATCATATACCCATCTTTGAATAATTCGATATCAAGTCCT
>CBFGPM010000061.1:0-14340 GCA_965650685.1 uncultured Sediminibacterium sp.
TGAATGTCTGGCAGTTGATTTTTCCATTCCTTTATGGTTTTGGTTTGAATAGACTCGGCAGGAGCTGTAATGTCTACCGCAATACAAAGCTTTGTTTCCTGACGACAATATTGAACCATGTCCTTGATTAGTGGATTATTACGATAAGGAGTTTCTATAAAAATCTGTGTGCAGTTTCTTTTATGTGATTCAGTTTCCAGCTCTTTGATTTTTTTCTTTCTCTCTGCAGCATCAATGGGTAAATACCCGTGGAACTGAAAAGATTGTCCGTTCATACCACTGGCCATTAAAGCAAGAAGTATTGAACTAGGTCCTACAAGGGGTTTAACTGTTGCCCCGATTTGCTGGGCCGCCTCAACCAGTATTTGACCGGGATCAGCAATGCCAGGGCAACCAGCTTCACTTATGATGCCAATATTTTTTCCCGCCTTTAATAACTGGATAAAGTTTGCTTTAACGGATGATTCAGCTTTGTGAATTACAAACCACTGATAATCATCAATGACCATTTCTTTCCATATTTTTTTCAGGAAACGACGTGAAGTTTTTTCCTGTTCAACAAAAAATACGGTGCAATCTTTTACTGCATTGAGTATATAGGAAGGAATGGTTTCCAAAGCCTCCTCATGCAGTACAGTAGGTATCAGGTATACTTTTCCGGTCATGCCTTGTTTCTTTCATTGGCAGGGTAAGTACTCAGTGTGGCTGCTACAACCGCATAAGCAGGTGCTAATATCCATCCAACTATCGGAAGTATATGCATCATATAAAAAATTATGCCATTACCCAAAGCGAGCCCTTTATGATGACCAATATAATAAATACTTTCAGCAGGTGTTTTTTTCTGGCGTTCCATGGTATAGTCCAGCATAGAAAATCCATAATAATAACATTCTACCAAAATTGCCAGAATGGGTGTTAACCATCCGACTAATGGAATTAAACTTAACACTAGAATTGCCAGCACATAAACAGTTTGCCATACACTATTTCGTAAAGCAATGGAAATACCCCTCAGAATATCTTTCCCGAGCTGTTTAAAACTGAATGGATATTCTTTTCCTTCAATAATGGCGGCAGTTTTTTCACTCAGGTAAGCAAATAAAGGCGACCCAAGAATTAGGAAAAGATATTTGAACAATGAAAAATACAAAAGCATTAATACAAGCCACATCAGGGTAGTGCCAAATACAAAAAGAAAGCCGATAAAGCTGCTTGATAATTCATCGATCCATGTTCTCAGTCCTGTTTTTAGGGTCATCCATTCAATAAAATCAGCAGCAGTTTGCCCGAAATAATACATTCCGGTAATAAAAAGCAGGGTATATAAAATACCAGGTATTAAAATCCATTTCCATAGCTTATGACGCACAATAAAATGGTGTGCCTGAATGTAAGATTGTATGGCTATGATGAGTTCTTTGAGCAAAAGGAGTGGTTTTGATCCACTAAGTTAATGTATTCAGTATGTTTATCCAGTGAAAGCTTTAACAGAATACAGGCAGCAGCAATTAACGCAAGCATTTTACCGAAGCAATAATGTTTGTGCCATTGCAAAAGACCTGATTGGAAAAATACTGATTACCTGTTTTGATAACATAGTTACAGGCGGACGTATAGTGGAAACAGAAGCGTATAATGGTATAGTTGACAAAGCCTCGCATGCCTATGGTGGAAGGTTTACTAATAGAACTGCTGTAATGTATCAGGAAGGCGGGCGAGCCTATATTTACCTCTGTTATGGTATACACCACTTATTCAATGTAGTTACAGGCCTAGAGGGCAATCCCCATGCGGTTTTGATAAGAGGTATTGAGCCTATAATAGGCATGCCTATTATGCTTGAAAGAATGAAAAAATTAAAACCAGACCCTTCGGTTGGCAGAGGACCAGGTAATGTTGCAAAAGCGCTGGGGTTAAGGGTGCCACATACCGGCATTGATTTATGTGGCACAGAGATATTTATTGCAGATGATGGCTATCGGGTTAAAAAAACTGCTATACTCGCCACACCCAGAATAGGGGTTGATTATGCTGCGGAAGATGCACTTCTACCCTATAGATACATTGTAAAAGGTCACCCACAGGTTACACCACATAAACTGAATAAAACTGGATAAAGCCGGTAGTATAAAATGACTAGAACTTTGGACAGTTAACAATCTTATCAGAAGAAGGTCTTCTTATATAGATCAGCGATAACTCAATACCACCGCGATTCATAGAAGCCGTTTTTAAAGAAGATGAATTATAATCATAACTAACCCCAAGTCTGAAATCGTCAAATTCAAGTCCTACATAGGGTATAATTGCGTCCTTAAATCGCATCCAGGTACCAACATATAAACTGGTTGCCTTAATATCATCAGGATTAGCATTGAATTGAAGCGCAGCCCCCAGCATTGTTGATGATGTGCCACCCTGAAACATCTGCATACCGGTTAAATGCAGTGAAGTGGTTGTTCCTACCGGAAAATAAGTTCCTGCATGTACGGTAGTGCGGGTTGGTAGTATGTAGTTAGCTCCGGTAAACGATTGCTTAGGCCGGTTGAGGTGGTACATGCTGATGCCAAAGTAGAAGTTATTGCGCTCATTGGTGCTGCCATTGTACAATAATCCTGCATTCACATCAACATAACTGGCTTTTAATACGCCAGAATTAAAGACTTCGGATGTTACACCTGTAAAACCTGATGTAGTTAACTGATCCTGGAATTTCAGCATATTGGTATTGATCAGCATATTGGCATAAGTAACCTGGAAACCTGCACCCAATTGATGAAAGCCATCTTCATCCAATCCTTTATGGTATGCAGTAGATATGGCCCCATAATTAAACTTAACTGCGCCATTGGCACTGTTATCTGTATAGCCCATAAATCCCAGTCCCCAGGTATCATTACTGGAAATTTTGTCTTTCATGACTTGAAAGTCTGCAGAAGCAGTTGCTGTTGTATAGGCTTTCTCAATACTGGGCCATTGGTTCCTGTAATTACCAGCAATTCTATAACTACCGAAAAATTTACCTGTAAAAGCCGGGTTGAGGGTAAGCGGAGAGGAGAAAAACTGTGAGAAATTAGGATCCTGTGCCGATGCATTTAATGATAACATCAGTAATAAACCCATGCAGCTTATTTGGTACAGCTTTTTCACTCGGCGTCGAATTTAAGATAATCTGGTTAAATCATATACGCATGACCGGAACATTAGGTTGTCCTTAACGCATAGGGTTGACCAGAAAAATGACAGGATCGCTGCTCGGGTCAGGATTGATTTTTAGTGCCGAAAGCAAGGTCTCCGGCATCTCCAAGTCCGGGTACTATATACCCTTTGGCGGTAAGTTCATCATCGATATCACCACACCAGATATGTATTTTATCGCCACATTCTCTGTGAATGAGTTCAATACCTACAGTACAGGCAATGGCCACCACAACATGAAACTCACTTGGAGTGCCCTCGTCTTTCATATATTGGATTGTTTTCACAATCGAAGCACCTGTTGCAAGCATTGGGTCGCTGATGATCACAATACGGTTATCAAGGGTTGGACAACTCATATATTCGAGGCTAATCTCAAAAGAGCCATCGCGATGGTGTTTTCTGTAGGCAGAGATAAATGCATTGTCTGCTTTGTCGAAATAATTCAGCATTCCATTATGCATGGGTAAACCTGCTCTTAGTATGGTAGCCAATACAGGTTGTTGCTCTAGCCGTTTACTCTCGTGGGTACCAAGTGGGGTAGGTACTTCTACAATTGTATGAGGTAAACGTTTGCTGATTTCATAAGCGGCAATTTCCCCGATACGTTCCAGGTTACGGCGAAAACGCATACGATCACCCTGGATATTTACATCTCGCAATTCAGATACCCAGTTGCTAACGAGGCTATGCTCCTGACTAAGGTTTACAATCATGGTTCAGATATATAGGTTGCTAAAGGCTTCAAAACTAAAATCTATCTGCTGGAATGAGAAATTTAAGTTTAAAGGCTGGGAATCATCGTCTCGCTGGAAATGTTCTCTCATAAGTTTTTAATGGAATAAAAACAGGGAATGGCTTATTTTGGAGGAAATTATAAGCCCTTATGCAAAAATACCTGGTGGTTTTGGTCGTATTGGCGCTGTTCGCAGCCTGTAAAAGCGACAAAAAAGAAAAAAACTTTGATAATAACAGCTATGAAACGGTAAAAGAAACACTGGCCGAAAAGGAAAAAAATAACCCGAAGCGTTTCCTGATGGTAAGTAATACAGATAGAAAAAACCTGATAGGACAAACTGTAGTCAAGGGTTCCATTTCAAATAAAGCAACCATTTGCTGGTATAAAGATGTTGAATTGAGACTATCCTTTTACAGTAAAACGGGTGTTAAACTCGATGAAGGGCTTGAAACCATCTATGAAAATATCGGTCCGGGGAAAACCATCAAATTCAAAACAAAATATTTCGCACCCAAGGGAACGGATAGTGTTGCCATCAGCATCAACAAAGCTTCCGGAGATATTTCCGCAGCAGAATAATTTTAAACAGGCTTTTGATTTCTATTAGAGACCATTGTGGGGACAGCTTTTAGCCTTTAGCTGGTTTCTCCCGGAAAGCAATAGTTAAAAGCTTAACTTATTCAGTTTTAGATAAAAGGGCAAATCCATCACCATCAAATAATCCTTTGTCGCTGAGTTTTAGGTGTGGTATCACCAATAATGCCATAAAACTCAAGGTCATAAAAGGTGCCTGAAGGGTTGACCCTAATTGCTTGGCCATACGATCAATATTTGTATAGGCTTCTGCAACAGTATATCCATCATTTATACTCATTAAACCCGCAACAGGTAATCCGAGTACCTGCTGGTTATCAGCATTGGCATAACAACTAACACCACCTTTTTCGGCAATTACCAGATTGATTGCAGCGGCTAAACTTTCATCATCTACGCCTACTGCAACAATATTATGACTATCATGCGCAACTGATGATGCAATGGCACCTTTCTTCAAACCAAAATTTTTAATAAAGCATTTCGCAACCGGGGCATCAAAGTATCGGTTTACCACCACCATTTTTAATATATCTTCCTCAACATTTGCTTGCCAGAATCCATCTTCCAAAACTCCCGGAAGGGAAAGTTTATTGGTGATGAGTTGTCCATCAAGCGCTTCCATAACTGGAATCATTCCTTCTGTATTCGGATATTGTTTTTGGGCAATTTTCATATCGTTGGCAGTTACAGGCTTACAGCTAAACTGATTAATCGTGTCTGCCGCTACCTGTTCGATTAAACTCTTACCTTCTTTAGCTACTAATTCGCCATTGATATAGGTTTCCAACACTTTAAATGTTGTCAAATCCTTTACAACAATAAAATCTGCAGGATCACCTTCCTGTAATAAACCAACAGGCAGTCTGTAATGTAAAACAGGGTTTATGCAGGCGGCTTTCAAAACATGAAATACATCGATACCTTTTGCTACTGCCCTTGCGCATAAATCATTGATATGTCCGGCAACCAAACTGTCAGGGTGTTTATCGTCACTGCAAAAAAGAACCTGGTTGGGATGGTCTTCCAAGAGATCAATCAATGCTTCAAAATTTCTTGCTGCACTTCCTTCACGGATGATAATTTTCATACCGTATTGCAATTTATCAAGTGCCTCATCAAGGGTAAAACATTCGTGGTCGGTAGAAATACCTGCTCCAATATATCTTTTTGCGTCATCACCCCTCAAACCAGGTGCATGTCCATCAACCGGTTTCCCGGCCTTATGTGCAGCCGCAATTTTTTTCATCACTTCCGGGTCATTGAATAATACACCCGGAAAATTCATCATTTCACTTAGGTAGGCAATTTCAGGTCTTTGTAATAATGCTTCAACCGCAACACTGTCTAAAGCAGCTCCCGCCGTTTCAAATACAGTTGCCGGTACACAACTCGGGGCACCGAAATTGAATTTGAATGGAACTTTTTTTCCATTTTCAATCATGTAATCAACCCCGGCAATACCACACACATTGGCAATTTCATGCGGATCGCTCACAGTACCAACCGTGCCGTGAACAACAGCAAGTCTTGCAAACTCCGAAGGGATAAGCATGCTGCTTTCAATGTGTACGTGGCTATCGATAAATCCTGGTAGCAAATAATGGTCGGGTATCGGGCTATCTGCTGGCAATGCTTCGATATGAGTGATCTGTCCCTCTTTAACCTGAACCTTTGCCGGATAAATCATTTTTTTTTGAATATCTACCAATTTGCCCGAAACGCTGAAATGACTGTTTGCATTCATAATACAAAGATAATTCTTCTGCGGATGTACTGTTATACAGGGGCTTCCCCCATTCATCATATCTTTTAGTTAAACCGCTGCATACTAACAAAACTGTCTGTAAGTTTACAGGTACAGAAAATACAAAACAATGAAAAAGCAAATCCTGACGAGTTTAGTGTTATTGCTCACTTTATGTGCCTCAGCACAAACTGTGGAAGAAATAATCGGCCAATATGAAGAAGCCAATGGTGGAAAGAATAAACTGAAAGCCATTAAAACACTTCAAATGGAAAGTGTGATGAAAATGAATATGATGGGACAAACCTTCGATATAAACCTCAATAGTATTCGTGAAAGAGGCAAATTATACCGCAAACAGATGGGTGGTATTATGGGTATGGGTAATTCCTGGACGATGGTAACAGATACAGCAGGATATATCCTGGTGCCAGCAATGCCTAATTTCGGAGGAGGTGGTTTTGGTGGACCCGGTGGTGGTGGTGGACAAAGAGGCGGTGGAGGAAATACGGGTAATAGTCCGACAATCACTAAAATGACGGATGATGATCTCAAAAAACAACAGTTTGAACTTGATTGTGCCGGCGCATTTTCAATGCTGGTTGACTATGCAAAAAAGGGTTACACAGCTGAATTACAGGGCACTTCAAAAATTAATAAAGAAGAATGCTACAAGATTAAGTTGACCATGAAAGATGGTTTGGTTGGTACATTTTTCATCAATAAAAATACCCTGCTGGTTCAACAGGTAGATGCAACTGATGATATGGCCGCTGCAATGTCTGGCTTTGGCAGTATCATGCGTATGATGGGTGGCGGCAGACGTAACCTCAAAGTGTCTATTCAATACAGCGACTACAAAGAAATTGCCGGAATTAAATTTCCGATGAAACAAGTGATTAGTCTAGGCCCGGTAGAAACCGTCATTGAACACCTCGATATCAGGTTGAATGAACCGGTGGATGAAGTTTGGTATAAAGTGAAGTAACAGAAGAATGTCCAATATCCAATGTTGAATGTTCAAGTGTATATTTTAACGTTGGATATTGGATATTCGACATTCATTGTTGTCGGAGAAAATTAATCGCGAGCTGTAGGTGTCGCGTATGATGGAACACAGATTTTCAGGATTTATCATGATAGATCTTGAAAATCATGAAAATCTGTATTCTATTAATAGCAGATAGTGCATTTAGGGTAACCAAATATTTCTTCGAGCCACTGACTTTAAATTTTCTCCCCCTCTTTTATTCCATTATAAGCAGAAAGCCTAAAATAAGCATCATCAAAGCTTGCAGCTTGCAGCCAATTTTCCCTGACATCAATGACTGGACATTCATTTTTTACTCGCTTTTTCGTACATTACTTTCCCAATTTAATACTGCGTATGAAAAAAAACTACTGGTTGTTGTCAATTGCTCTATTGACAATAACACAACTCATTGCTCAGAAACCTGATACCAGGAAAACAACTACCCCAATCAAAGATCCTGAAGCTGTTTTTATGGAAAGCATGAAGTACAGGCTGGTTGGTCCTTTCCGGGGCGGCAGAAGTGCTGCGGTTGCTGGAAGTTTTAAAAACAAAACAACTTTTTATTTTGGTGCTACTGGTGGTGGTCTATGGAAAACCACTGATGGGGGAAGTAATTGGAAAGCTATCGGAGAAAAATCGCTTGGTGGAAATATAGGTGCAATTGCAGTAGCTCCCAGCGATGATAATATCATTTATGTAGGTGAAGGAGAGAACACCGTTCGGGGTAATGTGGCAGAAGGATTAAACGGAATGTGGCGTAGTGATGATGGCGGACGCACATGGAAAAATCTTGGCTTGAAAGAAGGGCGCCATATTATCAGGATCATCATACATCCGCGCGATCCGAATACTGTTTGGGTTGCTGCATTAGGTCATTTGTTTGGTCCTCACGAAGAAAGAGGTGTGTTTAAAACAACAGATGGCGGTAAAACCTGGAAAAAAGTACTGTATGTAAATAACCAAACGGGAGCTTCAGATCTTGTAATTGATCCGGAAAACCCGGGTGTTTTGTATGCAGGTATGTGGAGACTAATCCGTACACCCTACAGTTTAGAAAGTGGTGGCGAAGGAAGCGGTATGTATAAGAGTACGGATGGTGGCGAAACCTGGACAAATATCAGCACAGCAAAAGGACTTCCAAAAGGAGTCTGGGGTATTGTAGGTGTAGCCATTGCTCCTTCAAACACGGATAAAGTGTATGCTATCGTTGAAAATGCCAATGGTGGACTATATACAAGTAATGATGCAGGTGAAACATGGTCTTTAACCAGTAGTGATAATAATATCAGACAGCGCGCATGGTACTACAGCAAAATTTTTGTCGACCCTAAAAATGAAAACCTTGTCTATGCTTTGAATGTGGGTTTCATGCGCAGTCGTGACGGCGGACGTACTTTTCAAAGTGTAAGAACGCCTCATGGCGATCACCATGATTTATGGATTGATCCGGAAAATGGTAATAGGATGATTGTGGCAGATGATGGCGGCGCTCAGGTAAGTTTTGATGCAGCTGATAATTGGAGTACCATGGATAATCAACCAACAGGTCAGTTTTATCGCGTATCAACTGATAATGCTTATCCATATCGAATACTTGGCGCACAGCAGGATAATTCTACTATCAGGATTAAAAGTCGTGGTGCAGGAGCTGGCATCACCGATCGTGACTGGGAAGTAACTGCAGGTTCTGAAAGTGGTTATGTGGTTGCAGATCCACTGAATCCGGATATTGTTTATGGAGGTAATTATGGTGGATACCTTGCACGATTAGACCATCGCACCGGAGAAAACAGGGCTATCAATGTTTGGCCTGATAATCCGATGGGTGCAGGAGCCGATGTATTGAAATATCGATTCCAGTGGAATTTTCCCATCTTCTTCTCACCACATAATCCTAAACGATTATATACAGCAGGTAACCATTTGTTTGTAACTGAAAATGAAGGACAGAGCTGGGAAATCATCAGCCCGGATTTAACTACCAATGATAAAAGCCGCCAGGTGTCCAGTGGTGGTCCGATTACAAAAGATAATACCTCAGTAGAATACTATTGCACCATTTTTACTGCTGCAGAATCTGTTTTGGAAAAAGATTTATTATGGACAGGTAGTGATGATGGATTATTACACATCAGTAAAGATGGAGGTAAAAACTGGGAAAATGTAACACCTGCAGACGCTGGTAAATGGATGATGTGGAACTGCATTGAAACAGATCCATTCAAAAAAGGAACGGCTTATGTTGTAGGTACTAAGTATAAACTGGATGACTTTACGCCTTATATCTACAAAACTGAAGACTATGGTAAAACCTGGAAAAAAATTACCAATGGCATCGAAAAAATGCATTTTGCCAGGGCAATTCGTGCAGATAAAAAACGTCCGGGATTATTATATGCAGGAACAGAATATGGTATGTACATTAGTTTTGATGATGGTGCCAACTGGAAGAAATTCCAGCTCAACCTTCCTGAAACACCTATCACAGATTTAACTATTAAAGAAAACGACCTGATTGTAGCAACACAGGGTCGTGCTTTCTGGGTATTGGATGATTTGAGCGTAATACAACAAATGAATCCTGCATTGACAGAAAAGAAATTACATGTATTCGATGTAAACCCGGTTTACAGATCTGAAGGAGGTGGAAGAGGCAGAAGAAATTTTGGCGGAACGCAAAATAACATGGGTGCAAACCCTCCCACGGGTGTAGTTATTAATTATTACCTGAAAGGCGTTACCGATAGCTCAAGGGTTTCAGTGACGGTTTTTGATAAGCAGTCTAAGCCAATCAGAACCTTCAGTAAAAATGCCCGTGAAGCATCTGATAAAATAAGTTTCACTGAAGGAATGAATCAGTTTGAATGGGATATGCTGTATCCGCCAGCCGAACGCTTGGATGGATTGATTCTCTGGAACGGAAGTATTGGATCTCCCAAAGCTGCCCCAGGAAAATATAAAGCACGTATTCGTTTTGGTAAAGATTCAGTAGATGTGCCATTTGAAATTAAACCAAATCCTAACTACGCAACTACAGAAGCTGGATACGATGAACAAGTTAGTTTTCTCTTACAAGTACGGGATAAGTTTAGTGAAGTGCAAAAAGCTATTAAAAATATCCGTGCTTTAAGAACACAGATGAATGAATTCACCGGCAGACTCGAAGGCAATAAAGAAATCAAACAATTTGCAGACAGTATTAATAAAAAAATAACTGCCATTGAAGAAGCCCTGTATCAAACCAAAGCGAAAAGCAGTCAGGATGTATTGAATTTCCCGATTAGATTGAATGATAAACTGGCTGGCTTATACGGTGTTGCTTCCAGCGGACAAAACCCGCCAAGCAAACAGGCCAAAGAAGCATTTGCAGAATTAGGTGGACAGGCAGATGTTCAACTTGGGAAATTGAAACTCATCATGGAAAATGATGTAAAAGCGTTGAATAAACTGATTAATGAAAAGCAGGTACCGGTAATTGGTATTAAATAATCATTCGTGCCTGAGTAAATTTAGCAGCAAGCCTTGATTGGCATTAATAAGGAACTGCTAATAAACTTCAAAAATAAGAAGCCATAGATATTTCAAGTATCTATGGCTTCTTTATAAACTATACCAACTAATTAATCAACTTATTGATGATGTAACAAAACTTAAAAACTGTTGCAAAAAAACTTTCCAATAACCATAGGCCTTATGCAGCTAAGACCATCTTCATTACTATACTTTCGGTAAAAAAAATGAAATAAGTAAAACCCCAAAAACCGCGCTTTATAACCAACAATATCGAATTAAGCACCATGCCAAAAATCCGACATCCGACATCAGACATCATCCATCCAAATCTGAGATCTGACATCTGCCATTTGCCATCCGCCATCAGACATCATCCATCAAATCCGGTCTTCTCTCTTTCGTTCGCTCGAGTGCCTGCTCATATCTCCACTCTTCCACTTTTTTAGGATCGCCCTGCAAAAGAATTTCCGGAACTTTCATGCCCCTGAAATCTGCGGGCCTGGTATAAACCGGAGGTGCAAGCAGGTCGTCCTGGAAGGAATCTGTGAGTGCAGAAGTTTCATCATTTAATACGCCGGGAATGAGTCGGCCAATTGCATCAACAACTACAGCCGCAGCCAGTTCTCCGCCACTGAGTACATAGTCACCGATGGAAATCTCCATGGTTACATATTGCTGACGAATTCTTTCATCTATGCCTTTATAGTGACCACAAATGATTAATAAGTTACCCTTTAGTGAGAGCAGGTTCGCTTTGCGTTGATCAAAACGACTTCCATCGGGTGTCATATATATAATTTCATCGAATGGGTAATCTTTCTGAAGTTCATCAATGGCATTTGCCAATGGTTCACACATCATTACCATTCCTGCGCCACCTCCATACTGATAATCGTCTACCATGCCATATTTGTTCACGGCCCATTTACGTAGCTGGTGAACATGTATTTCTAATAAACCTTTTTCCTGTGCCCTTTTCATGATACTGTGTGAAAAAGGACTCTCCAGTAATTCCGGTAATACGGTTAATAGGTGAATGTGTAACATACTGCAAAGGTATGAAAGACAGCTAAGGAATTCCTTTTGTTCAGGAAATTTGGCTTCAGGCCACAAGCTGCAAGCCATTGCTGTCCGGGGAAATTTAACAGCGAGCTGTAGGTGTCGCGTATGAGGATCTGTGTTCTATTAATAGCAGATAGTGCATTTATCGCAACCAGATATTTCTTAAAGCCAGTTGCTTAAAGAAATATTTGATTACTTGAATTTGCATTAGGTGAAAAATTTCTCTGAAAGTAAAAAAACATATTTTATGCTGTTATACCTGGTAACTCCTCTCTCCCCTGTGGGATGATGAATCCAAGTTTTTTTATTTTCACAATATGATACATTAGAGTGTCTGATTGAGAATCAGTTTTTTGTAAACCGAAGCTTTTATCACCACGATTCAGTTGCATTAATTCGTACTATAAATAAAGTCAGGTCGAATAATCAGAGCGTTCAGTGAGAATCAGAACGTGAGAAATATTTAGTCGGCTAAAAAATCGCCGAGGTCACGTCTTTGCTTTTTAGTAGGTCTTCCTATTTTACTCAGTCGTTTTCCTGTCTGGTAGGTAGCTGCTTCATATTTTACCCGATCCAGTTCTTCAGCCGGGGTGAGGTCGATATAGAATTTTATGGCTTCGCTGTACTGTACACGATGGTCCAATAAGCCTGTTACTTTTACCACCCATCTTTTTGTTTCTGTTTTAACTTCATATTCATCGCCAACGGTAACGATGCGAGAAGCTTTAACAGCAGTACCATTCATTTTTACTTTGCCTTTACTGCAGGCATCACCTGCCTGGCTCCTTGTTTTAAACAAACGTATGGCCCAGAGGTATTTATCGATTCGTAATTTTTCTTTGACTTCACTCATAGTAAAAAGAAGGAGCAAATAATTTATTTGCTCCTTGTACTATTTATTTTGATGCTGAATAGTATTGGTGGAAATAAGGAATGGTTTCAATGCCTTTATAGAAATTGAAAATATCGTATTTCTCATTTGGACTATGCAAGTTATCGCTGTCTAACCCAAAGCCCATAAATACAATCTTTAAACCCAGTTCCTTTTCAAATAAAGCACAAATAGGAATACTTCCTCCGCCACGTACTGGTATGGGTTCTTTGCCAAAAGTGGTTTCAATGGCTTTTGCAGCAGCACGATATTCATTAGAATCAATTGGTGTCATATAAGGTTCACCGCCATGATGCTCATGTGCTTTTACTGTTACACCCGCAGGAGCTATACTGGTAAAGTAATCCAGTATCTTCTTCGTAATTTTTTCTGATGATTGGTTTGGAACAAGACGGCAGGAAATTTTTGCATAAGCTTTAGACGGTAATACGGTTTTAGCACCTTCGCCGGTATATCCTCCCCAAATTCCATTTACTTCAAGAGTGGGTCTAATGCCGGTTCTTTCATTGGTGGTATATCCTTTTTCACCCCATAACTGATTTATGCCGAGGTCATTTTTATATTCATTTTCATCAAATGGAGCTTTTGCCATTTTCGCACGCTCTTCTGGACTGGCTTCAACCACATCATCATAAAAACCAGGTATGGTGATATGGTTATGCTCATCATGACAAGAAGCAATCATTTTAGCCAGCATGGTAGCTGGATTGGCAACAGCGCCACCATAAACACCACTGTGTAAATCGCGGTTAGGTCCGGTTACTTCTACTTCAATATAACTTAAACCACGCACACCAATATCAATGGAAGGAGTATCCATACTTAACATTGATGTATCACTAATCAGAATAACATCTGCTTTCAGTAATGCCTTATTGGCTTTTACAAAAGTTGCGAGGTTCGGACTACCCACTTCTTCTTCACCTTCAATCAGGAATTTTACATTGCAGGAAAGTGAATTGGTATTCGTCATGGTTTCCAGTGCTTTCACATGCATGTAAAACTGGCCTTTGTCATCGCATGCACCGCGCGCATAAATTTTCCCATCTTTAATCACCGGCTCAAAAGGTCCGCTATGCCATAATTCCAGTGGGTCTGCCGGTTGTACATCATAGTGTCCATAAACCAATATGGTTGGTTTGGCAGGGTCAATAATCTTTTCGCCATAAACAATCGGATGTCCGGCAGTAGGATATATATGTGTAGTTTCGGCACCTGCGTCTTTAAGACTTTTCTCAACCGCTTCGGCACAACGTATCATATCTTCTTTGTGTTCACCGCGGGCGCTTACACTGGGTATGCGCAGTAATTCCAGTAATTCGTTGAGAAAACGGTCTTTGTGTTGTTGCTGATAATCTTTCCAGGCTTGCATAGCAATGGTTTTTGAATGAGGATGCAATTTAGGGTATGCATTGAAAATTTATATTTTTTTACCATAATCCGGGAAGATTTTAACGGAATAAAGCTTGCAGCCATTGTTGTCCGGGGAAAAACAGCTTCTAGTCACTAGCTGCTGGCTACTAGCCTTTTTTTGCTATTAATTTAACCATTCACAAGCT
>CBFGPM010000062.1:0-13062 GCA_965650685.1 uncultured Sediminibacterium sp.
AGTACAGCATAGATAAATTTCAGGGTAGGCTTCATAATATGGCATTTAGAAGGTCATCGAATACTGCAAAGAAACAGCATTAGGATTCCTTTTTTCTAAAATTCATGTGAAATATCCTGCCCGAATAATACCAATCATCCGTTATTTGGTTTTCAGCCATTCAGGTGAGCTATCGGTTGGAGTATTGATAACAATTTCTATCCCGTTTGATGTGACAAATTTTATAGCCATCATTGATAAATGAGATTCATATGGGCCTTCGAAAGTTATTTGCTGTGACTTTAACCTAATTATTACCGCCTGAAGATTATCCGTAATAAAACTGATCCGAACGGCTCCGTTTGCAAGGTGGTTAGCTACATTTAAATCTACACCCTGATTTCCTGTATCAAAAACCGTTAAAGTGTTTTCTGATAGTTTAACAGGAAGTGCCAAAGTAGTTGCGAATAAATCACTGATAACTGCAGGAATATCCGCACCCAGTTCTATTTCATGAAGCCGCATTATTTATTGTTTTGGTAATTCATTAGGGGATTGTTTTTTTACTCCCATCATCCCTCCCATCATTATTAATGCAGTGAGTATAATAACCTGTATAATAAGTGAATTATTAATCAATGGAATTTTATCTGCGGGAGCAATAGATAAAAATAGTAAGATACTAATTAACCCGCGCGGTGCAATAAAAAGAAGCGGGAACAAAGAGAGACCCGATAATTTTAATTGTAAAGCCCTTGTACCAAATATCACCACTACTACAATACCTGCCCATAGTAGCGTATCGGTATTAAGTAGTTCAGCTGTTTCGATCAGGTATCCAAAAACAAGGAAGAAAAATGTTCTGATCACAAATGCTGCTTCTGCTGCAATTTCTTTGAACTTGTGTACTTCCTTATTGAGATCATCTGGTTTTAATTTCGCTATCCATTTATTTTGTTTCAACTCATCCAGATTCCCCACGAATATGCCGAATAACAATATGAATAATAGGGAAGGTAGGTGATAATGTTTGGAGATAATATAGATCAGAATTACCATCACCATTATCGGGATGAATTTGATATGGTGCTGAATTCGTCCAAGCAGGTAGGATAAGCCAACAGATGCAAGAAATGAAACCACCAGAATGATCAATAATTGCCAACCGAAATGAAGGAATGCCGCACCGTTGATTACTTCGTTGAGGGCAACAAAATTAAATATAATGACTCCCACGATATCCGACAGACTACTTTCATAAGTTACAAATTCCCGGTTATAAGTATTTAGGTTACGGGCACTCGGAATGGCTATTGCACTGCTTATAATTGCAAATGGCAACATATTCACCAACGACTGCTTAAAAGGATAGCCTTCAAAATAATTAAAGAGCCAGGCTAATATTAACCCACTTATAATCAAAGGAAAGAAGGAAACAAAGGTCGCTTTTCTGATAAGTGGAAGCTTTGATCTATTGATCTCCAGTTCCAGTGACCCTTCGAGTACAATTAATATTAGTCCTACAGTACCTAACAATGGAAGTAAAGAGGAAAGATCAGGCACTTCAATGGAAAAGAAAACGGTTAATTGCTTTAATATCCATCCAAGCAATAATAACAATATAACTGTTGGTATCCTCGTTTTAGCAGAGCTAATATCGAATAGATAAGCCAACAATATTAATACGCACAGGGTAATAATAATAGATGTAGTCATGCTAATTGCAATATAAGTTGCAATAGCCGTTTTTCATAATATTCAGGTTCGATAAACTACAATTAACAAAATGGATACTTATGCCTTTCAGGTTGTTATTTTTTCAATTCAATAACGGCAAATCCCTGGGCAGGAATACTTAACCCATCCTTATAAACTTTTTGCGTAAGCACATCGACTCCTGAAACAAACCCTTTTGTTCTTTCCTGATAATCAGCAAAATTCACTTGTTGTACATTGTCTCCGGTATTCATAATACACATTACCGTTTGCTTATCACTGTATCGAAAATATACATACAGTCCGTTTACAGGCAGGTATTGCATGGTTTTACCCACAGTCAGTGCCGTAGACTTTTTCCTGAACAAAGCAAGTTTCTGTACAAACTCAAATGCTTCCTGTTCTTTTTCATTTCGGCCCGTTTTGTCAAATTTATTTTCCGCATCACCTTCAAACCCACCGGGAAAATCCAGTCTTACCATAGCGTCACTGGGGTCTTTAAAGTTTTTCATCAATATTTCTGTTCCGTAATAAATCTGTGGTATGCCCCTAAGGGTTAGCAGCATGCCTATCCCCTGTTTATACTTTTGCATATTTTCACCAGCAACAGAATAAAAACGATCCATGTCGTGGTTATCCAGGAAGATGCAATTGTTGAGGGGCTGCTGGTATAAAATATCCTGTGCCAGTGTCATGTATAATTTATTCACTCCTTCTGTCCATCCAAATGGTTGATTAACAGAAGCAATCATTGCACTGTTTAAAGGAAAGTCGGTTACACCTCCGGCATTATGCTTAAAGGGAACATTCATATTATTCCGGGTAAAATAAGCACTCCCGGTTACGGTATTGGCCCATGCTTCACCAAATACTGTTAATGAAGGATACTCACGCAATAGTGCGTTATTGATATTATTCAGGAATGATTCATCGCAATATTTATAAGTATCTACGCGCCAGCCATCAATCCCAAATTCTTCTGTGCTCCATATGGCATGTTGAATTAAAAAATTGGCTACAAATGGATTGCGCTGATTAACATCGGGTAAGTGAGGCACAAACCATCCATCGAGCATTTGTTTTTTATCTTTTGTACTCGTGTAAGGACCAAAAATAGCTTCATCTCTATGATTAGACCCAGTATACAGCGGCCATCTATTGATCCAGTTAGGAGAGGGAGGATCTAGTGCTATCCAACTGGTTGCACCGATATGGTTATAAACCGCATCCTGAATTAATTTCATTCCACGTTTATGCAAATCATCTGACAATGCGCGATAAGCACTGTTACCACCTAACCGGGGATCTACTTTGTAATGATCGGTAAACCAATAACCATGGTAACCACTCATCATTCCGGCATTCTCTTTATAAAGCGGCATATTGTTTTCAATAACAGGCGTCATCCATAAGGTTGTAACACCAAGATTGGAAAGATAATCGAGGTGGTTTTGAATTCCTTTTAAATCGCCGCCGTGTCTGAGTAAAACATTATTTCTATCCGCTTCTGTATCCTTCAGATTCGAGAATTTATCATTTGTATAATCCCCATTACTAAACCGATCAGGCATAATGAGGTAAATAAAATCCTTCGAAGTAACCCCACTGGCAAATAATGTACCTCTGCCATTCCTTCTGGGTTTAATTTCCCATGATAATCTGATGGATGCACTTCCTTTTCGAACACCTACTATCTCTACTTTACCTGGTTTTGCGTCTTTAGAAATGACAATATCAAGACCAACATATTTCCCATTACTGAATCGGTGAGACCTCAATTTTTGTACTCCAGGATAATTAATTGTAAACTTATATTTCCAAAAAGCCGTATCCTCTGTCTTTAATATTAATTGTACATTATTGTATTGCATGTTTGCAAACCAATGTGTAGGATAAATGGTTACATTTTGTGCATTCAATTGATACACAATTACCATTAGCAATGCAATTGAAAGGATCTTTTTCATGCGGAAAAATACTAAATCAATATAGAAAAAAAACGAATTTAATTTATATGCGAATCAAGTGTTATAAGGGACATGGCAAATAGCTCATTGATCATAGCTTATCTCGATAAACTATACGCGATGCCCCAAAAGCTTTAAGCAACTGATTCGCACTTCAATCCTAGTTGGGCATTTTTTGCTGTTTTATCTGAATTGCCCCGGCATCATAAACAAACAATACGCTTATAGCCGCGCATAGCATGAAAAAGCCGGCAAGAACAATAGCGTATATTGGTTGACCATTATAAATATTCTTTACAATCCAGCCCCCGCCAATTCCATTTACAATTTGCGGTAGTGTTATGAAGAAATTGAATATTCCCATATAAATACCCAATTTCCCTGCCGGTATTGAGCCGGATAATATTACATAAGGCATTGCAAGTATACTACCCCAGGCCAGTCCAACACCAACCATGGAAAATTTAAGCATGGCAGGGTCTTTGATAAAATAAATGGAGATTAGTCCTACCCCACCCGCAATCAGTGAAAAAGCATGGGTACCTTTTCTACCTAAAAATTTGGCTACCAGAGGAATAAAAAGGGCATAAACGGCTGCCACCAGGTTATAGGTACCGAATGCAGAACTTACTGCATTGCCGGCACTATTGTATGCTACAGATCTTGTATCATCAGATGATAAACCAAATACATGTGTAGCAACAGCATCGGTAGTAAACACCCACATGCTGAATAATGCGAACCAGGAAAAAAACTGCACCAATCCCAGTTGTTTCATGGTTTTGGGCATTTTTTTAAAGTCTTTGAATATTTCCCCAAGACCGGCTTTTTGTGAAGCTTCATCGGGTTTGCCGTGGTATTGTTCGTATTGAGCAGGAGGATATTCTTTTGAAAAGAAAACGGTTACCAGTATGGCGAAAATAAATACTGCGGCTCCAATATAGAATGCATATTTCACATTATCTGCAACACCAGATTCGCCAGCATCTTGTGAAAATCCGGCTTTGGCCAATAAGGAAGGCAATTCTGAACCAACAACCGCTCCCACACCAATCAAAAAAGTCTGTATGGCAAAACCGCTGGTTCTTTGTGTATCAGGTAAATTATCTGCAACCAATGCCCTGAAGGGCTCCATGGCCACATTAAATGAAGCATCCATAATCATTACGATACCGGCACCAATCCATAAAGCGGGTATTAACCCCGACATAGATCCGGCATTGGGAAGAAAAACAAGTGCTGCGGATGAAAGAAGTGCGCCTACCAGAAAATAGGGTTTTCTTCTTC
The DNA here is from genome assembly GCA_965650685.1 of uncultured Sediminibacterium sp. Classification (GTDB taxonomy): domain Bacteria; phylum Bacteroidota; class Bacteroidia; order Chitinophagales; family Chitinophagaceae; genus Sediminibacterium. Next base: position 4,950 of record CBFGPM010000062.1, read on the forward strand.
CGATTCTATTCCAGGTTCGATCGCTATAATGACCAATTAGCGGTTGAACAATCATACCCATTAGTGGGGCTACGATCCAAAACATGGGTAACTGATCAACATCTGCCCCAAAAGATCGTAGAATCCTACTGGTGTTGCCATTTTGAAGAGCGAAGCCAAATTGAACCCCTAAAAAGCCAAAGCTCATAAAGCATATTTGGGAAAGGGTTAAGCGTGGCTTAGGCACCAGACCTTTAGCAGTTGATGTAGGTGAGGCAGAACTGGCCATAACAATCGTTTTAATGTGTAATAATTACATTATTTAAATGTAAACCATTTTCACCATGATCAAACTACTATTCAGCCAAAAATAGCTGATCATCTATTTTCAAAACTTAGCGCCTGTTTAAAATTTAGATCACAAAACCATCTGGTAGAATTGCCAGTTTTTTCACAACAACAATTCCATCTTTCACTGTATAGAGCGCATGATCGGTATTGGTAAGATGGCTTCCTCCGTTTATCCTGACATCATTTCCAATTCGGCAATTCTTATCGATGATAGCATCTTTAATATAGCACCTTTCGCCAATGCCAATTTTCGGCAAACCCTTTGAAGTATTCAGTGCCATTTCTTCGATGGTTTCATAATAATCGTTACCCATCAGATAACTGTTTACAACAGTAGTGCCATGACCAATCCTTGATCTTATACCAACCACACTTTGTTCAATTCTGCTGGCATGTATGATCGAACCTTCGGCGATAATAGTTTTCTCCAGGGTTGTTCCGCTAATTTTAGCCGGAGGTAACATCCTCGCCCTGCTGTATACTGTTTTAGTATTATCAAATAAATTGAAAGGAGGAATTTCCTGAGTAAGGGCCAGGTTGGCTTCATAGAATGAATAGATGTTTCCAATATCTGTCCAATAGCCATCATATTGAAAGCTGACTACTTTATAATTTTGGATAGAATCCGGGATGATTTCTTTACCGAAATCTGTAGCATTGGGATGCACTTCACTTAGCAGGTGATATAATGCTTTCTTGCTAAAAATATAAATACCCATCGAAGCCAGGTAATTCCTCCCGGCTGATTGCATTTCTGCTCCGGTATCACTTACCCAATCAGGCAGTAAATCCTTCTTAGGTTTTTCAATAAAGGAAGTAATATAATTTTCTTCGTTGGCTTTTAAAATTCCGAATTCAGGTGCATCTCTTTCATTAACGGGAATGGTTGCAATAGAAATATCCGCCCCTTTCGTTTTATGCATTTCCAGCATTTCACTGAAATCCATCTGATATAACTGGTCACCGCTAAGTATTAGGATATATTCAAAATCCATGTTGGATATATGCCTCAACGATTGCCGAACTGCATCTGCCGTGCCCTGGTACCAACCTGGATTATCGGGAGTTTGTTCTGCCGCAAGTATATCTACAAAACCTGTACTGAAGGCACTAAAATGATAGGTGTTTTTAATATGCTTATTCAATGACGCAGAATTAAACTGCGTTAACACAAACATCCGGTTTATATTACTATTGATACAGTTACTGATGGGAATATCTACCAACCTGTATTTACCTGCAATAGGTACGGCAGGTTTTGAACGACTTGCTGTTAAGGGATACAGACGTGTACCAGCTCCACCACCGAGGATTACCGCTAACACTGATTTTGAGATACTATTCATATAGCTTGTTGTTTGTGTGTTAAATTGTTCGATATCAGATTGCAGATGTCAGATTTATTTCAACACCTATGCTCATTAATCATTTCAGGCTTTTGTAAACATTTATGTATTCATCTACCGTATTTTCCCAGCTATGATCAATCTCCATCATCAACTTCCGCATTTTTGCCATTTGCGCACTATCTGTATAAACAGATACAGCCCTGTTGATTGAATAAATTACATCCCCCGCAGTTGCCTGGTTAAAACGGATACCAAAACCATCCGGGTCACCCATATCTACCACCGTATCCTGCAAACCACCTGTGCTTCTTACAATTGGTACAGTACCATATCGCATCGCATACATCTGGTTTAGTCCACATGGCTCTACCCTGCTTGGCATTAAAAGAAAATCGGCCCCGGCATACATCAGGTGGCTGAGAGATTCATCGTAGCCTATTACTACGCCAAAAACACCCTTAAAAGGCTCGGCCATCTGCTGAAATTCCCACTCTACGGTGGTTTCACCACTTCCCAAAACTAAAAAGCTGGCTTGTCCCTGCGTTTGGGCTATTGCTTCCCGAATAGCATAGGGTAAGATATCTGCTGCTTTTTCGCCTACCAGTCTTCCAATGAAAACAAATAATGGCTTTTCAATATCAAAGCCAAAACGCTCACATAAAACAGCTTTATTTTTCTCCTTACCTGCGGCAGTAGTTTTAATCGTGTAATGATGTTCGAGGTATTTATCAGTAGCGGGGTTCCATACTTCGTTATCAATTCCATTCAATATTCCTACACATTTCCCCCTTTCATATTCAAACAGTTTTTCGAGGCCATTTGAATTTGACCTGAGTTCATCCATATAACTCCAGCTTACGGTGGTAACTTTTGCTGCACATTTTATACCTGATGCCAGGGGATTGATAGATTCGTTCCAATCGAGCATTCCCCTTTTCCAAAGATCCCAACGGGGAATATACCTGCTTTTATCCCAACCCATCCAGCCCTGGTATTGGGCATTGTGAATAGTAAGTACGGCTGGTATATGTTTTAACCGGTTATAATCATAACAGTATTGCATCATAAAGGGTATTAATCCTGTATGATAATCGTGGCAATGAATAATATCCGGCTGATGTTCCCAATGAACCAGCCAGTTTACAAAGGCAATTTGAAATGCGGTAAACCTTTCTGCATCATCTTCATACCCATAAATCTTATGTCTGTCGAGTAATCCGTTTATGTCTATCAGGTACAGATCATAACCCAACTTATTAGTTTTTTCTTTTATTACGGTATACTCAAAAAACCAGTTCCCCAGATTTGATTGTCCTTTAAAGTCAACAGTCCATTCATTATCGTATAAAAACTTAGTTCTGTACATGGGCATTACCACTTTGGCAATATCCCCGGCTTTTACCTGATATTTAGGAAGTGCCCCAACTACATCACCCAATCCACCGGCTTTAGCAACCGGGTAACATTCGGCACTTACATGAATAATCTCCATGAATCGTTATTTAGCTGATTTGCTTTCAAGTTAGGAAGTAAAATGGTACTGTCAAATTCTACTTTAAAATTTTTCGGGCTAGATTTTCTCCTGTATTTTACACTCCACTTAAAACGACCGATTGTTATGAACCAACCAAAACAACCAACCAATACAAGTGCCCTTGCCACACTGGTCATTGTATTTTTCTTTTGGGGATTTATTGCTGCTTCCAATAGTATCCTCATCCCATTCTGTAAAACACATTTTCAACTCAACCAGTTTCAGTCTCAATTAATTGGTTCTGCCTTTTATGGCGCCTATTTTATTGGTTCTTTGATTTTGTTTATCTCTTCCAACGTTTTAGGATATGATATTCTAAACAAAATAGGATATAAGAAAGGAATCATTTACGGCTTATGGATTTCAGTGGTTGGTGCTTTATTAATTATACCGTCTGCCAACGCCAATTCCTTTCCTGCATTACTTGGCTCTTTCTTTATAGTTGCACTGGGCTTTTCGTTACAGCAAACCTCTGCACAACCCTTTGCCATTTCATTAGGTGATGCCTCTACTGGTGCGCACAGGCTTAATCTTGCCGGTGGGGTAAATTCATTGGGAACCACTTTAGGACCAATCATTGTTAGCTTCTTCCTCTTTGGCTCTATTGGGGGCGACCATGAAGCCGTTACTGTTACCAATATCAATATTCTTTATATGATCGTTGCAGGTGTATTTGCACTTGTGGCCTTGTTTTTTGCTTTCTCCAAATTACCGGATGGCAAGAATGATGAAAAGTTTGAAAAAGCCAATAAAGCGGCGGCTTCATTAACCATCATGACACTATTAATTGGAGCCATTATTGTTGTAGGACAATTAACCGATGTTCCAAAGCTTACTTTATTGTTAATTGCTCTTGTATCGGTAGTAGGTATTCTTTTTTACTCGAATGCAAGTGCCATAAAAAACAATACAGGATGGGGTGCCATGAAATACCAGCAACTGATCTATGGCATGCTGGGCATTTTTGTATATGTAGGAGTTGAAGTTACCATTGATAATAACTTTGGGGCATTATTGAAAACCCCTGGATACCTTACTGAAATGGGGCTTGATGAGAGTATGATCTCTAAATACATTTCTTTGTATTGGGGAAGTTTAATGATTGGTCGTTGGACAGGCGCCATCAGTGTATTTAATTTATCTGCTTCAATGAAGCGAATTATGACCATCATTGTTCCATTTGTGGCATTTCTTATTGTATTAGGGGTTAACTCTCTATATGGCAGCGATATCCGTGACTTATGGGGTTATAGCATTTGTATTGTGTTTGCCCTCATCGCCTTCTTTTATGGTCAGGAAAAACCTGCCAAAACATTGCTGGCAGTTTCTGCTTTAGCTACAATAGCTATGCTTGTTGGTGTATTTACTACAGGTATCATATCAGTATATGCTTTAATGGCTGGTGGATTATGCTGCTCTGTTATGTGGCCTTGTATATTCTCACTTGGTGTTGGCGGATTAGGAAAATATACCAGCCAGGGATCGGCTTTCCTGATCATGATGATTCTTGGTGGGGCCATTATTCCTCCTTTACAAGGTGCTATTGGTGATATAGAATCAGTAGGTATGCACCAATCCTATTTACTTGCAGCCGCATCATTTGCTTTCCTTGGGTTCCTTGCTATCAAACTCAAAAAAGTATTGAAGGCGCAGGGACTAGATTTTGATGCACAAGTAAGCGGTGGTCATTAATTTTGTGGAAGATAAATTTGAGTTGATATGGCTAGTAATGTGACATCTTTAGAGCCACTCGCAATTGGCATTGATATTGGCGGTACAGGTACTAAGTTTGGTATCGTAGACCGCGTTGGGAATGTTTTGTTCTCGAGTGAAATGTCTACTCGTTCACACTCCGAAGTAGAACCATTTATAGATGAATTATATACCCACCTTGCGGATCTTATTGTAAAAGCAGGTGGAATTGGAAGAATGAAAGGAATTGGAGTTGGTGCACCAAATGGTAATTTTTATACAGGCACTATTGAATATGCACCTAATCTTCCCTGGAAGGGCATTATCCCACTGGCAAAACTGATAGAAGATAAATTCAAATTACCTGTTACCCTTACCAACGACGCCAATGCAGCTGCTATTGGTGAAATGATGTATGGTGCTGCCAAGGGTATGAATGATTTTATCATGATTACATTGGGTACCGGTGTGGGAAGTGGCATTGTTGCCAATGGCAAACTTGTTTATGGGCACGATGGCTTTGCCGGTGAATTAGGACATACCATCATTATTCCCGAAGGGCGATACCACGATGGTACTGGCAAAAAAGGATCACTTGAAAGTTATGCATCAGCAACCGGCGTAAGACTAACTACCATCGAAATCCTTGAAACAAGTGATCGACCAAGCTTATTACGCAGTATACCCAAAGAAGAACTTGATTCAAAAAAAGTTTATGAAGCTGCTATGCAGGGTGATGAATTAGCGAAAGAGATTTTTGAATATACTGGTAAAATCCTGGGACTCGCACTTGCCAATTTTGTGATGTTTTCGAGTCCTGAAGCCATTGTTTTATTTGGCGGACTTACTAAAGCCGGAGATCTGATACTTAAGCCTACCCGCGAAAGCATGGAAGACAATCTAATACAGGTATTCCAGAATAAGGTGAAAATACTCGTCAGCCATCTCAAAGAATCTGATGCAGCCATTCTTGGGGCTTCAGCGCTTGTTTGGGAGAAAAATTGATCTTGAAGGAGCTATGGACTATGGTCCATAGTCCATAGCTCCTTTTCTTACAATATTTTAGCGCTGTTTATTGCTGATAATAAAAACTGCGGGAACGGGTCTTTGTCCGGTTTTATCACTCGGCTTTATGGTTTCCTTTCCATTGATCAACAGGCAACTGCTGCCTCCTCCATCAAGATTTAGAGCCTCATAGCATCCGATACTTTTAAGTAGTGCTGCTGTTTGTTTTAAACTTGCCCCTTCCGCTTTCCCTGGAAAACGACCTTCTATAGCCAAAAAAATCAGCTTCCCATCCAGGGTATACCCCATTGCAGATCTGGGATGCTTATCATCAATTGCTTTACCGGCGAATTTAATTTCCTGGTTATTGGTAATACTTATGTCACCATTTTGAACCAATACCGGTCCGCCACCAACAGCAGTTTGCATTTTCCATTTTTTAAAATCTCCCTTTTGTAACATAACTGCTGCGGATGGATCAGCAATACTGTCTTTGAATGGATTAATGACTGTTTGACTTGCATAAGCCATTGATAAGGCAGAATCAGTATAAAGCCAGGCAATATCTGCTTTTCTTTTTTTGCTGATACCTATTGCACTGCCAAATGGATGGCGATAGGTTAAGGTATCTTTTCCTTTGCCTGGGAGTGAATGTTGGTGATAGGAAATCAGTTGATTATTGCGGATAACAACATTCAGGTTACTATTGTGAACGAACTCAAAAAAGGTGGTGTTCATTACCAGTAGCGGCTGTTTATTGCGTTCAAAATATTCAATTGGTGTGTAACGCTTACCAAGTCCGGTATCTGTGGTTAAGGAAAGTTTTTTATCGTTCAGGTCAACGCTTACATAAAAAGCAATATTAGGTTTCCCATCTAACGAATCGGTTGTTTTATAGACATGTACAGATGAAGGCAAGGGCTGAAACAATGCATCTACATTCGTCCATGTAACCTGTGCGAAGGAAATATTTACCATCCCGAAAAAAAACAGGAGTGCGAGTAGTGTTGTTTTAATCATATTAAATGAAAGTATCTTGAATGCAGGTAAATATAAATGCAAACGCCGGAATTTTTCCGGCGTTTGCATTTATTTATTGGGCAATCAATTGTTCTTTTTCTTCTTTCCACTTATTTATTCCCCATCCTTTTATCACGTGCTTCTCACTGTGGTAAGAGGAACGAACCAATGGACCACTTTCCACATAATCAAAACCCAACTCATAGCCAATTTCTCTTAGTTCAGCGAATTCATCAGGGTGAACAAATCTTTGTACAGCCAGATGTTTCTTGGTGGGTTGAAGGTATTGTCCAAGTGTAAGCACATCACAACCAACATTAACCAGGTCTTTCATGCTTTGAATAACTTCTTCTTTCGTTTCACCCAACCCTAACATCATACCGGTTTTAGTGCGCATCCCGCCTTCTTTTAATAACCGGAGCACTTCAAGACTTCGATGGTATTTGGCCTGTACCCTAACCTGTTTTGTTAAGCGTTCAACGGTTTCCATATTATGGCTTACTACTTCGGGGGCAGCGTCAATAATACGTTGTACCTGATCTGCATTTCCTTTGAAATCTGGGATTAGTGTCTCAAGTGTAGTGTCAGGATTCAGGCTTTTTACCGCCTTAATGGTATTGTACCATATTATTGATCCGCCATCTTTCAACTCATCTCTGTCAACACTGGTTAACACCGCGTGTTTTACTTTCATAAGGTGAATTGCTTCCGCAACCCGCTGTGGTTCATCCCAATCAACTGGCTCAGGTCTACCGGTGGCTACTGCACAAAAGCCGCAGCTACGGGTACAAACATTCCCCAATATCATGAAAGTGGCCGTTCCTTCCCCCCAGCACTCGCCCATATTGGGACAGTTTCCACTTTCACAAATGGTGTGCAGTTTATGGGTATCAACTAGTCCACGTACATGTTTATAACTCTCTCCAATAGGTAATTTAACCCTAAGCCATGAGGGTTTTTGTATTTTGGAACTAACCGGATCTATTTTGGAAACAACTGGTAACTCTTGCATCTGACGCCTTTTTTTAGTCCTTAAACAGAAAAATCACTGGAAAAACAAAACAATAACAATCTGTTACTGTTCAAATAAACTTCAGACTTACGGTCTTTCCGACTTTCGGACTTTCAGATGCAAAAATAAGTCACTTTCGCTTACCAAACGTGAGGGCTACATATGCGTTGA
>CBFGPM010000063.1:0-13020 GCA_965650685.1 uncultured Sediminibacterium sp.
ATAAATACCATATTGCTGCAGGTATAATACATTTCGTTCCAGCAACGATTTACCATTCACTACTGCCAGTGCTTTGGGATGGTGATCTGTCCATGGTTTTAACCTGGTACCTAGGCCCGCTGCCAGAATCATTGCTTTCATATGCTGTTATTTAACCCAGTTTTCCTTGTTAGTATGATGTAAAACTGTTTTAACCTTGTATTTATTCCTCAAATGCCGTGCAGTTTGCTCTGCTGCATAAACACTGCGGTGCTGTCCACCAGTACAACCAAAATTAATCATCAAGTTTTCGAAACCTCTCTTAAGATATTCTTCCACAGTAATATCGATCAGGTCCCAAACACTGTTAAGGAATTCATTCATTTTAGTGCGTTGCTCTAAAAAATCCTGAACAGGTTTATCTAATCCACTCAGTTTTTTATAGTCATCGAATCTACCAGGGTTTAATATCCCTCGCATATCAAATACAAATCCGCCTCCGTTATCACTTTCGTCTGCAGGTATCCCTTTTTTGTAACTAAAGCTATTGATATGAATGATCAGCGGGGTTGATTCATTAGCCTGAGGTGGTTCAAATCGATGAATAATTTCATCAGATACAACCAGTTTCAACACACGATCAAACTCGGGTGTAACAATGCCAATTCGTTTGTTTTCAATGAAAAATTTAAGATTTTTAAGTGCTAATGGAATACTGGCAAGGAAATGTGCTTTTCTTTCGAATAAGCCCCTGAATCCATATGCTCCCATTACCTGTAATAAACGGATAAGTACATAACCGTTGTACTGACTTACAAAAGTTATCCGATCAACGGGTTCTTTCAGTAAGCCTTCAATTTCATCCATATAATATTCAAGCAGACTATCTTTCCATTCTTCACTTAATTCTGCTTTAGCTTGCCACAAGAGGGATGCAACATCATATTGCAAAGCACCTTTCATACCACCCTGAAAATCGATAAAACTCACTTCATTGTTCCGTACAATAATGTTCCTGCTCTGAAAATCGCGGAACATAAAATATTTGTATTGGGTATGGGTAAGATAAGTACTCAGTGCCTCGAAATCATCGAGCATGGCCTGTTTATCATAAGGTAGTTGGAGTGTATCTAAAAAATAATACCGGAAATAGAGCAAGTCGCTCAATATGGCCTGTTTCCCGAATTCTTTTGCAGTAATACACCAATCGTAATTCAATCCTTTATCACCCAGTATTTGAATCCGGGCCAGCTCAGCAAGACTTTTTTTAAACAGTTGATAAGGCAGATCCGTATGTCCGTGTATTTCCAATTGATTTAATAAAGACGCTGTTCCAAGGTCTTCCTGAATATAAATGGTATGATCACTATTTACACCAAGGATTTCAGGTACCCGCAAACCTGCTTTTTTAAAATGTCTGCTGAACTGGATAAATGTATTCGTTTCTTTCTGGTTGATATTATAAGTAGCTATATAAGTATTTTCATCAGCATATAGCCTAAAGTATATTCTATCGCTCCCACTTTGCGGTAGTTTTTCAATACGATCAACTGATTTTTGTTGAATAGACAAAAACAGATCGCTTATCCCCTGTAACACATCTTCCATATTCGTGCTGATTTGCAGCGAAAATAGAACTAAGAACTGAATAGACCATAAGCGAGGGTGTTTGATCTTTGATTTTTTGAATTTTGAATTTTGAATTTTGATTTTTGATTTTGGGAATGATTTCTTTCCAGAAGTAAATATTCATTGTTGTCTGGGGAAATTTGGCTCTGAACACCTGGCCTCGACCATGGTCTATGGACTATGGTCTATCTGCTAAAATGAAATTAGCTATCAGCTCTTTCGTATCTCTTCCTTCTGGCAAGGAAATACAGGGGTAAGCCGGAGAGGGTGATGATTAAACCAAGGACGGAATTGATTACGGGACTGCGGCCGTGCAGGTAGTTATCGATATCATTGTAAAGTGTTGATATTAGGAAAAAGGCCGTGAATAAGATAAAGATGAATGGCACTAATGGATAACCCCATACTTTATAGGCCCTTGGTGTATCAGTCAGTTTTTTTCTTAACACAAATACACCAATAGCACTCATGCCATAAAAAAACCAGGTTACAAAAATCAACATGTCGGTTAGCATATCAAATGACCCACTGAAAATGAGCACAATTGACCAGATAGCATTTATCCATAAAGCATTGCCGGGTGTTTGGAACCTGGGATGAATTTTTCCTGCCACTCTAAACATTTTGTTATGCGTACCCATTGCAAATGTAACCCTTGCAGTTGCGAGTATATTGGCGTTTGTTGCGCCTAATACAAATAGCATCACCATTAATGTAATTGCTATCCCACCTATTGCTCCCCAGGCTATGGTTGCGGCATCTGACGCTACAAAAGAGGAAGCAGCTAAAACATTTATGGGCATCAGGTAAACGAAAGCAAGATTAATCAGCACATAAACAAGCATGCAAAAGCCTAACCCAAACAGAAGGCTTAACGGAATGTTTTTTTGCGGCTCTTTAATCTCCCCTGCCACAAATGAAATATTATTCCATCCATCATAGGCCCAAAATGCACCTGAAAGAGCAGCCATAAACAACATCACCATTTCCCATCCTGTTTTTCCACTGCCAGTTTCTATAGTGAAATGACTTACTGACCCTTTACCCGAGAAGAAAATACTACCGATCAAAACAAGAATAGCAAGTGCTTTCAAAGCAGTAAGCAGACGTTGTAATCGTCCGCCGTAAATAACACTTTTATAACTGATAAATGTGAGCGCCAGTACCACAAAAACGGTTAATAATTTAATCCCAATTTGCTGAAGTGGATAAAAATTACCTATAAAAGGGATATGCAGTTTCCAGGATTGTTCAATCGTGTCATTGAACCGGGGTAATTCTATGAGGTAATTGGTGTATTGCGAAAACACATAAGCAATAGATGCGTTTCCTGCTGTATTAAATACGGCAAAAGCTGCCCATCCATATAAAAAAGCAAAACCCTCTCCATACATTTTCTGAAAGAAAACATATTGCCCTCCAGTTTCAGGAAACATGGCAGCTACTTCAGCGGTAGACAATGCCCCGAAAAGTGTTATCAATCCGGCTACTACCCAAACTGTCATCAATAAAACAGGGGATTGCAATTGAGCTGCCATCAAAGATGGCTTCATAAAAATGCCCGAACCTATAACGCCACCAATCACGATAGCAATGGCAGTATTTCGGTTTAGTTGACGAAGTAAAGCGGGCATCTTTAAAGATAAGGTAAGATGCTTCAAAGTTTAAGAAACAAAACAAAAACCTGAATGCCTTTAAAACAATTTACCCTGTTCACCAGGTCGCATAAATCTTGTACTATCCAGTTCCCATCGTTCCGCATTTAATTTATAGAGCTTATTATATTTCACAAACTGCTGCCTGACTAAATCAGCTATTGGTCCTTCACCGCGCATCCTTACCCCAAAGCGACTATCATTTACCTGACCGCCATGACCATTTTGTATCAGGTGCCATACTTTATCTGCACGGTCCGGGAAATTTTTGTAGAGCCAGTCGTGAAAGATCAGTTTGATGGCGCCATTTAACCGAATAAAAGTATAAGCACTGAAAACAGCCCCGTTTTCACTGGCAGCCTGCATAATCCGCTGCATTTCATGTTCATTCAAGCCAGGTATCATGGGCCCGAGCATAACACCCATTCTTACACCCACTTCGCTTAATTCTTTGATAACACGAAGCCGTTGTTTAGCTGTAGTAGTTCTCGGTTCCATTGCCCGGCGCAGGTCTTCATTGAAAGAAGTAATGCTTACCAATACACTTACCAATTTCTTTTTTGCCATTTCCTGTAATAAATCTTTATCCCGAAGAATCCCTGCATTTTTGGTGATCATTCCTACAGGTTGATTAAATTCATTACACACTTCAAGTAATTGCCTTGTTAGCCTGAATTGTTTTTCAGCAGGCTGATAGCAATCAGTATTTCCACTTAAACTAATGGGTACAGGTTCCCAGTTTTTATTCATTAAAAACTTACGCAACAACTGTGGAGCATTTTTTTTAACAATGATCTTTCTTTCAAAATCCAGTCCGGCACTATAACCCCAATATTCATGGGAATTGCGAGCATAACAATAAATACACCCATGCTCACAACCCTGATATGGGTTCATACTATACCACATACCTACATCCGGACTATCCACTTTATTTACAATACTTTTCGCCTGGTCTTCGAGATATACAGTTGCCTCATTGGGCTCTGTCCAGTCATCAATTGCTTCAATATGTTCCCTGATCCTTTCATTTTTCAGGAACCTGTTCCGAGGGTTAAACTGCGCACCCCGGCCCCTGAGGTATTGTTGTTCATCTTCCATTTTTTTTATTTAGCTGTACGCACCAAATCACAATCCTGTTAGAAAAGTGTTATCTGCTCTACTGTTTGTTTTAAACCCAGCATTTTAAAACGCCCGATGGTTTCATATTTTGTTTCACCCATTCGCTTACGCATCAGCAATACATGATCTGCTATGAACTTGCCGGTAAACTGACTATTACCATACTCCCGCCACCCCTGCTCAAATTGCCAGTGTGCCAATTTGCGGGCAACAGTGAGGTGTGGTTTCGTTATAAAATGAGGCTTATGAGTTTTATCGAGCTGAATCATTGACTGAATTTGCTTCAGTGATTTTACCAGTTCCACAATCTGATTTTTTGTTTTAACCTGTATATAAATCGTATGTGTAGGAAAATGCCCAAAATCGCACAACTCCACGACAAAAGGGGTTACAGCCTCTACAATACGCTGTAGCCTGGGAATCCACCGGGTTTCAGCCATACTTACCTGCATGCAGTTTAATAAAGTAATATGAGGCTTCCCATACTTCGCAGCCGGACAATCGTATCTTTCTGCAAAATGCGCCTTAACCGATTGTATCGATTGCTTCAATGCTTCATGCGGTTCAAGTACCAACAGGTATGCTGACACTTGTTGTATAATTGAAAAATCATCCATAACATCGTTTTGTCAGATACCGGGTTGTAAACGGAACAGGTTTATTTGTTTGCCTGCCTCGGTTTCATGCCTACTGCGAATAAGCATTAGCTCTTTTACTTCGAATGACAGCTCAAGTTTTCTTGCGGCAAACTCCTGCATTACCTGTTCAAAGGCTTTTTCCAGTACCGCTCCTGTTAAAGGCAAACATGGATGGGTAAACCTTTTTACCGGCGGATAATCATAACTCCTGATATATTGATCAATCACCTGCATCGCTCCCGCCAATTGCTGGAAAGGTTGCTGCTCCTGTACACGCAGGTAAAGATGTTTGGATGATAAAGCTCCAAACCCCTGGATGTTTACCCGGAAACTTGACTGGGTACTGATGATACGATGCATCCACCTGATCAGCGTAGCTTCCATATCTTCCCTTGCCATAAATTCAGCTACTACAATTCCAGGTTGCTCCGAAGGAATTGAAGTTTGATATTGGCGCTGTATATATGCCTGTTCTGCCTTTATCTGTAAACCCGTAAGCATATCAGGGTATGCCACCAGCCTGTAACGGCTTAATGTTTGGGTGCTAACACCTGTTGATTGCTGTTCCAAAATGGTTGGTAATTCCATAAACAAATTTTAATCGGATAATTATTTTAGCATAAATTTACTAAAATTTTTAGCTAAACAAAATTTATTTCTATGGATGGGGAACAGTGGTACGGAGCTGCCTATAAAGGCTCCAAGCAATACAAACAGTGGGATATTCCAATGGCCAATGCTACTGGTTTTGGTGCGGCGGCAGACGATTATATGGAAAGGGGTATTGACCTGAATGAACAACTGATACGCAACAAACCTGCTACTTTTTTCTTTCGTATGAACAGCGAAGCCATGACTGATGCCGGTATTTATCCCGGTGATGTACTGATAGTTGATCGTAGTATCAGGCAGGTAAACAGCAGGGTTATCGTAGCGATCTTAAATGGAGAGTTGCTGGTGCGGCGTTTTACGGACAGCCTGAACAAAAAAAGACTTGTCGCCGAAAACAAAAAGTTCGGTGATATAGAAATTGACCCGCATGCAGGGTTTACCGTTTGGGGCGTTGTATTGTATTGTATACATAACGTATAGCCTGATGAAAGCAATTGTTGACTGTAATAGTTTTTATTGTTCCTGTGAACGATTATTCAGACCAGAGTTATTGTTTCGTCCGGTTGTAGTACTCAGTAATAACGATGGTTGCATTATTTCCCGTAGTGATGAGGCCAAAGCATTAGGAGTAGAAATGGCAGGTCCTTATTTCAAGGCCAAACCCATTATTGAGAAAAACAAAGTAGCAGCATTCTCTTCCAACTATAACCTTTATGGCGATCTCAGTTGGAGAGTAATGGAAACATTACGCGTTTTACTTCCACCAAATTGCGTAGAAGTATATTCTGTAGATGAAGCTTTTCTTAATCTGGAACATATACCAGTAGAAGAACTCAACAGTTTTGCCATGCATATCCGTGAAACCGTAGAACAGTGGACAGGTATTGCAGTATCAATAGGTGTTGCCCCCACCAAAGTTTTGAGTAAGGTAGCCAACAGACTGGCTAAAAAAAACAAGCAGGCTACCAATTGTGTACTCGTATTAAATAGTAAACGAAAAATTGAACAGGCTTTACAAAGAACACCGATAGATGATATCTGGGGTGTTGGATTTCAATATGCTGAAAAACTAAAATCGTTGAATATACTAACCGGTTACGACCTCAGTTTAAAAGATACTTCATGGGCGCAGAAACAATTAGGAGGCGTAACCGGGATGCGATTAATCAGAGAACTTAAAGGCATCGTGAGTTCGGGTATGGAAGAGGAAAGACTGAATAAAAAAATGATTGCCACTACCCGTATGTTTGGTTCACCGGTGACAAAACTGGAAGATATAAAAGAAGCCGTTGCTACTTATACCACAAGGGCTGCAGAAAAACTGAGAAGACAATACAGCGCAGCTAACATCATCAGTGTTTTTGTGGTTCCTAAAGAAGATTCTCATACTGCGCACTTCAGACATGGCCCTACACTAAGCAGTTATATCAAGCTACCCATTGCTACTTCCTTCACGCAGGAATTGATTAAGCCGGCGCTTGAATTAACGGAAAAATTATTTGAACCAGGACGTACCTATAAAAAAGCAGGTGTTATGTTAAGTGGAATTGTACCCGACCATTCAGTTCAAGGAAACCTGTTTAAAAAACCGGAAGAAAATAACCATCGTCTGTTAATGGATACCATCGATAATGTAAACTTTGCCATGCGGGATGATATATTAAAATTCGCCTCCTCAGGCACAACCCGTAACTGGAAAATGCGACAGGAATTACGCAGCCCGCGGTATACTACCCGCTGGGATGAACTTTGTATTGTGCGATAAACTAATTGGCAGTAAATGGATATTCTGCAAACAATTTAGCAAGTGCGTCATTGGCGGTTTTACCCGAAGGGTCAGATTTTTCCGGAACAACACCTTCCATCGATCCCTTCCAGATCATTTTATTACGGGCCGTTTCCACAATATGTAATGTAAGTGTTCCTTCCCTATAGCGGCCTACTTCAACTTCCTCACTCTTCCAACTATAATTACGCTGCCCCATATAGGTAAACCTTCCATCATTCTGCCAGTTAGTTTGCCGGGTTTGTATTTCCCGTTTTACCACTATGCCTATATTCACCAACAAATCTGCTTTTGCCTCCACATAACGATATCCTTTTAGTTCCATCTGGGTTCTGATGGCTGATTTTAATATCTCTGCGCGTTCTTTAAAAGTGCTGGAAATAGTGTCTCCAGAAGCTTTTAGTTCATAAAATCCAAATGTTTTATACTTACCCGGTTCTGCATCTGTGGCCGTTTCTGTATTAAAAACACGGACAGAAGCACAATGTGTAAACAAAACCGAGGCAAACAAAATTATTACCAGTTTTTTCATAACGAATGCTTTCCATAAAATTAGGCAGGCACGGTCTGATAAAAACTGATATTCGTCATAACTGCTAAAATAATGTCTGCTGTTGCTGTACAAATACCGGTTTCTGCAACTGCAAGCCACAGGCCTTATTTAACCGGTCTACCATATACACCGTAAGTTCTGGTGAAAAAGCTTCATCGTGCATGTGCATAAAAAAGTACAATTCCTCTATTCCCTGTTCAATCCAATATTGCATGCGGCTAATCCAGGCGTCTACCCTTGTATAATCTGTTGGGTGAAGACTGTTACCAACATACCTGATAAAGGTTTTTGGTATGGTAAGATGCATGTGTGCACAATCTCGCCTGCCGCTGGTATCAGTTATTACCGCTCCCATATTTATTTCTTTAAGTGTACTAAACAGTTCCTCCCGGATATCGGTTTTTGCAAACCAGTCAGGATGGCGTACTTCTAAGAAAAATTGTATATCGACAGGAAGCGAACGCAGAAAATCAAACAACTCTTCTTTTCGCTTGGGAGAAAAAGCATCACTCACCTGCACAAATACAGGACCTAACTGTTCCTTAAATTCAATTATTCCACGCAGAAATTCGGTCGTAATAAAATCTTTACCCTTTAAACTTCCCCAATGTGTAACACCCTGGTACATTTTCGGACAAAACCTAAAATCCATCCCTTTCGCCTTCTCTGCCCATCTGGCAATACCCGTTGCTCCATATATTTTATAGTGAGTGGCATTTAATTCAATGCTATTGTAATGTTTTACATAATGTTCCAGAAAATCTTTTTCCTTTGTTTTAGGCGGATATATTTTCCCCACCCATTCTGTTCTCCCCCATTTTGCACAACCAAGGTATACGCGGGGTTGAATTTGTTTCTTACCTTTCAATACCTGTTGATTTAATAAAGGTTCAGCAGGAAGTGAAAAGTCAATAGTATTCAGTTCAGTTTCAGGTACACGGCCAAATTCCATTTGAAGGCTTTGTACACAAAGCTAAAAGTTTATGCTGCAAATTCAGCACGGATAAATATCATCTGTCTATGAAAAAACTATGGATCGCTTGTCTGTTCTTGCCATTCTTTGGGCTTTCACAGGTAAAACCCAATATCATTTATATCATGAGCGATGATCATGATGCGAATGCCATTAGTGCTTATGGTTCTAAACTGGTATCGACCCCAAATATCGACCGAATTGCCAAAGAAGGCATATTATTTGAAAAAGCTTTTGTTGGTAATTCTATCTGCGGACCTGCACGCGCAACCCTGATTACTGGTTTACATTCTCATAAGAATGGTATGAAAGACAATCGTACCCGTTTTGATGGTAGTCAGGTTACCATGCCAAAATTATTACAACAACAAGGTTATCAAACTGCCATTATTGGAAAATGGCATTTACACACTTATCCGACAGGTTTTGATTATTGGAAAATATTACCCGGACAAGGACTGTATTATCAACCCCGTTTAATTCAGATGAATGGAGATACAAGCACTTATCCTGGCTATGCAACAGAAGTAATAACGGATGAAGCACTTAACTGGCTACAGCATGGAAGAGATCAAAGCAAACCCTTTTTATTACTGCTGCATCATAAAGCACCACATCGGTATTTTTTTCCAGCACCGAAATATATTGATGCATTTAAAGACAAAACCTTTCCTGAACCTTCCACTCTTTATGCAGATACTACCGGAAGGGGCACTGCATGGAAACTTCAGACCATGAGTATTATGCACGATATGAAACTTTCGAGTGATTTGAAAGTTGATCCGGTATACCTGATGGATATTCCCTGGTTAAAACCAGACTCTGCCGAAATCAATTATTACAATAGCATTTTCAACCGAATTCCTGCTGCAGACAGAAAAAGAATCAAGGAAATTTATGCCGAAAGAGGGAAGCTTTTACAGGAAAAAAGGCCCAATGGAGCAGCATTATTGAAACTGAAATACCAGTGGTATATGCAGGATTATCTGGCTACCGCCATTTCAGTAGATGAAAGTGTAGGAAAAGTATTGGATTACCTTGATAGCAGTAAATTGGCCGCAAACACGCTAATCATTTATACTTCTGATCAGGGTTTTTATTTGGGTCAGAATGGCTGGTTCGACAAAAGATGGATGTATGATGTGTCTATGCGTACACCCCTAATGGCAAGATGGCCCGGTTATATAAAACCAGGTTCGCATAGCAGTACGATGGTTCAGAATATTGATTATGCCCCTACTTTTCTGGATGTTGCCGGCGCACCAATTCCTGAAACAATGCATGGCATCAGCCTAAAACCTTTACTAACTGAACCAAAAGCTAAACTGGACAGGAATAGTTTGTATTATCATTTTTATGAGTATAATGCGGACCATACTGTATTGCAACATTTAGGGGTTCGAACAGACAGGTATAAGCTTATCTATTTCTATACAGTAAATGAATGGCAACTGTACGACCTATTAAAAGACCCCGAAGAACAGCATAACCTGATCGCAGATAAGAAGTATAAAACGGTGTTGGCTAACCTGAAAGCAACATTAACAAAATTGCGTGATCAGTACGACGACCATGAAAAAGCTGGTGAATTGAAATAAAACAGGCATTATTGCGACCAACAGGAGAAAAAAATCCTGCACCTTAAAATATTGGCCAAAACTGTTCGTCTATTATATAGTATGGATCAGGCATGGCAGATACCGGCTACTATGAGCGACTCACGCGGAAAGCATATTACTGAGGTTATCAATACCTATAGCAAAAGGCTCATGGGCTTTATCCGGAAACGGGTAAAAAGTGAGGCCGATGCGGAAGATATTCTGCAAGACGTGTTTTACCAGTTTATGGGAAATACCAAACCCATTGAACAGTTGACCAGTTGGCTGTTTACTGTTACCCGCAATAAAATAACCGATAAACAAAGGAAGAAAAAACCCGAATTACTGGAAGATATTTACCAAACCGGGGATGATGAAGGGTTTGAGTGGTCGGATCTATTTTTTGATGAGAAAAACAATCCTGAAACAGATTATCTCCGTTCAATATTCTGGGATGCCTTATATGCGGCCCTGAATGAATTGCCAGCACCGCAGAGAGAAGCTTTTGTACTAAATGAAATAGAAGGGATTTCCTTTAAAGATATAGCCCAACAAACAGGCGAAACTATAAATACACTCATCAGCCGTAAACGTTATGCGGTTTTACACTTGCGCGAAAGACTCGGAAGTTTACGGGATGAACTATTGAATCAAATTTAAATTTTTAATCATGCACAAAAAATTCTGGATCAAAAAGGTCATTGGTTTTACACTAATTGCCCTTGCATGCCTGGCCGCACTAGCCTGGGTAGTGATGCTGCTATGGAATAATGTGCTTATAGAAGTGGTAAATGTTTCTGCCGTTAACTACTGGCAGGCACTGGGTTTACTGATACTAAGCAAAATACTTTTTGGTGGATTTCGTGGAAAAGGCGGTGATTACAAGAAAAAATGGAAGGAGAAAATGGAACATAAATTGTCCGGGCTGAGTGAAGCCGAAAGAGAAAAGATTAAAGAAGAATGGAGACAACGGTGCAGCATGTGGAAAAGATCAGGTGTCGATACAGACACAAAGGCTGAATAACTACTATCTAAAACCAAACAACTGTTAGCATGCATATCCTGGTATTCAAAACCAATCTGGAGGATATAGGGTTGGTTCACCATGCAGGACGCCTATTAAATCCAATGACCGGCATCCACAGATGGAATGTTGACCTGCACGACAAAGACAATATATTACGTATTGAAGCAGATTTACTTGTTTCGCCCCGCCAGGTGGAGCAATTATTACAAGATGCCGGCTTTTCCTGTGAAGAATTAGCTGATTAAAACCTTCTCTTTAAAAAGCTTTTTACAATTATTTAAAAAATAACCGGGCAAAATTCTCTCAGACCCTTATTTTTGCGCAATTTGTCGCAAATGAACTATCCTACCTTATCATCAAACGAGTCAACTCCATCCAATAAGAAAAAAATCATTGTCCTGGGAAGCGGTCCCAACCGTATTGGACAGGGTATTGAATTTGATTACTGCTGTGTACATGGTCTGCTGGCCATTAAAGAATGTGGTTATGAAGCCATTATGGTGAACTGTAACCCTGAAACCGTATCTACGGATTTCGATATGGCAGATAAGCTCTATTTCGAACCTGTTTTCTGGGAACATCTTTGGGAAATCATTGAACTGGAAAAGCCGGAAGGCGTAATTGTACAGTTAGGTGGACAAACTGCCTTAAAACTGGCAAAAAGACTTCACCAGAAAGGAATTAAAATCATTGGAACTTCCTTCGATAGTATGGACATAGCTGAAGACAGGGGCCGTTTCAGTGATTTATTAAAGGAATTGAATATCCCTTATCCTGAATATGGTACTGCCTATACCGCAGAAGAAGCCATAGAGGTTGCCAATAAAGTAGGTTACCCTGTACTTGTTCGTCCAAGCTATGTTTTGGGTGGACAACGTATGAGAATTGTAATCAATGATGAAGAAGTTGAAAAAGCTGTAATCAGTCTCTTAAAACATATCCCTGGCAATACCATCCTAATCGACCATTTCCTCGACCGTTGCCAGGAAGCTGAAGTAGATGCCATTTTCGACGGCGAGAACTTCCATATCATGGGTGTAATGGAACATATTGAACCGGCTGGTATCCATAGTGGAGATAGTAATGCGGTTTTGCCTGCATTCAACCTCACCCCATTAGTGGTTGAAACCATGGAATATTACAGTGAGAAAATTGCCAGGGCACTTAACATTAAAGGGCTCATCAATATTCAGTTTGCTATTAAGGATGGTAAAGTATATGTAATTGAAGCCAACCCAAGGGCTTCACGTACTACACCATTCATTGCTAAAGCCTACCAGATTCCATATCTTAATATCGCTACCAAAGTAATGTTGGGAGCTGCTAAGCTTACAGAATTTACAATGGAAAAGAAATTAGATGGATATGCCATCAAAGAACCTGTTTTCAGCTTTGAAAAATTCCCTGGAGTAAATAAGGAGCTTGGACCTGAAATGAAAAGTACAGGA
>CBFGPM010000064.1:0-11694 GCA_965650685.1 uncultured Sediminibacterium sp.
GGCATGTAGCCTGTGGCTCAGAAGATGCTAGCAAATTTTCCCCGGACAGCAATGGCTAATAGCTAAAGGCTAACGGCTATAACAACGTTCATCCCCTTAATTCGCATTATAACCGAGTAGTTATACTTTCACCGTTTTCATTACTTCAATAAATTGTTTCATTTCATCCATTGTACCAACACTTGCCCTTGCCCACTTGCCATGTATATAATTGGAGGAACGCAGGTAGATGTTTTTTGTCAGCATATCTGCGGCAAAGTCGCCCTGATAATTTGGAATCGGGAAGAAGAGGAAATTGGTATAGGAGCGTACCACATCAATGTTTAATGCCTTTAAGGCGTTGTATGCATAATCTCTTGCTGCAGCGTTTTTATCTTTACATTGTTTGAGCCAGGCCGGGTCTTTCAAACTGGCCAGCGCGGCACTCATTGAAAGCGCGGAAAGCGACATTTGTGTTCTGGTAAAATAATTATCAGCAAGCGATTTGATCAGCGTGGGATGTCCGATTACCCAGCCAATACGCAAACCAGCCATGGCATGAATCTTAGAAAAAGTGCCTATAACAAAAACCTTCGGATGTTTTTCTATCAATTGCATCATGGACTCATTGTCCGGAGCATCGAGAAAATCAATATAAGCTTCATCAACCCCTACATAGGCTTTTTTAGAAGCTTCTATACAGAAATTTTTCAATGAAGCGGAAGAAACAATAGTACTACTCGGATTAGCCGGGTTGCAGACATATACCAATGAAGTATTATTATCAACCGCTTTAAGCATTGCTGGTAAATCATGTTTTTGATCGGGGGTTAATGGTACTTCTATAACTTCTTGCCCGAGCATTTTTGCAGTTGCAGGAAGTATGCCAAATGTAGGATTGGCAGTAACCAGTTTACCATTGCTGAAATGGCGTGGGAGCAATCCAAGTGCCTCGCCAGACCCTGCCGACACCAGCACCTGGTTTTCATTCACACCATAATGTTCGGCGATTTCTTTCTTGAAATTTTTAAGGTGAGCATGATTGTATTGATAGCGATGCGCTTCATTCAAAGCATTAAGCAAAGCCTCTCTGGCCTTAGGTGAAATACCATAAGGGTTTTCGTTTGAACTAAGGTTAATCAAACCATCAGGTGCAACAGGCGTTCTTATTAAACCTTCTTCATTACCTAAACCCCAGGAAGGGGCACTTAATCCTAAACCAAGGGCTGTTAAAGAACCCAATTTTAATAGGTCGCGACGATTGATAGCGGATGACATAATAAGCAGCTTTAGTGATGAAAAGATACTAAAACTGTCTGATTTTAAGCAACAGATTTGCGTATTCGTTTTTAACCTGAGCGATGCCGACAGTCGCATTTATTTATTTACCCTTGAAAATATCTTGCTCACAATTTTCCATTCTCCATTTATTTTTAGCATATTCATATAATCGTATAAGATTACCGTATCTGTTTCAATTTTAATTTTCGCATTGGCGGCTGTACTTTCAATATTGAGCGACTCAATTCCGATGGTTCTCTTACCCGGACCAGAACCAGCTTTTACACGGGCAATATATTCTGCGATGGGAACATCTTTAAATTCACCGGTATTAATGTCAATATATTTCATGAAAGCTGTTGGATGAAAGGCTTTTTCAACACGATCACCAACACCACTCATGTAATTCTCCAGACAGGCTTTTACAGCCGTTTCTTCAGGGTGAGATTGTGCCTGCAAAAAGTTCAGCAGGAAACAAAATAGTAAGGTCGTTAATATTTTTTTTGAAATTCTGCTTAGCATAATAGTTTGGATTTGAATTCCTAATATAAACCTCTGTTTCATACACAAGCATGTTAAATAGGGATGAACGGTTGCCAGATAAAATTTGTTTACCGCCCTCCAAGTTCAATCACCTGGCAATTTTTCATGTCTTTACCATCGATAGTTAGCTTTACCAATGTGCGTACTTTATGCCAGCCTTGTTTTCCTGCGGCTCCGGGGTTAATATGCAGGCATTGCAGCTTATCATCAAACATAATTTTGAGGATATGTGAATGTCCGCTGATAAATAGTTGAGGCTTCTCTGAAATAATAAGCGGTTTTGAGTGGGTATTGTATTTGGGTGGATATCCGCCGATATGAAGCATCATGACCTTTATTTCCTCGCAGTTCCATATCAATAACTCAGGATACAGAGATCGGATATCTTGACCATCAATATTTCCATACACTCCCCGAAGTGGTTTAAATTGTCTGAGTTGTTCAGCCAGGGCATCATTGCCAAAATCACCGGCGTGCCATATTTCATCACAATCACTGAAATGATGAAATACTGCTTCATCCAGAAAGCCGTGTGTGTCGGAGATAATACCTATTCTTTTCATAAAGCATCTACTTTATCGTCATCAACGAGCTGTTGAAATAGCAGTTCAACACCTGGTACCTGTATGGCTTCTTCCCGGAATGTACGGTAACTGAAAAATCGAATTGCTGCTATTTCTGCATCAGCAACCGGTGTGGTATTTAATGAATAGAAATAGCAATCTTGTTCCATCATCAGTGGCGGGTATTCTCCATAAGCTGGAGCTGAAATATGGCAATACCATTGCAGTTCTTCTGGTAAAATATGGATAGACAGTTCTTCTTTTACTTCCCTGATTAGTGCTGTCACCGCATCTTCACCCGGATTTAATTTACCTCCCGGCAAATAAAAAGCCTGTTTCCGACTACTGAATGCCAGCAAAAGTTCCCGATCTTGGATAACTACCAGTCCGGCCGTGAATAATTTTTTGGTTCCTTCATCCATAAACTTTCCTAATTTCACAGAGAGATTGCAACCTATGCCATTTAAACGAAATTTCACTTATTGGATCGATAAACGGGTATGGAAATATTATTTCCTGCTACTCTCGCTTTCTCTTGTAGAAAATCATTGATTTTTTCCTAGAATAATAATCTCTTCTCCTTTTTTCGAGTTGATTTTCATCGTTATAGATTGAGTGTAATCACCGCAGAGAACAGGAGAATGCTGAGTTAACGCTGAGTTTTTTTATTTTTTAATCTTAAGATTATTTTATGCCACATTATCATAGTTTAGGAACTATACCCCATAAACGTCACACCCAGTTTCGCAAAGCTGATGGAACATTATATTCTGAACAATTATTCTCAACGGAAGGTTTTAGTAATGATTATTCCCTGCTTTATCATCATTATCCGCCAACGCAAATTATTCATACAGATGAGCCCATCAATGTTCAACCAAGGGTAGCCGAGGAAAAAATGTTGAAGCACAGAAGTTTTGAAGGGTTTAATGTTAAACCTGAAAAAGATTACCTGACTAGTCGCAAACCTGTATTGGTTAATAATGATTGTCATATAGTTCTTGCTGCACCGACACAAAGCATGACCGATTATTTTTATAAAAATGCAGATGCTGATGAAATGATTTTTGTGCATGAAGGAACTGGTGTTTTAATAACACAATACGGGCAGCTTCGATTCGGATATGGAGATTACCTGGTGATTCCAAGGGGAACCATTTACCAGATTTCATTTGACACTCCTGATAACAGGTTGTTCATAGTAGAAAGTTTTAGTCCGATCCGTTACCCCAAACGTTATGTAAGCAAATACGGTCAGTTATTGGAACATGCACCGTTTTGCGAACGCGATATAAGGGTACCAACGGATCTGTTGACTTTCGATCAGGAGGGTGATTTTCTGATCAAAACAAAAAAGAAGGGGGTACAATATGGGTTACACTATGCACATCATCCTTTTGATGTGGTAGGATGGGATGGATACTGTTATCCCTTTGCATTTAGTATCCACGATTTCGAACCTATTACAGGCAGGGTTCACCAACCACCTCCGGTTCACCAGACATTTGAAGCGCATAATTTTGTGGTATGTAGTTTTTGTCCGAGATTATACGATTATCATCCGGAAGCAATTCCTGCTCCTTACAATCACAGCAATATCGACAGCGATGAAGTATTGTATTATGTAGATGGTGATTTTATGAGCAGGAAAAATGTAACCAGGGGGATGATCACTTTACATCCTGCCGGAATCCCGCACGGTCCACATCCTGGGGCCGTTGAAAAAAGCATCGGAAAAAAAGAAACACAGGAGCTGGCCGTAATGGTAGATACCTTTCATCCATTACAACTAACAGTGGAAGCATTGGAAATTGAAAATCCCGGTTATACGATGAGCTGGGCGGAATAGTGTGAATTGTCAATGGTGAATGGTGAATAGAGAATTAGGAGTATTATTTTTGTATTTTACAATCTAAACATTCCTATTCACCATTCACCATTGACAATTCACACCCCTCAATGAAAGCCTACGAAAACATAGATGCCTACATTGCAGATTTTCCACCGGAGAAGCAGGCGTTACTTATTAGGATGCGTGCTCTAGTGCAGAAGGCCGCACCGAAAGCAACGGAGAAAATCAGTTACGGGATGCCCTGTTTTTTTCAGGAAGGTAACCTGGTATATTTTGCTGCAATGAAGCATCATATTGGTTTTTATCCATCGTCTTCAGGTGTGTCGAATTTTAAAAAGGAACTGGAAGGGTACGTTACTTCAAAGGGGGCCATTCAATTTCCGCTGGATAAACCTTTACCGGTAAAGCTTATTACCATGATCGTTAAGTTCAGGGTGCTGGAAAATCTGGAAAAAGCTGCCCTCAAAAAAAAGACCCCCAAAAAATAACCCAACTCCTTCAGTGCCTTTCTGTGTCTTCAGTGGCAAATTAAATTAGTCCGGGAGTCCGAAAGTCCGAAAGTCCGTCCTTCCTTCGTCAGGATGTCCGAAAGTCCGGTGAAGATTGCCACTGAAGACACAAAGAGGCACTGAGGTATGGGTTTGTAAAAATTCTTTCGGACTCCCGGACTCTCGGACTCCCTGACTTCCGTACTCCCAGATTTCCCCCCAATCCAAAAAATCCTTAACTTATGCTCCTAAAACGAATTGCCATATGATTAAATTCAGCGACATTAAAATCGGGGACTACGTAATGGCGGAATATGAAGGAAAAATGTGGGAGGGTGAAGTGGTTCGCCTAAACGGTGATGAAAAACAGGTTTGTGTACAAACTGATGTACAGGAATTTTGGTTTACCACCGATCATTTGCATCCACTTCCGCTTAACGATGATGCACTTGCAAAACTGAGCTTTGCAAAACAGTCAAACGAAGATGGATCGGTGAAGTATATGAAAGGATCGTTTCGTTTGGTAACACCCCAGCCAAATGATTTTTCAAAAATTGAAATGTGGTACAGGGAAGACAGACGCCATCACCCGGATGTTCATTATGTGCACCAGTTGCAAAATCACTATTTAGACATGACTAAAATACATTTGACACGAGATCCGATGTAAGAATAAACAATTGAAAAGGGTGCTGAAAACAGTACCCTTTTTTTTGTTATGTACTGAAAAATTATCAAGGCGACTCAAGGATTGTAATTACATAAGAGCAGAAAATGGAACGCAGATTTATCATGATTATCATGATAAATCCATGTTCTATCTAAGCAGCCAAAAAAGATTAAGGGCTGTTATTTCTTATGAGTCTACTTTTAATGACGTCAAAGGACCCCTCTATTGATTTACTCATTTTGGCAGATTTCAACCATTTATTCGCATCAATGGCTAATAGCTAACGGCTAATAGCTAATAGCCATTTGCCATTGATCCGCTTTATCAGATGATTGGTTTATGTATCTTGTTGTAAAATTTAGTTACATGCGGTATGTATGCGCAGTGATATGTGTATTGTTTTTTTCCATGAAAATCTGTGCTCAGCGTTTTGGAGGGAACCCATCTTCGCAGCAATGGAGACAGATTGAAACGGATACTGCACGCATTATTTTCCCAGCCGGAAATGAAAAGCAGGCTGCAAAGATTGCCTCAATTATTCATGGGTTGCAACTGCAGAATAAAAATAGTCTGGGAGGCGGGTTGCGGAAAATTAATATAGTGCTGCAGCATCGCACTTTGTTTTCAAATGCCTATGTAGGATTGGTACCCTATCGTAGTGAGTTTTATACCACAGCTCCGCAAAATGCTTTTGAACTTGGAGGCTACGATTGGATAAGTAACCTGGCAGTACATGAATACAGACATGTACAACAGTATAATAATTTCAACAAAGGTTTTTCAAAACTGGCATCTGTAATATTGGGAGAAGAGGGGCAGGCAGTAGCCAATGCAGCCAGTGTTCCGGACTGGTTTTTTGAAGGGGATGCTGTTTATAATGAAACATTGCTCACAAAACAGGGGAGGGGAAAATTACCTGCTTTTTTTAATGGTTACAGGTCACTTTATCGATCCGATAAAGCCTATAGCTATATGAAGCTGCGTAATGGATCTTTGCAGCATTATGTTCCCAATCATTATGAGCTGGGTTATCTGCTGGTAGCCTATGGCAGAAAACAATATGGAGATGATCTGTGGGAAAAAGTCACCAACGACGCAGCAAGGTTTAAACCATTGCTCTATCCTTTTCAGGGAGCTGTTAAAAAACATACCGGTATTTCTTTTAACCGGTTTGTAGATGATGCATTATCTTATTACAGAACCCAGTGGAAAAAAACGGAAACAGTTGAACCGGAATGGATAACCGCTATTGAAAAAAACAATGTAGTGAACGATCGTTATCCAACCCTAATGGAAGACGGTTCAATACTCGCATTGCATAACAGTAATTCCGCAGTTCCCCGTTTCATGAAAATATCTGCTGACGGAAACAGGGAGCAAATAGTGGTTAGGGATATTGCGATTGACCCCTACTTTACCTATAAAAAGAATAAGCTTGTTTATACTTCCTATCAGCCGGATACACGGTGGGCAAATGTGGAATACAATGCCTTAAAAATATTTGATCTTTCAACCAAAACAGAAAAGCTGGTGAGGTCTGGAACGCGGTTGTTTTCTCCGGATATATCCAACGATTTGCAAAAGATACTGGCAGTTGACATGCGCACTGATGGAAGTGCAGCATTAGTACAATTAAAAGTATTGAACGGGGAAGCTGATACACTGCTTTCATCATCAGACAGAATTTATTCTTATCCACGCTATGCGAAAAACGACGAAGGCTTTTATACTATATACCGTGAAAGGAACGGGAATATGGGCATCAGTTGGTTTAATGAACGGGGCAATACGGAGAGAAAAATACTTAACCCTTCAAATCGTGTAATTGGATACCTGCAGATACAGGGTGATACGCTTTTATTTACTTCAACAGGTAATGGTAGTGATGAGTTATGGGCAGTGATTGACGATGGAAAGCAATCGGAAGGTCCATTTAGACTGGCAACTTACCCTACAGGGATTTATCAGGGGGTATTAACCAGACAAAAGCTGGTTGGTTCAGTTTTTACGGCAGATGGGTACAGACTGGCTGCCTTTGCGCCAAAATGGGAGAAAATAACACAGGTAAAAGAATTAGTTCCTTTATATACGGGGAATACCCTTCAAACCCAAAGCTTCGGCTTTACGGAAAATATCCGGGATAGAAATTTTGAAACGAAACCATATAAAAAGTTTACAAAGCCGTTTAATATTCATAGCTGGAGGCCTTATTATGACCGTCCGGAGTATTCTTTCACTTTATACGGCGAGAATGTGTTGAATACTTATGCATCGGAAATGGCCTATACCTATAACGAGAATGAGGGTAGTCATAAATTGAGTGCTGATATAATTGGAGGAAGCAGCTACCTGCAGCCGGTTATCGGAATATCGAATACCTGGCAGCGTTCGGGGGCACTGAACAGGGATACTACTTTAACCTGGAATGAATTTTCCTGGCGCGCAGGTTTACGGTTACCTTTAAACCTGACTTCAGGCAAATCTTATAGAAACCTCTTGTTGCAGGCCAGTTTTAATCAGAATAAGGTTAGCTGGACAGGCATAGCGAAAAGATTATTCAGGGATGCGAGTGTTGATTACCTTGATCTTAGTATGTCCTATTCAGCCCAATCGCAACGGGCAATAAAGCATATATTCCCCCGGTGGGGTATTGCCCTTGGCGGCAGATACAGGATGGCAATGGGTAAAACTGAAGCAAACCAATTACTTTTAAATGGGGCATTGTATTTGCCCGGTCTGGCTTCCACGCATAACCTGGTTTTAACGGGGGCAATACAGCAGCGTGATACCATGAACCAATATATATTCTCCGATAATTTTCCTTTTGCTAGGGGGTATCGGGCGGTAAATTTCCCGAGGATGTATAAAATAGGGGTCAATTATCATTTTCCCCTGTTTTACCCGGACTGGGGTTTTGGGCAGTTGGTTTATTTTCAGCGGGTGCGGATGAATGTATTTTATGACCAGGCAGTGGGAAAAAGCCTCCGAACGGGCCGAAAATTCTATTTTGGATCGGTGGGGGGAGAGTTGATGTTTGATACAAAGTGGTGGAACCAGGAGCCTGTGAGTTTTGGATTGAGGTATAGTCGCTTGCTCGATCAGGAGTTTAGCGGGATAACCCAGGCCAATTATTGGGAGATTATTTTGCCTGTGGCATTGTTTAGATGAGTTATATTTGCCTTTATAAGGGGTTCAGGGCCATCATTTTAGCTCATTTTCCACAAAATTGGGAATTTTTCCCCCATTTTTTTCATATTTCAGTTGCAATCTAATATCTTTGCAGCCCCAAAAATAGTATGTCGAAACAACCGCTGATTAAACAAGATGGAGTAATTCTGGAAGCCCTGAGCAATGCTATGTTCCGGGTGAAGTTAGAAAATGGCCATGAAATCCTGGCCACCATCTCAGGAAAAATGAGGATGCACTACATCAGAATTTTACCTGGGGATAAAGTAGGGGTTGAGATGAGTCCATACGATTTGAGTAGGGGAAGGATCATTTTCCGATACAAGTAAACATTTGCAGAACGCTGAAGGCTTAAGCTGGAAGCCGGAAGCAGTAAAGCGATAAATAATAAAGCAATGAAAGTCAGAGCTTCTATCAAAAAGCGTAGTGCAGATTGCAAGATCGTGAAGAGAAAGGGCAAGTTGTACGTGATTAACAAAAAGAATCCCCGTTATAAGCAACGTCAGGGATAATTTTTAGTGCTATTAACAGAGGGTTAATAGTACCAGTATTAAAGTTTAAAATTAAAATCAGAATATGGCTCGTATTGCCGGTATTGATTTACCAAAGAACAAAAGAGGCGAAATTGGTCTGACCTATATATTTGGTATTGGTCGTGCAACCGCTCAGTATATCTTAACACAAGCTGGTATTGACTTTGACAAGAAAGTACATGAGTGGAATGATGATGAGCAGACTGCTATCCGTAACATCATTAACAATGAGTTTAAGGTAGAAGGTGCATTGCGTAGTGAAGTGTCGATGAATATCAAGCGTTTGCTGGATATCGCCTGTTACCGTGGTTTACGTCACCGTAAAGGTTTGCCTGTTCGTGGTCAGCGTACCAAAACGAATAGCCGTACCAGAAAAGGTAAGCGTAAAACAGTTGCCGGTAAGAAGAAAGCTCCTAAGAAATAAATGATACCATGATGCTGGAATGAATTCATTTCAGCATCATGCTGTTATAAAAATCCTCTACAGCTTGGATAGTCCGCCTCAGGTGGAAAGGAGAGTGTAGCGGTTTCCGCCCGGTGCGGAATTTTTCATTGTTAAACGGACCCCGATAATTTCGGGGTGACTACCTCAAAAAACGAAAATGGCAAAACCACAAAAAGCGCAGAACAGTGCAAAAGCTGCTGCCAAGAAAAGAGTAGTAAAAGTAGATGCGGCTGGTGAAGTACGTATTTCTGCTACTTTCAACAACATTATCATCAGCTTTACCAACAAAACCGGTCAGGTTATCAGTTGGAGCAGTGCTGGTAAAATGGGTTTCAAAGGTTCTAAAAAGAACACTCCATATGCAGCTCAAATGGCTGCTGCTGATGCTGCAAAAGTTGCATTGGAAGCTGGTCTGAAGCGTGTAGAAGTATTTGTAAAAGGTCCAGGTGCTGGTCGTGAAGGAGCTATCCGCTCTATTTCTCAATCAGGTATTGAGGTTGTATCTATCAAAGACGTAACCCCATTGCCACACAATGGTTGCAGACCTCCTAAGCAGAGAAGAGTATAATGATATTAGATGTCAGATGGCAGATCTCAGATATAATAAAATCTGACATCTGCCATCTGACATCATCAAATATTAACAGGGTTCGTTATCAATTTTAGATTTTTAAGATACCGGATCGTCATTAAAAAATCGCAAAACAACAAAAATGGCACGTTACACTGGTCCTAAGACCAAAATTTCCAGAATCTTCGGTGAACCAATCCTGGGTAACGGGAAGTGGTTAGGTAAGAACAGCAACCCTCCAGGTCAGCATGGTGCTGCCCGTAAGCGTAAAAGCCTTGGTGAATACGCATTACAGCTTAGAGAGAAACAAAAGGCTAAATACACTTACGGTGTATTAGAGCGTCAGTTCCGTAAAACTTTCGAAGAAGCATCTCGTCTGAAAGGTGTTACTGGTGAAAACCTGATCAAATTACTGGAAGCTCGTTTGGATAACACTGTATTCCGTATGGGATTAACAGCAAGCCGCCCTGAAGCTCGTCAGTTGGTTAACCATAAGCACATCACCGTTAATGGCGAAATCATGAATGTACCTTCTTACCAGTGTAAGCCAGGCGACATCATCGCTTATAAGCCAAAGAGCGCGGATAATTCTTCTATCGTAAGCAAAACCCGTGGTAAAAATCCTAAGTTTAGCTGGGTTGATTGGAATGAAGCTGAGAAGAAAGGTACTTTCATTACCTATCCTGAGCGCGAGAATGTTCCTGAGAACATCAAGGAACAACTGATCGTCGAATTGTATTCTAAATAGTGAATAGTTAGTAGTCAGTAATGAGTAAAATATTCACTGCTGACTACTCACTACTCTCTCATATCATCCGGAAACCAATAATGGGTTCCGCCACAATCAAGTAAAAAATAAAGTTTTAATATGGCCATATTAAGCTTCCAGAAACCCGACAAAATCGTTTTACAAAAAGCAACTGATTTTGAAGGTCAATTTGAGTTTCGTCCATTAGAACCAGGTTATGGTCTTACCATAGGTAACGCCTTACGCAGGGTATTACTGAGTTCTTTGGAAGGATATGCTATCGTAGGTATCAAAATCGAAGGTGTAGACCACGAATTTGCTACCATGAAAGGTATTACAGAAGATGTAACCGAAATCATCCTGAACCTGAAGCAGGTACGTTTTAAAAAGCATGTGGAGCATGATGTAGCCACTGAAAAGATCAGCCTTTCTATCAAAAACCGCACTGAATTCACTGCAGGTATGTTAGGTGAGGTATCCCAGCATTTTCAGGTTATGAACCCTGAACTGGTGATCTGTACCCTGGATTCTTCTGCAAAAATGGATATCGAACTTACCATTTCACGTGGTCGTGGTTATATCCCTGCTGAAGAAAACAAAATTAAAGATGCTCCATTCGGATATATTGCCATCGATTCTATCCACACTCCAATCAAGAACGTTAAATACGCTATTGAAAACTATCGTGTGGAACAACGTACGGATTATGAAAAACTGATCCTCGATGTAGCAACTGACGGAACCATCCATCCTGAAGATGCTGTTAAACAGGCTTCAAGAATCCTGATCCAGCACCTGATGATCATCACCGACGAAAACATCACTTTCGATAACA
>CBFGPM010000065.1:0-11361 GCA_965650685.1 uncultured Sediminibacterium sp.
TCCTTTTCCACCATGTCTTGTTTACACATTTGTTATTAGAAGACAAACATACAAGTGTTGCATGGATGAATTATTTTGTTCTGAGCAATACTGCTATTTCGGTCCATAGACCATAGTCCATAGTCCATGGTCTATGGTCTCCCCTCATCAACCCTTGATTCGCTTAGAATGCTTAAATTTGATTCATGGCGGATAATCAGGAAATCTTTAAGAAAGCAGATATCATTATTCAGTCTTTGGCTTTTGTTACGATTGGAGCAATCTGGTTTTTTAATGAAGATCTTGCTATAACCAGCTTTTTTATTGGGATTGGGGGATGGCAATTATTGAGCATGGTTACGCATTTGATCTTAAAATGGAACCAGCATTTTTTGGGCAGACGTATTTACCAGATCGGTTTATTGGCATTGGTAGTTATTTTTCTGTTGAGCCTCTTATATGCTCCTTTGATGATTTGGGTATTATATTTCTATCTGTTTATTACCCCTCTATTTGCATTTTATTACCTGATCGTTTGTTATCTGGAAATTTTCAGGAGGAAATAATATGAAAAAGTCAATATGGCAGGATGCAGATATCTATGGACAGGTACTCGTTTGGGCACTGTCGGTATTCCCGTTCATCTATGCCTTTTCCTCTTTGTTTGTAGCAAGTGAATTGTATATTGTATTACTGGTACATGGTTTGGGTTTATTAATTCTTGGTGTATGGCAAATGGTTAGTTCCCTTGTTAATCTTTTATATGCAGAGCAGAAAGGACAAAAATTCTTCCGGAATAATGTTTTTACTGGTTTGGGACTAGGATTATTATTTTTTTTCTGGGCTTATACGGATCATTTTAAAGTACCCTTGCCGCTGACTAAGGAGTATTACAATTATGTAGTGTCGGGTTATTTCCTGGTAATTGATATTGCTGCAATCCGATACTGGTTATACATCAGGAAATATTATAAACAATTGAACAATGGCTAAAAAAACAGTAGTGTTGGGTGCTTCTGAAAACCCCTCCAGATATAGTTTTCTCGCGGTTAATAAATTACGTGCAAACGACCATCCGGTAATTGCAATTGGAAATAAGCCAGGTAAAATTGGCGATACAGTCATTACCACCGATCACCCTTCCGAAGAAGGAGTAGATACGGTAACGCTCTATTTAAATCCTACATTACAACAGCAGTATTACGATTATATCTTTTCACTAAAACCCAAAAGAATCATTTTCAATCCTGGTACAGAGAATGATGAATTGGAGCGTTTGGCAAAAGAAAAAGGTATAGAACCTTTGGAAGCCTGTACCCTTGTTTTATTAAGTACGGGGCAATTTTAACGGGTTATTTTTTACTTGCTTTGGTAAGTTTAAAAGCGCCAATTCTGGAAGAATAAGTTTTGTCGCCCTTTCTTAAATAATCACCAACATACCAAATCGTTTCATCATCACTTGGGTCAATGGCTGTTTGGGTATAATCTTCCCAACGTAAAGTATTGGTTTGAGGGGCTTCTCCCTTAACGAGTATTACTTCATTGAGGGTTAATTGTCCAAGCGGATCTCCATAATGCCTGCCTGCAAATCGTTGACCAGGATAATCATTTTTACCACCGAATGAATATCCGATACCAATATTTCCTTTGCCATCAATTGCCGGACTTGCCATCCACCGATAATTGGAATCTGGGGCATAAGTTCCCTGCTGGTATAGTTTTAAACTGCGGTCCTTATTAACCAATAATTCATACCAGCGAACGCCACCGCCTCCAGCAGAAGTATTAACAGAATGAACAGCAACGATCGATTCGCGGTTACCGATTCTTCTGTAAACCAATCGTGCCATTAGTTTATCACCCTGTGAATCAAGCCGCGTATCGGTTTCAGGTTGGGGAACTGTTTTGGTGAGTTGTCCGCCACCAAGGTATTCATAAGGTGCAACATCTATTTTAACAGGCCCTTCGAGTCTTGTTTTAGAATGGTCTTTCCAATCAACATAAAATTTCCATACATAAAGACCATCATCTCCTAGCACTTTATTTAGTTGAGACCCTCCGGCAGCAAGCATAATACTCGGAGAGCCAGGGGGTGGCAACTGTTTTCCATCGAGGTCTGCATTTATGATAAAATTCACCTCCTTAATAATAAACGATTGTTCCTTCGCATCTTCACCCTTTAGCATTTTATTTCGGTCAACCACATAAGCGTGTCTTTCAATTACGTCATCACCAGTACTGGTGGTGGTATAATAACCATCAGGCCAAACAGTGGGTCTTGGATAATCCGGAAACAACTCTCTTTCAAATTCATAACGGTAATAGGATCCCAATGGATCGGCAGAAGTGCTAATGGCATAACACATACAATAAGTTCCTTTAT
The DNA here is from genome assembly GCA_965650685.1 of uncultured Sediminibacterium sp. Classification (GTDB taxonomy): domain Bacteria; phylum Bacteroidota; class Bacteroidia; order Chitinophagales; family Chitinophagaceae; genus Sediminibacterium. The sequence continues at coordinate 2,363 of CBFGPM010000065.1, forward strand.
CAGGAGGTCTTTGTCCGGCGGGTCTTGGAGGAGGTGCTGTGTTATTATTCTGTATTGTTGCTGGTGGTTGATAGAGTTGTACCGCTGCCCCCGGTTGAGGTAATACTTTTTTAGTTCCGGTAGCTGTATCTATATTCCTTGAAATACCTTTTCTGAAAGTAGGCATTACAATCAGCCATCTGTTGGCTAGTTGATCGTATCGTACCACAGCATCACCATTATTCATTTGTTCGCATGGGCCACCAAATCCACGGAAAACATTTTTGGTTTCCACCGGACCATACAATACTTCTCCTGATTCCGGATATTTTTTGCCTTTTTTGGTAAATATGGCCATCCGGGAGTTTACCGTTTGAACAATATGATCCAGCCCCACTGCCAGTGAATTGTCTGAAGGATTTCGTAAAACAGCTTTTCCCTGTGGACCACTAAAACTTTCACCCAACCCTTCGAAACTGCTAACCAAAATTGGAGACGCTTTACTGCCAAACCTTGTTTGTTCTACAGTAAATGATTTGAAATCGGGTGTTTTTTTAATGGAAAAAGGCTTTTGGTTATTGGATAGCCGATCAATTTCTGCTGATGCGGCTTCTGCTTCTTTATGGATGGTAAAGAGTGGCTTTGAAACATCATGTTTAACAGCATCGCTGCTTTTTATCATCTCTGCGGACTGGCTTTTTTGAGCCTGTAAAGAGCAATAACAAAGGATTCCTGCAAACAAAAATGAAATCTTCATATCGGAATGATATTAAGTGTGATAAAAGCGGAAAAGCCTGAAATAATAATTTACATGAAACTAAAACCTGATTCATTTAGGGGGTTCTTATTAATTGTTATGTATTTCTCTGTTTTTAACTGGTGTTCTCTATTAAAAAAACTATATTCGACACACCAAATTGCTACCGATGAAATCACCGTCCATTTCTGAAATGAACACCGAAGTGCTAAAGAAAAACTATAAAACCATGAAGATGGTTATTATTATTCTGTCTGTTTTTCTGGTCATCATGGTGGGTTCTGGTGTATATATAACTTTATCGAAAGGTTTTGGAGCAGTTTCCATACTTCCATTTGCATTCTTACCACTCTTTGTTTTGAATATCGTAAATCTCAAAAAGATAAAAAACGAACTCATCACACGCGGTGAAACTCTAAATCAGTAATAAGATAACAAGCCAAAACTCTTATATTTTCAAATTGCTAAATTTTCAAATTACTATATGGGAGATCTTCAGATTAAAAAACAACCCAAACAATACGATGCAGTCATCGTAGGTTCAGGTGCAGGCGGCGGAATGGCTGCCTATGTGCTGGCAAATGCCGGTCTTAAAGTTTGTTTACTTGAAGCGGGTGCCGATTACGATCCTGCCAAACATTCTTCTCAACTGAAAAACCCTTGGGATTCACCCCGCAGAGGAGCTAGTACCAAGTATCGTCCTTTTGGTGATTTCGACGGTTGTTTCTGGGGTTGGGAAATAGATGGGGAGCCTTATACCATGGCAGAAGGAAGTGATAAGTGGGATTGGTGGCGTGCCCGTATGATTGGCGGTCGTACAAATCACTGGGGGAGAATATCGCTTCGCTTTGGCCCTAAAGATTTTAAAAGGCGAAGCGTTGATGGCTTGGGCGATGACTGGCCAATCAGTTACGAAGATGTAAAACCTTATTACGATAAAATTGATAAGTTATTGGGTGTATTTGGCTCAGTAGAAGGATTGGAGAATGATCCGGATGGTATTTTCCTTCCACCCCCTAAACCTCGTTTACATGAGCTGATGATTAAAAAAGCAGCAACAGGTATAGGTGTTCCGGTAATTCCTTCAAGGCTGTCGATTCTCACCAAAAAAATCAACAACGAAAGAGGCGAGTGTTTTTATTGCGCACAATGTGGTCGTAGTTGTAAGGCCGCCGCAGATTTCTCTTCATCCTCTGCATTGGTGCAACCAGCAGTTAGAACGGGTAATGTTGATGTGATTACACAGGCAATGGCAAGGGAAGTAATTACTGATAAAGAAGGACTTGCTAAAGGTATATCTTATGTCGACAAGACCGATATGATGGAATACCAGGTAAATGGCAAAGTAGTGATACTCGCAGCAAGTGCCTGCGAAACTGCCCGCTTATTGCTGAATTCAAAATCACAGCGTCATCCTAATGGACTTGCCAATAGCAGTAATGTAGTGGGTAAATACCTACACGATTCAACGGGTGCTGCATTAGGTGGTGTATTACCTGAACTCTTCGGACGTAAACGTTATAACGAAGATGGAGTAGGAGGCATGCACGTTTATACACCTTGGTGGCTTGATAATAAAAAACTCGACTTCCCTCGTGGATACCACATTGAATATTGGGGCGGTATGGGGCAGCCTGCTTATGGATTTGGCTTTGGCATGCAGGGTATGAATGGAAAGTATGCTGTGAATGGTGTTAAAAAAGAAGCCGGTGGTTACGGTGCTTCCCTGAAAGAAGATGTGCGTTATTTCTATGGAGCAGGTGTTGGTATGGCAGGTAGAGGAGAAGCTGTTCCGCGTATCGATAATTACTGTGAAATTGATCCAAAAGTGGTGGATAAATACGGTATACCGGTACTGCGTTTTCATACAAAACACTCTGAGTATGAAATCAAACAGGCTAAGCACATGAAAGAAACCTTCAAGGAAATTATGCACGAAATGGGTGCTATTATTACCTGGGGTGGAGATGATGATGCATCAAATAATTATGGTCTGTCTAATCCAGGCAATATTATCCATGAAGCCGGAACGGTAAGGATGGGTAGCGATAAAAAATCATCAGCACTCAATAAATGGAGTCAGGCACATGATTGTAAAACGCTTTTTTGTGTAGATGGTAGTCAGTTTACTTCTCAGGCTGATAAAAACATCACCTGGACAATACTGGCCCTTTCTATGCGTGCTTCGGAGTACATTATTGATGAAATGAAAAAACAAAATCTGTAAATCCAATCTCGTCTTTTTAAAATGAGATGAGAAAAAATATACTACCATGGACAGAAGAAAATCCATAAAAGCGTTGGTTGTTGGAACGGTTGCAACTGGCGTAATAGTTGAAGCTTGTAAACCAGGTGAGAAAAAAGAAAGCACTGATACTATTGCTGGTTTCAATGTTGAAGACAGAATGGCGGAAGAGAAAGCTTATCTCGAAAAGCTTTCCAAAGAAGCCGTGTTTTTTTCAAAACATGAAATGGCAACCATTGCAATTCTTGCAGATATTATAGTGCCTAAAGATGAAGTAAGCGGCAGTGCTACCGAAGCCAAAGTGCCGGAATTCCTGGAGTTTATTGTAAAAGATATGCCATCGCATCAAACGCCATTACGTGGAGGATTACGTTGGCTTGATATGCAATGCTTCAAGCAATTTGAAAAATCTTTTGTGGATTGTTCCGCAGAGCAAAGAATTGCAATAGTTGATCAGATTGCTTATCCTGAAAAAGCAAAACCTGAAATGGCACAAGGAGTAGCCTTCTTTAACCTGATGCGCGATTTAACTTTAACAGGCTTCTATACTTCCGAAATGGGCGTAAAAGACCTTGATTATCGTGGGAATGTCCCAAATCAATGGAACGGGGTACCTGAAGATGTTTTACAACAATATAAAATGGCTTATTCTGAAAGAGAATTGAAGGAATGTGCTAGTTATAGCTAAGGGGAAAAACAGATGAACAGAGAAACAGCAGAATTTCCAACTTCGAAGTTGGAAATTCTGCTGTTCTTCTTTTTATTAATTGTTGTAAAGGCAGTACTTAACTTACGCCGCTACCCGGATTAATTTTATCTTCCGGATTAATGAAGTGTAATTTACCATTGTCTTCTGCCATCAGAATCATTCCATTACTTTCAATGCCTCTCATTTTGCGTGGAGCCAGATTGGTAACAACCGTCACCTGCTTACCTACAATATCTTCTGGTTTAAAATGCATGGCAATACCTGAAACAATAGTGCGGGTTTCAAAACCAAGATCAACCTGAAGCTTCAATAGCTTATCTGCTTTCTCCACTTTTTCCGCTGTAACAATAGTGCCCACCTTCAAATCAATTTTGGCGAAATCATCAAAAACAATTTCCGGTTTAACGCTGATTGGAGTAGACTCACTACTCACTACTGACTGCTCACTCTCTTTCTTCACACTTGCTGCATTTAATTTTTCTACCTGTTCCATAATTTCACTGTCTTCAATTTTTCTGAATAAAAGTTCTGGGGCACGAAGTGTGTAGCCTACACTCAAAAGCTTCATACTTCCAGCATTTTCCCATTCCAGCATTTTGTCTACCACTTTCATCATTGAGCACATTTTCTTTGCAGTAAATGGCAGGAAGGGATTTATAAGTATGGCCAGGTTAGCTGTTAATTGCAAACAGATATGCAGGCAATTATCGATACTTTTTTGGGCATCAGCATTTTCCGGCAGCGTTTTTGCCACAATCCATGGTTCTTTTTTCTGCATGTACTGGTTACCCGTTCTGGCAAGATTGATTACTTCGAATAAAGCTTCCCTGAATTTATATTCTTCAAGTAATGAAGTAACTTTTTCAGCTGTTGACTTAATTTCAGCAATGGTAGACTGGTCCAGTTCATCAGCTATATCTGCATGGAACACGGGTACTTTGCCTCCGCAAAGCTTGTGCATCAGTACAAAAGTTCTGTTCACAAAATTTCCGAAAATGCTTACCAGTTCACTGTTGTTAGCATCCTGGAAACCCTTCCACATAAATTCACTGTCTTTTGTTTCAGGGGCAATCTGTGTAAGGTAATAGCGAAGCACATCTGCCATCTGGCTACCGCCATTCTCTTTATTGATAAAGTCGTTGATATAATCCTGCATATCGAGTTTCCAGTTACGACTGGTACTCATTTTATCACCCTCGAGGTTCATGAATTCATTGGAAGGAACATTGTCTGGTAAAATATTACCATGCAATTTCAACATCACCGGAAAAATGATACAGTGAAATACAATATTGTCTTTTCCAATGAAATGAACCAACTTGGTGTCCTTGTCTTCCCAATAGGGTCTCCAATCATTACCAGTATTGATGGCCCACTGCTTGGTGGCACTGATATAACCAATTGGTGCATCGAACCAAACGTATAATACTTTACCGGGTGCATCATCCAAAGGAACTTTCACTCCCCAGTCAAGATCGCGGGTAACTGCCCGGGGCTGCAAACCGCCGTCGATCCAGCTTTTACACTGACCCAGTACATTGGCTCTCCAGTCATTGGCATGTTCCCCAAGAATCCATTCACGCAGAAAAGCTTCATGTTTATCAAGCGGAAGGTACCAGTGTCTGGTGCTTTTCTTAATTGGGGTTTTGCCGCTAAGTGTGCTAACCGGATTAATCAGTTCATCCGGACTTAAACTTTTACCGCATCGTTCGCATTGATCGCCATAGGCGCTATCGAAACTACAATTCGGACAAGTACCCTTTATATAACGGTCGGCGAGAAAAGTTTTTGCTTCTTCGTCGTAGTATTGTTCAGATTCTTTGATTTCCAATGCACCATCATTGTTCAACTTTGTAAAGAACTCCTGTGCGGTTTCATGGTGCAAAGGGTCACTGGTGCGATGATAAATATCAAAGGCAATACCAAGGTCCTTGAAATTTTGTTCCATTAAAGGATGGTACTTATCAATTATAGCCCTTGGGGTAGTGCCTTCTTTTGTTGCCTGAATAGGTATTGCCGTGCCGTGCTCATCGCTTCCACATACAAATACAACATCTGTTTTCCTTGCTTTCAGGTAACGCACGTATATATCTGCAGGTAAATAGGCGCCTGCCAGGTGACCAATATGTTTTTGACCATTCGCGTAGGGAAGGGCCGCTGTTATCAGGTATCTTTTCGGTTGATTCATGCTTTCTGCTCCTTATTCCGGTAATCCGGGTTGCAAAAATACAGAATGAGCGCTAAAGCAGTTAAAAGCGATTTTCCGGCAGAATTTTGGCGGTCCCAAGAGAATAGTATATTTTTGATATCATTTTAATATCAAATTGAATTTTATGGAAAAAACATACAAAGGTTTCTCAGGCTTCGCGGCATTATTCGCAGCCCTGATTTTGCTGGTAACTGGTATTTATATCCTTATTGAGCATGTAGCAGGCTCGGCTAGTCCGGATGGAGCAATGATTGTTACCATGATTATTTGTTTTGTGGCAACCGTTTTTATCCTGAAAGGATTGGTAATCGTGCAACCGAACTATGGCATTACACTCACTTTTTTTGGTAAATATGTGGGCACACTAAAAGAGAATGGTCTTTCTTTTGTAAACCCTCTTTTTGTAAAACTGAAAGTATCCCTTCGTTCAAAAAGTTTGGAAAGTGCAAAATTGAAAGTGAATGATAAGATGGGCAATCCGATAGAAATTGCCGCTGTGATTCTGTGGCAGGTGCAAGATACTTACAAGGCTGTATTTGAAGTGGTGAATTTTAACGAGTATATGACAAACCAGAGTGAGGCAGCCATACGCCACCTGGCTTCTAGCTACCCTTACGATAGTATTGAAGATGAATATGCAAATATCACATTGCGTGATGGGGGAGAAAAGGTATTTGAATTGCTGGAAGCGGAACTGAACGAGCGTCTCGCAAAAGCAGGTATCGTTATTACAGAAGCAAGAATCAGTCACCTCGCTTATGCACCCGAAATAGCCGGAGCTATGTTACAAAGGCAGCAGGCAACAGCCATTGTAGCCGCAAGAAGTAAAATTGTGGAAGGTGCAGTAGGAATGGTTGAGATGGCTCTGGATATGCTTTCTGAAAAAGAGATTGTTCAACTCGATGATGAAAAGAAAGCTGCAATGGTGAGTAATCTGATGGTGGTGCTTTGTGGCGATAAAGCAGCATCGCCTGTATTGAATACAGGAAGTTTATATCAATAGTATCTTTACCATCAATTAGCATAACGTGAGTAAGAAATCATTTGTACTAAGAATGGATGAACAGGCTTATGCCGCATTGGAGAAATGGGCGGCAGATGAATTTCGTAGTGTGAACGGACAAATTGAAATGTTACTTGACAAAGCACTTAAAGAAGCCGGCAGGAAAAAGGAACCCTGTGGCCCAAGTGGAAAACAAAAAATTAAAAAGTAAAAGCTTTTACCAACTACGATGAGTAAAATTCCAGACTACCTGAGCAAGGGGGATACAATCGGTATAGTTTGTCCATCAGGTTTCATGCAAGCCGATAAAGCAACAACCTGCATCCGTGTACTGAAAGAATGGGGCTATAAGGTAAAAGTTGGAAAAACACTAGGCAATCAATTTCATTATTTTGCTGGAACAGATGAAGAAAGAAGGCAAGACTTGCAGGAAATGCTCGACAACCCAGAAATAAAAGCGATTCTTTGTGGCAGGGGAGGGTATGGAATGAGCAGAATTATTGACAGCTTGAATTTTACTAAATTCAGGAAATCACCCAAATGGATCATTGGTTATAGTGATATCACTTTATTGCATGCTCATTTATATACAAAGTTTAATATTGCCTCTTTTCATTCCCCAATGGCTGCCGCATTTAACGACGGTGAATACGCCAATGAGTATATTCAAACACTAAGAAAGGGTTTAAAAGGAAATCGTTTTTCCTACAAATCATCAGGCCATAGCTTTAACCGACCCGGAAAAGCAAGTGGAGAATTGATTGGTGGAAATCTTTCACTTGTTGCACATATGATTGGGTCGGCATCGGCTTATCAGACAAAAGGAAAAATATTATTCCTGGAAGATGTGGGTGAATACATCTACAATATTGATCGAATGCTGATTCAGTTAGAAAGAAGCGGCATGTTTAATCAACTTGCCGGACTAATCATCGGCGGTTTTACGGAAATGAAAGATACCCTTGTTCCTTTTGGGGCAACTGTGGAAGAAATTATTCAAGAGCGCATTGCAAAATATAGTTTTCCTGTTTGTTTCGGTTTTCCGGTTAGTCATGCCACAGAAAACTACCCGCTGAAAGTAGGAGTTAAACATGAATTGGTAGTAGGAAATAAAGTGGTTACACTTAAGGAAATGTAGGTGTTAGCTATTAGCCATTAGCCATTAGCAATTAACCTAACACCTAACACCTAATACCTAATACCTAGTACCTAGTACCTAACACTCACATTATTCTTTCAATAAACTATCTAATTTTTCCTGCATCAGCGAAAAGCTGTTAAGGTCGCGGTGTGAGCCTTTTTCAATGGTAATAAATTCATCGGTGGACTTTAAATATTTTTTGAGTTTGTTTGCATTGCTGTATGGTATCACACCATCATCGGTGCCATGAAAAATACTAATTGGTGCAGTAATTTTACCCATGTATTCATCTGTCGGAAATTGGTATTTAAGGATTGATTTTAGCGGGTACATCCATAAATAAATTCCTACCAAAGAACGCATGCTATTATAAGGCGTTTCCAGTATAAGCCGTTTGCAATCTCTTACAGATGCTAACTGAGCTGCTACGCCTGTTCCCATTGATTTACCATAAATAATTATTTCATTGGGCTTATAAAACTGTCTTGCTCTTTTATAAACCTGCAATGCCTGATCGTACATAGCAGTCTCGCTTAACACACCGGTTGATTTTCCAAACCCAGGGTAATCAGGCATCCATACCGCATAGCCGTTTGATAAAAAGCGATTAACAAATCGTCGATACCTCCTTACATTTCCCCTGTTCCCATGAAAATACAATACCACTCCTTTACGAAGGCTATCGGGAACAGTAAAATGAATCAAATTGGTTCTTGCAGTTTGATCTACCGGAATCCAGACTTCTTCATAAGGTTGTTCGAATTGATAAACGCTATCCTGAGCCACTACTACAGGCTGAAATAAAACACGCCGCTGAAAGGAATAAAATAAAATTCCAATCAGTGCATAAACCAAAACGATAATTTTTAACCAACGAGGAACTTTCATGATGTCTGATGTCTGATGTCTGATGTCTGATGTCTGATGTCTGATGTCTGATGTCTGATGTCTGATGT
>CBFGPM010000066.1:0-10695 GCA_965650685.1 uncultured Sediminibacterium sp.
CAACAAACCCTACCTAACCATTGGAACACCAGGAGGAACAACCATCCCTACTTCTGTTTTTCAGGCATTGGTAAACCTGATTGATTTCAGGATGGACCTCGACAATGCCATCAATAAACCCAAATTCCACCACCAATGGTTTCCTGATGAGGTATCTATTGAAAGAGATTTTCTACAGGATACCAGAAAACAATTGGAAGCAATGGGGTATAAAATAAAAGAAAGAAGTCCAATAGGCAGAACTGAAGGCATCAGAATTCTAACAACCGGACTTCGTGAAGCGGTGGCAGATAAAAGAGGTGATGATTCAGTGGCAGGATTTTAATATAAAAATTTGAAACTAATATGCATTTCGAAGCTGGCTTTTTGAAAGACTCCATCAAGAGATTCAAATACTATAAGGAACTGGGCGACCATACATTTGCCCAGTTGGAAGAAAAAGACTTCTTTTTTCAACCTTCTGCTGAAAGCAATACCATAGCTGTAATTGTGCAGCATATGTATGGTAATATGCTGAGCCGCTGGACAAATTTCCTAACAGAAGACGGAGAAAAAGAGTGGCGTAAAAGAGATGCCGAATTTGAAAACACTCCCCTAAGTAAGGAAGATGTTCTTTCCTTTTGGAATGAAGGTTGGAACTGCCTTTTAAAAACATTGGAAAGTCTTCAACCGGAAGACCTGATGAAAACAGTTACCATTCGTACAGAGCCACTCACGGTATATGATGCTATACTCAGGCAATTAGCACACTATCCTTATCATGTAGGTCAGATTGTTTACGTCGGCAGAATGATTCGGGATACCGACTGGAAATCGCTGAGCATTCCTAAAGGTGAAAGCCTTAGCTATCTTGCATCTGTAAAAGCCGCCCAAAAATAACTTCCTTTTAAATAAATATTCATGCAATCTCCTGCCCGGATTATCAGTACAGAGATCTTATCAGACAATTGGTACCTATTAAAAAAGATACACTACGAAATTCAAGAGAACAATGGTAATTGGAAAAAACAGGTTAGAGAGGTTTATGACAGAGGCAATGGAGCAACCATCTTGCTTTACAATAAACTTCAACAAACTGTTGTATTAACCCGGCAGTTCAGGCTGCCCAGTTTTGTGAATGGAAATGATCATGGAATGCTGATAGAAACCTGTGCAGGATTACTGGACCATGATAACCCTGAAGATTGTATCAGACGTGAAACCGAGGAAGAAACAGGTTACCAGGTAACAGATTTAAAAAAGGTATTTGAAGCGTATATGTCTCCCGGATCAGTTACAGAAATACTTTATTTCTTCGTGGCTGCTTATAATAAAGACATGAAAGTATCCGATGGTGGTGGGGTGGCTGAAGAACAGGAACATATAGAAGTGCTGGAACTACCATTCAGAAAAGCACTTGAAATGATTGAATCTGGTGAAATAAAAGATGGAAAAACCATCATGCTGCTTCAATACGCAGCTTTAAATCGACTTTTTGACCATAATTAATTCTTTTTTAGCTGGTTTTGAAGTCTTTGGTACTGAATTTGCACTCAGGTAGGTATTCTGTAAATTTGCGATAAACCCGTTCTGTTCTGAAGAAATCCCTCAAAATATTAAGGCGCGTACTACTGGTTATTTTAGCCCTGATTTTGTTGATCTTTATTGCTATCCAGACCGACTATGTTCAAAATAAATTGGTAGGCATTGCCACAAGCAGGTTATCCAAATCACTCGGAACCGAAATTAAGATTAAGTATATCAGCATTGGATTATTCAACAGGCTGAATATGGAGGGTTTATTGGTTCGAGACCGCTCAAAAGACACTTTATTATACGCTGGAAACCTTAAAGTGCGTATTACAGACTGGTTCTTTCTGAAAGACAAAGCCGTATTACGCTTTGTTGGACTGGAAGATGCCATCATTAAAATAAACCGGAAAGACAGCACCTGGAACTACCAGTATATTGTTGATCATTTCTCCTCTCCTTCTACCGATGAGAAAAAAGGAGGTGGTCTGGACCTCGACCTGAAAAAAGTTGACCTTAAGAATATCAGGCTTGTAAAAAATGACAGATGGGCAGGAGAAAAAATGACCGTCGAAATGCAGAGCATGGTGCTGAATGCTTCAAAGGTTGATTTGAAGAAATCTATTTTCCTGATAGATGATATTAAACTGGTTCAACCACTGTTTGCTGTTCAGGGTATTGCCGCACTTCGACCAGCTAAGATTCGACAACAACAACCACCAAGTAAAGACACAGGCTTGCAATTCAATGCGGGCAATATGTTGGTTAAAGCCAAAACTTTACAAATTGTTGACGGTAGACTTTTTCTAGATGGCAATGAAAAAAATCCTGCTGCCTATTTTGATGGGTCACATATTCAATTGAGTAAATTAAATGGTACCCTCAACCAGGTTTCTTTTGTAAAAGATACCTTACGCGCAGACATTGACCTATCTGTGAAAGACCGAAGCGGATTTCAGCTTCAGAAATTAAAAACCAAATTCAGGTTTACACCACAGATCATGGAGTTGGCGGCTCTTGATATCAGAACCAACAAGAGTAGAATTGGAAACTATTATGCGATGAAATTCACGGATTTTAATAAGGATTTTGGGGATTATGTAGAAAAGGTTGTGATGGATGCACGTTTCCGTGAAGCAAGAATCAGTAGTGATGATATTGCTTTTTTCGCTCCTGAATTGAAAACCCTTAAAAGAAATATTGACCTTTCCGGAAACTATAAGGGAACGGTTGCGGATTTTTCTGTTGAAAGACTTTCAGCAAGATTGGGAAATAAAACCAATATCACCGGCAACTTTGCCATGAAAGGACTTCCCAATATCAATACCACACTAATTAATTTTAGTAATGGTGTGGTATCAACCAACTATAATGATCTATATAGTTTTATCCCCGCTTTGAAAGATATCAAAGATCCCAACCTTGCTGAACTCGGGAATATTATTTACCGCGGAGATTTTAAAGGCACTATTAACAATTTTGTTACTGCTGGTATGTTCAGCACTGAATTGGGTGGATTGAAAACCAATATCAGTTTGAAACTACCTTCTAAAGGAGAACCCACTTATACGGGAAACCTTGAAACCACCCGTTTTAATATTGGGCGCTTCTTAAATACCAATTCACTGGGTTTGGTAAACTTTAAAGGAGAAATTGAAGGAAGTAGTTTTGCTGTTGACAAGATTAAAACAACCCTGAAAGGAACCATCGATTCACTCAACTTTAATAACTATACCTATTCGAATATAGTAACGAATGGTACTTTTCAGAAAAAGGCATTTTCTGGTGAACTGGAAATTGATGATCCTAATTTAAATTTCACTACTTCTGTTGAAATTGATTTTTCAAAAGACGTGCCCAGCTTTAACGTGGTTGGTGACCTTGTTCAATCTAACCTGAAAGCTTTGAATTTTATTCAGGATCAGATTGAATTAACCGGATTACTTGATGCTAATTTCACTGGCACCAATATTGATAACTTTCTGGGTACTGCAAAATTCCTGAATGCCGCTGTTAAAGACGAAACCACCCGAATTAGTTTCGACTCGCTTAATATTACCTCCGTTCAGGAAGAAGGTATAAAAATATTACGCGTTGGCAGTAATGAATTCAGGGCAGAGATAAAAGGAGAATTCAGCATACTTGAATTACCCACCAGTATTCAATCTTTCTTGCATCACTATTACCCTGTTTATGTTGCAGCACCTAAAAGCATCCCTGAAAACCAACGTTTTGATGTAAAGGTAAATACCAATTATATCGAACCCTATCTGCAGATTTTCAACAAAAGATTTACCGGTTTTAACGATGCCTCTTTATACGGCAGTATTGATACGAAGAAAAACGATATTCAACTAACCCTGAATGTTCCTTTTGGCAAAATCGACAATTATGCATTCAATGGTGTTCAGTTAAAAGGAGCGGGTAATATGGATACCCTTTCATTGAAAGGAGATATAACCACCATAACTATTGGCGACAGCTTAAGTTTTCCTGGCACAAACCTTTCCGTAACTGCGAAAGATGATCACTCATTTGTGTCAATTAAAACCAGTGCCGATAACACACTGAATGATGCTAATCTGAACGCAGATGTTTATACCCTTTCTGATGGGGCCAGGATACAATTTTTGCCATCTTCTTTTGTACTGAATAACAAAAAATGGAACCTGGAAAAAGAAGGTGAACTCGTTATCAGGAAAAATTTTGTACTAGCAGACAATGTTAAGTTTACACAAGGCTTTCAGGAAATCACCGTTGAAACAGAAGAAGAAGATGGTGGAAATACCAATAACCTGATCGTTAAACTCAGTAACGTAGTCTTGGGTGACCTTACCTCACTGGTGATGAAAAATCCAAGACTGGAAGGTATTACCAGTGGTGAAATAGTAATGCGTGATTTCTTTGGACAGTTTAATGCCGATGCAACATTATCTGCTGAACAATTCAGGTTTGATGATGACTCTGTTGGACTGGTAAAAATTAAAGCCGACTATAGTAAGAAGACTGGGGTTATCCGATACGATATCATTTCTCCTAATCCTGGGTTTGATTTTCTGGCAAAGGGTTCCTATAACCTTAAGGATTCAATTGGAAATCCGCTTAGCAATGATATTACACTGAACGATGCTAAAATTGGTTTCCTGAACCAATTCCTGACAGGTATTTTTTCTGACTTGTCGGGTCAGGCCAAAGGAAAACTATCTATAGGTGGTGATCCCGCCAATCTTACGCTTTCAGGTAAGGTAAAATTATATGATGCAAGACTTAAAGTCGATTACACACAAGTTTATTACAACATTGATTCAGCAGAAATAAAATTTGAAGAAGATGGAATCGACTTCGGTCAATTTACCATTCGTGACAAATTTAAAAACACCGGCTCGGTAAGTGGAAAACTATACGAGCGTGGATTTAAAAATATGGCTTTTGATTTTGATCTTAAGACCAATAAATTATTACTGATTGATACAAAACCAGAAAACAACCAGCAGTTTTATGGCAATGCAATTGGTAAAGTCACCACTTTTACACTGAAGGGACCAGAATCAAACGCGAAAATGACATTGGTTGCTGAGTCTACCGACAGCTCTCATATTTATATTCCAAACTCAACCAGCAGAGAAAGTGGCAGTGCAGACTTTATTGTATTTAAGGAGTATGGTACTGAAATGGCATCAGAAAAAAAGAACAGTGGATTTAACCTGTCTGTTGATCTTCGTTTAACAGCTACCAACAAAACCCAGATTGATGTAATATTAGATGACCTTACCGGCGATGTGATTAAAGCGTCTGGCAATGGCACCCTACGCATAACTGCCGGAACATCAGAACCACTGTCGATAAGGGGAAAGTATAATATCGAAAAAGGAAACTACGATTTCAATTTCCAGTCACTCATAAAAAAACCATTTGAGCTGATGCCTGATGCGGGCAATTTTATTGAATGGAATGGAGATCCTTTTAAAGCCGACATTCATATTGATGCACGCTATACCGCAGAACGCATTGCCTTATATGACCTGGTTTCCAATATTAACCTCAGTGGTGCAGCAAAGGGATATAGAGGGGAAGTATATGTGATTGCTCAGTTAAGGGACAAACTGACCCAACCGAAAATACAGTTTAAACTCGATTTCCCACAGGGCAGTCCGGTTAAAAGTGATAATGAACTTTCACAGTATATCACCAGACTGGAGAAGGATGAAAATGAAATACTGAAACAGGTATCCTTTTTAATTGTATTCAACACTTTCGCCCCACCAAGTGTTGGTAATGGTGGCGGCAATGGTGCCAATAATTCATTTACTACTATTGGAGCCAATACCCTTTCTCAAATACTCACCAAGGAGATCAATAAAATGTTTTCCAATTTCCTGTATAAATTAACTGGCGATAAAAGCCTGCGTTTTGATCTGGGAACTTCCTGGTACAGTAACAATGAACTAACCAATAGTATTGCAGGGGGGGCTATTAATAGTAATTCCATCGACAGATCTCGGGTAAACTTTAAGTTAGGAAAGAGCTTTTTCCAGGATAAAATGATTGTAACATTCGGAGGCGACCTTGATTTTAACGTGAGCAATTCTGCAGCTATAAAAAATGGCAACCTTCAATGGTTACCCGATCTGAATATAGAATTCATTCTTTCCAAAGACAGAAAACTAAGGGCTATATTGTTTAATAAAAACAGTCTGGATATATCTAACTCAAGCAGCGGAATTGGCAGAAGAAATCGATTTGGTGCCAGTATCTCCTACCGCCGTGACTTCGACAATATTTTCGCAAACAAGCCGGAAAATATTCAGTTTAAGGCACCAACAGATACTACAGGTACAACTGGTGGGAAAAAATAATCAGGGCAATATTTCGGGAATAGTAGCTATTGCATCTTTCAACCGATATACATAGAAATAGCGCACTATTTTTCCTGCTCGCATTTGATTAATTATAATCGGATCTTCAACTGAGGTAAAGTATTTGTACAAATTGGTCTTTACATCATAGGGCAGATTAGAAGCAGCAATAAAATAAGCATCTGCTCCTTTTTGCAATCCTCCCCTTGCTTTATTCAGCCATGCGAATTTATGCAAGTCCTGTAATTCACCCACTCCAATTAATTTCATGCCGGTTTTTCTTGCTGTATAAAACTCCAGGTGACCACCAGGAAACCATTTGTTTGTTATTAATACAGCATCTTTTGGCATGGTGCCGGCATTAATATCTGCCTGATAAATTTTATTGAATTGTTCACTCATGGTTTCCCAGCCCGACAAGTCAAGTGTTGGACAATATTCACCATAGTTCTCTTTTTGCTGGCTACCAAAATTTACTGGTGAATAACGAACCAAAATTACCCCGGCTGTAAGCACAACAACAACCAATATAAAGGAAGCCTGTATCCATATCGGATAAATCCGGTTACTGCTTTTCTGTAAAAACAGTGCCGCGATTAAATAGAGTGGTATGTATGCTGGTCCTGCCCAATGTGGTAAAGTTGGATTGAATAAGGATACGCCCCAGAAGATTAATATCATCGGAACACTCATCCATAAGAGCCAGGAGGTTACGCGCTTTCTACCAAACCGGATCCGGTTAGTAGCGATTGCGAATAAAGAAAGCAGCATGAGGATATAGACAAACGGATGTTGGTACAATGCTTCGCCAACAACTTCTCTTCCCAACATATCCCATTGTAAACTAGTATTGGTTACCCTTGCAGAATGAAACCGATAGGTAATAAAATCATACTCAAAGTTCCAATAAACAATAGGTACGATACAGAGAAGTGTAATCAGCACACCTGCATAAAGTCGCCAATTGGTTAACCATTGTATACGCGTAAATAAAAGAAATGCTCCAAAGCCTGCCCATAAGTATAATCCATGCACTTTACTAAGTGTAGCAAGTCCAATGGTTAAACCCAATAATAACCATACACCGAGATTTTCTTCTTCTCTTTTTAAGATGAGGTAAGCCATCAGGTATAAGGATGCTACCCAAAAGAGCATTTGTGGAGAGTCAGGTAAAATAAATAAACCAGCTATAAAACCTGTGTAAACAGACAAGGTATAAATAAGTGCTGCAAGCCACCCTACTCTTTCACTATCGATCAGTTTACCTAATTTAAAAATGATCCATGTTGCAATAGCTGAACAAAGTATAGCTCCTAATCGTATTGTTACTTCATTTACCCACCACAAGTTCAAAGTAGTAAGTCGTATCAACCAACCAACCATTGGAGGATGATCAAAATGATTAAGGTCTGGCTGCAGGGCATAGGTCCAGTAGTACACTTCATCATTGCCCAATTCAAGGAACCCTGCGATGATGAGTTTTACAATAGCGCTGATAATAATCAGCCAAAAAACTTTTCTGCTATATTGTTGATACATGATGTTGCTGAAAATGCAAAGACCGTACCAATAGATTAGTGCCTTTCAATCAGCCAACGTATGGCTAATTCATATCCTTTAAGTCCTAATCCAAAAATACTCCCTGCCGACTTTCCTGAAACGTGCGACAATTTTCTGAATTCTTCTCTTGCATGTACATTACTGATGTGAACTTCCACAACGGGTGTTTTTACCGCAGCTATGGCATCTCCCAATGCCACTGAGGTATGGGTATATCCAGCGGGATTCAATACTATACCATCATAACTGAATCCTACTTTTTGTATAGCGTCGATGAGCTCTCCTTCAATATTGCTTTGAAAATAGGTCAATTCAATTTGCGGAAACAGTTTTTGTAAGGATGAAAAATATTCATCGAATGGCATGTTACCATAAATATCTGTCTCCCTTTTGCCCAGTAAGTTGAGGTTTGGACCGTTTATGATGGCGATCTTCATAGTCCGAAGTTAGGAAAAAAAATGGCCACGGATCATTTGTAGTCCGTGGCCAGCATGTTGAAACGAATTATATTAATTCATTCGGTCTTTGATCATGGTAAGAAAATCATCGAAGAGATACCTGCTATCGTGTGGACCAGGTGTGCTTTCGGGATGGTATTGTACGCTAAAAGCGGGTTTATCTTTTATCCTGATGCCTTCAATTGACTGATCGTTCAGGTTGATATGTGTAATTTCTACATTAGGGTGATTTCTTACTGCTTCAGGATCTACACCAAATCCATGGTTCTGGGTAGTTATCTCACACTGACCTGTAATGATATTTTTTACAGGGTGATTGAGTCCACGGTGTCCATGGTGCATTTTAAAAGTTGGTATTCCATTAGCCAATGCCAGCAGCTGGTGTCCAAGACAGATCCCAAAAACAGGTTTGTTTTCTGTCAGCAGGTCTTTTACAGTAGTAACTGCATAATCCATTGCAGCAGGGTCACCAGGACCATTGGAAATAAAATATCCGTTCGGGTTAAACTCTTTCAGTCTGCTTAAAGGAGTTTTGGCAGGATGTACCCTGATATGCGCGCCTCTGTCTACCAGGCACTGAAGGATATGTTTCTTTACACCGAAATCGAGCACAGCTACTTTTATAGGAGCGTTTACATCACCCATTTCATATTCTTCAGTAGTGCTAACGGTGCTTGCAAGTTCAAGACCATCCATATCAGGCACGCCAGACAGTTGTTGTTTTAATTGTTCAACATCCAATATCTCTGAAGAGATGATACAGTTCATAGCTCCTTTGGTTCTGATATGAGCTACTAAAGCCCTTGTATCTACATTATCGATGGCTACGATATTGTTTTCCTGCAGGTAGGCATTAAGATTGTTATTTGCCTGGATGCGACTGTATTGTTCTTCCAGATTTCGGGCAATAAGACCATGAATTTTTACGCTGCTGCTTTCTACATCAGATTCCTTCACGCCATAATTCCCGATATGAACATTGTTCATGATCAGTACCTGTCCGGTATAACTTGGGTCGGTAAATACTTCCTGGTACCCGGTCATACCGGTATTAAAACAAATTTCACCCGTAGTAGTACCAGTTTTTCCAAAAGCGTGTCCATAGAAGACATTACCATCAGCCAGTACAAGGATAGCGGGTTGTTTTGATTGGGGCATAATTGTTTACGGTTTTACGGTGCAAAAAAAAGAATTGTTGGTTAATCTTGGCAAATAAGTTTCACACAATTGGTTTTTATGGCCTGCACATAAAAAAAGCAAGACAAATAAGTCTTGCTTTTTATGTAGAAATTGTTCTTTCAATTTATTCAGCTGCTTTATCAGTTGAAGGAGTCTCGGTAGCTGTAGCTTCAGCGGCAACAGTTTCAGTTGCTGGAGCTTCGGCGGAAGCAGTTTCTGCTTTTTTAGTAGTGGCACGGCTACGACGAGTTTTCTTAGCAGGTTCAGCAGCTTGTGCAGCGCTTTTACCATAAATTTCGTTGAAGTCTACCAGTTCGATCATCGCTTTTTCCGCATTATCGCCTGGACGAATACCAAGTTTCAGGATACGGGTATAACCACCTGGGCGGCTTGCTACTTTAGGACCAACAACGGTGAAAAGTTCTTTCACAGCGGTTTTGTCTTGCAGGTAGCTGAATACCACTCTATGCTGGTGCATGATGGTTTCTTTGCTATCAGATTTCTTTGTTTTGGTGATCAGTGGTTCAACGTAAGTTCTCAGTGCTTTAGCTTTAGCCAAAGTTGTAACGATACGTTTGTGTGTGATCAGTTGACTAGCCAAATTGGCCAGTAATGCTTCCCTGTGTGCTTTCTTACGACCCAGGTTGTTGATTTTGTCTCCGTGACGCATGACTTGTTGTTTTTATACCCTACACCGTGTCAGGAATTGCAGAGCGTTTAAGAATAGCTTCTAGCCTTTAGCTTCTAGCTTCTAGCAATTTTCTAGAAGCTAGAAGCTGGCAGCTAGCAGCTTAATTATCTAAGTTATCTAATCCAAGCTTGTTCAGATCCATACCGAAGCTCAGACCGCGTTCAGTTAATACCTGCTCAATTTCAGAGAGGGATTTCTGACCGAAGTTTCTGAATTTCATCAGGTCTTCCTGCTCGTATTGTACGAGTTCACTCAGACTGTTGATTTTTGCTGCTTTCAGACAGTTGAAAGCACGTACTGAAAGATCTAAATCTTCAAGTGGTGTTTTCAATACTTTACGCAGTTGCAATACATGCTCATCAACTACATCTTCTTTCTTATCTTCTTTGTTATCGAAAGTGATGTTTTCGTCGGTGATGATCATCAGGTGCTGGATCAGGAT
>CBFGPM010000067.1:0-10426 GCA_965650685.1 uncultured Sediminibacterium sp.
AGAATGCCGCCCTGTCACGGCGGAGGTCGCGGGTTCGAGTCCCGTCCGGTCCGCAGAAAGTCTCAGCTACAAATAGCTGGGACTTTTTTGTTTATGGCATATTATGTTTATATCATTCAAAGTTTGAATGATGGTAGCTATTACAAGGGGTTTACAGAAAATCCTTTGCAAAGACTTGTGCAGCACAATACTAAGGAATCGCATTACACATCAGGGAAAACACCTCGGAAGCTGGTTTATGTAGAAGAGATGAATTCGAAAAAAGAAGCATTGATTCGTGAGAAAAACCTGAAAAAGGCGACAATCGAAAGAATAGGGGCTTTAATTAAGCATCCTAAAAATATTGTTGCTCAGTTCAAATAAAAGAATGCTGCCCTGTCATCCCCACAGTACTGTGGGGACGGGTTCGAGTCCCGTCCGGTCCGCAGAAAGCCTCACAGAAATGTGGGGCTTTGTTGTTAATAACCGTTTGTTTAGTTTGTACAAATCAAAATCCCTGCACCGGATTAATATCCGGTGCAGGGATTTTTTGTATCTTTTCCTCAAACCCTTCCAATGACCAATAACCTCACTGCCGAAAAATGGAGAATCTCTTCCATTGATATACTCCGTGGATTAGTTATGATCATCATGGCGCTCGACCATGTGCGAGATTTCTTTCATATTTCTGCAATGGTGGATGATCCTACCAACCTCAATACCACAACCCCGGCTCTTTTCTTTACCCGATGGATCACACATTATTGTGCACCCGTCTTTGTATTTCTGTCTGGTACTTCTGCATTTTTATCCGGACAAAAGAAAACCAAAAAAGAACTGGCCGTTTTTCTTTTTAAACGCGGACTTTTTTTAGTCGTACTGGAAGTAGTAGTCGTTAATTTCCTGATTGTATTCGATCCGCTATACCGCTTTATTGGGTTACAGGTAATTTGGGCAATTGGTATATCGATGATGATTTTAGCACTCTTAATCAGTCTCCCTTTACGCATATTGTTTATTATAGGAATTGTAATGGTTGTCGGACATAATATGCTGGATGGATTTAATTATAAGAGCCAGGAAGAATTACCTGTTTGGTATGCCTTGTTACACCAGCAATTATTCATGAATTATGGTAATGGAAGATTCTTCGCTGTACTATATCCAATTATTCCCTGGCCCGGTGTTATGATACTAGGGTACTGTATGGGTGCATGGTACGTGAAAAGCTTTGACACAGCTAAACGAAGAAAATTATTAATAAGCACGGGCTTAATTGCAGTACTGGCCTTTTTTGTGATCAGATGGATCAATGTGTATGGCGACCTTGTACCCTGGACTGAACAAAAAGATGGAATGACTACCATATTGTCTTTTTTCAATGTCACCAAATACCCGCCTTCCTTATTGTATTTATGTATGACCATTGGACCTGCACTTTTAATGCTGGCCTGGCTTGAAAAAGTAAAGGCTGGTTGGACAAATATCGTGGGTGTATATGGACGTGTTCCGATGTTTTATTATCTCTTACATTTCTTTACCATCCATGTGCTTTGTATCATATTATTTTTCGCCACTGGCAGACCTATAAGTGATATCGCCGCCGGTAATTTCGCTTTCCGGCCAAATGATTTCGGCTTTTCATTACCAATCGTTTACCTGATTTGGATTGCCGTAGTAGCAGGATTGTATCCACTCTGCAGAAAATACGATCATTTCAAGCAGCATAATAAACGGTGGTGGACGGGGTATTTGTAGTGAGTGGTGATTATGCCAGTGAATTGTGAATGGTGAATTGTGAGTTATTCACCATTCACAATTCACCATTCACACCTCACACCTCACACCTCACTATTTCAGCTTCTCCTTAATCTCATTCAGCTTCATCAATGCTTCTACAGGGGTGAGGCGGTTGATATCTATTTCATTCAGGGCTTTGCGGATATCGTTGAAGGTTTCGGAATGCGCATCAAAAATGGAAAGCTGCATTTTAGGCCCACTGATATTCTTAACAGCCTCCTGCATTCTCTCTTTCGGACTTTCCGACTTTCCGACTTTCGGACTATCTTCACCAACATGCTTCTCCTCCAGTTGAGCTAAAATTTCATTGGCCCTTTGTATGAGTTCAGGTGGCATACCCGCCATCTTGGCCACATGAATACCAAAACTGTGTGTACTGCCGCCGGCAGCTAGTTTGCGGAGGAAAATGATCTTATTACCTACTTCTTTATTGGTAACATGAAAATTTTTAACCCTCGGTAGTTTTTCTTCCAGTTCATTTAACTCATGGTAGTGTGTAGCAAAAAAAGTTTTTGGGGCATGTTTGGAACTATGCAGGAATTCAACAATACTCCATGCAATCGAAATACCATCATAAGTAGATGTTCCTCTACCGATTTCATCGAGTAAAACCAAACTTCTATCAGAAATATTGTTGATGATACTGGCCGTTTCATTCATCTCAACCATAAAAGTTGATTCCCCACCACTTAAGTTATCACTGGCACCAACACGCGTAAAAATTTTATCCGTTAACGGAACCCTTGCCTGGGATGCGGGTACAAAACTTCCGATATGGGTCATCAGGGTAATCAATGCTGTTTGTCTCAATATGGCACTTTTACCACTCATATTCGGCCCCGTAAGAATGATGATCTGCTGAGATGCGGGGTCTAAGAAAATATCGTTTGTAATATAAGTCTCTCCGGGTGGCAGGTTTTTTTCAATCACCGGATGACGACTGTCTTTCAATTCAAGTACCTGTCCTTCGTGTAGCTGAGGTTTTTTATACTGATTGAGTAAAGCGGTTTCAGCGAATGAAGTCAGACAATCTAATTGTGCAAGCAAATGTGCATTTTGTTGGATTGCGGCTATATGTGGTTGTAATTCCTGCAAAAGCTGGTCGTATAATTCCAGTTCAATCGCAAGTATTTTATCTTCAGCCCCAATAATTTTCTCTTCGTATTCTTTCAGTTCCGGCGTAATATATCTTTCCGCATTGGCAAGAGTTTGTTTTCTTATCCAGTCGGCCGGTACTTTGTTTTTATGCGAATTGGTTACTTCCAGGTAATAACCGAATACATTGTTGAAACTTATTTTTAAAGAAGATATCCCGGTTCTTTCCGCTTCTCTTTGTTGAATATTGATCAGGAATTCTTTACCACCTGTTGCAATATTTCTCAACTCATCTAATTCCTTGTGTACACCTGCACGAAATACTTCACCTTTATTTGCAGCTACCGGTGGGTTGTCGGTAAGAGAACCGGTAATTCGGTTGATTAATGCGTGACATGGGTTTAAGTGTTGCGATGCATGTAATAGTAAAGGATCTGTAACATGTGCACAAAGTTCTTTTATTAATACTATCTGTTGCAATCCCCTAGATAGTTGGAGAACTTCACGCGGATTAATTTTCTTATTGGGCACTTTACTTACCAGCCGCTCAATATCACCACATTGTTCTATTGCCTGTATTAATTGTTTACGTGTATCAGTTTGCAATACACAATATTCAACGGTGTTTAGTCGCTCCCTGATTTTTCCCGCATCTTTTAATGGAAATATCAGCCACCTGCGCAGTAGGCGGGCACCCATCGGGCTAACGGTATGGTCAATTACTTTTAATAAGCTGTTACCCTGATCGGTTCCGGTATGCAGTATTTCCAGGTTGCGAATGGTGAACCGATCCATCCATAGAAAATCATCTTTCTCTATTCTTTGAATAGAACTGATATGTTGAAGATTAGGATGTTCTGTTTCTTTAAGATAGTATAGAATAGCTCCTGCAGCCACTATTCCGTTTGTAAGGTGTTCTATCCCATAACCTTTTAAGGTATGGGTTTGAAAATGTTTAAGCAAGCTTTCAACAGCAAATGCTTCATCAAATATCCAGCTCTCCATGGTATAGGTATAGAACCGGTTACCATGCGTTTCTTTGAATGTTTTTTGATAATTACGTTGAAAGATAACTTCTGCAGGTTTCAGGCCTTGCAATAGGTTATCAATATATTCAGCATTCCCCTCTGCAATAAAAAATTCCCCCGTTGAAATATCCAGGAATGCAATGCCCGCACCTGTGTCCGTAAAATGTATGGCAGCGAGAAAATTATTGTTTCCTTGGTCAAGTAGTTTGTCGTTGGTAGCAACACCAGGTGTAACCATTTCAGTAACACCTCTTTTTACGATGCCCTTAACTGTTTTTGGGTCTTCAAGTTGATCGCAAATGGCTACTCTATGTCCAGCTTTTACCAGTTTATGCAGGTAAGTATCTAAAGCATGGTGAGGGAAGCCGGCCAGTTCACTGGAAGAAGCTGCTCCGTTATTTCTCTTTGTTAAAGTAATACCTAAAACACGGGAAGCTATAATCGCATCTTCTCCAAATGTTTCATAAAAATCACCCACCCGAAAAAGCAAAATCGCATCCGGATATTTTTGCTTAATAGCCCGGTGTTGTTGCATTAAAGGAGTATCTGCCGCGGATTTTGCCATAGTGGCAAATATATAATTTGAAAATTAGATAATTTGAAAATTTGAAAATGAAAAAGGGGAGGGGGTGCTTCGCACCCTGCTCCCCTTATATGTTTGTAGCAGCTTTGTTCCCCAAAGGCGGATTTCATCGCCTTAATTTCTTCAGCCGAAGGCGGTTGAAATTGAAGTATTGCCTCAATTTAATCTGCCGAAGGTGGACTTCATCAATTTAATTTCTTCAGCCGAAGGCTGACTTCATTACCTTAATTTCTTCAGCCGAAGGCGGAAGAAATTAAGGCACTGCTTCATTTTCAAATTTTCAAATTTTCAAATTTCCAAATTAATTCCTCGGTTTCGGCATCGGTTTCCGTGGCAGTTTCGCATCGCGTTGTGCGGTGTTGTAGGTGAAAGCTGCTACGATAGTGGCAATTTGTTTCAGATCGTCTGCAATCAGGTGATCGTAAACATCCATATTGCTGTGGTGTGTACGGGTATCGTATTCAATAGGGTCCTGGATAAACTGGAAGCCTGGTAATCCTACTGCATCAAAAGCCTGGTGATCGGTACCGCCGGTATTGCTGATGGTAACAGTATTTGCGCCGAGGTCTTTAAATGGCTCTAACCATGCACTGAAGATATCTTTCACACCTGTATTACCCTGTAAATAAATACCGCGAATTTTTCCGGTACCATTATCGATATTGTAGTAAGCGGAGAATTTCTCATGAGCGGCCATTGGCTGCATATTGGCAGGGTCAGCAAAAGTTTTTTTCACATATCCTCTTGAACCCAATAAACCTTGTTCTTCGCCGCTCCATAAACCGATACGGATGGTTCTTTTTGGTTGTACGCCTAATGCTTTCATGATGCGCATTACTTCCAGCATTACAGCAGAACCAGATGCGTTATCTGTTGCACCTGTTCCAGACTGCCATGAATCGAGGTGTGCACCAATCATTACAATTTCATCTTTAAGTGCAGGATCGGTACCAGGAATTTCAGCGATTACATTGTATCCCTGTAAATCCTTTGTCTGGAATTTTGTTTTTACATCTACATCCATTTTTACCGGAGTACCAGATTTCGCAAGACGTAAAATCGTATTATAATCTTCAATACCTAAAGCCATGTCAAGAAAGTTCTCCGGATCACTGCCTTTGTAGGCACCGCCACCCTGGGCGAAAATGGTACCATCGTGGTTGCGGGTAGCAGAAGTGAATATTCCAATTGCACCCTCTTTCATGGCCATAGCCTTTAATAAATTCAGGGCACGCGCCGCAACATTAAGTGAGCCACGGATAGCGGGTCTGGCACCTGGTCCGTCAGGGTTAGGTGGTGCCGGGGTTACTGCGGCCATTTTGGCCAGTTGTTCATCCGTAAAGCGATATGCATCGGCTTTAAAACTGTGTTTGTATTCACTCAACTGATCAATGATCAATATCTTGTTTTTTAATTTGCCGCTATAAGCCTGTATTGCTAATGTGTCTTTTGCTTCTACAACGAGAATTTCGGCATTTTTCAAGCCCTTGGTTCCGGCAGTCCAGGTTTTGGGCCATGCCAGAATAGGTTTGTAATAAGGAGCGGTGATTGCCAGATACATTTTTTCAAGATCCCAGCCTTTGCCAAACTCACCCCATGGGTCGAGTGTTGCATTTGAAACACCCCAACTGGTAAGCGCTTCTTTGGCATAGTTGGCGGCACGTGCATAACCGGCAGAGTTGGTAAGACGGTTACCGCTTTTATCGGTTAAATTGAAGGCAATATCCATTACCTGAGAACGCTGTAATCCTTCTTCGCGGATTTTTTTCATCATTTCCAGGTCAACTTTCTCCTGGGCCATGGCAGTCATGGGCATACTTAGCGCCAATAACCAGGCATAACGGTTTAATTTTCTCATTTTAGTTGGTTTGGGTTTGGACCATGGACTATGGTTCATAGACCATGGTCAGAAAGCTACCAATTTAAAGAATTTGCTTTTAACCCCCACATGCTTTATTTGAGTGGTTGAGTTTACCTTTGCACCATGCGAAAGTTAAGCATGGAAGAACTTGGCCGGAAAACAGTCACGCAGTTTAAAGAAGCCGCAAAAAACAAGGTAGTGCTGGTGCTGGATAATATCCGTAGCATGCATAATGTAGGCAGCGTATTTCGCTCAGCAGATGCATTTCTGGTGGAAGGTATTTGCTTATGCGGCTATACACCCGTTCCTCCTCACCGCGATATTCATAAAACGGCTTTAGGTGCCACAGAAACCATTGACTGGATACATGTGCCCACCACCCTGGACGCAGTTAAGCAACTAAAAGAAAAAGGATACAAAGTATTTGCCCTCGAACAGGCAGAAGGTAGTATTTTACTAAACCAGCTATCTGAGCAGGATTTATACCCCCTCGCAATAGTGCTAGGCAATGAAGTAGAAGGCGTTGATTCAGAGGTATTGAAAATTTGTGATGGCTGTATTGAAATACCCCAATACGGCATGAAACACTCACTGAATGTTTCGGTTGCGGCCGGAATTGTTTTGTGGGAAATCGTTAGAAGCAAGTGAGAAGAGGGCTGATTTTTTGAATTTTGATTTTTTGATTTTTGAATTTTGATTTTTGAATTTTAATTGCTTGTTATGAGTGTTCTTAGGAATTACCTGAGTCTGGTTAAGTTTTCTCATACCATTTTTGCATTACCCTTTGCAATGATTGGATTGGTGCTTGGGTTTAAAGATGCGGAGCAGGGAAAAATGAGCTGGCTTCAGGAGCAACTGTCACCATCCATACATCCTTATGTAATTAGTTTTGTGTTGGTGCTGCTTTGTATGGTTACAGCAAGAAGTGCAGCAATGGGTTTTAACAGATATCTTGACAGACAATTCGATGCAAAAAATCCCAGAACAGCTATTAGAGAAATACCCAGTGGTATTATTTCTCCTGATAGCGCTTTAAGATTTGTAATTGTAAACTGTCTGCTGTTTATTGTCACAACATGGTTTATCAATCCTATTTGTTTTTATCTTTCACCGGTAGCATTGTTTGTTATACTATTCTATAGTTATACCAAAAGGTTTACTATGCTTTGCCATCTTGTTTTAGGACTTGGCTTATCTCTCGCACCAATCGGTGCATACCTTGCCGTTACAGGAGTATTTGCAATTTTACCCATACTATTTTCTCTGGCTGTAATTTTTTGGGTTAGTGGCTTTGATATTATTTATGCGATGCAGGATGTAGCTTTTGACCAATCACAAAAATTACATTCTATTCCATCCATGTTGGGAGAGAAAAATGCATTGAATGTTTCAAAATTTTTACACTTATTGAGCGCACTATGTATCCTTATCGCTGGCAGGTATGGAACATTTCACTGGATATACTGGATTGGTTTTTTTGTATTTACCGGTATGCTCTTTTACCAACATTCTCTCGTAAAACCCAATGACCTAAGTAAAGTAAACATCGCCTTCATGACTGCCAACGGTATCGCCAGCGTGGTATTTGGAGTGATTGTGATTGGGGCGGTGGTGTTGTAGAGGGAGTCCGGGAGTCCGAAAGTCCGGGGTCCGGAGGGGATGTGAGTAGTGGGCAGTCAGTAGGGTTAGAAGCTTTTTAAAATTCAAAATTCAAAAGTCAAAATTCAAAAACCCCATCTGCTCTCCTTTTCCTATTTTCGCTCCACGGACTTCCGGACTTTCGGACTTCCGGTCTTCTCAATGGCAAGAATACTCTGCATAGATTATGGCGGTAAAAGAACAGGAATCGCGGTTACTGATCCTCTGCAGATCATTGCCAGTGCATTAACTACCATTTCTTCCCATGAATTGATTCCTTTTCTAAAGCAGTACATGCAGCATGAAGAGGTTGAATTGATTTTGATTGGCGAGCCACTAGACCTCAACGATAAGCCAACCCATGCCACTCCATTGGTCAAAAAAGCCATTCAATTGTTAAAAAAGTCATTCCCTTCCATCCCCATCACCACAGTTGATGAACGCTATACGTCAAAAATGGCCAGTCGCGCCATGATCGATATGGGCATGAAGAAAAAAGACCGACAGGTAAAAGGCAATATAGATCAGATTGCTGCGACGATTATGTTGCAGGAGTATCTTGCAAATAGGGGGCTATGAGCTGCTAGCTACTAGCTTCTAGCTTCCAGCAGATGTTGCTGGGAGTAGGCTTAGGCATTTATGGGAATGATTTAACCCATGAAAAATACTGGCAGCTGGTAGCTAGCAGCTAGAAGCCCTTTTTTGGCTCTTGCCCGAATTCGGGGTATTTTTGCGGATTAATATCTAACAGAACAGTCAATGATACTACCTATTGTAGCTTATGGGGCTCAGGTGCTCAGGAAGAAAGGAGCAGAAATTTCCGCCGATTATCCGGATCTGGCAAAACTGATTGAAGATATGTGGGAAACCATGTATGCAAGTAATGGGGTAGGATTAGCAGCGCCGCAAATCAATAAAGATATCCGATTGTTTGTGGTGGATAGTGCACAGATTTTTGAGCACCAGGAGGCGGAAGATAAAGGCAAATATCCCGACGAACCCGGAATTAAACGGGTATTCATCAATGCCCATATTAAATCATTGGCTGGAGAAGAGTGGCCATACAATGAAGGATGCCTGAGTATTCCTAATATACGTGAAGATGTTTTCAGGGCCGCTGAAGTAGAACTGGAGTATATGGACGAACAGTTTCAGCCTAAAACAGAAATATTCAAAGGTATTACCGCACGTGTAATTTTACATGAGTACGATCATATTGAAGGTAAATTGTTTATCGATTACCTGAAACCCCTGAGGAAAAAAATGCTGCAAGGAAAACTCAATGATATCAGCAAAGGAAAAACAAGGGTTGATTACAAAATGATCTTTATTAAATGATGCGACTCAAACTGGTTACCATTAGTTTTTTATTTTTTTCTGCAAAAGCAATATCGCAGGACACAGCCGTATTGGTAGACAACCAGCCATTTACCCTTTCTGAAGTGGTGGTGCGTAATAATTTTGATTACAAACGACTATTAACCCAGATAAAAGAAGATACTACTTTTTATAAAGCATTCAGGAACCTGCGCATACTTGGGTTTACTTCTTACAACGACATAAAAATGCTCGATAAAAAAGGAGGTGTAAAAGCTTCTCTTTTTAGTAAAACAAGACAGAACAGGGCTGATGGATGCAGAACAATGGATGTGCTGGAAGAAAAAACAACCGGTGATTTTTACAACAGTAAAAAAGAATATAACTACAGAACGCCGGAACTCTATGCAGGCTTATTCTTTACCACCGGTAAAGTCTGTGGGGAAAATAATATCGTTAAAGGTCATGTAAGCAGCACAAGCAATAAAAAGGGAATGGATAAACATAAAGAGCAATTAAAAATGCTGTTCTTTAATCCCGGAAAGAAAATTCCCGGTATTCCTTTTATTGGAAATAAGCTCGATCTGTATGACGATAACGCCCATAAATTATACGATTACAGACTTGATATCGAAGAATATAAAGGACAACTCTGTTATGTTTTCTCTATTACTCCCAAAGAAAACCTGGGCTTTTTGAGAACGGTTGTTGTTGATCAGATGACCACCTGGTTCGACCAGAAAACACTGGAAGTCATGGGCCGTAATTATTCCCTCAGCTATAATGCCGGGGCCTATGATTTTGATGTACAGATGGAAGTTGAAATGGGTAAGTTTGAAGGACTCACCGTACCTAAAATACTCCGATATAAAGGCAACTGGGATGTCATGTTCAAGAAAAGAGAACGCGCAATTTTTACGGCTACATTGTTTGATTTTAGGAGATAAGCTTTTAGCTTTTAGCCATTGGCCTTTAGCCTTTAGCCTTTAGTTGTTATTTGCCAACCCAAAATAGAAAGTAATTATTGCCTGCCTATATGGGCAATTGCTAAAGGCTAATGGCTAATAGCTATTGCTGTCCGGGGAAAATTTGCTAGCATCTTCTGAGCCACAGGCTACATGCCAC
>CBFGPM010000068.1:0-10095 GCA_965650685.1 uncultured Sediminibacterium sp.
TGAACTTGTTATAAGCGTTCCGGATCTTGCGTCTATATTATTGTTTCCAGTGATATTGTTTCTCAAAACCAACGTGCCATTTATTTGTAAAGATGTATTCGGTGCTGCGAATATTGAACCTGCAAATGCACTATCCGTAATTTTTACAGATCGATGAGTAGCTGTCTCGGATAAATAAACATCGGTTAGCTGATCTGGTACCAAAGCACCACACCAGTTGGCGCCATGATGCCAACTGTCTGAACTGCTGCCCAACCATAATCCCTTGTTTTTTACCTGAATCAGTACTTCCGCAGAACTATCCACACATCCGCCAGAATATGCTATCCGTCTGTATCTCATGCTTTGCTGGAGATTTAATGGGAAATAACTGGCTTGGTTAAATTGACCACTGGCTGTGACAAAAGATTTATTTATACCTGTATCTGCTGATTCCCATTTGAATTCAAAAACGCCATTTCCACCTTTGGCATCACCAGTTAGCGGAACAGCAGAAAAACCAGCACAAATAACCTGACCTGATACAATACGATTTACGTTGATAGGCTCATTAACCTGTAAGAATATTTTTTTCCTGCTGGAATTTATACCATCTGAAACCTGGATAATACATTCATCAGTTCTGGCGAAAAATGCGGAAGAAGAATAACTTATTGTTGGCAAGCTATTATTGTTGGAAGTCCATTTACTACTTGCAGGAAGTCCAGAAATAATTCCGGTTGAAGGGGCTTTTACCAAACTCCATTCAATGTTTTCTCCCAATTCAATATTTGCTGCCTGCAAGATGGAAATCATTGAGGTAACTCCTTTTGAACATACCTGTACAATATTAGAGCTATCCATAAAAAGCGGCACAATTCCATCAACAATAATATTACTCATGCTTCCTATATTTCTCAACACAGGGAATAAATCATTCCCACTACTATCGGTAATGCCAGCACAATTCATTAATATCGATGAAATGCTGATACCTTTTTTATCTGAAACACCAGCTGGAACAATCCAGTAAAATTTTAACGGGTTTTGTGTTCCAGCAATATAGAGGGCTTTATAGATGTTGGAAGCTGCGCTGATTTGAATGCCGAATCCATGGATATTCGATGGGATAATGAGTGGCTTTGAAATGAATACAGAAAAAGAAATGGTGTCGCCCATTCCATAATTTTTTGCAGCAGGTGTGATCACATTATTTACTATAGGAGCAACTGCATCGACGCGATGTTGACTAAAAACACCCGCATTGGGAATTTGATTGATCAATTGGTTGCCTGCTAAATCTAAAATTATGGCGTTGTTTAGTGTGATGGTGTTACTGATTCTGATACCGTCCATATCTAGCTCATCAGGTTGGATGATGTAGCAAAATTCGAGTGATTGGGAGTAGGATCGGTAGAGGTATGGATTTTTCACCCTGGTTCCGATAGTAATGGACAGTAATGGGCTACCTAATGAACTATCTATTTTTATTGCTTCGGTAAAAAGTATTTGTAAGAATAAACTGTCCCCAGATTTATACATCATTTTTTCTGGCAAAACAATTCTCTCTATTTTGGGTTTCGTTAAATCAATAGGGTCGTTATCATAATTGATGATGAATATAGAATCTATATTTTCATTTCCCGCTTGATCACGGATGCGAATTGTTGCGGATAAATTTTCTGAAGCATTTATTTCACGACTTCCTGAATTTGTTTTGACTACACAATATGATTTCCAACAACTATCGTTCAACCTTGTAAACAATTGGAGTGGATATCCTGCTAAATTTCCGTTAATAAGTTCTAATGAATTTTTTTCTGGAACTAAGTTTATTGTTAATTGTATGGTGTCTCCTGCCTTGTAAGGTTTGTTGTCATAGGTGATTGATTTAATGAATGGTTTTGTTTTGTCTATTATTGTCTGATTGGCAGCAAAAGGTGCATTGAAAACTACTGGTTGATATGTATTATTCTTTAAAAAAACGGGCGTAATTATGCCGTCAGAATTCCCGGTTGATATAGCAATCAGCCAGGAGTAGCTTTCATTTGTAAGGCTAACAATTGTTGCATCCGAATTTGTATTTTCAGATAATTGAAAATCTCCGGCGCTGATATTGTGCAGAGAATCTTTGAAGCAGATGCGATAGTAAACGGTATCAAGATTAGTGATGGCATTCCCCGTTCTTTCAAAAGATTGCACAATGGTTGGTGTATGCCATAAAATGTTTTTTCCAAAGGCGATTCCGGCTTCGTTTGTACCATAAGCCTGAAAATAAATCGCTGTTCCGGTAGGTAGTTGAAAAATAGTATCATTAAAATTCACGAAGGAGCCAGTGTTTGGTATACATGTTTTTTCATTAAAGAGCGAGTCTCGTCCCCAACAGAAACCAGATGCTATAATTGGACTACCACCATTGGCAATTATAGTGCCGTGAATAATGCAATCTTTTTCATTTAATGGTGTGATTGAATCTGTAGTAATAATTGGCAAATCCACAGTTGTTGTAAAGGAGTCAATGCTACTGAGTAAAGTTCCAGATTGGTTGATGGCTTTTAAAAGGAAATAATATTTCGTTTTAGGAAGCAATCCTAGGATAGGATTTGTAACTAAAACAGGTCCGGTTCCTGCATTAATCAATGAGTGAATTGAAATAGGTGTTGTAAAATGTATGGAAGTATCTAACAATAATTCCAAGTTAGTAGCAGCTAATTGATCATCGATAATTGCTTTTATAATTCCTGATCGACTTGAAATCGAATCAACCTGAATTGCTCCGATAGTTGGTGGCCCGATTTCCTGTGTTGCTTTGAAACTAAAATCATCGATAGCCATTGCATCATCTGAGCCTGTTTCGTCGGCATCTGACCATTGAAATACTAAATACTGACCTGGAAGCCATCGTATGTCTGTAATGGTGTTTGAAATGAGGTTTTGATTAATCGGTAATTGCCCATTTAAAGTGGCAGAACCGGAACTGGTATGAATGGAGCTGAGGTTCAGGTTTGGGAGAAACTTAATGCTATCCAGATGGAGGTTTGAAGAATCACTTTGGATAAAACCACATTTCCAGGTATTGATATTGCCTGAACCTCCTTTTCTCCATTGTGAAGCGAGGAACTGGATGGTTAAGTGATTCAGTATTATTCCGGTTTCGTTTTTGAGTATGATACCAAATCCATAAATACCAGTTCCGGAAGCCAATGTGCCCAGGGCTCTGTTAATGTTACCCGAAGGACCAAAACTATACACACCACTTCCCGTGGATGAGCCGGTACTGGTTGAAAAATTTGTATTTGATTGGGAGCCTGTCATTTGTCTGATAAACCATCCTTCCAACCCAGTTAAAAGAAGTGGTGAATCGGCTAATGAAAAAGGACCTTTGCCTATGAGGCTGATGCTTCCGGTTACAGGAAGTGTATTAAATGACTGTTGAAGGGTTAAGGAGGTATCGTTATAGCCCAAAGGGGTAGGCAATTGTTGGCCTCTTAATACAGAGGAAGATAACAATAGATAAAATAGGTGAAATATTTGCTTTGGCATATCCTGAACTTTGCGGGATAAACCTAGGTCATGACAATCAGCGGAAGTAAGGCTTGAGATGAACAGCGTAATAATTCATCAGATTTAGGCGGTTATTACCTGTTAGAGGCCATTGCGGGTATGTACATTTAGCATTTGAACAGGTACAAACCATTGCTGTCCGGTGAAAATTGGCTTCAAGCTGCAGGCTACAAGCCTTGATAGGTACTTATTTTAGATTTTCTGCTTTTAATGGAATTTAAGAGGGGGTGAAAATATAAAGTCAGTTGCTTAAAGAAATATTTGGTTGCCCTAAATGCACAATCAGCTATTAATAGAACACAGGTCTTCATACGCGACACATATAGCTCGCGGTTAAATTTCCCCAGACAACAATGGGTACAATCTCGCACCAGAGCATAAATTTTCAGTTTAGCAAAGGCTTAAGGCTTAACATTTTCCAATATTGAGTATTCAGGATAAATATCAACATGAGCTGGTAAAGGGTTTTCAAAGTATTAAATGATGGTCAGATAAACACAAATAACACTAATGCATAGTGTTACACAGAAATATTATTCATTATAAATTTCTATCATGCCCCATTTAAATCCCGTCTTTTAAAGGTTGGGGTTTGATGGGAGTTATATCGGGATAGGATGGGGGTGTGATGGGGGTTTATTTACTGTCTTCTATTGAAAAACTTTACAGTTGGTGTTATAAAGAGTTTACTGAATAGTTGAGGTTATTTTTAATGGAATAACAGGGTTTAAGCACGGCTATTTGTGTATTTTTTGAGCGATTTTTGCCCTATAAATGGCTTAAATAAGGATATTATCCACAGTCTCCAGTAAAAATTTCGAAAACTTTTTGAATTTTCAGATGCAGCCATTACCTTTGCCGTCCGAAATTTTAAACGGTAAATAATGCCTACAATACAGCAATTAGTTAGAAAAGGTCGCGAAATTATCAGGGCCAAAAGTAAATCAAGGGCTTTGGATGCTTGTCCACAACGTCGTGGAGTTTGCACAAGGGTATACACAACTACTCCAAAGAAACCAAACTCAGCTCTGCGTAAGGTAGCGAAAGTGCGTCTGACCAATAAAGTAGAAGTTATCGCATATATTCCGGGTGAAGGACATAACTTACAGGAGCACTCAATTGTACTGATCCGTGGAGGTCGTGTTAAGGATCTTCCGGGTGTACGTTACCACATTGTTCGTGGTAGCCTGGATACTGCCGGTGTAAAAGATCGTAAGAAGAGCCGTTCTAAATACGGAACTAAGAAAGAAAAGGCAAAAAAATAACCTAATATTCTGTTAATCAGCTAATTACAATACGTCATGCGTAAAGCACAAGCCAAAAAATTACCCTTAGCACCAGATGGTCGTTTCAATGATAAACTGGTAACCCGTTTTATTAACAACCTGATGTGGCAGGGTAAGAAAAGTACTGCAATCAACATTTTTTATGATGCAGTAGACAAGGTAACCAAGATGACTGGTGAAGATGGTTATGAGACCTGGAAAAAGGCCATTGCTAATGTAACTCCTGCTGTTGAGGTTAGAAGCCGCCGTATCGGTGGTGCAACTTTCCAGATTCCTTCTGAAGTTCGTGCAGACCGTAAAATTTCTCTGAGCATGAAATGGTTGATTCGTTACAGCCGTGAGCGTAATGGTCGTACCATGGCAGATAAGCTGGCGAATGAGATCGTAGCGGCCAGTAAGGGAGAGGGTGCAGCTTTTAAAAAGAAAGAAGATACCCACAGAATGGCTGAAGCAAATAAAGCCTTCTCTCACTTTAAAGTATAAATAAACTTTATTTTATATAAAAGCCCCAATTTGGGGCTTTTTTTATGAGATTATAATTAGCTTAAAATATCATAAGTAGTTTTTTCACTACACATCATAGTCTATCTTTGTACAACAATATCCAATCCTACAAAGTACCACGTTTTAATCCGCGCCTTGAATCCTAATGAGTTTAAAAACTCAACCTACACTTAATCCAGTCCTTGAAAAAGCTGTGATTACTGTATTAAATAATTGATTTTCAATTATTAGCAACAAAAAATCCTATTCTCTGAAGACAGCGTTTTAACACAACGCCGAATCTTGTAAGTCTTAATCCGCTTACACCAGGTCCAATCCTTTGAAACCAAACCGATCCAATCCATCCACGTCTCTTTGATCTGTCCGGTCATGCCAGTTTATCCAAAAACAGCCCCGTACAGATGACAAACGGTCGTTATCCTCTGCAAGCCATGCTAATCAGAAAGCATTCAATTTCTGAGCAAACAAGCAAACTAATCCGGAAATCAACAAAAGATGAAACTGATTCAAAAAATGCAAGCGTTTATTTTGGCTACCCTATTGGTGTCAGGCGCTTTGTTTTTTGCTGGTTGTGGTAAAGAAACTGTTACTCCTAAATCTGAACATGAGCAACTTTTTGATTACCTCACTGGCACTGGTAATAAGCAATGGTTTCTAAAAGCGGTGTATGTAAATGGCGTAATTCAGCCTCTTACTGATGCCCAGAAAAAGTATTACAAAACCTATACAAGAACGCAAACACCCTTTTTCGCCACATTTCTCGATGATGATGGAAACAGAGGAGATGCATTTCTGTTAAGTGTAATTCAGTTAAAAGAGTCAATCAACAATGGCCCATTAGGGGCTTTGACAAGGGATTATGTGATCCGTGAGTTAAAAGAGAAATCAATGGACCTGGAGATTACCGCTCCTGCAGGACAACCAGCGCAGATCGTGAGAGAAGTTTACTATGCCAATTAAGAAACTAACATATATCATCGTTGCCATAATGGTACTTGCCAGTGTTTCTGGTAAGGCTCAGATGAGTATTAGTTTCCTTAGTTCGAATGGAGGAATTATAAGTACCCCATCTATGAACTTGGGTGGTACTTCTAAATGTCTGGTAATTGGTGGCTCGGCCGCTTCTTTGAATGTGGCAAATAACGGAACCGGGGCTTTTGACCCGTCTTGTAAAGAAAAGCCTCCTGTTGCAGACACTATGAAGTTCTCTTTGTCGTTAAATATGTATCCAAATCCTACTCGTGGTTCGACTACGCTGAAAGCATCAGGTGATTTTGATGAGAATCTGTTTTGTGTAGTTAAAGTGATTGCTTTAGATGGGAAAATACTATTTGGCGAGCGGATCCAGATGAGTAAGATTAAAGCAGGCTTTAAAATCAATGGAGATAGATGGGCTGCTGGTACTTATGTGGTAACCGTTGAGTTGATGAACAAGCGTTATAGCTTGCAATTAAGCAAATTATAATCGTTGAAACGGGGCTAAATATGGTATTTTTGTAAGATAGGTTTCGTATTTTACAATATTACCCTAACATATTGGAAGACATTGACATATCCTATGAAAAACCAGTTTTTAAAAGTCTTGTCCTCTGAAAAACCAAAAAAGGTTAAAAGCCGTATCCTATGGGAAACCATTAAGTAAAACTTATTTGGAAACCATACAATTTAATCGTGTATGAAAAACACAACCATCAAACTGGGTATTTTATTACTGTTTGTCTTTATGGCAGAGAGTCTGATTGCCCAACCGCCACCATTTTGGTTTTTGCAAAGTGTTGCAAAAGACAACCAGGGAAATCCTGCACGCAATAGAACTATTCATTTGCGCCTTGGGATATATCATGGAACTCCGGTGAACGGAACTTTGGTATATGAGGAATCGCAGCAGGTGCAATCTGATAATGATGGTGTATTCGGATATACTATGGGAAAGGGAATCCGTACCAATAACCCGACCTTAAAAGATAGTTTGAATAAGATTGACTGGGGTAATGGTCCATATTTTGTAAATACAAAAATTGCGATTGCTCCATCAATTGCTGCTCCATGGTGGATACCTGCAAATAATTATGTTGATATCGGTACCTCACAAATTATGAGTGTGCCTTATGCTATGTATGCAGGTAATGCAAGTGTAACGAATGTGAATACAAATATTGTTGCAGGTCCGCCAAATACATTTTTAACAACGGATAGTCTTGGAAATGTAAACTGGACAACCCCCCAAGCTGCACAGGTAAATGTTACACAGGTAACTAATATATCTAGTAATCTAAACACGGCACTTGGAGCTGATGCAGAAATTAATCCCAATACCAGTACTGTGATTACGCTTCCTGTTAAGAATGCAAAAAAAGGGGATTCGATTTTGGTTACAGCATTAGATGATTATAAAGACTGGACTGTATACAGTGCATGGTGTAGTGCAGATGAGGTTGTGCATATACGATTTGGCAACTTTACAGCAAAGCCCGTGAATGTGAAAGGGAGTCAGTATAAAATTGTAATTATTAAATAATTTTTATTTTGATAGGGTTTCTACGCATAGTGAGAAAATTTTCATCGTTGCCTAAAGGGTTAATTATCCTCTTAGCTGTATCATTATCATTGGTGTCTACCAAAACTAATGCCCAGATATTTGGGGATAATCTTGGAAACCATAAGGCAGATGACACTTTGCGTATGAATGGTAACCTGATTCTTAATGCAAGAGGGGTTGCCATCGGTACTTCTATCATTTTTAACAGACATATTGCTTTACAAATCGATGGTGTTGATAAAGCATTGTTGTTGCCTCGTATATCAGATACTTTGGCTATTCCACAGGATAGTGCCATTAATGGTATGCTTGTTTATAGTCTGGCAGACGAAAAATTTTATGTAAGACAAAGAGGCGTGTGGACAAGCTTTGGTAGTGCCAGTGGAACGTCGGGTGTAGTAACTTTAAATGGATATGCAGGTGCTATTACCATGAACGGTGATGAAAGTGTAACAGTAACTACAGTAAATGGAAACGATTGGGTTATTGGAGCTAAATATCTGACGCCTATCTGGAATGCGAACAGATTGATGTCGCGTTTGATATCGGGAACAGCACCTGCAAATGGGCAGGTTTATGTATTTAATTCTGGTAATGGTACATGGGAGCCGAAATCAGTAGGTACATTAACTGCACCTGCGTTTAATGGATTAAAAACAGACTCAATAGTTACCACTTTTGGTGGGGTGCTTCGAAAGATACCTTCTTCCAGTATTTTATTTGTTGAAGACACGGCAGTGATGCTTAGCGGTTATGTGCGGGAGAACAGGTTCTTAGATTCATTAGCAGCCATCAGGGCTAGCATGGCTCAATTGAAAGTGAATATTGATACACTTCCTAATCTTGTTGTAACCGGAACTATCACTGGAGGCACTTTTAGCGGAACATTATCCCCATCTTCTCAGGCAAGTATCACTAATCTTGCAAATGTAAATTCGATTACGGCTACGAATGCCAATATTACAAATGCTAAGATTACCAACCTGACTGGTTTAGCAAACTTAAGTGCAACAGGAACTATACAAGCCGGAACATTAAGTTCAACAAATGCGAACATTTCGAATATTTCTGGTCTTACTAATCTAAGTGTTACCAATACTATACAGGCTGGTAGTGTAAGTGCAACAAATATTACAGGAAGTTCAGGCATTTTCGATAATATCACTGTAACGGGTAATATCGTAGGTGGTACGATCAGTGCTACTTTAAATAACGGCACGCAGAATACAATTACCAATCTGGCGAATATCCAGAACTTAACAGCGAGTGGTACGATCAGTACAAACACGATCAGTGCTACTACTGCAAATATTACGAACCTTACAGGTGTTTCTAATTTTAGTGTAACTAATACGATTGAAGCGGGAACTGTAAGTGCAACGAATGCAAATATTTCAAACTTAAGTGGCTTAAGTAATTTAAGTGTAACTGGTACTGCTCAGATTGGTACCGTAAGTGCGACTAATGTAAATGGTGGTAATGGAACATTTGATAATATTACTGTAACTGGTAACATCGTAGGCGGCACGATCAGCGCTACTTTAAACAACGGCACGCAGAATACAATTACCAATCTGGCGAATATCCAGAACTTAACAGCGAGTGGTACGATCAGTACAAACACGATCAGTGCTACTACTGCAAATATTACGAACCTTACAGGTGTTTCTAATTTTAGTGTAACTAATACGATTGAAGCGGGAACTGTAAGTGCAACGAATGCAAATATTTCAAACTTAAGTGGCTTAAGTAATTTAAGTGTAACAGGTACTGCTCAGATCGGAACTGTAAGTGCGACTAATGTAAATGGTGGTAATGGTACATTTGATAATATCACTGTAACAGGTAACATTGTAGGTGGTACGATCAGTGCTACTTTAAATAACGGCACGCAGAATACCATTACTAATCTGGCGAATATCCAGAACTTAACAGCGAGTGGCACGATCAGTACCAATACGATCAGTGCTACTACTGCGAATATTACGAATCTTACAGGTGTTTCTAATTTTAGTGTAACTAATACAATTGAAGCGGGAACTGTAAGTGCAACGAATGCAAATATTTCAAACTTAAGTGGCCTAACTAATTTAAGTGTAACCGGTACTGCACAGATCGGAACTGTAAGTGCGACTAATGTAAATGGTGGCTCAGGTACATTTGACAACATCACTGTAACAGGTAACATTGTAGGTGGTACGATCAGTGCTACTTTAAATGATG
>CBFGPM010000069.1:0-9770 GCA_965650685.1 uncultured Sediminibacterium sp.
TTGTTGATAATGTTAAAGAAAGTAAAATTTTTTTTATTGGTTAATGAAAAACATCCCTAACTTAACGCTCAGAAATTGTTAATTTTTTTAACAATCATCCTTCATTCTAAAATTACGCACATGAGAAAAAGTCTAACACTGTTAGCTGCTGCTTTGCTGTGGACACTATCCAGCTTTGCACAAACAGTGGTGGTACAGGGTCAGGTTTCTGACGACAGAGGACCGGTACCAAATGCCACTATTCAAGAAAAAGGCACTACAAATGCCGTAAAGGCCGATGATTTCGGCAAGTTTACCTTAAGAGTTAAGCAGGGTTCAAAAGTTACTGTTTCAGCCGTTGGCCATGAAACGTATGAGTTTACTGCTTCATCTGCTTATCAGAACATCCAAATCAAAACACTGGCAGGCGAACTGGAAGAAGTATTCGTAACAAGTGCCTTCGGTGTAAAAAAATCACAGCGTACAACACCATTTAGCTCACAGGTAATCAGCGACGAAAAACTGAATGTTATTCGTCAGCCGAACCTGAACAATGCACTTGCCGGTAAAGTGGCTGGTGTTCAGTTCAGGGGACAGTCTGCTGCCAAACTGAACGACCAGGGTTTCCTGCGTATTCGTGGTGGTGGTTCATTGACTGACCAGGGTGCTATATATGTTGTAGATGGTACTATTACTAACTCATTCGACATTAACCCGGATGATGTAGCTGATATCACTGTATTAAAAGGTGCGAATGCTACTGCTTTGTTTGGTAGCCGTGCTGGTAACGGTGCAATTGTAATCAGCACCAAGAAAGGATCAAGAAGCAAGGGTATTGGTGTTGAAGTAAACCAGTCTGTTACTTTCGACAAAATGGCTTACCTCCCTCAGTACCAGAATTCATACGGTGGTGGTGATGGTGATTGGTTAACTTTTAACTATGTTGCTGGTATGCCAACAGAATGGCAGGCTTTGAACGGAAAGCGCTACCGCGATTTCACGGATGATGCTTCTTGGGGTCCGAAATTAGATGGATCAGAATATATTCCCTGGTATGCATTCATACCTGGTCATGCACGTTCAAGCAAAACTGCAAGCTTTACGCCTCAGCCAAATAATGCTAAGGATTTCTGGAACACTGGTGTAACATCTAATACCAACGTAAGTTTCTCTCATAATAATGGAGCAGGAACAAGTCTTCGTGTATCTTATACAAACCAAACTATCAAGGGTACACTTGAAAACAGTAAATCTCTCAGAAACTCATTGAATACTTCATTCAGTATGGATCTGGGACAATATGTTACTGTAGGTGCTAACATCAACTATACCAATCAGCGTATCAGTGGTGATTTCGCTGATGGATATGCAAATCAGTCTGCTGGTAACTTCAGCCAGTGGTTCCACCGCGATCTTGATATCGATATCATGCGTGAACTGTCTGGTTTAAAAACACCAATTGGTACTTTTGCTTCATGGAACTTCCGTCGTAATCCGGGTTCATGGAGTGCTGCTGCACCAAGAAACAGTGTTTATTCTGCAAACTATTGGTATAATCCGTTTACTTATTTTCAGAATATTGATCTTACGCAAAGAAGAGACAGGCTTTATGGTGATGTAAACCTGACTATTAAATTCAATAAACACTTCAAGTTTAAAGGTGCTGTTCGTAAAGACCAGTTCAGTGGTGGTGTGGAAAATATCTTCCCTTCAATCTTGGAAACTTCTGGTAGCCAAACTGGTTTATTGGCAAGTTATGGTACCAGCACAACTGTTAATGGTGAGTGGAACTTTGAAGGTGTTGCTACATACACACAGAAATTCGGCGACTTAGACATCACTGCAAATGTGGGTGCTAACAAGCTGAATATTCGTAACAGAAATGTTGCTGCTAATACAAATACAGGTCTAAACGTTCCTGATCTGTATGCTATCAGCAACTCAAAAAATGTTCCTACTATTACGAATGGTAGATCAGACCAACAAGCTAATTCACTGTTTACATTTGGTGATATTGAGTATAAAAAATACCTCAGTTTAACTTGGGCATTCCGTAACGACTGGTTCTCTACGCTGCCTAAAGGAAATAACTCATTGTTATCTCCATCTGTAGGTGCTTCATTTGTATTCAGCGAATTCACTAAGAAAATTTCCTGGTTAAGTTTTGGTAAAGTATATGGTTCATGGGGTAAAAAACCAAAAACCCTCAATCCTTATGCACTTAACCTGAACTACTCTGTAAATGCACTGTTATGGGGAAGCAACTTCCTGATGTCTACACCAAATGGTAGTCCAGATGCAAACCTGCAAGGTGCATTAACAACTACCTGGGAAGCTGGTGTGGATTTACGCTTTGCTAAAAACAAAGTTCGTTTGAATGTGGTTTACTACAATGAAACCAATAACAAAGAGCCTCTTGCTGTAACTGTAAGTGGTGTAAGTGGTTTCACCTCACAAACCATCAATGCAGCTTCTGTAAGCCGTTCTGGTTTAGAAGTTGAATTAGGTGTGAGTGTAATGAAGAAAAGAAACTTTAGCTGGGAACTTAATAAAACATTTGCTTACCTGTTAGATAACAAAGTAAATGCACTTGCTCCTGGTTTAACAAGCTACACACTTGCTGGTGGTTCATTCGGTACTCGTTTTGCCCGTGCTTTCCACTTTGTGGGTCAGCAGTGGGGTATGTTAAGAGGTGGTGGTATCAAGCGTAATGCTGATGGCCAACCATTGATTACAACCAATGGCTTCAGTGGAGGTTTGGGATGGTATCAGGCTGAAACCAACAAAGATTGGGGTTCAGTTGTACCAAAACTGACTGGTGGGTTACAGAACTTTATCTCTTACAAAAACTGGAATGTTGGTATGACCTTCGATTACCAGGTAGGTGGTAAATTCTTCTCACTTTCTGAAATGTGGGGTAACTTCTCTGGTCTGATGGCTCCAACTGCTTCTATCAACGACAAAGGAAACAATGTTCGTGAAGATGTTGCTGCAGGCGGTGGTGTTCGTGTAAGAGGTGTTGATGCTGCAGATGGTAAAACTCCTGTAGATGTGTACATCAGTGCATACGACTATTATCACCAGTTCTACTATCAGCAAATTGCTGAGCCATTTGTACACAGCTTATCTTTCGTGAAACTCCGTGAATTAAGCGTAGGTTATGCTATACCAACGCAGAAACTGGGTAAAGTAGGAAAGGTATTCCAGGGTGCATCTTTATCAGTAATTGCGCGTAACCTGTTCTTTATTTACCGCGACAGCAAAAACTTCGATCCATCTGAAATCAGTGGTGTACAAGGTGAAGACGGTAACTTACCAGGTGCTCGTTCAATCGGATTTAACTTAAAACTTAATTTCTAAAACCCTATAATATCATGTATATGAAACAAGTGAATTTAAAAAGAGCCGCGATGGCATTAGGGGTTTTTGCTACCTTATTAACGGGTTGTAGTAAAGGAATTGATGACTTCGGTAATATCAATGCCAATCCTAATGCTACTACTGTACCTATTACATCTGCATTGCTTACCAACGTATTGGCAGGCGCTGGTGGATATATTTGGGGAAATGGTATCAATACCCAGGCGGGCCTGTACTGTCAGTATATGTCTGAAACCCAGTACACCGATGCTTCAAGGTATGCAACACCTGTAATTAACTGGGATGGTACTTATTCAGGTGATCTTTATGATCTCCAGAATATCATCAATGTAAATACCAATCCTGATACAAAAGCTGCTGCTGCACAGTTTGGTTCTAACAATAACCAAATTGCCATTGCACGTATCCTGAAAGCTTTCAATTTCTGGATGCTGACAGATGCTTATGGTGATATTCCATATTTTGAAGCTTTGAAAGGAAACGGAACCATTGCTTATGATAAGCAAGAGCTCATTTATCCTGATCTGATCAAAGAATTGA
This sequence comes from uncultured Sediminibacterium sp., assembly GCA_965650685.1. Taxonomy (GTDB): domain Bacteria; phylum Bacteroidota; class Bacteroidia; order Chitinophagales; family Chitinophagaceae; genus Sediminibacterium. The sequence continues at coordinate 3,901 of CBFGPM010000069.1, forward strand.
AAGAAGCAGTTGCTCAATTTGATGGTGGACTTACCGTTCAAGGTGATGTTCTCTACAGTGGTAATACTACCAAATGGAAAAAGTTTGCTAACTCACTCATTGCTTCAATAGCACTGCGTATGTCTAAAGCAAACCCAACATTGGGTAAAGCTGAATTTGCTGCTGCTATTGCTGCAGGTGTAATTGATAGCAATTCTGATAATGCTGCACTGGTTTATCCAGGCGGTAACTATCGTAACCCTATCTACAACTATTATGTAGTTACACAGCGTTTCGACTTTGCAGTTAGCCAGACTGTTACAGACCAGCTTACCGCTAAGAACGATCCTCGTATCAATGTGTATACCAGCAATGCTAAAGGTTTTCCTTATGGTTTAACTCGTGCTGATGCTTTGGCATGGCAGACTAGCAACCCAACTTTTGGATTCCTTTACAGCTTTACTACTACACCTCAAACCATGCCTATGTATCTGATGACTGCGGGACAGGTTTACCTGGCTCGTGCTGAAGCAGCTCGTTTAGGTTGGACTACAGAACTGGCAGCTACTAACTATGTGGCTGGTATTACTGCTGAAATGAATCGTTGGGGTATTACTAATACAACCACAATTGCAAATTACCTGGCTCAGACAAATATTGCTTTAACCGGTACTGGTACCGATGCGCAAAAAATTGCAGAGCAAAGATGGTTAGCTTACTATCCTGATGGAAATCAGGGTTGGGCTGAATATCGCAGAACAGGTTTCCCTGCTATGGCTCCTGTTCCAGGTTCTACAAATGCGGTTCCAAGACGTATTCCTTACGGAACAAACGAACCATTGTACAACCCAACCAACTATGCTTCTGCGGCAGCGAATTACAATTCTAATTCAATGAACGCAAAAGTTTGGTGGGATAAATAGTGCGATAAATTTGGAATTGTTGTATATTCCAATTGAATAACTAGTCACTCGTTTTCAGTTTTTATAGTTTATCATGCACATGAGAACGGCCGGTAGTAATACCGGCCTTCTCTTTTTTGGGCTACAAGCTACTAGCTGCAAGCAACAAGCTTCAAGCTACAAGCCTTGATGGTTGCTTATTATAGGTTTTCTGCTATTAACGGAATAAAATTGAGGGGAGATAATTTAAGGTCAGCTTATTAAAGAAAGATTTCGTTGCCGTAAATGCACTATCTGCTATTAATAGAACACAAATCTTCGGGATATATAATGATGGATCTTGAAAATCATGAAAATCTGTGTTCCATAATACGCTTGAATTATCAAAGCGACCCCTCGGAGCAACTCGTGTTCAATTTTCCCTACTTTTGTTCTTCATAAAGAACGATATGGAACAACAACCCAATAATCAACTGAATATCGAAATCAGTGAAGAGATGGCTGAAGGTGAATATGCAAACCTGGCTATTATTACCCACAGTAATGCCGAATTTGTAATCGATTTTGTAAACGTAATGCCCGGAACTCCCAAAAGCCGTGTAAAATCCCGGATCATCTTTACGCCTATGCACGCAAAGCGTTTCATGAAGGCACTGGAAGAAAATATCGAAAGATTTGAAGCAGCCAATGGTACTATTCAAGACCTTGAACATATTGAAATACCCATGAATTTCGGTGGTCCAACGGCGCAGGCGTAAAGTAATAATCGGAAGTTTAGCTGCAAGCTGCAAGCCTCAAGCTACAAGCTATGCATATGACGGGACACAGATTTTCAAGATTTATCATGATAGATCATGAAAATCCGTGTTCTATTAATAACAGACCGTGCAATAACAGCAATCAACTATTTCTTCAACAAGCTGATTTTATATTATCTAATTCGCAAGCACGCTTATTTATTTCATCAATAGCAGAAAACCTATAACAAGCAGCCATCAGGCTTGCAGCTTGCAGCCTGCCGCTTGCAGCTATTCCCACGCATTACAAAAGCCCCTCATCAGCAAAACTGAAATACCCATCCGTACTTACAATAATGTGATCGAGTAGTTTGATATCAAAAAACATCGCGGCATCTTTAATTTTTCCTGTAATCTGCTCATCTGCTTTACTGGGTTGTAAATTCCCACTCGGGTGGTTATGGCATAACAAGATCGATGTAGCATCGTTTAAAACTGCTTTTTTGAGGAGTAAACGAATATCAACAACTGTTGCAGTAATTCCCCCTTCACTAATCGTATCCATGGAAATAATTCTATTTCCATGGTTCAGGTAAAGTACCAGGAATACTTCATGCCCTTTATGTGCAATTTTTGCCCTTAAAAACTCAGCTACATCCTTGCTGCTTTTTACCACTTCTTTTTTAACAATAAGCTGGTGTCTCCTTAATCCTAATTCCAATGCGGCAGCAATACTAATAGCTTTTGCAGCCCCAAAACCTTTGATTCCAAGTTTACACATCGATGGAACGGAAAGATTTCCCATGCTATTCAGGTCGTTATTGCAATGTTGTAAGAGTTCCTTGGCCAATGAAAGAGCAGATTTGCCAGGAATGCCATGGTTAATGAGAATGGCTAATAATTCTGAATCACTTAGGTTTTCGGCACCTTTCAGGAGCAATTTTTGCCTTGGCTGGTCGTCTGAGGCCCACTCTTTAATTGTATTTCTTTGCATGGTAAAAAAAATGAAATTTTCAAATTATTATTTCTTCGGCGAATCTCTATCTTCGCCGCATATTCCCTCGATTATGAATCCATCTGTCAAGATTTTCTCCGGCACAGGCTCACAGAAGCTCGCCGAAAAAATCGCCCAACAATTTGGTGCACCTATCGGTAAAATCAATATCCAGAAATTCAGCGACGGCGAGTTCCAGCCTATTTTCCTGGAAAGTATCCGTGGCGATTATGTTTTCCTGGTTCAAAGTACCTATGCACCAACCGATAACCTGATGGAATTACTGTTGATGATCGATGCAGCTAAAAGAGCCAGCGCATATAAAATCATCGCAGTTATCCCATATTATGGCTTCGCCAGACAGGATCGGAAAGACAAACCAAGGGTTGCAATCGGGTCCAAACTTATAGCAACTCTGTTGGAAGCAGCCGGAGCGGATAGGGTGATAACGATGGACTTACACGCAGCACAGATTCAGGCCTTTTTTGACGTGCCTGTGGACCATCTTGACAGTTCGGCAATTTTCATCCCATACATAGAACAATTAAAACTGCAAAACCTCACTTTCGCTGCACCGGATGTAGGAAGTACAAACAGGGTGCGCGAAATAGCCAGCTATTTTAATGCAGAAATGGTTATTTGCGACAAACACCGTAAGCGTGCCAATGAAATAGCCAGTATGGTGGTGATAGGAGAGGTTACTGGAAGAGATATTGTTCTGGTTGATGATATCTGCGATACAGGTGGTACCCTCGCTAAAGCAGCAGGGTTATTAAAAGAAAAGGGAGCAAGAAGCGTACGTGCCCTGATTACCCACCCTGTACTGAGCGGTAAAGCCTACGAGAATATCGAGAACAGTGTGCTGGAAGAATTAGTAGTATGCGACACCATTCCTCTAAAACACGATTCTCCAAAAATAAAAGTCATTTCAGTTGCCGACCTCTTCGCCATTGCAATCAGAAATGCCTACGAAAATAAAAGTATAACCAGCCTCTTTATCCATTCACAATTGAAGGGGAGAGGATGATGAGTAAGCTTTAAGCTGCAAGCCATTGCTGTCCGGGAAAAATAGGCTGCGAGCTTTTAGCCTCTAGCTTCTAGCCATGATTGGTGCTTGTTTTAGTTTTTTTGCTATTATTTGAATAAATGGCAGGGCTTGCGAATTAGAAAATTTTAAGTCAGTTACTTAAAGAAATATTTGGTTGTCATAAATGCACTATCTGCTATTAATAGAACACGGATCTCCATGATTTTCAAGAACTATCATGATAAATCCTGAAAATCATGAAAATCTGTGTTCCAACATACGCTACACCTATGACTCGCTGTTAAATTTCCCCGGACATCATTGGCCCTAACTTTCATCTGAAAAAACTATATAATACTAAATTATCAGATTGATAATCAATAGTTTATATTCTATTTTGATATTATTTATTTGCTAGTAGCTAGAAGCTGGCAGCTAGTAGCCAAAAATCGAAGATTTTCCCGTACTTTTGCCGTCCAAAATTTTAAACATGAAAACAATTACAATCGAAGGACAACTGAGGACCGAACATGGCAAAAAAGCCGCCCGCCAGATTCGCTCTCAGGAAAACGTGCCAGGTGTAATTTACGGGGGTGCACAGGAGATTAATTTCTACGCTCCTGCAAAGGCTTTCAAGCCCTTAGTTTACACAAGCGAATTCCAACTGGCAGAAGTTAAAGTAGACGGCAAAACTTTTAAATGTATTCTGAAAGATCTTCAGTTCGACAAAGTGGATGATTCATTGATCCACGTTGACCTGCTTGAACTCGTAGACGACAAAAAAGTAGTTGCTACTTTACCACTCAAATTTGTTGGTACTTCTGTAGGTGTTAAAGAAGGTGGTAAACTGGTTACCAAAATGAAAGCACTGAAAGTAAAAACACTTCCTAAAGACCTGAGAGAGAACATCTCTGTTGATATTACCTCACTTGAACTGAATGGCAATATCCGTGTAGAAGATGTAATCGCAGAAAACATGGAAATCCTCAACTCTCCACGTATTCCTATCGCTTCGGTGGTAATGACACGTCAGTTAAAGCAGGAAGAAGCTTCTGCTGCTAAAGAAGAGAAGAAAAAATAATGGGTATCTACTCCAATATTTTAACCCCGGTACAAAATGCCGGGGTTATTTTTTTATATAGTAGCTGGTATGGAAACATAAAAAACGGTACCCTTGGGTATATTCGTTTCTACCCATATCCGGCCATTGTTTTTTTCTACAAACTCTTTACAAAGTTTTAAACCAAGACCGGTCCCTTTTTCATTCAAAGTACCTCTTCGTGAAATGATATTTGCTGCGGAGAACAACGCATCGCGGGTTGCTTTATCCATGCCATCACCTTCATCTGCAATGGCAATAATTGATTCGTGGTTTAAAGTGCGGTGATTTATGTGAATTGTTCCATTTTTATAACTGTACTTAATTGCATTAGACAATAAGTTTCTTAAGATAATCTGCAGGTGATTTGGATCTACCCATATCGGGCCACCTTCCGCACTAATTTCCACCTTCAAGCCTTTATTTTCAATCTCAGCCTGAAGCATGGAAAGCACCTGGTCCAAACCCTGCCGGAAATCTATTTTTTGAGCAGCAACCTCAATGCCCTCCAATTGACTATTACTCCATTGCAGTAGGTTGTCAAGGCCACCCTGTAATTGTTTTACATTAAGTGAGATATGATCCGTTATTTTAGTGAATTGCTCATGCGTAAGTTGCTGCTGCTTCAACAGATCTAGTGTACTTTTTAATTGGGCAATCGGTGATCTTAAATCATGCGCAATAATAGAGAAGAGTTTTTCTTTTGTCGTGTTTGAATCAGTCAGCTCATGATTTTTCTTTTCTAAACTTAGCTGACTCTGCTCAAGCTGGGTCTCGTAAAATTTTTGCTCAGAACGATAAAACATCAACCCCAGAAAAGAAAGGATAATAGCACTGGTCATATTAATCAATACCCTCGAATGAGGTAATTGCTCTAACATCCAGGGAGTAGTATCGGTAAAACGGAGAAAAATAAAGCAGGCAATGGTAAGTATAGAAAGCCATATTATGGTTGAACTTTTCTTGAAAATTAAACTAATAACTACCAGGTTGGTTATAAGATAATACTCATTGCCATTTTGAAATTTTATGGCGCTAAGACATAACACACTGGTAGATAAAATAGTTAAGACAATGCGGGCTATATGAGCAAAACGAAAATAATTGATGACCAAAAAAATCATTCCTCCTA
>CBFGPM010000070.1:0-9662 GCA_965650685.1 uncultured Sediminibacterium sp.
GCCTAAAAAAAGGAAAATCGACGCTTGGTTTATAATTATATGTTATTTGTTATTGGTGATTTTTTAATAGCCCTCTTGACTACCCCCTATACAAAATACACAATTCACAACTCACATTACTTCCTAAATTCATTAATTTCACGGCATTCAATTGAACTTATGGCCCGAAAAAAAACTGTCTCCCCTACCATCACCCAGCAAATAGCTGAAAAAAAGCCATTTACACATCTTGAAAATAACACTAAGACAGCCTGGTTGCCATTTCTGATACTTGTTCTTTATATGGCCGTTCATTTCATACCAACCATGAACGCTATTGATGTAATGGGACCGCAGTGGCTGTACCTTTCTATCCTCGATATAGTTGTAAGTGCGTATATATTGGCACGAAAAGACCTCTATTTCGATACGGTTCAACTGATTATAAAACAATTGTTCTCTAAAATATACCTTTCTCTTTTCGTACTTGCCGGCTTTTCGATCTTCTTTGCTATAAATCAGGTTGAAGCCTGGGTTTGTTATGTTCGATTCATTGTAACCCTCGTTGCCTTCTTTAATATATCGGTGATTTTCTTCGGAAACAAAAACCTTTTCAAATTAGTTGCCCAACTATTATCAGTTGTGCTTTTCGTTGAATCTGTACAATACTTTGGCAAATTCTTAAATGGGATAGCAGAAACCCCCATGGGAACCCTGATCAACAACCTTAATGGTAATACAGGTAATAAAAACATTTTTGCAGCAAGTCTTGCTATTAAAATTCCGTTTGTGCTTTATGCATTGTACTATTCGAAACTCGCCGAAAGAATTTTTCACCTTGTAGCATTAAGCATTGGCATTGCTACCCTTTTCATGGCCAGTGCCCGTGCTTCCTATGTGAGCCTTATATTAGTTAGCATCTGTTATACCATATTTCTAGTAATACAATATTTCCAATCCAAAAAAACGGAAACGCTTTTATTTCGGTTGGCTTATCTGTTTATTCCAATTATAGCGGCTGTTTTTATCTCCCAGATATCTTATACCCAGGCTACCACTTTTCAGGACAACAATGCAGGCAGGTATGGAAATGTGGTTGGCAATCTTAGTTCGATAGCTCTTACTAATGATGCCTCCAGTTATCGTTTTAAATTATGGGAGCATGCCATTGACTATATCAGTAAAAACCCTATTATGGGAGCAGGGTATGGTAACTGGAAACTCGCTTCTATTCCATATGAAAAAGAATACATCAATGACCTTAACGTACCCGCACATGCCCATAATGATTTTCTGGAGCATACTGCTGAACTTGGTTTATTAGGTGGACTCTTATACCTATCGCTATACTTTAGTCTCTTCATATGTACCTTAAAAACCTGGCGATCTGCTGTTTCCGAAGAAATCAAGCTAATGTCTCTTTTTTCCTTTTTTGCGCTATTGGTATATGCAGTTGATGCCTTCTTTAACTTTCCAATTGAAAGGGCTATCATGCAGGTGTTCTTCGCGGTAGTTTGTGCATTTAACCTCGGTGCTTTTATAATGGGTAGAAAAGAACTGAAAAGTGAAGACACACAAACCACGAAACCGCTTGCACATCCACTTTTTGGCCTTTTTGCTATTCTTATACTGCTACCTGCAACCTACATTACCTATCTAACATACGTTTCCTTAAAGGCTCAGTTGAAAGTGGTTCCTGATCTGAAAAATGAACCCATGACTTTGCCATTGGCCGAAGTAAAGAGTCTCTTCCCTCCTATTCCAAACCTTACTTCTTCGTCTCAACCTATTGAGGCCATTATAGGCAGGTATTACTCTGAAAATAAACAATATGATGAGGCATTGAAATTATTGCGCAAAGCCATGCCTTATAATCCCTATGTTTATTACAGCCATTTTTTAATTGCAAATGTTTACTTCTTAACAGAAAAATACGACAGTGCAAAGCACTACGCCGATTTAGCCTACTATAATCGCCCCCGGGCCAATACCTATTACCAGACATTAATAGCAGTTGAAGCAAAGAGAAGAGATACTGCTGCTATTGGTAAAGCTTTCAGAACCTATACCCATTATAGAAATGAAATTTTCCCATGGCAATTATACTTGCTTGGTATGTTGAACGCTCAACAAAAAGGCAGTCCGGAATTATTAAAAATGGCCGATAGCGCCCTAAACTATTTCAAGCCAGCTCCTAATACACAACCGAGTGCAGATTACCAGTTACTGGTTAAACGAAGAGAGGAAATTCAGAATAATATGAATGCAAGGGTAGCCGGTGCATCTTCGCAGGAAGACATTAACCGGGCAACGGCCGTATATAATGAAGCGGTGGCCGCATTTGGCAAAGGTGATTATGCCAATGCTGCCAAAAAATTTGTAGCTGCTCTTACGATTAGTCCATTCAGCTATAGCATGTTTGAAAATGCCGGCATCTGTTATTATAACCTGAAAGAATATAAAAAAGCAATTTACTATTTCGACAAAGTAATTGCCATGAAAGTAACCACAGATGGCAAATCAGAATTTTTTAAAGGCGCCAGTCTGATTAATTCCGGCGATAAAGCAAATGGATGCAGTGCTATGCAAATAGCGGTAGCAAAAAAATATCCTGGAGCGGCCGATATACTTGCGCAGTTTTGCAAATAGACGTGAGATGTGAATGGTGAATAGTGAATGGTGAATAGCAAGTATAGAATTGACCTACAGACTACTGACTACTCAATATTGACAATTCACCATTCACAAAAAAAGCCCCGACAAAAATTTGCCGGGGCTTTTTATTATGTTCAACGAGGCTTATTCCTCGATCTTCACTTTTCCTTTGTTCTTCGCCATTACTTCTTCTGCGATATTGTTTGGTGCAGGGGAATAATGAGAGAATTCCATGGTTGAAGTTGCACGTCCGGATGACAATGAACGGAGTTGGGTTACATAACCAAACATTTCGCTCAAAGGAACTTTTGCCTTGATAACCTGAAGGTTAGCGCGGCTGTCCATACCTTCCAGCATACCACGACGACGGTTAAGGTCACCTGTTACATCACCCATGTACTGATCTGGAGTAAGTACTTCTACTTTCATGATTGGCTCAAGCAAGGTTGGTTTTGCTTTACGACCAGCTTCACGGAAACCAGATTTAGCACAAAGTTCGAACGACATAGAATCAGAATCCACATCATGGTAGCTACCATCGAATACACGCACTTTCATGTTGTTTACAGGATATCCTGCCAACACACCTGTAGTCATGGCAGTTTCAAAACCTTTCTGAATTGCAGGAATGAATTCTTTAGGGATGGATCCACCGAAGATATCGTTCACAAACTGGAAATGCTTGCCTTCGTTTTCTTTCAGCCATTCTTCATCAGCAGGGCCGATTGAGAATTGAATATCGGCGAATTTACCACGACCACCAGACTGTTTTTTCAACACTTCACGGTGTTCGATAGTAGTTCCGAATGATTCTTTATAAGCAACCTGAGGTGCACCCTGGTTTACTTCTACTTTAAACTCACGACGCATACGATCTACGATGATCTCAAGGTGTAATTCACCCATACCACGAAGGATGGTTTGACCAGTATCTTCATCAGTATTTACGCGCAGAGTTGGATCTTCTTCAACCAGTTTAGCGATAGCCATACCCATTTTATCAACGTCGGCCTGTGTTTTGGGCTCAACAGCGATTGCGATTACAGGCTCAGGAATGAACATGTTCTCCAGGGTAATAGGATGGTTTTCATCACAAAGTGTATCTCCGGTTTTAATTTCTTTGAAACCTACTGCCGCAGCAATATCACCAGCTTCGATAAAGTCGATCGGGTTTTGCTTGTTGGCAAACATTTTCATGATACGGCTGATACGCTCTTTTTTACCACTTCTTACGTTTAATACATAAGATCCGGCATCCAGATGACCGCTATAACAACGGAAGAAAGCCAGACGACCCACGAAAGGATCAGTCATGATTTTGAAAGCCAATGCTGCGAATGGTTCTTTTGCACTAGGCTTACGGGTAAGTGTTTCACCTGTATCAGGATCAGTACCTACAGTATCTTCAATATCTACTGGTGAAGGCAGGTAACGACATACCGCATCAAGCGCAGTTTGTACACCTTTGTTCTTGAATGAAGAACCGCACATCATTGGAACGATGCTCAGGTCGATACAAGCCTTACGGATAGCTTCGTGTACTTCATCTTCAGAAATGCTGTTAGGATCATCAAAGAATTTCTCCATCAGCGTATCATCGTATTCAGCAACCGCTTCAATCAGGTTTTGTCTCCAGAATTCTACATCTTCTTTCATATCAGCCGGTACTTCAATCTCATCGAAAGTCATACCTTCTGTTTCCATGTGCCAGATGATTCCTTTCATTTTGATCAGATCCACCACACCTTTGAAATTATCTTCCGCACCAATAGGTAATTGCAGGGGAACAGCTTTTGCACCCAACATTTCTTTTACCTGGTTTACCACATTCAGGAAATCTGCACCTGAACGGTCCATTTTATTTACGAAACCGATACGTGGTACCTTGTAACGGTTTGCCTGACGCCATACGGTTTCAGACTGAGGCTCAACGCCATCTACTGCAGAGAAAAGGGCGATAAGACCATCCAGTACACGCATAGAACGTTCTACCTCTACGGTAAAGTCTACGTGACCCGGAGTATCAATGATATTAAAATAGTAGCTTTTGGTATTCGCATCAGCCTTACCTTTTACGGTAGGGAAGTTCCACTGACAGCTAACAGCAGCTGAAGTAATAGTGATACCTCTTTCTTTCTCCTGTTCCATCCAGTCTGTGGTAGCGGCACCATCATGTACCTCACCTATTTTGTGAATCATACCTGTATAGCGCAGGATACGCTCAGTAGTGGTGGTTTTACCGGCATCAATGTGTGCGGCAATACCGAAGTTGCGTTGAAATTTCAAGTCAGCCATAAAAGTGCTTGTTTAAATATTTTTTTAACGGGAACACAAGCTCCCATTTTCAAGGCGGCAAAGGTAATCATAATACCAATTCACTGAATAGCTTGGACAGATTTAATTATCCCCGAAAAAAAAGCCCTGGCGTGAATTCCAGGGCTTTTTAATTGCTTGCAAATCAACCTATTATGAGTATCGAATTATAATATTCACAAAAAGCTGATAATAAAACGTTTATGAACTATTTTTTGGCCGGGCGTACAGATACCAAAGCGATATCATACACTAATGGAGTGTTTGGCGGAACAGTTGTACCATTACCTTTCTCCCCAAAACCAAGTTTAGCAGGGATAAATACTCGCCAGCTAGACCCTTCTTTCATTCTTAATACTGCATCTTGCAGACCAAGTACAAACCAGCTAACGGGTAATAAGAAAGACTCTTGTTTCTCTTGTGAATTAATAAAAACGGTTCCATCTGGAGTAGTTCCTCTAACGTTAACCACTACAGAATCTTCAGGTTCAGGAATGGCGCCGGTACCTCTGGCAATTACTGCATAACGAACGCCACTTGGCATCGTAATTACATCATTTCTTTTAGCTAACTCAGTAAAAAGTGCCTGTTCCATCATTTTACCTTTCACTCCCGCTACATCGGCATCAAGTATATTTACCATGCTTTCTGACTTAGCTTCACTGATCATCAACTTCTTTTTAGTCAGCACATCATCTATTGCTTTCTGAAACATGGTACCTTTGAAAATCACTCCTTTCTTCTCAAGTGATTTGATCATATAAACACCAAGTGCATATTGCAATGAATCTTCAGTAGCTTTTTCTTTGGCAATTTGTGCTGCGGTTTTATTCTGAGCAGTTGCAGAACCTGCAACAAATGCACCTAATAAAAGAATCAATCCTGCTTTTTTCATTTTGTATAGTTTAGTTCGAAAATATAAAGAATTTAGTAGATATTACTGGAATATAGCTTAAAATTTGCTTATTTCTTTACAGGACGTATTTCCAGCAGTTCCACTTCATAAGTAAGTGCACTACCTGGTGGTATCAGATAAACACCATTACTACCGGGCACCCCCTTCTCACCATGTGCAAGTACTGATGGAATATACAATTGCCATTTTGAACCTACAGACATTTGCTGAATAGCATCTGATAAACCGGGGATCAAGTCTGACAGAAGTATGGATTGAGGTATTTTATTATTGTATGTGTCTTCAAAAATAGTTCCGTCTGCCAATGCGCCTTTCAAATTTATCACCACTGAATCCCCGGCAGTTGGCCTTGCCCCCTGTCCGGTTTTTAAAATAAAATAGTGAACCCCATTGGGAAATATGCCCAGTCCGGGGCGTTGCTTGATATTGGTAAACAACTGCTGTTCCAGCTTATACGCACGATCTTTTTGTGTAACCTGCTGATAGGCTGTAATTAAGGGACTTATTATTGAGTCAGGAATTAATCGTGGGTTATTTCGAAAAATATCATCCATCCCTTTGATGAAAAGTGTTGGATTATTAATAAGAAAACCCTGATTGTTGACCCACTGAGCCAGAAAAGACCCTATTGCATACTGAAGCGTGTCTGCCATATTATTAAGCTGAACTGCTGCAGTGGTATTGGCTGGCTTTTTTTGTGCCGGAGCCTTCTGAGCAATAGCATTTGCTAAAATCAACATACAAATAAGGGATGTTGTTATTTTTTTTTGCATACTTCCATAAAGATATAAATAAAAGCAGGTCACGGAATAGCCCCTGCTAAAAATATTAACATGTATTAACATGACCTGCACCCATTCGTTACAGGAAATTCAATTCGGCTGTTCCTTCGATATTTAACTGAATATCTGTTTGTATATCAAGGCCGGAGCAATTTACAACCACACCCGTGGGTATTGTTTTGTCGCCATTTCCACTAACGAGGAGGGTATTATAAGTAAACCCGGTAATTGTTTGCGCGATATCTCCGTTATAGTTAAATGTATTATTCGCAACCACATAAGTTGTGTTAACATTATCCGGCGTAAAAGTATTTGCCACTCCAATCGTTTCATTGGCAATCAGGGTAACCGTACGTGTTCCATTATCAGCTATAACCAATGTGCCATAATTTTCTCCGGTTACCGTTTGGTCACCTGCTCCGTCATAAATAGTTGTTAGCTGCAATAAATTATTATTGAGGGTGTATTGCCCTGAAAATCCTGCAACATCAGTTATCCGCGTTACATAAATTGTACCAGAGCCACTAATGGTTCCACCTCCCCCAATTACAGTTGTTGCATCCGGGTTAAAACTGCCAGCAACTACCATTGTACTACCAATATTCATATTACCGGAAGTGCCGATGGTACCGGTGATATTCAATCCATCAAAAGTTAAACTACCCCCCGAGTTGGTAATTTGTCCAGAAGAACCTGTCATGGTAACAGTTCCACCATTTGGGGCAAAACTTACTGCTGATGCAACTTCAAATGAACCATTTACTTCAAAGCTGGTATTGTACTGCGATTGACTTAAAGGAGTTGCCGCGATTAATAAATTATTGAATGATAAATCACCATTATTACTGATAGCAGATGCAGAGTTGTTCATGGTAATCAGTCCGGAAGTTGCTGTAAATGATCCATTAACCAGCATTTCACCGGAAACGGAAAAATCATTTGTTGTGTTAACGCCTGTTCCACTGATTACCAAATTTCCATAAGACTGGCTACTATTTAAAGCCGCTACGACTGAATTGTTTCCACGGTATTCAACTGTGCTTGTAATACCGATTATGTGGGTAGTATAATTCGCGGGCAGCGTATTTGCGCCACCTATTATCAGCGTGCTACCATTGTTAATTTCCAATGTTCCTCCGGATGATGTTCTGTCGGCAGTATAAATATCCAGGTCGAATACACCATCTGATATTGTTAATACATTATTGACGGTAATATTTGTCTCCAGTGTTACGGTATTGTTTCCAGGCACACCTGCATTTGCAATTGTAAGTCCACCGTTAAATAGCGGCGAACTTGTTCCGGTAATTAGTTGGTCTGCATCGCCTTCAAAACTGCACATACTAGTGCCGGAAGTGAATGTACCGTTATTCTCAAAATCGCCTTTTAGTATTATCAATGGATCATTCGCATTACCGTTAAAAGTAACGCCTGCATCAATAGTTAACTTATTTCTTACCGTTAATGTGCCTCCTAAAATATTTTTAGAGCCTCCTCCACTTAACCTTAAATTGGCATACGTTGGATCTGTGGAAACAGTTTGATTCACTGTTTCACAAACATAATGCATCAATGTTCCTTCCTCAATATTGAACGTACTGAATGCAGGAAAAGTTGAATTATCTCCCGCACGGCCAAGTCTGAAAGTACTGCCATTTAATAAATTGAGTGTACCTGTTGACACAAGATTGAATCCATCGTCACAAAAAACACTGTTTGCTGTTTCGTCGCCGATAGTAAGTGTTAGAACAGTTGTATTTCTTTTCAGGTAAACTCCTGAAGTATTATTGGATTTAAGGATGCCATAGGTTATATTATTACCAGGAAAAAAAAACTGATCTGCTGAACCATTAAAATTAATAACAGCATCTGAAGGTGGTGCGGTAAAACCTCCGCCGCCGGTTGTAGCACTTGCATCTGAACCTACATTACCTCCAATATTCAGTATGGCCCCGCTACTTAAATCAATGTGATTTCTGGCAAAATTACCTGGCATAATCAGGTTACCCTGTATGTTTGCAATTCCACCAGTTGCTATATCCAAAATAATGTCGTGCCCATTACCATTTGTGGTTGACATAATAAAGTCGTTACAAAAGAGCGTTCCTTCTACGATAACCATTCTGTTTCTGTTATTAGCATCAGGTGCCCCTAATTCTATATTTCCTGTTATGGTTAAAGTAACTCCCGGATCAATAGTAAGTCTTCTTGTTGCACCAATTGCACCTGTCCAGGTAAGACTAGCACATGAAGCATCTGCAGTTACGGTAATACGGGCATTTGCATTTAATATTACATCATCACCACTTCCAGGAATATTTCCACCAATCCATGTTGCAGGGTTGTTCCAGTCGCCCGCTACATTATTCGATGTAATGGTAGCAGCCATCATTTCTTTACTGATAATGCACACTAAAAGCATGAATATCCAGAAACGCCTGGCCTTATTGTTAAGTAGTCTGGTTTTATAGTTATACTCCAAATCTGTTATGAACTTTTTTTTCATACAGTAAAACGAATGTCATCCGGTTATTGAAAACTATGGGGCTATGGCATTTTAGATTTCTCTAGCCAACTTAAACGCACCAATTAATAAATGTGTAAGGATATTGGTAATGCTGCTATTAAAATTACTTGAGCGCATCTGCAATACTTGCCGGAATTATAATTCCTACTGATGGGAAATTTCTTTTATAAAGTTACACCACCTCTTCCGATAACCAATAACATCACATTAAATTGGCATTAGATTTAAGTTAGAATTCACTCAGTGACATTAAACACCGATGTGTCTGGAAGTTCAAGAATGGCATTATCATTCATAACAATATTAAAACAGTTAACTATTGATCCAGGTAAAACTGTTTTATCACCTGTATTGCTAATCACTAAAACATTGTAGGTAAATGCAGTAATAGTTTGGTCACCATTTCCATTATATTCAAATGTATTTCCCGTTACGACATAAGTAGTGGTGGTAGCTGTGGGCGTAAATACATTCGATACCCGTACCGTTC
>CBFGPM010000071.1:0-9153 GCA_965650685.1 uncultured Sediminibacterium sp.
AAAATTGCAAGTAATGCTCTCTATTGACAATTCACCATTGACCATTCACATCAAAACTATCCTTTCTTATAAACCGCCTTAGTATCAAAATCTCCCTGAGGAGTAGACAGGTGGTTGCTGAGGGTTAATGTTTTTCCATCGGCGCTGATTTCCCATTTTTCGTTGCCTTTCATTTCAAAGCTGTTTCCCTGAAATTCCATTTTGAGGTCAAAGTCTATTTTAAAACTTTGTTCACCATCCCAGGAAAGGGTACCGGTCTTCTTACTGTTCATCATACCTGCATTTTCTACGGGTTTTCCTACTGTATAGTTTTCGGTAATTTCCCCAGCGCTACCATCGAATGCGGTAACAGAGCGCACCATTTTAAATGCATCAGTTGATTGTTCAATGACAATTTTAGACGCAGCAGATCTTGCACCAAATTGTCCCAGTTCACTGGCACTCTCATCGAGGTTCCAGGTGCCAGAGAAATTAGCTGCTTTGTATGAAAAAGAGAAAAGTACAGACAGGCTTAAAAATGCGCCTGCGAGTAGAAATAGTTTACGGGTCATGGTTGTTAGTTTAAGTCTTAAATATAGTTAATTTATCATGTAAAATTCAAGTCGCTGTTTTAATTTGGATGAGTGGATGAGCCCAGGCCACCTGGTATAACTCCTTGTTAATCTGTTTATTTTGATAATCTTTTGAATATTTTTTGGTAGAAATTTTTCAACCCTTACTTTTGCCGCGGAGAGATGGCAGAGCGGTCGAATGCGGCGGTCTTGAAAACCGTTGACTGTCAAAGGTCCGGGGGTTCGAATCCCTCTCTCTCCGCACTTGTTATTAAATTGAACTAAAACCTCTGTAATTCAGGGGTTTTTTAGTGTCCATACCTGTAATATTTGGTAACCATAATGGAACCAATTTTCTTGCATTATTCAATCTCTGATTAGCATTAAAATCTTCAAGAAAAACCTTTTTAATGACTCATATTGAAAAAAATGAATTTAGGTATGATCGACTAGTATAATTGATAAATAACTTTTTTAGTTAATATTGTAGATACCCTTATTGAACCTATATCTATAATTGGATAGAGTATTTTCTGATTAGTATTTTACTTAGTTGATATGAAAGACCCTAAAAAAATCACATATTTATTAGGAGCGGGAGCAAGTGCTAATTGCTTACCTATAATTAATGAACTTCCAGCTGGAATAGATCAGTTTATTAAGTTCATAAATAATACAGTTAATAGCTCGTTATTATCTTATAGTGCTAACTTTAGTGAAAAAAATGCAAAAAAACTTATAACTGATCTAGAATGGCTAAAATCTCAAATGAATTCTCATAAAACTGTAGACACGTTAGCCAAAAAATTTTACTTAATTAAGGAAAAGGAAGCAGAGTTAATTAAGCTAAAAAAAATACTGATTGTATACTTTATGTTTGAGCAATTAATACATAGAGTATTTATTAGGGAAGGTCAGGATAAGGAGTTACCCGATAAACGATACGATAGCTTCATAGCAACTATAATTAATAATAAAAGGGGTAACTTATCACTAGCCCCAAATTTTAAGGTTGTTACGTGGAATTATGATATTCAATTTGAGCTGGCTTATAAAGAATATCAACCAAATTATAAGTTCAATGAAATACAAAAGCAATTACAAATAATTCCTACCCAATCTTATATTGAAGGCAATTCAGCTATAGATATTTCAGAGTTTTCGATTGTTAAGCTTAATGGAGTTGCTGGCTTAACTTCTTTTGAACCTTTTATAGAAATTCCTATACCTGATTCTGAAACTAATGAGATAGTACGACAAAACATAAGGACTAATTCTGTTATAGTAATGCTGGCAAATAAATATGCCTCGTCACTGGATGAAGATATAAAGTCATTTAATTATGCATGGGAAGACAGAGAAGATTTTTTAATGCTTCATCAAAGAAAAAATAATATTATTGATGAGGCTACTTCGATAATGAGGCAAACTGAGATACTTGTCATTATTGGATATTCATTCCCTTTATTCAATAGAGAAATAGACAAAAAGTTAATTAATGCTTGTAAAAAAACAATAAGAAAAGTTTATATCCAAGACCCCAAAGCCCTAGAAATTCGAGACCTATTTGTCTCTTCTTTTGTTGGTTTTCATAAACATGAAGAAAAAAGCACTTTGTCGAACCCTCGTACTATTCCAGTAGAATTTGTAAGCTCCTCACTTGATCAGTTTTTAATTCCTTATGAATTAGATTTAGATTCGAACAAAAGAACTACTGTTTTACCCACCTGAATTATTTTTATCCTAGTCAGTTGCATAATCAATCTTTAGTGTTTAAAGTGAGTCTTCATCCCTTTGTAGGCTTCCCTAAGCGTTGATTTTATCCATATTATCTTACATTACAAAAAAATGAGTATGAAAAGAAAAATTTTACTGATGTTATTGTTTTTGAACATATTCTTCTATTCTTTTTCACAATTGCCAACTAAAGATGGAAAAGTTGTCTATGAACTTATTGATAGTTCATTAGCATTATCAAAAAATGTAATTTTTGATAATGCTAAACTTGCAGTTGTGGAATCATTTGTAGATGCAAATTCCGTTATACAAATTGATGATAAAGTAAATGGAGAAATAGTTGGTAAAGGCAGAACTAAATTCACTTATAGAATGCTCATGACTGAGATTCTTAATACTGCTAATTATACCATCGCAATAAGTTCAAGGGAAAACAAAGTGAGGATCAAGATTTACGATATAGTTGTTTATACTGGAACATCAGGTAACCCTATATCGGCTGAAAATCTTTTGAAGATCAACAATAAACCAAGTCGGAAAACTATGGAGGAGTTAAATGAGCATTTTAATAAATTAATTGATCAGATACGGAATAAGATTAAGTCGCCTTCAAACAAAGATTTTTGATAACCTAAGTCTCCAATTGTTAGGGAAAGTGTTGTTGGGTAAAGGGAATTGATAATATTTCGAATCTCTCTTTCCACCTTCATCCACCGCAGCCTTAGCACAGGTGGGTGAAGATGGAGAAACCCTTTTTTTATTGTTATTTTGACTAATTTTTCCACCAATAAGTCATTATTTTAATTATTATGATGGAATTTTCCATCTTTTTAATATCTTTGTATTGTTGAGATAAGCCAACATTATCTAATATTAATGCCTTTAATGATGGAAAATAACAACACGAATTGGTATTCTTTCAGTGATCCTGCTATACTGGTTCAATTGGGTAGTTTTGTGCAACAAACACGTTTGCAACAGAATAGAACACAGCAGGAAGTAGCAAAAACTGCAGGCATCAACCGTTCAACACTTGTTCAGATTGAAGGAGGAGGGGGCGGAACCTTGTTGTCATTCATTCAGGTATTAAGGGCTTTACAACAATTACAGTTGCTGCAAAATTTCGAAGTAAAACCAGTAATAAGTCCCTTACAACTGGCGAAAATGGATCAGCAAAAAAGAAAAAGAGCCGGTAGAAAAAATACTGAATCAGATTCACAACAAAAATCAGATTGGTAATGATCACCACAGCTTTTATACATATCTGGAACAAGCGGGTTGGAGCCATTGCCTGGGACGATCAAACAGGTATTGCCTCCTTCGAATATGAACCTTCATTTCTGAATCAGCAATGGAACTTATCGCCAATAAAAATGCCCATAGCAAATGCCTCTGGCAGGATATTTTCATTTCCGGAACTGAGAGACAGTATTACTTTCAAAGGATTACCCGGATTGTTGGCAGATGTCTTACCCGATAAATACGGTAATAGTCTAATCAACGCATGGCTTTCTAAAAATGGACGGCCAGCAAATAGTATGAACCCCGTAGAGCTTCTTTGCTTTATTGGGAAAAGGGGAATGGGTGCATTGGAATTTGAACCTGGACTTTATACCGCCAATAAAACTGCTACAAAAATTGAATTGGATGGACTGGTAAATATGGCACAGGAAATTTTATCGGGCAGGCAGGAATTCAATACCAAACTAAGTGCGGATGAAGCGAAGGCTTTGACAGATATCTTAAAAATTGGCTCTTCAGCAGGGGGAGCAAGGGCAAAAGCAGTTGTGGCATTTAATCCGGATACCGGTGAAATAAGGTCTGGTCAGGCAGATGTGCCCAATGGATTTAGTCACTGGCTACTAAAATTTGATGGTGTAACCGATCAACAACTAGTTTCATCTTCCGGATATGGAAGGGTAGAAATGGCCTATTACCTGATGGCCAAAGAAGCAGGTATTGAAATGATGGAATGCCGATTACTCGAAGAAAATAATCGGGCGCATTTCATGACCAAACGCTTCGATCGTTTACCCGGTAATGAAAAATTACACGTACAAAGTTTTTGCTCAATGGCCCATTATGATTTTAATGAAATTACTTCATTCAGTTACGAACAGCTATTCGAAACCATGCGCAGTCTTTTACTCCCCTATACAGATGCTGAACAACTATTCAGAAGAATGGTTTTTAATGTGATGGCAAAAAACTGTGATGACCATACCAAAAACTTCTCCTTTGTAATGGATAAAAACGGTAGCTGGAAACTTGCACCTGCATTTGACCTTTGCCATGCTTACCGTCCCGATAGTTCATGGGTAAGTCAACATTCACTCAGTATAAATGGCAAACGACTAAATATTACAAGAGACGATCTGCTGGCTGTGGCCAAAAATATGAATATCAAAAAAGCGGCCTCTATCATTGATCAGGTAAAGAGGGTTATAAGCAGGTGGAACGATTTTGCTTCAAGTACTTCCGTAAATACCGAATTAAGAGAAGCAATCGGAAAAACCTTGTTATTATTATAAATAACTGCTTAAGTTAACTTTTCTGAATTAATACATGCCTTTATTTCAAACCATATTACATTACTTTTTGCATTTCGGATTACCGGTAATTATTTCATGGATTTTTTTCAGAGAATATTGGAAAAGAGCAACACTGATCTTATGGTTAACCATGCTCATTGATCTCGATCATCTGCTCGCCACTCCTTTATTTGATGCCTGCAGATGTAGTATTAATTTCCATCCGCTACATAGTTACCCGGCTATTGCTGTGTATGTAATTTTGCTATTTGTTCCCAAATGCCGAATTATTGCCATCGGACTTCTTATCCATATGCTCACCGATCAACTCGATTGTCTGATCAATTTATATACCTGCCAATAAATAAATACAGCTATTTCCTGTAGAACTATTTGTTTTCGGATTTATACATGCCATTGCTGAATAAGGGTTTCAGCTATCATCCTGATTATTGATTCTGATCTTGTTACCATTAATATAAAAACTACATGTCTGCGTTGGGATATGCATTTACTTACGGCAAATAATTAAATAATATGTTCGTAAATCGATTGGCAGGTATGCTTGTTTATACATTGGTTGTAGTTGCAATTGGCTTTGCACAGGATAGTAAGAAAATAATCACAGGTGTTGTAATCGTTGCTGATGGAACCAAAGCAGATGGTGCAAATGTTTTTTTATACCGCTCAAAGGATTCATTGCTCGTTAAAACCAGTATTACAGATGCCTCAGGAGCTTTTGTGCTAACCAATATTAATATCGGAAATTATTTTCTCCAGGTAAAATACAATGGCTATGAAGAACTGATAATAAATCCGGTAAATATTGATGACTCAAAACCTGCATTTAACCTTCCGCAAATAAGCTTGGGAAAACCAGTTGCAAATCAACTGAAAGAAGTTGTAGTAAGTAGCCGCAAAAGTTTTGTTGAACGAAAATCCGACAGGGTAGTAGTTAATCCGGATGCACTCATCAGTAATGCAGGAACAACAGCATTAGAAGTACTGGAGAAAGCACCTGCCGTTCAAATTGATGCCGATGGTAATATCAGCTTGCGAGGTCGACCAGGTGTTTTAGTTTTTATCGATGATAAACCTACTTATATGTCTCAGCAAGACCTTACAGCTTACCTGCGATCCCTGCCTTCTGGCGACATTGAAAGTATTGAAATCATGACTAACCCACCCGCCCGTTATGATGCTTCGGGAAACAGTGGTGTAATAAATATCCGGCTAAAGAAATCTAAAATAAGCGGATTCAACGGTGCGGTTAATCTTGGTTATGGACAAGGTACCTATGCGAGAAGTAATAATAGTTTTAGTTTAAACTACCGGATCAATAAACTTAATTTCTTTACTAACCTGAGTAGTGCTATTAATAATACGTATCAGGATCTTACTTTAAAAAGACAATATTTCTCTCCATCAGGTATCCTTCAATCGTCATTTACACAACGTTCTTTCATAAAAAGAATGCCACGTGGATTTAATTATAAAGCCGGAGTGGATTATTATGCCAATAAAAACTTAACCATGGGTATTGTTATTACCGGTGTGTCTAACAGAAATAAAGAAGATATAAAGAATGATGCAGTTATCAGTAATGGTAATGGTGACCTTATTAATACAGTTTCTGCTTATGCTCACCGCAACAGGTCGTTCAATAATATAGGAACCAATCTTAACCTAGCATATAAGCTGGATGGAAAATCAAAGTTACTCACCGTGAATGCGGATTATCTTAAGTATCGTTCAGATCAGGACAATAGCCTGTTAAATATTGTATACAATCCTGATCAAACCATCGCAGGAAGAACCAATCTGATATCTGATTTACCCGCTTCCATTGAAATAACTACTGCTCAGGCTGATTATTCACAACCCTTGTTTAAAGGAACGCTTGAAGCTGGAGCAAAAACGAGTATCATCAGAACCAATAACAATGCCCTCTTTTATGATGAACAAGCGGGTGGCGGCTTTTCTTTGAATACAGAGTTTTCGAATAATTTTAAATACGAAGAAAATATCAATGGCGCATATCTGACCTATAGTATCGATAAAAAAAGGTTTAGCAGCAAAGTTGGACTTCGATATGAAAATACAGAGATCAGGGGCCTTCAATATGGTACTCCGGGTAAACCAGATTCTTCCTTCAAACGTACTTTCAATAATCTTTTCCCGACCTTTTATTTATCCTATAAGATCGATACAACCGAAAATCATTTGCTCAATATTAATTTTGGAAGGAGGATCAACAGGCCAAATTATCAGGATATGAATCCGTTTACCTACCCCTTAGACAGGTACACTTTATATGGCGGTAACCCGTTCCTCAAGCCTACATTTTCCTACAACACAGAATTGAGTTATACTTATAAAAGAAATTATACCTTTTCGTTACAATATAGTTTTGTCAATGACCTGATTATGGAAACTATTGAACAGAAAAATGGTATTTTTTACAGCAGGCCCGGCAATTTCGGTAAACAGGTTTCTTTCAGTGCATCGCTAAGTGGCATGGTACCGATTACTAAATGGTGGAAACTTCAAATGTATACTGAGCTAACTAAAAATAAATTTACCGCAACACTCTATCAGCAAAATTTGTTGAACGAAGGAACTTATGTTTATGTAGGGCCGGTGAATATTTTTCAAATCAATTCATTATGGTCGGCTGAACTGGGAGGTAATTATCAATCCAGTGTGTATGTAGGACAGTTTGTTACTATACCTGTAGGTTCAGTAAGAGCTGCGGTTGCTAAAAAGATTTTAAAGCAAAAAGGAACAGTACGTTTTAGTGTGAATGATTTTCTTTATACCAATCAGCCTGGCGGAAACATCAAAGGAATTCAAAATTCCACTGCAAACTGGAAAAGCTATTTAGATTCAAGGGTATTTACACTTTCCTTCTCTTACCGATTTAATAAAGGTAAAAGTCTTGCTCAGCGTAACACAGGATCTTCCGATGCTGAAAGAGGCAGGGTTGGTGGATAGGGAAGGTTTATGGCTTCAAGCTTCAAGCCTCAAGCTGCAAGCCAATACAGTCTTGGGAAATTTAGCCTCAAATTGGAAGTCACTAGAAGGATGGAACACGGATCTTGATGATAAATCCTGACAATCATGAAGATTCGTGTTCTATTTAAAACAGGAAGTGCATTGACAGCAATCAAATATCTTTTAGCTGATATTTTACAAAATTGATTCGCATTGATAGCTAATTTCAAACAACATACAGTGTCATTTCCTCGCTATCATGTTCTGCGATGTAGAAGATAAAAGGATCTTTTTGAATAAAAGACAATTCCCCAGCCTCATCCATTTCACGAAGTGCGAGGTGCAGGAATAGTCGTGATTGGTATTGGTAAAAATTCATTAACTGACTTCCGAGGTTTAGCAAGTCGCCATCTAAATCTGTCCGCTCAATCAATTCACTGCAATCAGGCCATACTGGTGAAAAATCCGGGCCCTTTGCAAATGCATCGTAATGATCGGGCGGTAATTCATGGTTCAGGTACCTTGGCTCAAGTATAATGGGGTAGGAGAAAATATCTTTGAAGAAGTTTATGCCGGAATCATAATGAAAGTACCAATCGTAAGAAAATGAAACAGCGCCAGATTTTTTAAACTGTTGTCTTGCTGCTTCCTCCGAAAAGCATTCCCTAAGTTCCTGTTTTAAGTAATGTACTGCTTGCTTAATATCTACTTGATGAGCATCCATAAATGCTGCAAATTCATTTTGGGCCCCGATATCATTGGCTTTCTCAGACAGAATGGACTCAATATCTTCCGAATCTGAAAATATAACACGTCCATCATGGTGCATTTTTAATAACTCGGCATACTGAAGAAATACAGGTCTGGTCAGTTGTTCCTGAATGGACAAAACCTGCTCTTCCAGTTTTTCGTAAATCAGCCTGTTTAATGATGCTTTTGCCATGTGCTGTATATTAGACACCCCAAAATCTCAAAACGCTGTTTCCTATTTAAGTGGAAGGAATACCTCGGCCATCATACACCTTGCGCTTCCTCCTCCATTGGTTTCAATAGTCTTAATGCCTGAATGTAGAATTGGATTAAATGCTTCTATGGCTTTGATCTGGGTTTCTGTAAGACTGTTATAAGCCTGGCTAGACATTACAAGGTATTTATTGCCGGCATTATTTTGAACCTGTAACATATTACCTGCAAATTGATTCATCTGAGAAAAACTGATTGGAATAATCGTTTTGCCCGAATTCAATAAAGCATCCTTCACCATATTTTGTTTGGCTATATCTGGTATAGCTTCCAAGCAGATAACGGCATATTGGTCTGCCACACACATCATCACATTG
>CBFGPM010000072.1:0-8384 GCA_965650685.1 uncultured Sediminibacterium sp.
TGACTTTTGACTTTTGACTTTTGACTTTTGAATTTACTACCCTACCTTTTCAGCTATACCAATAGCCGTTTTCAAGGCATTTAGTTTATTGTTTACCTCCTGTAATTCACTTTCCGGGTTGGATGCTGCAACTACCCCTGCACCTGCCTGATAGAATAAGGTATTGTTTCTGCTGAGAAAACTACGGATCATGATCGCATGATTACAACTACCATCAAAACCAATAAAACCGATAGCGCCACCATAATAACTGCGGGCAGTTGGCTCGTATTCATCAATCAATTCCATCGCCTTAAATTTAGGTGCACCACTTAATGTTCCTGCTGGAAATGTTTGGGCCAGAATAGCAAATGGGTTATGCTCTTCCGGAACTTTGCCTACTACTTCACTCACGAGATGAATTACATGGCTGTAATATTGAACTTCTCTGTAATGACTAACCTCCACATCGGTACAGGTTCTGCTGAGATCATTTCTGGCCAAATCTACCAGCATTACATGTTCTGCATTTTCTTTTGCGTCTTCGAGCAGTTGTGCGGCCATTCGCTTATCTGTTTCATCATCTCCTGTTCTTTTGAATGTACCGGCTATCGGGTGTACGATAGCTTTACCATTTTGTATAACCAATTGAGCTTCTGGAGAGGATCCCATCAATTTATATTCGCCATAATCAAAGAAGAAAAGGTATGGTGATGGGTTAACAGAACGTAATGCCCTATATACATTAAACTCATCTCCTGTAAAAGATTGCTGGAACCTTCTGCTCAATACTATTTGAAATACATCGCCACGCAAACAACTTTGCACTCCTTTTGTAACCATTTCACGATAAGCTTCATCTGTCATATTAGATGCTTCCTTTCCGCTTATTTTGAAAGGATACACTGGTACATCCTTACTTCTGATCAATGATTCTACCAGTGGCAGTTCAGAAACAACACCATTGATACTGTTTTCGCATATATACAATTCATCTTTGAAATGATTGAACACAATTACATACTGGTATAACCGATACCTCATTAAAGGAATTACAATACCATCTGTAACAGGTTTTTTCAGTTGAATGGTATCAAAAAATCCAACGGCATCAAAACAACTATATCCAAAAAGTCCCTGCGCAAAAGAGGCTGCTTTTTCGGTTGTTTCACCAGCTACTTCAAATCGTTGCATAAAGTCCCAAACAAGTGAAGGCACTTGCGACTTATTCGTGATGGTGATTTTTTCCGGTTGCTGGGCAGGAAATTTTATTTCCATGGTTTCAGAAGACCTTATTTCTACTCCTGCGATGGCATTGATGCCAATAAAAGAATAGCTATTTTCTGCAGCATGGTGATCTGTGCTTTCCAATAGTATCGTGTCACGAAAACGGTCGCGAATCCTCAGGTAAATACCCACCGGCGTATAAACATCCGCCAAAAGCTTTTTTACGTTAGTTTGAATCTGGATCTTTTTCATTGTTATCTTTTGATGCCTGTCTTGCTAAGAACAAAAAACCCCGACAATTTATGTCGGGGTTTCTGAATATGATTCATACAGTATTGGCAATGCCGCTACAATCCCCGATTGGAGTTTGTATGCCACCACCACTGAATGTTGATAATTTGTTTCATTGTGTTGCAAAAATGGGGATGTTGCTTTATACAAACAAATTTTTTTTCCATGATTGTTCGGTATTTTCAGTGAAATCCAGCTCCAGACATGGCTATTCGTAATTTTTTATGCTTTTTGATACTGTGTTCCGGTTTGCAGTTTGCATCGGGACAATCAACTGATTCTATTATCCTGATCAAGGCCGACAGGCTATTCGATGGTTATCAGTTGCATACAGGATGGGGAGTTTGGATACAGGGTAATAAAATACTGGCTGCAGGGCCCCTCAATAATACACAGGCACCCATTCCCCAAAAAACCATTGAACTCAAAGGAAAAACCCTTTTGCCAGGTTTAATAGAAGGCCACTCTCACCTCCTATTACACCCTTATAATGAAACCAAGTGGGCAGATCAGGTATTGAACGAATCGGAAGCTGAGCGGGTAGTAAGGGCCGTAATGCACGCCAGGGCTACTTTAATGGCTGGATTTACAACCGTGAGGGATCTTGGCACCGAAGGAGCAGGATATGCCGATGTTGGTCTTAAAAAAGCCATAGAAGAGGGCATCATAACTGGCCCAAGGATGCTCATAGCAACAAGAGCTATCGTTGCCAGTGGAAGTTATGGACCAAGACTCGGCAATGAACATCACCAATTAGTCAGAGGTGCTGCTGAAGCAGATGGCCTAGAAGGTATTTCCCGTGAAGCAAGAACACAAATTGGTAATGGAGCCGATCTCATAAAAGTGTATGCCGATTACCGTTGGGGTTCAGATAAAAAATCTTCCCCCACTTTTACTTTGGAAGAACTTCAACAAGCAGTTGCAGTTAGTACTTCTGCGGGAAGAAAAGTAGTGGCCCATGCCAGCACACCTGAAGGAATGAAACGTGCCGCACAAGCCGGGGTTAGTACCATTGAACATGGTGATTATGCAACCGAAGAAACCTTCGACTGGATGCTCAAAAATCAGGTGGCACTTTGTCCAACATTAAGCGCCGCTGAAGCAACAGCAACTTACGATGGATGGAACAAAAAAGACATGCCTCCTACCGAACGAATTGCAGCTAAAATGAAAAGTTTTCAGCTCGCACTTTCCAAAAAAGTAACCATTTGCTTTGGTGGAGATGTGGGGGTTTTTAGTCATGGTGACAATGCCAGAGAAATGGAACTGATGGTAGAATATGGTATGCCTGTAATAGATGTACTTAGATCTGCCACATCTGTAAACGCTAAACAATTTGGATTATCATCTAAAATCGGAAAACTAGAAAAGGGTCTTATTGCAGACATCATTGCAGTAGATGGAAATCCTTTGGAACAAATTAAAGACATCAGGAATATTGTAATGGTAATGAAGGATGGTAAATTTTATGTAAAGCCATAAAACAAACAGGATGAAACAAATTTTGAAACAGTTATTTACTTGCTTCGCCTTACTGATAAGTATTTCCGTTTTCAGTAATCCCTATCAGCAGCCAGATGCAATAGTAGGAACATGGGTTAATGCATCAGGTAAAGGACATATTCAGATTTATAAACAGGGAGATAAATATTACGGCAAACTGGTTTGGTTAAAAGAGCCCAATGATGCGCAAGGGAATCCTAAGCTGGACGTAAAAAATCCAAATGCATCTTTACGTACAAAACCCTTACTAGGCTCCATTATACTCAGGGATTTTGTATATGATGATAAAGAATGGAACAGCGGCAGAATTTATGACCCACAAAATGGTAAAGAATACAAATGCTTTCTAAGATTAAAAGATTCAAAAACACTGAATGTGCGGGGATATGTAGGCGTATCTTTATTGGGCCGGACAGAAACCTGGACACGTGTTAATTAAACTTATTGAAAGAAAAGATATTCATACTACCCTCCCATGTAATCGAACAATCAAAATGGGATCACTGTATTGAAACACACCATAATGGCTTGTTCTACGCCCGGTACGATTACCTCGATAATATCTGCGACCAATGGCATGGACTGGTAGTAGACGATTACAAGGCTGTACTTGCACTTCCCTGGAGAAGTAAATATGGCATCCGTTATTTTTATACTCCACCTTTTATACAACAACTTGGTCTGATTGGAGATATAGCTATTGATGATCTAGAAAAGTTCACCAGGAAAATACGCCAGTTTGCCTGGTATGGTCACCTGAACCTGAATTTTAGCAACCAGTTGATTGCCCAGGCAATGAAAGCGGCTCCTAAAACTAATTTCATCATTGATCTGAAAAAAGGGTACAATGCTATTTATGAGGCGTACAGTGTTGATTTAAAACAAATACTCCGGAAAGAAAATACAACCTTTCAGTATTCAGATAATAAACCATTAGCAGATATTATTGACGAATACAAATCATTGTATGGCCAACGCATGCCACATATCAGTACAGAAGATTTCGCAAGACTGAATATCACCTGTAAACATTTTGCTTTTGAAGGGTCGTGTATAACCAGATCAATCACAACCGATGACGGAAGAATTTTATCTAACACATTACTTTTAATAGATAATAAAAGAATCTATCACTTACTTAATACTACTACGGCCGAAGGACGAAAACTAAACAGTAACCATCATTTACTGGATCTGGTGCTTAAAGAATTTGCTGGCAAGGACCTGATTTTTGATTTTGAGGGTTCGGAAATAGATGGCGTAAAATCGTTTTATAAAAAGTTCGGAGGAACTATCCAACCTTATTTTCAATACCACCGCAATGCCTTCAGAGGAATTTGATATAGCTACTAGCTTCTAGCCTCTAGCTGCGAGCGATAATTGGTGCTTAGTTTAGATTTTCTGCTATTATTGGAATTATCACCGGGCTTGCGAATTTGTTTTGTAAAATTCTACTTAAAAGAAATATTTAATTACCAAACTTACGCTTGTGGGGGCATAGTAAAAAAAGGCTAGCAGCTAGAAGCTTTCCCCCCCTTACAGTAAAGACCTATTAACTACCAGGTGCCTGCAAGCATTTGCTCTGCAATCAGCAAATCTGCGGGTCGGGTGATTTTGATGTTATTGTACTCGCCTTCTATTAAGTGCACTTCATGACCTGCAGCTTCTACTACAGTTGCTTCATCTGTAAACCTGTCTTCATATCTCCTGTTAAATGCGGGAATGATTATCTCACTTAGAAATGTTTGTGGCGTTTGTATAATGCGAACCTTGTTTCTATCGATCACTTCATGTTTTGCACCATGATCTATTCGTATACTATCGGTTGCAGCTATTGCTGGAATAGCAGATCCTTTTTCGATTGTTTGCTGGTAACATCTCTTGATTAATTCACTACTCAACAAGCACCTCACCCCATCGTGAACAAAGACAACAGAAGGTTCATTAATCAGTGCAAGTCCGTTTTTTACAGATTGAAACCGGGTATTACCCCCGCTTGTAATGGAAATGCGCTCAGACGCTCCCAGTTCTTCCACAATAGATGCCCCGGCAACAAGGTGTTCATCAGGTAAAACCAATATTATCGTGAGATCTGACCAGGTTGAAAGAAAGCGGTTCAAGGTGTGGAACAGCACCGGCTGTCCGTTTAACAACAGAAATTGTTTGGGAATTGAAGTCCCCATTCTCTGACCGGTTCCCCCGGCAACAATAACAGCAATTTTTTGCATGGTGCTTACTCTAAAAAAAAGAGGGTCACAAAAGTAACCCCTCCTTTTCTCATGTGTATCAGTCTTACCAAATATAATAATTTACCGATAAAAAAGTCGTTTTCGGCTGACTTTTTTTTACATGGAAGGGGCGTGAATTGTGAATGGTCAATTGTGAATAGTGAGTTGGTTGGGGCAACTTCTTCATAAAACTCTATTACCGGACTTTCGGACCCCGGACTTCCGGTCTTCCATTCTTCACCCCAACAAAATCTCGCATTCCTGCAACAGCTTATCCTTATTAATCGCAGCGGTTCCTACTTCTTCACATACCAGTCCGCCTGCAATATTGGCCATTTCGGCGGCTAAATGCATGTCTTTGGTAGCGGCATAACAGAGTGAGGTAACGGCAATAACAGTATCACCGGCCCCGCTCACATCGGCAATATTCCTGATATGTGTAGGGATGATGCGGTGGTTCTCTTTATCCTGGTAGAAAACACCTTTTTCAGAAAGTGTAATCAAAGATATCTGGTGGTTCAGGTGTTGTTGTAATGTAGTATGTATTTGGTTGAGGGAGGAAAGATCTACCTTATCAACCATCAGGTTCAGGCCTTCTTTAACTTCCTTAAGATTGGGTTTAAATATGGTTACATCTTTGTAGGCAAGAAAATGTTTTTTCTTGGGGTCTACGGCGGTAATAATATTGTTCTCTTTACAGAGGGCAATTACTTTTTCAATAACTCTAAGTGTAAGCACTCCTTTATTATAGTCTTCAAGGATGAGTACTTGAGGTTTTTGTTCCCTGATACATTTACTTACCTGTTCGAGTAAAATATCTTCGGTAGCGGTATCAATATCGCTGGTAATTTCTGCATCAAGGCGCATCATTTGCTGGTTGCGACTCATGATGCGGGTTTTATTGGTAGTTACCCTTCCCTGTACAGCCTTAATATATTGTGTATCGATTTGTTTATCGGCCAGTAAGCCAACCAGTGACTCACCATCTGCATCTTGTCCGATAACCGAAATCATGGTGGTTTTGGCACCAAGAGAGGCGGTATTCAGCGCCACATTAGCGGCACCTCCTACGCGTAATTCCTTCTTTTTTAATACCACTACTGGTACGGGTGCTTCCGGTGAAATTCGGTCTACAGAGCCCCACCAATATGTATCCAGCATAACATCACCCAGTATGGCAACACGGGTATTTGTAAAATCAGTAAAAAGCTGTTCAAAATTCATCAGTCTTCCTGTTTCTTATTTCTGACTGCAAGATAATACAAAGGAATACCAATCAGCGTAATAGCCAGTCCCCATAATGAATACTTTGGCGATGCCCATACCAGTCCTACACAGAACAATGAGGCCATTATGATATAAATAGCAGGTAAAATAGGATAACCAAAAGCCTTATAAGGACGTGGCATATCCGGTTGTTTTTTACGAAGAATAAATATGCCTATAATGGTAAGGATATAAAAGATTACCACGACAAAAGAAACCATGGTAAGCAGGTCACCATATTTACCACTTAAACAAAGTAAGGATGCTACCAGGCACTGGATCCATAAAGCATAAGCTGGTACTGCATTCTTATTCAGTTCTGCAGTCTTTTTAAAGAACACCCCATCCTGGGCCATGGTATAATATACACGGGCTCCAGCCAGGATCAGTCCATTATTACAACCAAAAGTAGATATCATGATCATAATCGCGATAACAATGGTACCGGCATTTCCAAATATCTGGTTGGCTGCTGTAACAGCTACCCTATCATTCTCAGCAAAAGCAATAGAATTTAAAGGCAATACATGCAGGTACATGAGGTTGGCGGTGATATAGATAAGGGTAACGATTAAGGTTCCCAGGAATAGACTTAAACCGATATTCCGTTGTGGGTTCTTGATTTCACCAGCGATAAATGTTACGTTGTTCCATGAGTCGCTGCTAAAAATTGAGCCTACCATGGCTGCAGCTACAGCACCAATGAGTACGGCTCCTGAAATAGGTTTCCAGCCGCTGGGTTGCAAAGCTCCGCTTGCATCTTTCACACCAAAATCTTGCATAGCAGAGAAACCGGTTTGCCAGTTCTCAGCCCAGAAACTTTGCTTTGCCAGCAGGAATCCGAATACGATCAGTCCGAATAAGGAAAGCAACTTGGTAACGGTAAATGTACTCTGAATGATCTTCCCCCCTTTTACACCACGGGTATTGGTATAAGTCAGAAACACAATCATGGCGATGGCCAATAGCTGCGCTGCTGATATTTTAATAAACCCGAGGTCGGCTATGATATTCTGTTCACTTACTTCCGGAATGAGGTAGGCGGTAAAGCGGCTGAATGCCACACCTACTGCGGCAATGGTTGCCGTTTGTATCACAGAGAAAAAGCTCCATCCAAAAAGGAAAGCTACTAATTTGTTATACGCTTCTTTAAGATAAACATACTGACCTCCAGCTTTGGGATACATGGCACTTAACTCGCCGTAGCTAACAGCAGCAGTTATGGTCATAAAACCGGTAATCAGCCAAACAAGCACCAGCCATCCTGCACTACCGACGTTTCTGGTGATATCAGAACTTACGATAAAAATTCCCGACCCGATCATTCCTCCGGCTACAATCATGGTCGCATCAAATAAACTCAGGGTTGGTTTAAAAGAAGGGTTATTATTACTCATATAGTTGTTTGGTTAGAAGTTCAAGATAAGGAAAAAGCTGAGAGCAACAAGTTGGGTATGCAAAGAAGAACGGGTTGGCTAAAATCCGTTTAGAAACGGGTAATTTAATAAAGGGCAGGATTTATTTTTTCCGCAACGTCCCCATGCTTTTACCTGCGGTAATAGCGGGAGACGATGCGGATAAAAAAACGCATGAACCAAAGTCCATGCGTCTTTAAAAATATTGCTAAAACTTGTTGCTTGCAGCTTGTTGCTTGAAGCTTGTTGCTTGCAGCTCAATCTCTCCTACGGCTTCTTCTTATACTTCTCATTCAACCCCTTAATCACATCAGTAGTGATATCATAAGCTGAATCTTTGTAGTAAAATGCCAGTGACTCTGAGTTATTGGCTACAATAAAAGCGTATCCTTTGCTGGCATTGTACTCTTTCAGGTAATCGCTGATCTTCTGACGCACATCCAGCATTTTTTTCATACTTTCATCCTGCATCTCA
>CBFGPM010000073.1:0-8113 GCA_965650685.1 uncultured Sediminibacterium sp.
CCCAAACTGGCTCAGTGAGTTGTTTTGTAGAATTTAATTTAATATCCAATATTACATTGCTATCACTGGAAGTTGCATTCCTAAAGCTAATCATACACTTATTTCTTTTAAACTGTCAACAGTTATCTCTTCAAATCAACAGTTGATCGGATATGAAATTAAATAGGTGTATTGTAGAAAATGTCGTGTAAAACTGGCTTATAGATAACAGACATGTTTTTTCGAGAAATAACATGCTTTAAAACCCGATTTAAAGCAAACTATGCTTTCTTATAGTTTCTTTAAATATTATGATACAAGCTTAAATAAAAGATTAAATGTCGTTCCAACTTCAGGTGTACTGGTAACTTCCATTTCAATTCCCAATGCTTCAGCAAACTCCTTGGCTAAAATTAAACCCAAGCCACTCCCCTTTTCTTTATTGGTACCTTCCCTGCTATTACGTATTCCCGGATTAAATAATTGCTTTAACATATCTTCCGTCATACCACACCCGGTATCAGTAATGGCTATTTTAACTTTATTGGCGCCCAACCGTTCACTGGTTAAACGAATTGTTCCGGAACTGGTGAACTTATTGGCATTGCTGATAATATTGCGAAAAATAAACCTTAGCGAATTTTCGTCGGAGTGAACAATACAGGCTGGTTCAATATCATTGACGATTGTATTATTTTTAATACTTGCAAACGGCTGAAGATTGGTCACTATATTTTGAACAATTTTTCTCAAATCAAGAACCTGGGTCTGTGGCTTATCTTTTTGAATAAGTATACTACCCCACTCTACCAGATTAGTCAGCATATCCAACGTAGCATCCATCTGTTTATCCAGCAATCTTAACAACTCTTCCTGATCCTGTTTCGCAAGTTCTTGATCGTTACTCAATTCGATCATACTTTTAACAGATGCTACCGGCCCGCGTACATCGTGTGCAATAATGGATATAATTTTATTCTGTATTGCTTTTGAGATTTCAAGTTTTTTCTTTTGCTCTTCAATTACCTGATTCCTTAATACTTCTTCTTTGTTTTTCAGCCTGAGTTCAAACATTTTCATGGTCTGGTTTCCCAAAGTCCTCAATGCAAATTTCTGTTCTTCAGTAAGTGTTCGGGGAATTTTATCAATAACACAAAGAGTACCTAAGGGATAGCCAGATGGACTTATCAATGGGTAACCTGCATAAAATCTAATATTCGGATCACCTAATACAAGTGGATTATCAAAGAAACGAATGTCATTCAGTGCATCTTCTACTTCCATGATATCCGTCTGATGGATGGCATGACCACAAAATGAAATACTCCGATCGTCACTTGCTTTATCAATACCTATTTTTGCTTTGAACCATTGCTGGTGAATGTCCAGTAAGGTTATAGTAGAGATCGGTGTTTTACAGATAGATGAGGCCAGTTGCACTATCTGGTCAAAATCTTCTTCATACTGTGTATGAAGTACTTCATAGCGAAGTAATTCCCGCAAACGATCCTGTTCATTATTTGGATTTTCTGCCGGTTTCATTTTTTAATTTTACAGGTATTAAAGTTGATTAACTGACCGATCGAAGCCATAATCACGTTCTACCTTGCAAATTCTGGTTTTAAAGTATTGATACCAAATATCCCGCCCTTTTTTTTGTGCTTCTATATGCTCAATATTGGCTTTCCAGTTTTTTATAGCTTCAAGGTCTTTCCAGTAAGAAATCGTTATACCCATCCCATTCCTTACCGATTCAAAACCCAGACATCCGGGTGACTGCAAAGCCATTTCACACATTTTATCTGCCATTGCTTCGTAACCTTCTGTATTTTCTGTAAGTCCATTCGTAAATATTACTGCGTAATACGGAGGTGCTGGAGTTTCAGCGATCATATTCTATTAAGATTTGTTTTAGTGAATTCATTTTGAACATTACCTGTGTTTAACGTAGTAGCTGGTTCGAATAACATTACCCATACTTCCTCATTTGCATTGGGTCTGTGCTCTACTCCTTTGGGAACAATGAGGAAATCTCCTGTTTCAAGTAAAACATCTTTATCCCTAAACTCCATGACAAAAGAACCTTTCACAACATAAAACAACTCGTCTTCATGGTCATGATGGTGCCAGGTAAATGGTCCTTTGAATTTAACCAATTTTACTTCCTGACCGTTTAAAGATCCGGCTACTAAAGGATTCCAGTAACCATCAACCTGATTAAAGGCTTCTAACACATTTATTTTATTCATCTGAAGAATCGTTAACTTCTTTTAAAAACTGTTCATGCAATTGTAATACCTGCGGAATAAGTAAGTGTTGATCATCATTCAGAATAACATAATCGCATAAACGCATTTTAATTTCTTCCTGAATTTGTTTATTCATTCGGTCGAGTACCGCTTCTCTTGACAAAGCATCTCTGTCCATAACCCGTTTAATCCTGATATGTTTCGGAGCATATACCCCAATGATATAATCCATCCCTTCAGCAGACCCAGCTTCAAAAAACAGAGCCGCCTCCTTTATAACATATGCCGCCTTCTGCTTATCCGCCCATTCTTCCGCTGCACGAATAGCCGCTGGGTGAACAAGGGCATTCAATTTTTCTAATTGCAAAGGATCTTTGAAAACAATATCGGCGATTAATTTTCTGTTTAACCGACCTCCAATAAATGAATCAATTCCAAATAAAGACTTTATACCAGCCTGAAGAGTTGCATCTGACTCCATAATTATTTTGGTATTCGCATCAGCATCAAATACCGGAATACCCAGTACCTGAAAAATTCCTGCAACGGTAGATTTGCCGCTACCAATACCACCTGTGAGTCCGATTTTCAACATAGACTAAAGATAAAACAAGAAGGTCCGGAAACTGCATTCCCGGACCTTTATTTTCCACCTGTTGAAGGTTGATTTATTTTTTGTCCGCAGACTTATTAATAGCAGCACTCCATTCCATACTAACGGATGATTTTTCGATTTTCAGGTAGCTGCCCGGACTTACTTCCAATTGGATAGTATTGTCTTCATTGATTTTATTGATGATACCATGGATACCAGCGATGGTAACGATTTTATCACCTTTTTGCATATTTTCTACGAATTTCTTTTGCTCTTTGGCTTTTTTGGCTTGTGGACGAATCATAAACAACCAAAAAACAAGGATGATAGCACCCATCATTACCAATTGAACCATTCCACCACCTTGCTGACCACCAGCGGCAAGTAATACTGAATTGAGATAAAACATTGTTATTTGTTTAAATGAAAAATGACTAATTAATTTTTGACACCCTTAACATGGCCTGTAAAGATAAGGGTGTGTTCGCTACCATTAAAAGTATTTGTAAATACCAGTACTGTTTTTCTGGTATCTCCCGTCATGGCTTTATTGGTATCAAATGCCGCTGTTACGGCCCCTTCTCCCCCGGGAACTACGGCTTCTTTTGTATAATCAGGAACCGTGCAACCACAGCCAGCCCTTACATCTGTTATAAATAATGGCTTATTTCCTGTATTCCTGAACCTGAATTTAAGTTGAATTTTCTCTCCTTGGGTTATAGTTCCAAAATCTACCAGTGAATCAAGCCACTGTATGGTTGTATAATTTGCCGTATCGATCAATTTTGGATTAGTAAGGGGAGATTTTTTATCAGGTCCTGCACAAGCTATTATCCAACCCCCGATAACACACCCCAAGACAATCCGTTTTATGAAAACAAACCCCATAAATTATATATTTCTTATTCCTTATTTCGTATTTGCTATTTCTTATAGCCTATTTTCTGGATTTTACCGGCATCTGTAAGCTCTTTATGAATATTATCCAGAATACCATTTACAAACTGTCCGCTTTGCTGGGTGCTGTATTCCTTGGCCAGGTCTATGTATTCGTTAATAGTAACTTTGGTGGGAATCGTTTCGAAATATAACAACTCGCATACTCCCATGCGCATAAGGATCATATCTAATAAGGCGATTCTTTCGGCATCCCAGTTTTTCAATTTTGGTTTGATTAGATCTGTGGCCAGTTCTTTCTTTTCAATGCTGGTAATTAGCAGGCTTTTGGCAAATTGCCATTTTTCCTGACTAATCATTTCCTGGAGATTATAACTCGTTGGCTTTTGAATATAATTGAGCATTAGTTGCTCCATCATTTCAGCATCATCATCCCAGTTATTGAAATGCTCTTCCAAATGACTGATAAACGACTCATTTGGTAACATCAGATGAGTAAAGATGATTTTAATGATTTCCTTTTCCTTTACCTTATCTCTACCCGGAACCGCTATATATTCCTGATATTGGGGAAGTTCGGTTAACTGTCGGTAAATCTTATAGACCAGGTCTTTATCGAGTATTTTCTCTGGAAAATGGGCTTCTTTAGCCTTCTGAAAAGTTGCCGACTCTAAAATCTGCCATAAAAACTCATTACCAGCGATTTTGGTATTTACATTTAAATCGGCACTGGTGGGAAGGTTTCTGGATGCACGCTTAACCGCATTGGTTTCGGCATAACGGGCAATTTCAGTTAAAAAATAAAGCAGGTATACAAACAGGGAAGTTGTCTGATCAAATTGCTTCTTCAATTCAATTTCAGGCTTCTGACGTGTTACGCTGGTATCTGCAGCCTCAATCATGTAAAGGAGCTGCATTACTTTAACACGGATATTTCTTCTACTGATCATCTGGTAAGAACTTAATGGAAAGTTGCAAAGGTATTAATTTCAGGATGCATGTCAAAATGAAAAAACCCGTCCGGGAACGGACAGGTTTAACCTTGATACAACCTATACATAACCCTTTCCGGATTAAGGTTCTACGATATCGCCTTTTAAAGGAACTAGTGCTCCGCCAATAGTATTCACATCAGCATCACTAACATTGTTCTTTTTCAGGGCAGCTACCAGATCATTAACCAGAGCATTGAAATGTACGTCTTTGATACCCATACCAACGTGTGCTGCCTTCATGGATAATCCAGTATACTTTTCTGGTCCTCCCACTGCCTGACCGATCTGATTAACCAGATTCATTTTCAGGTCATCAACACGTTCCTGGGATTTTGCCGTATTGGCAAAAAAGCCATTAATCACATTATCAGCCACCACAATTCCAATAAAATCATCAACTACTTTCTTTATTCCAGCGTTACTTCCAAGTCTTTTGTATAGATCACTGCCACTGTTTACAGGCATTGCATCATCTTTTTTACAGGCTGTAAAACTTATCGCAACCACTAGGGCGATTGCTGTAACCCCTAAAAATGTTTTTTTCATGGTTTTTTAATTTAATGGTGATTGTATTTTGAATGATTATTTACGGATATTTAATGCATAAGTAAGTTTCCGGAAAGCATACATATTTACCGGACATTCTGCCCTTGATTGAAGCGGTTGTCTTTCTACCAGACCGGGGTGATACCCCTTCGCCAGATCAAGAATGGCCGACCTGTTGGTTTTGCGGGGGTCGATGGTAACACAAAGGGTTTGACTCTTTAAACTGATAATATTAGAATAAACACCTTTTTGCTGCATAAAATAGGCTTCCATTTCAGTGGAATCTTTACTGGAAAAGCTTTCAGGAAACTGCATAACCACGATCTGTGTAGGGTTTTCCATATAAACCCGCTCACCAAGTGATGGTTTTGTCTTATTTGCATATATAAACAAACCTGCAAACAATACGAGCACCAGTATTCCCACCCCTTTTAATATCCTTTTGAGTAGTTTCATGTTATTGCATTTTATACAGATACGGCATTCGTTTAAACTTGGATTGGGGTAATCAGAAATTTTATCAGGGGGAGGCAAATGAAAATTTGACACTATAAACCAGAAACTTACTGCATCTTTGCCGCCCGTTCTGACAGTACAAAAGCTTGTCCAGGGCATTCCGGAGCAGGAAATCTGCAATTTTGACCTGTTCGCCCCGGGTGGCACAATTATCGATGAATGGCAAAAAGATTTTTAACCTTAATAAATTAAAAACCAATAACGTATGGCTAAGAAACTCAACGTTACTCCCCTCCATGACAGAGTAATTGTTAAGCCGGCCGCTGCTGAAGAAAAAACTGCCGGCGGAATCATCATCCCTGACACAGCGAAAGAAAAACCACAGCGAGGTACCATCGTAGCCGCAGGTACTGGTAAAAAAGACGAACCAATGACCGTAAAAGTGGGCGACAATGTCCTGTACGGAAAATACGCAGGTACTGAGATTCAGATCGAAGGACAAGACCTTCTCATTATGCGTGAAAGCGATTTACTGGCGATCGTCTAATTTGAAAATGTGGTAATATGAAAATTTGAAAATGAATATGCTTCAATTTCAAATTTTCAACTAAAAAGTAAGACCTACATTTTCAAATTTCCAAATTTTCAAATTTTCAAATTGACAAAAAATGGCAAAACAAATATTCTTCGATATCGAAGCAAGAAATAAAATGAAAAAGGGTGTTGATACCCTTGCTAATGCAGTTAAAGTAACCCTCGGACCAAAAGGCCGTAACGTGGTTATTGAGAAAAAATTCGGTGCACCTTCTGTAACAAAAGATGGTGTTACTGTAGCTAAAGAAATTGAACTTGAAGACGCTATCGAAAACATGGGCGCTCAGATGGTGAAAGAGGTTGCTTCTAAAACTGCAGATATTGCTGGTGATGGTACTACTACAGCTACTGTATTAGCACAAGCAATTATTGGCGAAGGTTTGAAAAACGTTGCTGCAGGTGCTAATCCAATGGACCTGAAACGCGGTATCGACAAAGCTGTTGCTAAAGTGGTTGAAAACCTGAAAGCACAGTCTCAAACCGTTGGTAACGATTCTAAAAAAATTGAGCAGGTTGCTACTATTTCTGCCAACAGCGATAATGAAATTGGGAAACTGATTGCTACTGCAATGGGCAAAGTTGGTAAAGAAGGTGTTATCACTGTTGAAGAAGCAAAAGGTACTGATACTACTGTTGATGTAGTAGAAGGTATGCAATTCGATCGTGGATATATCTCTCCATATTTTGTTACCAATAGCGAAAAAATGGAAGCTGAATTACAGAATCCATACATCCTGATCTACGATAAGAAGATCAGCGCTATGAAAGATATCCTCCACATCCTGGAGAAAGTAGCACAAAGCGGCCGTCCATTGTTAATCATCGCTGAAGACCTTGAAGGTGAAGCACTGGCTACACTGGTGGTGAATAAATTACGTGGTACCCTTAAAGTAGCTGCTGTTAAAGCTCCGGGCTTTGGTGACCGTAGGAAAGAAATGCTTACAGATATCGCAATTCTTACTGCAGGTACTGTTGTAAGTGAAGAACAAGGTTTCAAACTGGAAAATGCTGACCTGTCTTATTTAGGTCAGGCTGCTTCTGTTACCATCGACAAAGACAACACAACTGTTGTTGGAGGTAAAGGTAAAAAAGCTGATATCGTTGCGCGTGTGAACCAAATCAAAGCGCAAATTGAAAATACCACTTCTGATTACGACCGCGAAAAATTACAGGAACGTCTTGCTAAATTAAGCGGTGGTGTTGCAGTATTATACGTTGGTGCTGCTACAGAAGTAGAAATGAAAGAGAAAAAAGATCGTGTAGATGATGCATTACACGCAACACGTGCGGCAGTTGAAGAAGGTATTGTACCAGGTGGTGGTGTTGCTTACATCCGTGCTGTAGAATCGCTGGAAAAACTGAAAGGTGCTAACGAAGACGAAGCAACTGGTATCCAGATTGTAAAAAGAGCTATTGAAGAGCCTCTCCGTCAAATCGTTGCTAACAGCGGTATCGAAGGTTCTATCGTGGTTCAAAAAATCAAAGAAGGAAAAGCTGACTTCGGTTTCAACGCACGTACAGAAGTATTCGAAAACCTGTTCAAAGCAGGTGTTATTGATCCTACCAAAGTTAGTCGTGTAGCACTTGAAAATGCAGCTTCTATTGCAGCAATGTTACTGACTACAGAATGCGTAATTGCAGACAAACCAAAACCAGAAGCTCCGCATAGTCATGCAGGTGCACCTGACATGGGTGGTATGGGTTACTAATTCAAAAGTTCATCAGTTTTTACTGATACACATAAAAAAAATCCCTTTGCAAATGCAAGGGGATTTTTTTATGTACCCAATTAATTAGGCAAT
>CBFGPM010000074.1:0-7972 GCA_965650685.1 uncultured Sediminibacterium sp.
CTGTAACACCAACCAGGGGTTGCCCTGTTTTTTGGTCTGTTACTTTACCTGTAACAGTTCTGTTTTGCGCCCAAACCTGTATTGCCGTAAGCAATAGAAGGGCGAAAAAAGCGAATTTTCTTTTCATAAGCAGTTTTTAAATAAAATTTAAAAACTGAAGACACAATGTTTATTTGTTTTTCGAGAGTGTGTGCATCCGAATTCATAAAAAATAGGTCTGGATTAATGAAAAGACTGTCTAAACAACAAATAACAATGCAGCAAACAAATGCAAAAAAGTATCGCTATGTTTTCTATGACCAGTAATTAATAAAAGGCCAGCTTAATTAAATGATCGTAACGAAATATTTCATGGAGTGGTGCGTAATAAAAAACTAATGTGTAAAATACTCATTAGTTGGTCAAATGATTTTTTTTGGAAAACTGTTTCATATAAGTGAAAAATTAATATTTACTTAATTGACTATTTATTGCTTTAACATTTCATTAGTATTTCTGTTTTGTTGTATCTTGGGCTTACAGAAGATTTAATAGCAGGTAAAATTGTGAATTAAATTCTGTTATCTAAAACCCCTACTCTGAGCAGTTAAATTGTATTATTTAACATGGCTATACCTATTGTCATCATCAGCTCAGATGAGTCTAAAGTAACGTTCATTAGTGAATATTTACAGACCCTCACTGATTATTATGTTGCAGGCAGCTTTACTGATTTTTTAGATCCGATCAATCAAAATGAAGTTAGTCTATTGCATACTTTGGTTATCTGCGATACTGATGCGATTAATGCAATCAAACATCAAAAAATATTTTCAGCAATTACAGATGTCCCCATCATTCTTATATCCAATTCACTACAGCAGGAGGATCGTGATGGGTTGAATAATTATATTGATGTTTTATCTGTTCCATTAAATGAATCGGAAATAGAGCGGGCGCTGGATAAGTTTGAAAAAATTAAATCCTTTGTTGAGCGAACGATTCTTCCTGAAAAGAATGCAGCCGATACACAAGATAGTTCTCCTTTAAAAAAAAGAATCCTGTTAAAACGAACAAAAGAGTATCTGCCGGTCTTACTGACAGATATTGTATTTTTTTATGTTCAAAACAAAATAACTTTTGCTGTAGATAAATATGCAAAAAAGTTTTTTGTACAGAAGAATATCGGGGAGTTGGAGAGTGATTTGTGTAAGAAGTATTTTTTCAGGGTAAACAGACAACAAATCATCAATATTGAATTTATCTCGTCCTTCAAGCAGATTGATAAAGTAAGGATTATGATCAAAATGAAAATAGATACAGATCCTATTATCATTGCACAAACCAAAGTTCATGAATTCAGGAATTGGATTGAATCTGTGTAGCTGTGGCGTTGAGTCATAAGCTTCAAGCCATTGCTATTCGAGGAGCAGCTTCTAGCTACGGGCTTCTAGCTTCTAGCTTTTTTTACTATGAATTCAATTATCCATAAGCGTAAGTGTGGTAATTAAATATTTATTTTGAGTAGGATTTTTACAAAACAAATTCGCAAACCCTGTCATTTATTCCAAGAATTGCAGAAAGCCTAAAATAAGCACCCATCAAGGCTTGTAGTTTGTGGCTTGCAGCTTGCAGCCAATTTCCCCTGACAGTGATGGCTACCGTCTCAAAGCTGATTTTACCGTTCAGTAAAAGTATTAAACGCGCAATTTGCATTCTTCTACATTAATCACTTGTGCTCAAATATTTTTATACTTAATAAGGGTAATGTTTTCTTCTTCTTTGTATGCTGTTTTTTAATTCGATTGTGATAATTCCTAAGTGAGTATCAATAAATCGTGATTCAGGTAGTATGTAAGATGGGCTATGCTTACAAACATTAGATTTACTATCTAAATCTCATATGCACAGTTTTTAAATAATGCATTGCGAGCGCCTATTCTTAGGCGCTCTATATTTTTAAGGAAGAAGCCGGGATAAATGAGTGATTTTAAGACTTGTTAATTGATTAATTAAACAGGGGTGATCATTTTTACTATGATTGATCATATTTCTTTCTAAATAGCCAGATCCTAAGTTTGGTGCGTCTGCCAATTTCGCCACATCCGCTTATTTATTAAAACAAGGAACAAAAATTGCAATAATATTTAAAGATGAAAAAGTAGAAAACAGGCGCTTACTGTAAATAAATGTTTACTTGCTTACGGATAAAGTTTTTTACCTCATCCCATGTTTGCCCTTTAAGGCTAATAGGTTCAGGACTTTGTTCCGCATCTTCAAAATAAACGAGTGCTTGTGGTATGGTAATCATTAATTGCTGTGAAGGAAATTTACGAGAATGGTAGTCGATCAATTGTTCAATTGAATAATGCTGCAGCAATTCATAAATGTCCCAGAAATCCTTTTTTACCCCTCTGCCCAATATTGCATTAATCTTCATGGCAATAATATCTTTGGTATTGTACATCCTTATCCCGTCTATCAATTCTTTTTCCTCGATCATAGGGTGAGTGTAGTGAACTATATCTACTTTGATATCATGAATAAATCCGAAAATCGCCCAGTTAGTGATCTTTCCATCATAAACAAAGTCTTTTCCGAAAAAGCTTTGGAGATCGTTCAGAATTGTGTCCCGCTCAAAACCCTGCTCGCAAAACAAATCAATATCTACAGATATCCGGTGTCCGTATTTGAGTGAAAGAGCGGTCCCGCCAACTAGTGAAAATTTGGCGAGGGCTGGAATATCCATCAATTGTTTTAATAAGGCAAATGTGCCTGGTTCGACTGTCTGAGTTTGTAACATCTGAATTCTTCAATATTTCTTTCGGTCACGGCAGCTGCTAGGTAGAGGGTCTGCAAAGGCATAAACTTGATATTCAATAATGCGTTTGTAATAATCTCTTTGCTATAATACCTCCGGCACTCTCTGATATCAGCTACGTCACCACGTTCAAATACTCTTTCTATAACAAAAACGGCGTTTGATTCAAAGTCAATAGATTCAATATCTACATCCCAAAATATACGCTTATTGAAATTAGGTTTGGGCATGTTTTTAGTTGTTCAATAAAGGTATTACTTTTTCAAGGATAAGCAGGGTATGCATTTTCAAATTTCCGAAAGCTTAATTTAAACATCCGGTCATAGAAAAATACTGATTTTAAATGCTGCTAGATAGATGCAGATGGGTATAATTTTCATGGTATGTTATATTCATGCATAATTAAGATCATAATCCGCATTTTTTAAAACTTTTTACTATGACATACATGGATTGGTAAGAATAGGGGTATAAAAACAAGAAATCCGCCGAAGCGGATTTCTGTAACCAATCTTGGTTAAAGTGTGCGGATGATAGGAGTCGAACCTACACGCCTCGCGGCGCCAGATCCTAAGTCTGGTGCGTCTGCCAATTTCGCCACATCCGCTTTTCTTAGAACAGGGTGGCAAAAGTAGGGGTTTTACTTAAAAAAATATGACTAGTATCCTGATTTATTTAACAGGTAATGATTCAATGATTTTTCCAATCACGGCATCCTGCGAGCGGCCGTCGATCCACCGGATAACAGCCACCAAATCATGCTCAGGGTCTACATAAATCAGGTTATTTCCATTTCCTACATGGGTAAAAGCGGTTTCCGGGGCACTTGGCAACATTTTCTTACCCGTATTTAAGAACCAGTTCATATAGCCATAATCGGTTTTG
This sequence comes from uncultured Sediminibacterium sp., assembly GCA_965650685.1. Lineage (GTDB taxonomy): Bacteria > Bacteroidota > Bacteroidia > Chitinophagales > Chitinophagaceae > Sediminibacterium. The sequence goes on from CBFGPM010000074.1 coordinate 3,686, forward strand.
GGAGCTGTTGGTGTTAAGGACTGTTGTACCCATGTTTCACTCAATAACTGCTGCCCATTCCATTTGCCACGGTTCAACGTAAGCCATCCAAAACGGGCCATATCCCAGGCATTAATAAACATACCCCCGCCCCAGTGCCCGCCACCGCTTACAGACTGCACAGGCTGACCATCCAATACAATCCAGGCATTACGATAGCCTGTCCAACGCCAGGTATTCGATGCGCCAATGGGATCCATAATATATTGTTTAAGCGCCTGCGGTAGTGGTTTTCTCCAAACACTGGTGGCGGCCAGCGCCAGTGCATTTACCCTTACATCATTATATTCATAACTGGTACCCGGCTTGTTCCTTGGGCGGTTCAGCCATTTATTGGGATCTGCATCGGGTCTGTCTGCCCAATCAGGCTTACCCCAAAGTGTGCCTTCCCAATCACTTGTTTGCCGTAGCATATCCTCCCATGTAATGGTTTGGTTATGTGTACCAGCAAAAGGAGAAATCAGTTGAGGTTTGCCAATATCTTCTGCAGGCCTGTTTACAGGCTCTTGTGGTTGATAAAGTTCAATAGGAGGAATATATCGAGCTACAGTATCTTTTACTGAACCAATCATGCCTTTATCAACTGCCACACCTACAATGGCCGATAAAAAACTCTTGGTAACACTATGTGTCATGTCACAACGATCGGGTTCGCCCCACAGCGCCACCACATAGCCTTTGTAAACGATGATACCTGTTGCTTCACCCCGATCTGCAAATGGACCAATGCCTTCTCCAAAAGGTTCTTTACCGAATGTGCGGTAATGATTGATCTCCATGCTACGCGGATTTTTTGATTCTCCCGCTTTCGCCAATGCAATGGCATCCTGTAAAATAGTTGGGTTAATGCCCATCATTTGCGGAACACGTTGTTCCCATTTTCCCGCAGGCGGAAAATATTGGGCTGATGGTTTTTGCGCAACCGAAATAGATTGCCATAATACCAGTATAAAAAGAAAAAAGCTATTTCGCATTTTCATTTTACTAAAATAGCGAAATAGCTTTGTATAAATAGGAGGTGGGTTTACCAGTCTCTTTTCTGACGTTGTTGACCATTCGTAGCATATCTCCTTGGATCGCCACCTCTGAATGATCGGCGCTGACCCTGGTTTCCATGAGCTGTTCTCTGCTGCGGTTGTTTAGGCGCAGGTTTGAAATTGGTCAGTGAAATATCGCTCATCACATACGGGTGATCATTTACTTGCGGAACTGGTATGCCAATAAGTTTCTGGATATCTTTCAGGTACGCTTTTTCTTCTGCATCGCAAAAGGATATGGCAATACCCGAAGCACCTGCTCTACCTGTTCTGCCGATACGGTGAACATAGGTTTCAGGAACATTGGGTAGTTCGTAGTTGATTACATGCGATAATTGTTCCACATCAATACCTCTTGCCGCAATATCTGTTGCAACCAGCACACGCAGGTTACCCGATTTAAAATCTGTAAGGGCACGCTGACGAGCGTTTTGTGATTTATTACCGTGAATTGCAGCGGCACCAATTCCAGCTTTATGCAGGTCTTTTACTACTTTATCTGCACCATGCTTAGTACGGGTAAATACGAGTACGGTTTCAATTTGTTTGTCTTGTAATAAATGTTGCAGTAAAGCACGTTTGTCTTGTTTCTCCACAAAATAAACCGACTGCTCAATTTTTTCAGCAGTAGAGGAAACAGGTGTTACTTCTACTTTAACCGGGTTGTTTAAAATACTACCTGCTAAACCTGCAATTTCAGGCGGCATAGTAGCAGAGAAAAACAGTGTTTGTCGCTTTGCAGGAATCTTAGCAATTACTTTTTTCACGTCGTGGATAAAACCCATATCGAGCATACGATCGGCCTCATCTAAAACGAATAATTGTAATTGTTGTAAGCTGATATAACCTTGTTGCATCAGGTCAAGTAAACGACCAGGTGTAGCAATCAAAACATCTACACCTCTTTTCAATGCCTGTGTTTGTGGTAACTGTGAAACACCACCAAAAATCACTGCATGCCTAATATTGGTATGACGACCATATGCAGCAAAGCTTTCATCAATTTGAATAGCCAGTTCTCTGGTTGGTGTTAATATCAACGCCTTAATACCGGGTGTATTATTTTTTTGTTGAAAGAGTAATTGTAAAACCGGAATTGCAAAAGCGGCAGTTTTACCTGTGCCAGTTTGCGCACAACCTAATAAATCACGTCCTTCAAGCACTACCGGAATAGATTGTTGTTGAATAGGAGTTGGATTTGTGTAACCTTCTGTCTGGAGCGCACGTAAAATGGGCTCGATCAGATTCAATGAATCAAATGTCAATGGAATAAATTTTAAATAAAATACAACTGAATTCGCTCAGTTGTTATATAACCTTCCTACGGTGGATGCTTATAGCTACCTGTTTAAAGACTGATGAACTTTGTCACGGAAGGAAATCGGTCGTGTAGAGAGAGTATATTGATAATACAAAGATATGGAAAATTTTTGAGTTTTTGATCTTTGATCTTTGATCTTTGATTTGAGTTAATATCGAAATTCAAAGATCAGAGATCAAAGATTCACTAGTCCAACTATCTGCTCAAGGTATTTTTGATCGGTTTCATCGAACTGGTCTAATTCACTGGCGTCTACATCAAGTACGCCCAGCACTACGCCGTTTTTGATAACAGGCACTACTATTTCTGATTTTGAAAGACTGCTACAGGCTATATGTCCAGGGAACTTTTCTACGTCAGGCACAATCAAAGTTTTTGCTTCTGCCCAACTGGTTCCGCAAACACCTCTTCCTTTTCTGATACGGGTACAAGCAACCGGACCCTGAAATGGACCCAATACCAACTCGTCGTTTTTAACCCAGTAAAATCCTACCCAGAACCAACCAAATTGTTCCTTTAATGCCGCCGCAATATTAGCCAGGTTCGCGACCAGATCGTTTTCTCCTTCTACCAGCGCTCTAATCTGTGGTATCAGTGATTCATACTGTGTTTGCTTATTACCTTTAATGATGCTTAAGTCTTCTGCCATATTGCAAAGATAAAAAACTTAAGTTTGGTGATGCGCGATTCGGGTTTATACATTCAGGAAATAACGGAAACAAAGGATATAAAGCTATTCATCCAATTGCCCGCAAAACTGTATGCGAATGATAGCCGATGGGTTCCTCCATTGTTTGTGGATGAATACCAGTTTCATGATCCGCAAAAGAATCCGGCTTTTCAAGTTGCCACTGTTCAACGTTGGATAGCTTATAAAAATGGCCATGCAGCAGGACGCATAATGGGCATCATACATCATGCATACAATGATCGTCAAAAGGAAAAAACAGCGCGCTTCTTTCAGTTTGACTGCATCAATGATATCGAAATTGCTTCCATACTTATTCAAGCAGTAGAAACATGGGCGAAGAAAAATGGCATGGAACAAATAATCGGACCTTTCGGTTTTTCCGATAAGGATCCACAGGGGTTTCAGGTTGAAGGACTGGAACACCTCCCGGTAATTGCCACACCAGCACATCCGGCTTATATGCCTGAATTAATCCGATCGCTGGGGTATGATAAGTATTTAGATTGCGTTTCTTATCGCATTCCCATTCCTGATCATTTGCCTGCATTATATGAACGTATATTGGACAGAATTGGCCGCAACCAAAAACTTAAACTGCTGGAGTTTAACAGTAGAAAAGCGCTTAAGCCCTACATAGTACCTGTATTTCAGTTGATAAATGAAACATATACCCCTTTGTTTGGCTTTGTTCCAATGTCGGATGCTGAAATACATAAAATGGCCAAACAGTATTTACCGATACTGAACCCTGCTTTTGTAAAAGCTATTGCAGACGAGAAAGGTAAATTGTTGTCATTTGTAGTAGCAATGCCCGACCTGAGTATCGGATTGCAAAAAGCAAAAGGAAAACTTTTTCCATTCGGATTGTTTCATATTTTCTCGGCCATGCGAAAAAGTAAACAACTAAATCTTTTATTGGGGGCAGTTAAAGAAGGTTACAGAGGAAAAGGACTTGATGTATATATGGCAATGGCACTTATTCAAACAGCTTCTTCAAAAGGCATGACGCATATGGATAGTCATCTGATTCTTGAAACAAATCATACTATGCGGGCAGAATGTGAAAAATTGGGTGGCGAATTGTATAAGCGATTCCGTGTCTTCGTAAAGCAAGTCAAAAAATAATCCCTGCGGCTTCCTCTGTTATCTCATGTTCCCTGCGGTAACGAGTAAACTCACCGCAGGGAACATGAGATAAC
>CBFGPM010000075.1:0-7904 GCA_965650685.1 uncultured Sediminibacterium sp.
AGGCTTTCTGCTTTTAATGGAGTTAAACGGAGGGCTTGGGTATTAGAAAATTTAAGGTCATTTGCTTAAAGAAATATTTGGTTGTCGTAAACGCACTATCTGCTATTAACTAGAACACAGATCTTCATGATTTTCAAGATTTATCATGATAAATCCTGAAAATCATGAAGATCTGTGTTCCATCATACGCAACACCTACAGCTCACGATTAAATTTCCCCGGACAGCAATGGCTAGAACCTTGCAGCCTATTTTCCCCTCTCTCTTTGTTAATTCATGCAGGAAAGTACAGCTACTAAAGTAGTGAGCCCTTACCTTTGCCGGATATGGGAATTGAAATTCGCATCGTAAATAAGTCATCTAACAGTTGTCCCGAGTATGCCACAACGGGTGCGTCGGGAATGGATATCAGAGCGGCTATTGATGAGCAGGTTGTATTGCAACCGATGCAGCGGGCTTTGTTGCCCACCGGACTTTTTGTATCAATCCCAGAAGGCTATGAAATCCAGATCCGCCCGCGAAGCGGACTGGCCATTAAGCAAGGAATCACTTGTTTAAATACACCTGGCACGATTGATGCAGACTACCGTGGTGAAATAAAAGTAATACTGATCAATCTTTCTGCAGAGGAGCAAACCATTCAGCCCGGTGATCGGATTGCCCAAATGGTGTTGCAGAAAGTTGAAAGAATTGAGTGGCAGCCCACAGAAACACTGGATGAGACGGATAGAGGAACAGGTGGGTTTGGAAGCACGGGGAAGACTTGAGGATGGCAGATGGCAGATGGCAGATTTTATGGCTGATGTCGGATGGCGGATGTCGGATTTGAGAGGGATTTAGATGTCAGATAGCAGATTTCAGATTTGGGTGTATGGGGTAGGTATAAATTATTTTTGAGAGTAGCGTGTAATTAACCGTCAGCTTTTGCTAATGGCTAACAGCTAACAGCTAATAGCTAATAGCTTTTAATCGTTTTAAATAGTAGTTCAATTGAGAAGTATAGCATTAATTAGATCGAGGGTAGCAATCGTAAACAAGGTTCTGGTAGCTCGCAGCTCGCAGCTCATAGCTCATCGCTCATTGCTGCTTCTTTGTAGCTTGCCGCTTGTAGCTTGCAGCCTGTTCTCCTGCAAGACCGTTAAAAAAGTAGAGCAGATCCAGGAAGCGATTACCAAGAAAGATACGGCTCAGGTGGTGGTGATTAAAGAGTCGCCGGCAGTTGATTCTGCAGCAATTGTAGCAGATATCATGAGTAAAGTAGCTAAGAATAAGATCGACTTCAACACCTTCAATGCCAAGATTAAAGTGGATTATGAGGGGCCGGAAAAGAACGATAATTATACGGTGTACCTGAGTATGCGTAAGGATAGTATTATTATCATTAGGGTAAAAGGGTCTTTTTTGGGGATTTCTGCTGAAGGGCTTCAACTCAAAATCAATAGAGACAGTTTGACGCTAGTACGAAAAGTGGGGGAGAAATATGTGATGAACCGTTCTATCAGCTATTTACAGGAAGTAACACAAATACCTTTCGATTTTGCCACACTACAGGATATGCTCATTGGTAACCCTATTTTCATGAGTAATAACCTGATTTCTTATAAAAACAGTAATACCCAATTACTGGTACTAATGGTGGGCGATCTCTTCAAACACCTGATTAACCTGGATAAAACAGATAACAGGGTGCTCTACAGCAAATTGGATGATGTGGATGTACAAAGAAACAGAACCTGTGATATAACTTTCGGCAACTATCAGCCAATGGGAGACTATCTCTTTGCAGCGAACCGGAAAATTTCGATGGCGGAGAAGTCAAAATTGGATATTTACCTTGATTTTAAGGAGTTTACGTTAAATGATCCGTTAAAATACAACTTCGAACCACCAAAAAACTACAAGCGTAAGTAATTTACGACTAATTTATTCGTTGTATAACTGATCATCCTCCCGAGGGTTAAAATTTTCATCATGTTCAAACCGCTTTTTTGTTTTCTGATAGCTTCTTTATTGGTTATAACTACTTATGCCCAACAAACCCGTGAAGAACTACAAAAGCAGGAACAGGATATTAAAAAAGAACTGGCCGAACTTAACCAGTTACTTTCCCAAACCCAGAAAAACAAAAAGCTATCGCTTAGTCAACTGGCCATCATAAAGCGGAAAGTAACCATGCGCGAGCAATTGGTAAACTCTATCAACAGACAAATCAGAGACCTCGACAATACCATTTACCTGAATGAAAGAGATATTTACCGCCTTAGACGTGAACTGGATACACTTCGGGTGAAATATGCGAAGAGCATTGTGTTTGCCTACAAGAACAGGAGCAGCTATGAATACCTCAATTTCATCTTCTCTTCCAAAAGTTTTAATGATGCCATCAAAAGAATAACCTATCTCAAGAGTTATCGCCAGAACAGGGAAACACAGGCAGATGCAATTATACAGTCGGAGCAATTGCTCAAATCAAAAATTGAACTCCTGAGCAGCAATAAAAAAGAACGCGTAACCACCCTGGAAAAACAAAGTGAACAACTCAAGGTATTACAGGATGATAAAAAAGTGCAGGACCAGGTAGTCGCACAACTAAAAGGAAAAGAAAAGGAACTGTCGACCCAAATCCAGAATAAAGAAAGACAACGCCAGAAGATGCAGCAGGCATTGATGGCCATCATCAGAAGAGAAGCCGATGAAGCTGCGAGAAAGGCAAAGCTAAAAGCTGCAGAAGATGCTAAAAAAGCCGCTGCTAATAATACCAAACCAGCAGACGGAACGGCTAAACCAGCCACCGGTAATACTACCACAGCTAAAAATCCGGCCGTAAATGAACCGCTAGAAACAAAAGTAGTAGCAGACAGGCCATATACCGTTTTTGAAACCACACCCGAAGGAAGAGAGATATCTATTCAATTTGAACAAAATAAAGGTCGCCTTCCCTGGCCCGTTGATAAAGGAAATGTATACGTGCCATTTGGTATCTCTACCGTACCCGGAACAAAAATTACACAGAAAAGTGATGGCATACAGATCGCTTTACCAGAAGGCTCTTCCGTAAAAAGTGTAGCAGATGGGGAAGTGGCATACGCCAGTGAAGTAAATGGAGACCTGGTGGTATTTGTACGTCATGGAAAATATTTTACTACCTATACGCAATTATCATCAATTTCAGTTGCAGTTGGGCAACAAGTAAAAGCCGGCTCTGTAATTGGCAGATCAGGCAAGAGCATCGACGGCGAAGGCGCCATCATTTTCATGATCAACAACGACAAAGGCACACTGTTTAACCCGGAGCAATGGCTTAAGCCGAGACGGTAGGGATGGGAAATAAGGAATAAGAAATAAGGAATAAGGAATGAGAAAGGGGGGGGGTAAATGAAGTAGGTAGCCACCCTTTTCTTTTTTTCATTTCCTATTTCTAGCTCCTGTTTCCTAACTTTCCTTTATGAATAGATCTCTGCATATAGAAAGGCTCAGTGCTGAAAAAATTTGGGATATGGTGGTAATTGGCGGAGGGGCGACGGGGCTGGGGATTGCGGTGGATGCGGCTTCCAGGGGGTATAAGATATTATTGGTTGAGCAGTATGATTTTGGGAAAGGAACTTCCAGCAGGTCAACCAAACTGGTTCATGGTGGTGTTCGATACCTGGAACATGGTAATCTGAAATTGGTAAAAGAGGCATTACGGGAACGTGGATGGCTACTTAAAAATGCCCCGCACCTAACTTCTGTACAACCATTTATTATTCCGGTAAAGAGTTTTTTTCAGAAGTTTTATTACGGTATCGGATTACGTATGTACGATTTTTTATCAGGAAAACTTTCACTGGGAAAAACAGCTTTTCTCTCCAAAAAACAAACACTCGATTTATTACCTGCCCTTGATCCTGCGAGAGTGAAAGGAGGTATTTTATATTATGATGGACAGTTTGATGATAGCCGTCTATGCATCGATCTGGCAGCCACTGCAGTATTACATGGGGCTACCCTGGTTAACTATTGTAAGGTTACGGATCTGATAAAAGAGAAGAAAAAAATCACGGGACTTCAAATTCAATTAACCCAAACAGGAGAGGAGTTTACTATTCACACAAAATCTGTGATCAATGCAACAGGTGTTTTCACAGATCATATCCTGAAAATGGACGATCCCGATGCTGAGAACCTGGTAGAACCTTCACAGGGTATACACCTGGTAGTCGATAAAAAATGTTTCCCCGGACATCATGCATTGATGATTCCTAAGACCGATGATAAAAGGGTATTGTTCGCGGTTCCCTGGCTGAATAAAATTGTTATTGGTACTACAGACACACCCGTAGATGAAATAACAGAAGAGCCATTGGTTTTAGAAGACGAAGTAGATTATATCCTCGCACATATTAACCGTTATGTAAAGCCTGCGATTGATCGAACAGACATCTTATCTGTATTTGCTGGTTTAAGACCGTTGGTTAAATCGAAGGAGAATACAAGTACTGCCTTATTATCCAGAGACCATGTACTTATGGTTTCTACAAGTGGATTGGTTACTATTACCGGTGGTAAATGGACCACCTATCGTAAGATGGCTGAAGATGCTGTTGACAATGCGGTATTTATTTCCAAACAAGACAAGCGCCTTTGCATTACAAAAAACCTGCCCATAGGAGACCCGATTGCGGTGAAGCATAAAAAAGAGGTCCTGATTAAAGAAAGGCCGGAACTTGATCAATACCTGCATCCTGAATTTACCTATAAATGGGTAGATGTTGTTTATGCAGTTAATCATGAAATGGCTATTACTGCAGAAGATGTGCTTGCAAGAAGAACAAGGATTCTTTTCCTGAACGCAAGTGCAGCAATAACCTCATTGGATACTGTGTTGTCATTAATGCGGGAATGTCTGAATGAATCTGAAACCTGGGTAAATCAGCAGCGCGAGAACTTTCACGAGCTTGCGAAAGGATACCTTTAATGCTATATATTTATATCCGATTGAATCCATCTATATGACAACATTCCTCAGCGAATTAATTGGCACTGCAATACTCATCATAATAGGTAATGGCGTAGTAGCAAATGTGGTATTGCCTAAAACAAAAGGAAATAACGGAGGATTATTATCTATCTGTTTTGGTTGGGGACTAGCCGTATTTATTGGTGTATATGTTACTGCATCCAGTAGCGGAGCGCATCTCAATCCGGCAGTAACTTTTGCCCTGGCATTTGCCGGTAAGTTTTCCTGGGCTGATGTGCCGATGTATTTAGCTGCTCAATTACTTGGTGCAATGTTGGGAGCATTAGCAGTATGGGCCACCTACCGCCAACATTTTGATATGGAAGATAACGCATCTGCTAAACTGGCTTGTTTTTCAACAGGACCTTCTATTCGTAATCCTATACAGAATCTGTTTACAGAAACCATTGCCACATTTGTATTTATTATAGGTGTACTTTTTATCACTAGAGCGGAACATAGTCTTGGTGCATTAGATGCTTTACCTGTAGCATTACTGGTAATGGCAATTGGCCTTGGACTGGGTGGTCCGACAGGCTGGGCAATTAATCCGGCTCGTGATTTGGGACCGAGAATCATGCATGCCTTATTGCCAATTAAAAACAAAGGAAATAGTGATTGGTCGTATAGCTGGATCCCGGTATTGGGGCCATTGCTTGGCGGCTCGCTGGCAGCATGGGTGTATTTGGTTATTAGCCTTTAGCTGTTAGCCATTAGCAAATTAATCGAACTAAGTATTGAAATTCTATTTATGCGGTAAATGGAACGCAGATTTATCATGATTATCATGATCATCATGATAAATCAGTGTTCCATCAAGCCTTCGTATATTAATTCTACCCCTTTTTCAAAATTATTTAATAAGCCAGCAGCAACCGGCTAAATGCTAATTGCTAACAGCTAATGGCTACCCCCTTTCTTCCCCCCAGACCGCATAAAAGGCAGGCTTAAATAGCCAGACTGAGAGGCTTTGGGTTTTCTTAGTCTGGTAGGTTTTTGGTATTCGTTGTAATAAATGCGTAGCAGGATAATGAAATAAGAAATTAAGAGAGGACCGAAAATAAGTCCGGTGATACCGAAATAATTTAAGCCTACAATAATACCGAGTACGGTAATAACCGGATGAACATCAGCCATTTTTTTAGCGAGCAGAAAGCGAACAATATTATCCATGCTGCTTAATACAATCGCACCCCAAAGGAGCATAAATATTCCCTGCCAGTTATTACCTGTAATGAGGAGATAAATTCCTGCCGGTATCCAAACCAGGCCTGTTCCAACAATTGGTATTACAGATGCAAAGCCGGTAATGAGTGCCCAGAAACCCGGATCTTTCATGCCTGTAATCAAAAATGCGAAGTAGGCCATCAATCCCTGCACCACTGCAATCAGTGGAAGTCCTAATGCATTGCTGAGTGTTTGTGCCCTGAGTTCTTTTCCAAATAAGGCAATCTGGCTTCTCTTAAACGGCAAGAACAGATAGAGTGAAGCTTCCATTCTGCTTCCATTGGTGATCATGAAGTACAAAAAGAAATACATCATGATGATAGAACTGAATAGGTTAACGCCTTGTGTTAGTGCAGAAGAAACAAAGTTGGTTACGTATGATTGGAGTTTGTTGATGTTTTCAGGGGAGAGAATACTGAACTGAAATTCTTTTTGTAAATAGGCGTCGATTTGGGCGAGGGGGTCAATAACGGAAGGGAAATCCTTTGTAGCCATCGAAATTTCCTGGTACATCATAGTACCGAGCATGGTGATGGGAAGCAGGATGATAAAAAAGGATACCAGGATCACAAGTATTGCGGTCCATGATTTACGCCAGTTTTTTTGTTTAATCAACCATTCAACTGGTTTTTTGCTCAACACATAAAACATGATGGCCCCAAGAAAAGCGGTAAAAAATGCCATAAGGCTGTAAATCAGGAAAATGGCAATCAAAAGAATGAATCCAAGAAAAATATAACGATTAACCTTATGGTCAGGGGTATTTTGCATAGAGCTAAATTATAATATAATATTGCTTTTAGTAGTAAAATACTGAATTATCAGTGATTTCCTGGGGAAAGCGTACTGAGAGCCGCAAGCTGCAAGTCGCAAGCTGCAAGTGTAGGGTAGGATTGAACACGGATTTTCATGATTTTCAGGATTTATCATGATAGATCTTGAAAATCATGAAAATCTGTGTTCTATTATTAGCAGATAGCCTAAAATAACTGCCAATAAGGGTTTGTAGCTTATGTCCTTTGGACCATGGACTATGGTCTATGGTCCATGGACACCATCTTTTTCAACAGCTAAAATTTAGTTGGCGAATTTGCCATTTTTTAAGGCACATCCCCTTACCTTTGCCGCCAAATCGGAAAACCTGTTTTCCGGCCCGAAAGGGTACATTTATAAAACCTAATTATATCTCCTGATATGGCTACAAAAGGTAAGATCAAACAGATCATCGGTGCGGTGGTTGACGTTCATTTTCCTGATAAAACTTTGCCTGAAATCTACAATGCACTTGAGATTTCCAAAGAAAGTGGTGAAAAACTGGTTCTTGAAGTGCAGCAGCACCTTGGTGAAGACAGTGTTCGTACCATCGCAATGGACGGTACAGAGGGTCTGGTTCGTGGAATGGATGTGATCGATACTGGTAAAGCGATCGCTATGCCTACCGGCGACGGTATCAATGGTCGTCTGTTCAATGTAACAGGTGATGCAATTGATGGTCTGCCGCAGGTAAGCAAGGCAAATGGTCGTCCTATTCACAATAAGCCCCCATTGTTTGAGAACCTGAGTACCGCTACTGAAGTACTGTTTACAGGTATCAAAGTAATTGACCTGATTGAGCCTTATGCAAAAGGTGGTAAAATCGGTTTGTTTGGTGGTGCGGGTGTAGGTAAAACCGTATTGAT
>CBFGPM010000076.1:0-7825 GCA_965650685.1 uncultured Sediminibacterium sp.
TTGTTTAACCTTACCCTGTAAATAGGAACAAAATCTAAAACAATTGAACTATGCCATTTTCGATAGCATAAAAAGTGAGAGCTGCACGATTATTAATACCCAGTTTCTGGAAAATACTATCCCGGTAATTTTCCAGAGTCTTTGGCTGTACAGAGAGCTTTAAAGAAATTTCTTTATAGGTGAGATTGGTACAGGCAAGCTTGATGAACTGAATTTCCTTTTCAGTTAAAAGTTGTTTTCCTTGAAATCCTTTTGTTGATCGGCTTTTGGTAAGTTCACCATATTTGCGCTTTATGTGTCCGGGAATATAAAATCCATAGTCTAATACAGCTTGAATAGCACGCTCTAATTGAGATGGATCAGCCGATTTTGGCAAATAACCACAAGCTCCTTGGTAAATAGTGTTTAATATAACATCTTCCGACTGATAAAAAGAAAAAATGAAGATTTTAACAGATGGGTACTGCGTATGTATTTGGTTTATAATATCAAATCCGCTCATTTCAGGCATTGACAAGTCTAGGATTAATACATCAGGAACTGTTCCGTCGTCCAAAATGGCCAGCAAATCCTTACCATTAGAGGCTTCTACAGTTACCTGATATTGCTTATTCATTTCCAGCAAAGTCTTGATACCCTTCCTAGTTATAGCATGATCATCTACTAGTCCGATTTTTGTTTTCATGCGTCATTCACTTTTTTTATAAAAACCAGCTAAATATACAGAGTTCCATAAATAAGAAACTTATTCGCCTATAATCTGATGACACATTTCTTTGAGGATAACTTTTAGAAGAGTTGTATATAGAAGACAAAACAATCTTTAGTACATTAACAACCATTATAGTATAACAAAAATCTATATTTTAATCCTTTTAGCATTTCCACCGTTTCAAAGGATAGTATTAATGTTTTTAGAAATGAAAACATAATATTCGTTCTATTTCTACACATCACCTACCACCCTCGATTGTTGCGTTATCGGACAGTGTGTAACCGCACTCACATTTTTCTAAATCAACACTACCTGGGACCAAGGGAAATTTGTAATACTATGTAGGATGTTGGGTATCGAACCAGACTTGAATGCTGAAATCAGTTAAAAAAATCAGGTCAGCAGACCCAATACATCAGAAAATGTATTCGTGAAATATTCTACTGAATCAAAAGACATATCAGTTATAAAGCCAATCGAACGATTTTGAATTAAACCTTATGCACTAAATACTTTTTTTTGGCTCATTATGAAAACCATCAGATTTTAAGAATAGTTGTAAATTCTGCATCATATTGCCAAGAATCTACAAATAGTTACAATGAAGTCATAGATTTACGTTGTACAACCCTGTCCTTATAGCATAGATTACAATACCAACACTACCTTTAACATTTAGTTTCTTCATAATACGTCCTCTTATCCCTTCAACGGTCCGTACGCTTTGTCTGGTTTTAGAAGCTATTTCCTTTGCTGTATATTCTAAACAAATCAGCCTGATTATTTGTATCTCATTTGGAGTAAATATTTTAAATATTTAATATTTTTTTATGCTCTATAAAAAAAATACTAAGTTATTGATTATCATACTTTTAAATGCAATTTGTATAATTGGGAACACCCAGAACAATATCAATCTGAAATTTTTCAATAATATAAATACACCAGGGGGATGGAATCTCGGATATTTTCAAAATGATTCAGCATCATATATTCTAATGCAGGATGAAACGTATAAAGTTTCGAAAGATGCTTCTCTAAAACTTATTAATAGGAATTACAATGACATTAATCAATTCGGAAGTGTCTATTATACAATCAATAATGAACAATTTAAAGGTCGAAATATAACATTATCAGGATATCTAAAAACTAAAAATATCACAAGTGGATTTGCAGGTCTGTTTCTAGCATTACTGAATGGGAATAATGCAATTCACTATGATAACATGAAAAATTTAAACATTAATGGCTCAATCGACTGGAGAAAATTTACTATCACGCTCCCTTATTCTCAAGAAATTACAAAGATAACATTTGGAGGATTACTGGCAGGAAATGGTCAACTTTGGATTGACAGTTTAAGCTTAAAAATCGACGAAATAGAAATTACCAAATTAAATGGAATAAGATCAAATATCGAGGATTCACTTATCAAGATCACCAACCATATTGATTATAAAATAGATAATACTTTATTGAATTCATTAGAATTACTAGGTGAAGTTTGGGCCTTTATTAAATACCACCATGAAGAAGTTGCCAAAGGGTTAATTGACATGGATAAAGAGCTTTTGATAATACTACCAAATATCTTAAAATCAAAAACTGAGAAAGAAGCTAAAAGTATTATATCAAATTGGATAAACTCATTCGAAGTGAAAAGTGAATGTTCATCCTGTCAAAGTATCTGGAAAGAAAATAAAGATAAAAACTTACAAAATAATTTGTATGGAAACCTCTTTAAATCAGATGTGTTCCCTAAGAAAACTGTAGAACATCTACAGAAAATCCTTTATAACACATCACTTAAAACTCACCATTATATTGACTTGAACAACAACATTGGGAATCCTAAATTCACTAATGAGCATACTTTCGAAACAAATCAAATATTATACCCATCAATAAGACTTATTGCACTGTTTAGATATTGGGCTTCAGTTCAATATTTTTATCCTTATCGAAACTTACTTGGCAAAAAATGGGATAATCTTTTATTAGAATTTATTCCCATTTTTCTTACTGCCAAAGATGAAGAAGAATACACAATTGCTTGTATGAAACTATTCAGTTCACTTTATGATGCCCATACTTGGATAAATGGTACAAATAAAGCTAAAGAGAAATATTTAGGAATATATCATCCACCTATAAAAGTAAAATTCATAAGTGACACCTTAGTGATAAATCAAGTTATGACAACTGATCCTAAAGATAAAACTCCGCTTGTTCAAAGAGGCGATATCATCACCGCTATTGATGGAGTTTCTGTTGGAAATTTAGTTAAGAAAATGATTTCGATCGTACCCGGCGCTAACTTGACTGGCAAATTAAGGGAAATTAGCGAAATTATTTTACGTGGAAACTCAAAAGAAATCAAGCTTGATATATTAAGGAATAATGAGTTGAAAAAAATTGTATTAAACAGAATTGCACTGAATCAAATAAACTTCCCTTCACCTGATATTGCTTTAGATGGTAATGGAATGGCCATTTTAAATGATAGCATTGGGTATTTATACCCAGGTAAATATCTATCAATGAATTTAGAAACCATAAAAAATAAATTAAGAAATACCTCAGGGTTAATAATTGACCTTAGATGTTATCCTTCTGACTTCATCCCCTTTGGTATTGGCAATTATATTAAATCGGTTTACTCTCCTTTTGTATCCTATACTACTACCTCGATAAATTATCCAGGCTATTTTGAACAAAGAGGAGTAATATACAATGGAGGTGGAAATGGTGAGAAATATAATAAAAGGGTTGTTGTCCTTGTAAATGAACAAACCCAAAGTAGTGCGGAATACACAACTATGGCACTCCAGAGTGGTGATAATGTAGTTGTGATTGGCTCAACCACAGCAGGTACAGATGGAAATATGTCTAAAATTATGCTACCTGGCGGTATTGAAACAAATATATCCGGAGTAGGTATTTATTATCCAGATAAATCTCCTACTCAAAGAGTTGGTATAAAAATTGACATACCAGTAAAAATAAAAATAGATAAAATAAAAGATAACATTGATGAAATGCTAATTTTTGCCTTAAAATATTTTGAAAGAAAATAATAAGATCTTAAAATCCATAAAAGCATTATTGAAAAACAATATTTATTTACTATAATTTAATTAATTAAACCATATTTGATTTTGCTAACTTATATACATCAAACAACTATTCACAATAGTTAGCTTACCATTTTTTTCTATTCCATAATTCTTTGCAAATTTTTACGCTCCCCAGGATAAGAAATTAGTACCAAAACAAGAGCATAATGCAGCTTTCGCTTTACTGAAATATCTCGCTCAGGTTTTACGACTATTAAGGATTTATCTTGAGTATTTACTATTTGCTTTTCAAGTGATTTCGAAATAGATTTTGGTAAAACACCTATATCATTTACTATTGTTTCCTTTCTTAAACCATAATTGCTGATGCAATTAAAATAATGCGTTCCGATAATGCTGGTACGATTTGACCACGCTGTATCGGACAATAAAATACTACTTAAGCTATATTTTAGGGCTGTATTAACATGAGACAGGCCAAAGCTACCGATATACTTTGCATCAGGTTCTTTTGCTTTAATGATAGAATCAATTCTAAATAAATTCTGGAACAATTGAATATCCCTATGTTTAGTATATGTATCATTCCTACTTGCAAACACCGTCAATAAATCAATCCCATTCTGATTAAACTGATTTTGAAACACTCCTTGTTCAATAGTATTGCTCAACTCATTTCTGAGACTTTTAATTTGTAATATATTTTCCGAATTATTGATTTCGCCTAGAATTCGCTGAATATAGGGTGGATAGTGATATTTTCTTCGCAGAATTGCAGCGGCGGCTTTTACATAGTTCATCCTGCTCTCTCCTAATTCAAAATCAATTCCCCAAAATCTTGGGCTTTCCTTTTTGTTTAGCTTAAGAAATAATGCTCGGATATTTGTATAAAATTTTTTGGCTTCTTCCGACGAACTGATCATATTCAAATAGGCTGTATCGCCTGTTTCTAGATATTCATTACAAATAATTGAATAAGAAAATGGCATTTCTTGAATGATATTACGAAACCCTTTTAGTATGAATTTCTGCAATACACTTTCTAGTACTGGATACGTCGAACTTACATTATGTAATTCAGAGATTAATATTATGTCCTTTCCTTCAGGGAGGTATTTTTCATAGGGAATTTCTGGCATTCTCGTTGTCCAATTCACAGCTTCCATCTCTACTTTCTCCTGTTGTCCTATTGCTTTAAATGGACAACCTATGGATAACAGTATTGATACTAAATAGGATTTAATGAATACAGTTCGAATCATAAATGAAAAATAGCTTATTGATTCCTTCTTTTTCGAATAACATTATAAACTAAAAGATAAAGTAAGCTAAAAGAATCAGCTTTTAATGCATCAAAGTTTTACCAGGGTAACGAATAAAATAACACATCCTCCATTTAGGCTTTTTTGTTTTTTAATTCATGAATTGGGTGCATAGGCCTTATTTAACTGGTAATGCTTGATTTTCAGGCATAAGCGCTTATATGTCAAGCTGGCAATGAAAGCTTAAATCTGTTTGAATGCCACCATGAGATACTTCATTTTATTCCCGCGTTTTGAATTTACTCAAAAATGCTAAAATATTTAGTATTTTGCAGGCCTTGTCCCCAATTAACCGCAATATCATCCACCTCGACCTCGACACATTTTTCGTCTCTGTCGAACGTCTGATCAATCCTAAATTGATCGGAAAACCGGTGCTGGTGGGTGGTACAGGCGACCGTGGCGTGGTGGCATCCTGCAGTTATGAGGCCCGAAAATTTGGTGTCAGGTCAGCCATGCCGATGAAAGCCGCTTTGCGTTTGTGCTCCGATGCGATTGTGGTGCGTGGCGATTATGAGGCTTACAGCAAATACTCGCATCTGGTGACCGATGTGATCCGTGATCGTGTGCCGCTGTTTGAAAAATCGTCGATCGATGAATTCTATATTGATATGACGGGTATGGAAAAATTTTTTGGGTGTGCCAGGTACAGTAGCGAGCTAAAGCGGCTCATCACTAAGGAAACGGGCCTCCCCATCTCATACGCCCTCGCTAGCAATAAACTGGTAAGTAAAGTCGCAACAAATGAAGTAAAGCCGAATGGCCAGCTCGAAATTCCTTTCGGCAACGAACGCTCCTATCTCGCTCCACTAAAAATCGACCGCCTCCCCGGCGTCGGCGACAAGACTAAAATCTTATTGATCAACATGGGCATCCACAAAGTAGAAACACTTTCAAAAATCCCCGTAGAACTACTCACCAACCTGATGGGCAAACCCGGTATTGACCTGCATCGCAAGGCAAATGGCATCGATGAATCTCCCGTAATCTCCTTCCACGAAGCAAAAAGTATATCAACTGAACAGACCTTCCAACAGGACACCATCGATCTCCAATTCCTCAATGCCCAACTCGTCCGCATGACCGAAAAAATCGCCTTCCAACTCCGCCAGGAAAACAAGCTCACCGGCTGCATCTCTGTAAAAATTCGATACAGCGACTTCGACACCCTAACGTCCCAAAAGACCGTCCCCTACACCAACCAGGATCACATCATCCTCCAGACAGTGAAAGAGCTCTTCCTCAAAGTAAACACCCGCAGATTATTAATTCGCCTGATCGGCATCCGCTTTTCTAATCTGATTCCGGGTAACTACCAAATCAATATGTTTCAGGATACGCAGGAAGCTATTAGACTATATCAAAGAATCGACAGTATAAAATCTCAATTTGGCGAAAATTTGATCCAGAAAGCATCTTCACTAATCCAACATAAAATTTATTTAAATAATTTAGGAATATAAAAGATAGAATTCATTAAACATATATCAAATGGCATTCAAAGTCGAAATAGATTTATCGTCTATAGAAATCAAACTTAAGACTGATTTAGACTATCTTAAAGAGTATATTCATTTTAACATCAAAAAACTTAATGAGCGAAACGCAAAACTTAATAATCTATTAAATGAGGAGAAAAATGAACAACCTCAATTCTCTGACTTTTTCGAAAAAATATACTTACAAGACAAAATAAGAATCCCGACATATTTATATCATTCAACATTAGTATCCCTATACTCATTACTTGAAGTAACGTTAATTGAAATTTGTGATTTAATTACTCTTAAAACCGAATTTCCGATTCCATTAGATCAGATTTCAGGGCAGAATATTATTGGTAAAACAAGGATATTCCTCAGTAAAGTTGCGAACTTAAATTTCCAAAAGTTAGATACTCAATGGCTAACAATCACACAAATACAAAAGTTACGAAATCTGATTATACATGAAAACTCATGTATCAAAAGCCACTCTGCTCCAAGTGATTTATTACAGTTGATAAAGAAATTTGGAGTTATCGATATAGAAAATGAAAGAGAATATTTTTATTTGACAAACCCAGAAATATTATTCGATACAATATTGTTAATTGAAAGCTTTTTTGAAAAGATAATTATTGATATAAAAACGTTTAATTTTTTCAAATTTGAAAAACCCGAAGTTCCAATATGGTATTTTGGACAAGAATTAGGCATGAATGATCTTCCTTTTTAATTAAAGTCATATTGATAACTAAACTGATGGCAATTCCTCCCACTCAACCTTCTCCGAAGGATTCAATACAGTTTTAAAATCCTTCGCCACCGTCCATGCCTCCATCTGCTCCGAAGAAAACTGTGTCCCTCCTATTTCAGTAATACGCTCTTCACTAAGATCACCAAACAACCACTCCCAGGCGAGATTCTCATTCAGTATCGTAGGCATGCGCATCTTACTATTGTGAATCTTCGCCATGATATGTCCTTCAGGTGCTGCCGTCGTGCAGATGGAAACCGTATCTACTGTCTCTCCTGTTGTCTTATCTGTCCAGGGTTTATAAATACCAGCCATAAAAAAATAAGGCTGATCCTTCACACGGATATGATGTGGGATTTTGATCGCAGTTTTTACCGGCTCTCCCGTACGTTTATTCAGAGGATAAAAATGCCGCCATTCAAAAAAACCGGTAGAAAAAACCAGGCACCTTCTTTTCAAAGCTGACTCAC
>CBFGPM010000077.1:0-7584 GCA_965650685.1 uncultured Sediminibacterium sp.
TTTGAAAATGATAAGCATAAAAAAAGAGTTAACTATTTAGTAGTTAACTCTTTCTTCTGGGTGACCTCGTCAGGATTCAAACCTGAAACCTTCTGATCCGTAGTCAGATGCTCTATTCAGTTGAGCTACGAGGCCATTTCCTTATTCAGGGCTGCAAATATAAGACTGCAACCAATAACTAACAAACTATAAGTAGTTTTTTCTGGTTAATCCAGCTCATAAATACTGGCAGCGGTTTTTTCCGCCAGCTTTTTGGGAAATAACCATACAAGAAACGCACCCAGTTGATTTATAAATCCGGTAATTACCTCGGCTTTTCTTGCATACATGGCTTTTACGGCAATGCGTGCTACTGCTTCCGGTGTCATATTTACCTTCTCGGCTGCTTTTAATCCCTTTGCGCCTACCTTGGCCCTGGTCGCGAAACCAGTGTCGGTAGAACCCGGACTAACAGCCGTCACAGAGACTCCCTTATTTCTCAGTTCATACCGGAGACCACGGCTAAAACTTAACAGAAACGATTTGCTGGCTGCATAGGTGGTCAAGCCTGGTACAGACTGGTAGGCTGCAGAGCTTACTATATTCAGGATATAAGATGGCTGATTTGCTTTTAACTGGGGTAATAGAGTGCTGGTTAAAGCTACAGGTACCTGCATATTAACCTGCATCATTGTGGAATGCTCTTCGAGGGTATAATCTGTAAAAGCGCCACTTAAACCATAGCCGGCATTATTCACCAGGATATTTATACGGTATAGATTTGTTTCTATCCAGGTATGTAAGGTTTGTACAGCATTGGGTTGTGATAAATCAAGCCCCAAAAACTGCACATCAACCTGGTATGCTTTTTTTAGGGTAGCACTAAGCTGTTCCAACGAGGAAACATCCCTGGCAACCAATAAAAGGTTTACACCTCTTGAAGCAAGTTCTATGGCTATCGCCTTCCCAATTCCCTTACTCGCGCCTGTAACTAATGCATACATGATGCTGAATTATTTTGAATGAAAAAGGTCAACCCAAAGTTGACCTTTTATAATAAAATTTTCTATTTAATTAGTGGTGTACTTTGCCAGTGAAGCGATGATAAAACGGTGTTTTACTGTTTTCATCTTTTGGTTTGTATTTACCAGTAACAATTGGCACATACATAACCCTTCTACGGCTTTCTTCACCAAATTTTGGTGATTGTTTCACACGATGCCATAAACGACCATCATGTACAGATAAATCACCAGAGAAAATATCAAACCCAACTTCTCTTGGGTCATCATTATTATCAATGAAATATTTCTTGCCAAATAATAATTTGAACATACCCTGTTTGTGGGTACCTGGTAAAACGCGTAATCCACCATTTTCAAAAGGACAGGTATCAAGGTGTATACCTACGTTCAACATTGGCATAATTTTCTGTCCCATGAATAAATCTCTTGGACTATCTGTATGCCATCCCATTTGGGTAAATGTACTGTTGGGGGTATTGATGTAATTATTGATTACAAGACCATCCTTTTCGTTTTCTGCAATGCGACCTTCATAAGGTTGCAGAAATGCCGTTAAAGCTTTGAGTCTTTCGTCTCCCAAAAGATCGTGAAGCGCATTGCTGTAAAGTGAACTGAAGCAAAGGCGTTGAATAGTAGTATTACCCTGATCGTCTTTTCCAAACTTCAGAGGTATACCATTGATCTTATCCTTTTTTTCATCAAGCCACTGTTTTTCCAGTCTTTGTAACTCACTAATATAAGTGGTTACTTTTTCTTTGTCCAGGAAATTGCGAAACACGATTACACCATGCTTGTCAAAAAAATCCAATTGCTCGGGGGTTACCGTATCGCCAAGCTTAAAATGACTTTCCCATTTTTTCATTCGAATCCGGTTCGTTTAGTATATAACTGTAATGTTAATTATTTATTACAAAATTGTAAAGCACCAAGGTCTGTAAAACAAACAAAAATAAGCAAATTATAGCTAGATTTCTCATTATAATGGTATCAACGGCTTATTTTGCATTTATATGACACCTATTATCAGGCAATTATGGTTATCAGCATTGGTTTTGACCTGTTTTTCCACAGTAGGGGCACAAGATTCCACCCATAAAAAACCCAAACTCGTCGTTTTCCCAGCCATGACCCGATCCGTCGAAACAAGTTGGGCATTTGGAGGAGCTGCTTCTTATACATTCCGGGCTTCAAAAACTGATTCTATATCGCGCACTTCGAGTCTGCAATTTGGCGCTTTGTATTCATTAAGAAAGCAACTGGTATCGTCTTTTAGAGGTACACAATACCTCCATAATGAAAAATGGATATTTAACGAACAGGTTTCCTTTAGTTCATTTCCCGATAAATTCTGGGGATTGGGTAAAAATACACTGGACGGTAAGTCAGAAGACTATTCATTCAAACAGATGTACGTATACCTGCATTTTATGAAAAAAATTGCCCCAAGGCTTTTTGGAGGGTTATTATACGAGTACCAAAGAGTATGGGATATAAAATACCAGCCTGGAGGTTTATTCGACCAGCAACAGATAGATGGAAGGTATAATTACCATGTTTCCGGTCTTGGACTTAGCCTCACATATGACAGCCGAAACCATGCTTTTTATCCTACAAAGGGATTTTTTGCACAGGGGTATTTTAACCATTTTAGTAAGGTTACCGGTTCTCAATTTCCCTATACCAATTTCGTACTTGATTTCCGCAAGTTTATGCCTGCTGGCAGGGAAGGTGTTTTTGCGGCGCAGGCCTGGTTATTTGGTAATATTGGCAAATCGGTGCCTTTGAGAAGTCAGGCTGCTTTTGGAGGAGATAATACCATGCGTGGCTACTATCAGGGCCGCTTTAGAGATCTACAGCAATTTGTGCTTCAGGGTGAATACCGGAGACATTTATATAAAAAAATCGGCATTGTCGCTTTTGCCAGTTGCGGCAATGTAGCACATGATATTAATGCCTTAAATTTTCAAAACCTGAAATACTCATTTGGTGGGGGACTACGCTATGCGCTGAATGCCTCTGAAAAACTAAACCTTAGGATTGATTACGGAATTGGAAAAGGTCAGAACAGCGGGTTCTATTTTCAACTGGCAGAAGCATTTTAATAGGTGCTTGTTCGTATACTTACCCTGTATATTACATAAGTGAAAAGAAATGCAGCCAATACATCAATCGTATAATGTACATGCTGCACGAGTACAAGAATGCCAACTATAATGGTTGCAATTAATGCCAGGTATTTATCCATTTTTTTCGGCAGACAAAGGCACATCAGGAACATATTTGAAGTATGTCCAGAAAAGAAGAGGTCTTTGGTTATGAATTTATCTTTCCCCCCATAAATCATACTGGTCAACGGATCTTTAAGTTTGATTAGTCCATCAGGCGGGTTTAGCGGTACCATCGTAATACTAACAATTCGTGCAATACAAAGCAGGGTGAATGATGATAACATGAGTAAGGCAAATCCCGGGTCTTTAATCATTCTTACAATAACTAACCCGCTGATCCCCCAAATAATCAGAAAAGTAGGTAAGGATACATCCGTTGCTGGGATGGCCTGTAAAACAAGATCGTGCATATAGGCGCCTTCTCTTTGCTCTATGTATTGAAAGAAGGGCGGTAAGCAAAGGATAATAATGAAAAGAATAATACCAGTTATGGTAAGCTTTCTCCTGAAAACCATGTTTTGCCATGCTTCAGGCCAATTTGACTGAATAGAAAGCTGGTTATGTCCTTTATCCTGCATCCGGCAAATATAAAACCTCCGTTTTGTTTTATAACGGAGGTTTTATAGGAATGGTTTTGCTAATTAATAATGCCAGCGAACAAATGCTTCCATTGCGGCATATTTTGTCATGCCCAATGCTGCATAAAGATTGGCTGTATTTGCATTTCTGTCTTCTGCTCTTTGCCAGAATTCGCGGCTATCACTTCCCTGAAAAGGTACCATGTCTTTTTGCGACTGGTGTATGAAGATGCCGAAACGCTTTTTCATTACCTGATCCGGACTCATAGGGATTGCCATTTCAATTTCAGCGATATCCCATTCCTGCCAGGCGCCTTTATACAACCATACCCAGCAATCTTTTACCCAGCTATCTCCGGCGGCTTTAATTCTGCGAAGACTTTCAAAAACAATATCTAAGCAAACTTTATGTGTTCCATGCGGATCAGCGAGGTCGCCGGCACAATAAATTTGTTGTGGTTGCAATTTGCGTAATAGGGCAATGGTAATTTCAATATCTGCTTCACTCATCGGTTTTTTGTCGATGGTGCCTGTTTCGTAAAATGGCAGGTTCATAAAATGCCAGCGGTCATCAGGCAACCCTACATACCTGCAGGTTGCTTTAGCTTCACATCTTCTTATCAAACCCTTAATAGCCCTGATTTCATTGGTATCGGTCTGATTTTTTTGTTTTGATGCAATGAAATTACTCGCAGATTTGAGGATATGTTGACTCTTCTCATTGTCTATGCCGAATAAATCCTCAAATCCAACGGCAAAATCAAGGAAACGTGTTACAAATTCGTCAGTGACAGCAATATTTCCACTTGTCTGATAGGCCACATGTACTTCATGCCCCTGATCATGCAGTCGCATAAAAGTGCCGCCCATGCTGATGATATCATCATCCGGGTGAGGAGAGAAGATCAGGCATTTTTTTGGATATGGGCTACTCCTTTCAGGGTGTGCAGGTATTACTGCGTTGGCTTTGCCACCGGGCCATCCTGTTAAGCTATCTCGCAGCATGTAGAAAACCTGCAGATTTATTTCGTAAGCTTCTCCTTTTTCTACAATTAAATCGGATAAACCATTCTCGTTGTAATCAAGTTCAGTAAGACTCAAAATGGATTTATTCAATTTCAAAGCCAGGTTTATGACCGCACGTTTAATCATTTTAGGCGTCCACTCACATTCTCCCGTTAACCATGGCGATTTAATCCTGGTTAATTCAGCGGATGCAGCTTCGTCAATAACAAAAGTGCAATCATTGTGTTGTTGAAGAATACTAGCTGGCACTTGTTCTGTTACATCTCCTTCCACAGATCGTGCAACAATTTTCCCTTTCATTCCCCAACCCATCAGCAATATTCTCTTGGCTCTCATAATTACCTGAATTCCCATTGTAACTGCCAGACGAGGCACTTTCGAAATATTTTGGAATTCGTATGCGTTGGCAATTCTGGTAGTATTATCGAGGTTTACAAGTCTTGTGGTAGAATGAATACTGGAGCCCGGTTCGTTAAAACCAATATGTCCATTATTACCAATTCCCAGAATTTGTAAATCAATGCCACCCAAATCTTCTATTAACTTATCATATTCACTACAATGCTTTTTAATCGAATCTTTTGGCCAGTCACCTCCCGGGATATGAATGTTTTTGGGATCTATATCTACATGATTGAAAAGGTGTCTATGCATAAAACTCCAATAACTCTGATAGGCATCTTTTTCAATAGGATAATATTCATCGAGGTTAAAACTGATTACATTGGAAAAGCTAAGTCCTTCTTCTTTATGCATACGCACTAACTCAGCATACATACTGATAGGAGTAGATCCCGTTGCAAGCCCCAGAATGCAGGGTTGTCCGGCTTGCTGTTTTTCCCTTATCAGGGCCGCAATCTCCGCTGCTACATATTTTGATCCATCCTTAGAGCTAGGGTAAATTTTAACCGGAATCTTTTCAAAAGAGTCAACCATGTTTGTCATGACTTTAGTTTTACGAAAATACAGCGATTTCTCGAAAAACGCAAAAACCTGCATATATGACCTTTTTTATGCGGACTATTTAGCCTGTTTTTGCGTTTTAATGCACGTATTTCTGATTAATTATATTGAAAATAACCTGATAATCAACCCAATGTATGAAGTAACAAAATAAAAAAAGATTCCCACCGGGGAATCTTTTTGTGCAATTAAATTATGAAAGGCACTAAATAACCTTAGTGAGTTTGATAATATTGGTTGGAAGATGCTGATCTACAGGAGTTGAACCTGTGTTTACAACCACATCTCCGGCTTTTACAAATCCGCGTTCTTTAAGGATATTAATCTGGTCGAAAATAATATCATCCAAACTATCTTCTTCAGCATAATAAAATGCGCGCACACCCCAACTCAGACTTAACTGATTTACCAGTGTTTTTTCTTTTGTGAAAATGTAAAGTGGGGAAGATGGACGGTAACTGCTCAGCATAAATGCAGTATAACCGCTTTGTGTCATACCAACTAATGCTGTTGCTGCAACATCTTCAGAAATCTTACATGCGTTATAGCAAATAGCATCACTATGGAAAGATGGTGAGTGTGGTTGAGGTTTTAGGTCTTCAGATCTGTTATACCTGTATTCTTTTTTCTCTACCTCCAGGATAATTTTACGCATGGTTTCAACTACCAATGCCGGATGGTTACCTGCAGCAGTTTCACCACTCAGCATTACAGCATCTGCACCTTCAAGTACAGCATTAGCTACGTCTGTAATTTCACTTCTGTTTGGTTTTACCCTGTCTATCATACTTTCCATCATCTGGGTAGCTACGATAACTGGTTTTGCCCGGTGTATACATTTACGGATCAGTTCTTTCTGGATCAAAGGTATTTGTTCAACAGGAAGTTCAACACCCAGGTCGCCACGAGCAACCATGATACCATCACTTTCAATAATGATATCACGAATATTTACCAATGCTTCCGGTTTTTCGATTTTTGCAATGATCTTCGTCTTGCTTTTCTTTTCAGTAAGCTTGCTTCTGAGAATAACGATGTCTTTTACACTACGCACAAAACTCAGGGCTACCCAATCAAGTTGTTGTTCAATGATAAAATCAAGGTCAATCAAATCCTTTTCTGTTAATGCAGGCAAGGAAATTTTGGTATCCGGCAGGTTGATTCCTTTCTTGGATGAGAGTATGCCACCAAGTGTTACCACTACTCTAACGTCACCATTTTTTTCAATGCTGACTACTTTTACTTCAATCTTGCCATCATCAATCATGATGATATTTCCAATAACCACATCGCCTGCAAGATTAGGGTAGGAGACATATATTTTTTCAAGATTGCCAATACATTTTTCATTGGTAAAAGTGAGTATATCGCCCACTTTTACATCTAATGCATTGTTCTCAATTTCACCCACACGCAGTTTCGGTCCTTGTAAATCGCCAAGAATGGAAATATTATAAGGTTGTGTTTTATTGATATTGCGAATATGTTCAATGATGCGTTGTTTGTCTTCATGACTTCCATGTGAAAAGTTCAGTCGGAACACATTTACACCCGCTTTCACCAATGCCAGTAATTGCTCATAGCTATCACATGCAGGTCCAACAGTTGCAACAATCTTTGTCTTATGATTTACGTGTTCAAGTCCTGCTTGTTTGTCCATATTCTTGTGCAGGTACTTGTCTAGGTTCTTTGACATTGTGGAGGGTATGTTTATTGGTTTACGATCCTTTCTCTGTTTGCTTGATATTAACTGGCTAGAATCTTAACGATTTTCATCCAGTCGTCTGAAATTTTTTGTTTTGCTTTAATGGCATTGTCAAGTGGGATATAGTTCATTTTATTATT
>CBFGPM010000078.1:0-7013 GCA_965650685.1 uncultured Sediminibacterium sp.
GTAACGAGTAAACTCACCGCAGGGAACATGAGATAACAGAGGAAGCCGCAGAGGTGTACTCGGGTTATTTGATGTATTTACCAATTACAGGCATTTTTTGAAACTCTTTTCGCTCCACCAATAAAATAAACCAGGCAAACACAGCTAATAAAATCAGTCCAAATAAAGTTCCTGCCCATAAAGCATCAACAAAGTATACAAAGAGTTGGTGAATTAAAAAAAGGAGGGTAACAATTGTGAGATAAGCGAGTAACTTTTTAGTTGCATAGGGAATACGGTAATATTTTTGCCCGAGCTTATAACTAATGACCATCATAAATGCATAACAGGCAAATGTTGCCCATGCACTTCCGTTATACCCGAATAAAGGAATCCACCAGATATTGAGGAGAATGGTAATCGCCGCCCCGGCCAGGGTAATCCAGGCACCGGTAAGCGTTTTATTAGTAAGCTTGTACCATACACTCAGGTTATAGTAAATACCCAGGAGCACAGAACCCATTCCCAGTATGGGAACAATGCCAAGACCTTCACCATATTCAGCCGCATGAGAGCCGTACGACAAATATTTTATCAAAGGAAGGTTTACCATAATAGCCAGCCACATAAATGCACAGGTAATCACGAAAAACTTCATCACCCTTGCATAAGTGCGCTGTGCATTATCTTCTTTTGCCTGGTTAAAAAAGAAAGGCTCTGCACCCATACGAAATACCTGTATGAAGATGGTAATGAGTACGGCTACTTTATAATTGGCACCGAAAATACCCAACTGTCTCAATTCTTCTTCACGAGGTAAATTAAGTACCCTGGTGTAAACAAGTCTGCTCAACATTTCATTGATCATGCCGCCAAGTCCTACAATGATCAATGGGTAAGAATAATTCATTACACGCTTCCACAAATTGAAGTCGAACGAGAACCGGAAACTGATAAGTTCTTTGGTGAGCAAGAGTAAGGTAACGATAGCAGAGATAACATTGGCAATGATATAATAACCAATATCAATGCTTGGGTCATAAAAAAATAACCAGGCGCTTTGTGGATCTTCTTTGTAGAGTTTTGGGCAAAACCCAATAAAAAATAATACCAACAATACATTCACTGCAATACTGAATACCTTAATAAATGCAAACATCCTTGGTCTGCCCTCTTGCCTAAGTTTGGCAAAGGGGATGATAGAAATAGTATCAAAAAAAAGGATCCAGGCCATCCACCTGATGTATTCCGGATGGTCAGCGAAATCAATCAGTTTAGCAATAGCCGGTGACTGCCATAAAAGAAGGCCAGTGAAAATAATGGTGCTTACAAGAATAGATATGGTGAGTGTATTAAACACTTTTGTTTTATCATTATCCTGAATGAACCTGAAATAGCTTGTTTCAAGTCCATAGGTAAATAAAATATTAAAGAAAGGAATTAACGCATATATCTGCGTAATGCTCGCTGTACTGCTTGGTTCATACCACCAGAATAACAGAATATTCAGTGCATACCCCAAAAAGCGACTGGCAATGGTGGGAACACCGTACCATAATGTTTGTCCTGCTAATTTTTTGATACTACTCAATGCAATTTTTTTAGTCCGAAAGTCCGGAGTCCGAAAGATAAGAATCAGCTGTTTTCGGACTTTCGGACTTCCGGTCTCTCGGACTCTTTCCACAAACATCGTATTTCTTCCCATTAAATTCAAGAATAGCCCGGAACATTCATTAATTATTATGAATATCTGCCGGAGCGGTGGTACTGATTCCTTTGCCTGGTTGGGCAAGGTTTGGGTTATTGAGAAAGCTTGTATCGGTAAGTGTGTATAGAAATGCAGTGATTTGTCCTATTTCAAAATTGGATAGAGGAAGCCTGGTTTTTAGCAAGCTGTCGGTGGTTGACCCGATCACCATATTTTTCCTGTAATGATCCATTACACTTATGATGGAAAAAAAGCGACCATCGTGCCCATAAGGAAAAGTGCGCATTACATTTCTCAAACTGGGTACACGGAACTTCAGTGAATCACTGCTTTCATTGGTAATTTTCATGCGACCAAGGTCTTTAAGAAAAGGATCAAGAGGCATACCAATATTACGGTAACTGTAATCGGTAAATAAGGGTTCGGTATGACAACTAACACATTTCTGCTTAAAGATTTCGTATCCCAATTTTTCCGGGAGAATAAAAGTGTCAAGTCCTCTTTGCACCCGATCATATTTGCTATTGCTACTTACAAAAGTGAGCAGGAACTGGCTGAGTGCTTTGGTAATACGTTGTGTACTGATGGTTTCGTCGCCAAAAGCAGCTTTAAATAATTGCCTGTATGCTTTTTCTGCCTGTAGCTTTTTAATGAGGTTCACGAGGTTCTCTGCCATTTCATTTTCTGCAGTAATAGGTGCCAATGGCTGAAGATCCAGATGGTTTATACCGCCATCCCACATGAATTCTTTTTGCCAGGCGAGGTTAAATAATCCAGGTGCATTGCGGGTGGTGAGAGAATTATTAAAACCATGACTCAGGTTGTGATCATAAGTATTGAATGCACCAAATTGCTGGTGACAGGTACCGCATGAGATAGATCCGTCTTTGCTCAATCGTGTATCATAAAATAGCTGTCTGCCAAGTTCAATACCTTCTTTGGTAAGTGGGTTCGATTTAAAATCATATACCGGTTTAGGCCAACCCTTCGGAACTATAAAAGAAACAGGTGTTGGTTTAATAATGTTGTTGAGTGTGATCCATGAAATAGACAACGAAGCAAGAATGGCAATGGTTATTATGGTTCTTGAATACCTCATGGTTGCTGGTTGATCGAGAACATGGTGCTGTAATTATTGGCAAAACGAATGGCCAGTGCACCGGGGCTATGACAAATAGGCGTTTTGGCAATATCAATGTCTTTGAACCAGACAGAAGCATCTGCAACAATGGATATTGAATGGGTAAATACAGGACTCTTTAATTCAATATTTCTTGTGGTATTCTGGTTGTTGCGAAATCCTCCAATATGATAGGTAAACTGTTTACCCGCAATCATCGAACTACTGGCTGTTCCTTCTAGTTTGGCCATGATATAACCGGTGTTCCAGGTCCAGAACATACCCTGCAATGGATCCAATGCACCTGTTTGAACGCCGGATACATTGCGGATACTATCAACACCTAATAAAAAACCAATGCCAACATAATCATCTTCCGGAACGCTTAGTGTTAACCGGGTAGTTTTTTCATCAGCAATATCTATCAGGAAATATTCATTGGCTAGTGTGAAAATTTTGCCCTTGCTGTTGGTGAGTTTAATATGCGAAACATAATATTTGAAACGATTTACAACCAGTGTATCCTTACCCAGGTAATAGGTTTGTTCTGGTATTAGCGGGTCGGTACCGAATCGATTAACGAATTGTATGGTTAGTGGCCGAACTTTTTGGGCCCTTGCTTCAGCAAAAAAACAGGTTATGAGATATAAGAGGCAGAATATTTTTTTCACAATTCAGAGATAATCGTTCTTGTTGATTTTTTTTCTTTGCGCTTTATTACGGGTATGCATTTTCTTTGACTCCAATCTTTTCTCCTTCGCTGCTTTACTGGGTTTTGTGGGCTTGCGAATTTTCCTTTTAATAAGGGAAGTAGTGATAAGCTGGGTGATTTTACGGATCACTTCCTCCTTATTGCCCAATTGCGATCTTTCAGATTGTGATTTTACCAGCAGATAACCATCATCTGTAATCCGATTGCTTAGTCGATCTATGATCATGGCTTTTTCTTCATCGGTAAAAAATACAGAGTCTGCCACTTTCCAGCGGCCTTCTACCATGGTTTCCACTTTGTTCACATTTTGACCGCCTTTGCCGCCACTGCGTGCAGTCTGGAATTGTATTTCGGTTCTAATATCTATCTTCATTACAAAATAAAGTTCGTACAAAAAGCGGAATCAATTATGAGAATTGTGATTCAAAGGGTAAGTGAAGCAAGTGTTCAGGTTGATGGGCACATCACAGGAAGTATACAACATGGTTTACTGGTACTTGTGGGTATTGAAGACATTGATACCAAAGAAGATATAGAATGGTTAAGTAATAAAATCGTAAACATTCGATTATTCAACGATGCCGATGGGGTGATGAATTTATCGGTAAAAGATGTCGATGGTGAAATTTTACTGGTAAGCCAGTTTACCCTGCATGCCAGTACTAAAAAAGGCAACAGGCCTTCTTATATACGTGCATCCAAACCTGATATTGCCATTCCCATGTATGAGGAAATGATTAAACAGTTATCTGGTGATCTGGGTAAGCCGGTGCAAACTGGTATTTTTGGTGCCGATATGAAAGTGCGTTTACTGAACGATGGTCCGGTAACCATTGTGATGGATTCAAAAAACAAAGAGTAATGGACATTCAAAGTCGGGCAGATATTGAAACACTCATGCGTGCCTTTTATCAGAAAGCCATTCCTGATGCTGTTATCGGGCATTATTTTACTTCTGTAATGCAAATGGATCTGGAAAAGCACCTACCTGTTATTATAGATTTCTGGGAAACGGTGTTGTTTGGTGTGGCGCGATACAAAGCAAATGCGATTGCGGCACATAAACACCTGCATGAAAAGTCGCCTTTTACAGACGCTCATTTCAATCAGTGGGTAACTTTATTCCAGGCAACAGTAGATGAATTATTCAGTGGCGATAAAGCCGAGCTTGCTAAACAACGGGCTTATTCAATAGCAACAGTGATGAAAATAAAAACCATTCATGCTGATGCCCCCATCAACCATCAAAACAAATCATTATGACCATAGCAGCAGCTCAGGAACAGGTAGACCAATGGATTAATACCACTGGTGTGCGTTATTTCAATGAATTAACCAATCTCGGCATTTTAATGGAAGAAGTCGGAGAGTTAAGCAGACTGATGGTGAGAAAATACGGGGAACAGTCGTTCAAAGAATCCGACAAAGGCAAAGAACTCAGCGATGAAATGGCCGATGTATTATGGGTATTAATTTGTCTGGCCAACCAAACAGGCGTAAATCTGACAGAGGCACTGGAGAAGAATTTTGAAAAGAAAAATATCCGCGACGCGGAGAGACATAAAAATAATCCGAAACTGTAGAAGAGAGATGAAACAGAAAAATAAGAAATAAGGAATAAGAAATCAGAAAGGGAAAAACAAATCCTACTTCCTGATTTCTTATTCCATGTTCCTTATTTCTTATTTATCAAATATGCTTTTCTGCTTTGCCATCTTCTCTATTTCTGCAACCGAGCGTGGTGAGCCGGCAGAGAGGTTACGATGTCCGTCTTTGGTGATCAGGATATCATCCTCTATACGAACACCAATACTCCACCATTTTTTGTCGCATTTGCTTCCAGGAGGAATATAAATACCAGGTTCCACAGTAATGTAAACACCTTCCTGTAAAATACGTGGACCCATATCATGTACATCTAACCCAAGGTGGTGCGATGTGCCATGTGGAAAGTACTGACGTGCTTCCTGTTCATTGGCAGCAATGCCCAGCTTGATTAAGCCACGGTTAACTACACGACGTGCGGCAGCATCTACATCTCCAAATGGTGCGCCTGGTTTACAGGCTGCAAAACCAGAATCCTGCGCTTCTAATACCAGTTCATAAATCAATTTCTGTTCCGGGGTGAATTTGCCATTAACCGGAATGGTTCTAGTAACATCGGCGGTATAACCATGGTATTCAGCTGCACAGTCACTCAACAACAAATCACCGTCATTCATTTTACGCAGGTTGGTAATATAGTGAAGCACACAAGCGTTTTCAGATGAACCGTTGATGCTTGGATAGCCAGGATATTCAGAGCCATTTTTCTTGAAATTATATTCCATAATAGCCTGAGCCTGGTATTCTGTCATGCCAGGTTTTACAGCGCGGATCACATCATTGTGACCTTCAACACTATAAGCTGCAGCTTTCTCCAGCAGCTTAATTTCTTCCGGCTGTTTAATCCCCCGTAATGACGACATGATCATACGTGTAGAGCGATCGCCAAGTGGTTTTTTTGATTCGGTGATGAAGTTGTCTACAATAGCCGCCATACGTGATAACTGGTCGCGGTTGCTGTATTTCGATAGAATATCTTCTCCTTTATATAAACTCAATATGGTATCTACCGTATTAAAATCGAAAGTACTGGCAGTGAATTTATCGTTGGTGAATACGTTCGCTATTTTGTATTTATTCTTAACGCCATCCACACCCAAAATTTTACCTGTCCACATTTCTTGTTGTGGATTGCGGTTCTGTACAAAAATGAACTCTGTTCCGGTGGCACCAAGGATGGTTACTGGTTTTTTGAAGAGCAGAAGAAGTGAATTGGGTTCTTCAAGTCCCGTTAAATAGTAAAAATTTTTGCTTTGTGCATATTGGTAATCAACATCATTGTTTCTTACCCTTACCTGCGAAGCGAAAAATACACCTACGGAATTATCCGGCATCATTTCCCTGAATGCAGCTCTGCGGCCAGCATGGAATTCGGGACTAAGGTAATCGTTAGGATACTCGGTAGTTTGCTGCGCCATAGTGATGGCTGGCATCAACAAACAAAGCAGCCTGAAGCAAGTTTTTCTAAGCATGTTGTATTTTTTTGAGCGCACTAAAACTATAGGTTTTCAGTGAGTCGGGCGAAAAAAAATGAAGAATGGAACTGAACCTGGCATCCTGCGATAACCCCTGCACCATGAGCTATACGACAAATGTCCTCTCATAAGTGGGTATAAAACAAGTCTTAAAATAGCAGGTTCAATTAAGAGATTTGTATAACATGAATAAAAATCATCATAAACATCCTTCAAATTCCTATATCCAATCTTTATATAAAGGAGGGACTTTGATCGGGGGTTGATGGGGATCGGATGGGGATGAGATGGGTAGATATTTGCTTGTTGAACCAATGTGTCCGGGGAAAAATAGCTCCTGGCTGTAGGTCAAGGGTAGGATAGAACACGGATTATCATGATTTTCAAGATTTATCATGATAGATCTTGAAAATC
>CBFGPM010000079.1:0-6887 GCA_965650685.1 uncultured Sediminibacterium sp.
CTGAGGCAACCGGGACTATTTTTTAATCTGTCAACTTATTTACGGACGATTCAAACTTCGAAATTTATCATTCCTCTGTTCCTCTGTTCCTCTGTTTATTTCACTTCCGCCATATCAGGAATCGCTTCTACCTTATAAGCTCCGGCATCCAGTTTAGCTTTGGTTTCACTGAAAGCTTTCAATGTTTCTTCAATATCCTGATCCGTATGTGCGGCTGTAGGAATCAATCTATAGATGATATGTCCTTTAGGAATTACCGGATACACAACAATAGAACAGAAAATATGATAGTTTTCGCGGAGGTCCATTACCATTGCAGTAGCTTCTTCTACCCCACCTTTCATATAAACAGGTGTAACAGGAGTATCGGTTTTACCAATATCAAAACCTCTTTCTTTTAGTCCATTCTGCAATTTCATGGCATTGCTCCAGAGTTTTTCTTTTAACTCAGGCATGGTGCGCAACATATCCAATCTTTTTAGGTTACCAATTACAATAGGCATCGGTAAGCTTTTGGCAAAGATTTGAGAGCGGATATTATAACGAATAAAATCGATGATGATTTTTGGTCCGGCCATAAATGCACCGATTGATGCCATTGATTTTGCAAAAGTGGAGAAATAAAGATCTATTGCATCCTGACAACCCTGTGCTTCACCTGCACCTGCTCCAGTTTCACCAAGTGTACCAAAACCATGTGCATCATCTACCAGCAGACGAAATTCATATTTATCTTTTAATGCGGCTATTTCTTTTAATTTACCCTGATCACCGGCCATTCCGAATACACCTTCGGTAATTACAAGGATGCCACCGGTTTTTTGTTTTTCAATTAAAGCGGTTGCACGTTGTAATTGCTTTTCACAATCCTCCATATCATTATGCTTGAATACATAACGATGTCCGGGGTGCAAACGTAATCCATCAATTATACAAGCATGACTTTCTGCATCATAAACAATCACATCATGTCTGCCACAAATTGCATCTATAGCACTCATGATACCCTGATAACCAAAATTCATCAGGATAGCATCTTCTTTTGATTCGAAAGCGGCCAGTTCCTGCTCTAACTGCTCGTGGTAATTACTGTTTCCGCTCATCATCCTTGCTCCCATAGGTAATGCAAGACCAAACTGCTGAGAAGCTTCTGCGTCGGTTTTACGAACTTCCGGGTGATTAGCAAGACCCAGGTAGTTATTCAGGCTCCAGACAATCATTTCCTTTCCACGAAAAATCATCCTGCTTCCAATTTCACCTTCCAGTTTTGGAAAAGCGAAATAACCATGCGCACGCTCACGGTGCTGACCAATTGGACCATAGTTCTTAACCAGTTTCTCAAAAATGTCTGCCATATTATTAAATTATTACTTTGGTTCGAAATTGACGCAAAACTAATCTTTTTAAGACTATGGGGCAAGCTGATTTATACACGGTATCGTATCTTCACCCTGTTTTAAGCTTCTACAAAGGAAAACTCAATCTCATGAAAAGAATTCTGTTTATTGCAAGCCTCCTGGTTATAACAACAGCCGGACACGCTCAGAAAGCCCCTGCACCAGCCACAAATGGCGTTTCAAGACCAAAACTGGTGGTTGGACTCATGGTTGATCAAATGCGTTGGGACTACCTCTACCGCTACCAAAATCGCTATGGCAAGGGTGGATTTAACCGCTTGTTGAATCAGGGATTTAGTTGTGAGAACACGTTTATTCCCTATACTCCTACTGCAACCGGTTGCGGTCATTCATGCGTTTATACAGGTTCGGTACCTGCCATCAATGGTATTACCGGCAACAATTGGTGGGATACTAAAATGCAAAGAACCGTTTACTGTGCAGAAGATAAAACTGTTAAAACAGTGGGTTCTGACAGTAAGGATGGTGAAATGAGCCCGGCCAACATGGTATCTAATACAGTAACCGATGAATTAAGACTTGCGACAAATTTCAGGAGTAAAGTGATAGGCATTTCAATTAAAGACCGCGGTGCCATATTTCCGGCTGGTCATTCGGCCAATGCTGCTTATTGGTATGACGAATCAAAGGGCCTTTTCATTTCAAGCACTTATTACATGAAAGAATTACCTCAATGGGTAAATGACTTCAATAACAAAAAACTGCCAGACACCTACTATAAAGAAGGTTGGAAAACGCTTTATCCAATTGACACCTATACACAGAGTTCAGAAGATGTAAAAGATTATGAACGTTCTGAATTAGTAGCTAAAACCAGTTTCCCTTATGACCTGTCTGGCTATGTAGGAAAAGACTACTATAAACTTCCTCATATTCCCCAAGCAGCCACGTATACATTTGAAATGGCCAAAGCGGCTGCAATCAATGAAAAGATGGGTAAGGGAAAGGAAACTGATTTCCTGGCAGTTAGTATATCATCGCCAGATTATGCTGGACATACTTATGGTCCAAATGCTGTAGAACTGGAAGATACTTACCTGCGCCTTGACAAAGACGTTGAGCAATTCCTGAACTTTCTGGATCAGCAAGTGGGAAAGGGTAATTATTTATTGTTTCTAACTGCAGACCATGGTGCAGCGCATGTTCCTGCATTTTTAAAGGAGCACAATCTTCCGGGTGGATCTATTCCACTAGGCTCAATCGTTCGAAAAATAAATGCCGAACTGTTGGCCAAATACAAATTAAAGAATGGCATCATCAATTCAACCTATTATAATCTTGCATTGAATTTGAAGGATATTGATTCATTAAAACTAAATCTTACTGAAATCAAATCATTCATTATTAACATGATGGAAAAAGAAGAAGGTATTTACAGGGTTGTTGATAAAGCAACACTTGGGGAATCTAATCTTCAGCATACCATTCGTGAAAGATTAATCAACGGATATTTTCCATATAGAAGCGGCGAGCTTCAAATAATTCCAAAACCAGCCTGGTTTAAAGATAATTCCAAAGGCACAGACCATAGCGTTTGGAACCCCTATGATTCTCATATACCTTTAGTATGGTATGGATGGAAAGTAAATCCGGGCAAAACTTATAAAGAACACTATATGACTGATATTGCTGTAACAGTTGCGGCAATGTTGAGTATCCAAATGCCTAATGGCGCAGTTGGTAAAGTAATCAGCGAAGTAGCTGGAGGCCGTTAGGTAAGCTAACCTAAAACAAGCCTTGAATATGCATTTCTAATGCATATTCAAGGCTTGTTTTATTATAATCGCTGAATTTTCTTCATATAATGACTCCCTTCGATAATCTCTACCAGCAATGGCCAGAGATTGTTTTGAAATTTCTTCCGAAAGATACCAACATGTCCAACAGGACAATGGGTGTATTCATCTACATAAAGTTTTAATAATTCATATTTAGCATCTGGGAAAAAAGATAGCATCTTAGGAGCTGTAGTATCATTTGCCAGTGGATCATCACTCATATATACAGAAGTGATCGGAATGTCAAATCCATAAAATTTATCGGCATGTATTTTCCTGTTCAGCATTGAGGTAAAGTAGGTTTTACTTAAACACCACTCTCTCCATTCTTTCATCATATTACGCGGCAAATTTTCACCCCAACCAATTCTTTTCATCGCACCATATCCAAACAAAGACACCATAAGTGGGCCTATAAAAAACCAGAGCCCCCATATTTTCCATTTTATGGGGGAAGGAAAATATTTCCAGTAGCCAAATGCTGCACTAATAGCTATTACTTTCCGGATATGTTCTTTATGTTTTAGAAATCCAACCAATTGTGCTCCAACACTATGTCCAACCCAAATAATATCGGTCGCTTTTTTTTCGGTTACCATATAATCTAAAACAGCATTCATATCTAGAGTACCCCACTCATGCATAAAAGATGCGCATTTCCGTAGGTTTACAGGAGCTGATTTGCCGATACCTCTATAATCATACAATAAAACAGCGTAACCATTTTGAACCAGATATCGGGCAAAATTTATATAGAATTCCTTTTTTATCCCTGTGGCAGAACTTAAAACTATATAGCCAATATTTTGGCCTACGGGCTTGCTATAAAGTGCGCTTAACTTGTAACCATCTGCTGCGGTTATTGTAATTGTCTGCATAAATTAACCCTTTTTATGTATCATACATTATATAAAAAAACGACCTACCTGTTTCTATAAATAGAAAACAATAATTGTTGAATTCAACCCATCATGCGGATAAAACCAATGAATGAAAATGGGCCCGTATAGAAATACAGGCCGATGTGCGTACCCTATGCGAATTACACACATGAGAAATCTAAACCTTGCCTGTTCTCATTAAAGGTTACCATTACGCTTTTGATAAGCTTGGGGAGTTAACAAGAGTGGGATAAACTTTGTCGGTCAGGTAACCTGTTTGCTTAATAACGATGTTTCTTATACCTATTTATATCATATCAACTTTGCAATTTGAGTATGCAAAAAAATAAAAGTTTTCTTAGTGTTGTTAGTAAATAAGAGTAAGAACCAGTTAAATAGAGGAACACCTTGTTGTTTCATTTTTCCTCCTTTAATTTTTTTATTTGTGCCTCATATTCAGGAATACTGGCAATACGATCTGGTGGAGAATTTTCAATCACTCGTTCCCAGCATGCAATAGCTTCAGTATTTTTTCCTTCAGCAGTGAGAGATAATGCCAATCCCATATTTGTCCAATATTTGTCCATCGGGAATTTCTCTTTATTGGAAATAAAAATTGAGGATGCTTCTTTTAAATATCCTTTTTTGAGTACATTTCTTCCAAGCAAATAAAGATCTGTTACCAGGAGCTCTTTCAGTCCGACCAACTGATCAAATACCAACTTCGCTTTCTCTCCCCTATTTAATTGTAGTAAAAGTTCATATTTTATACGTAGTGAATTCGCATCTATAATTCCATTCATGCGAGCTGTATCAAGTGCTCGGTCAATGAACCATAGTCCTTTTTCCATTTGAACCATGCTATCTAAACAAAATTTAGCCGCACGAATCCAATTCCGGCTATCAAACCCAGCATATCCTACCAATTCTTCTTTCATTTTGGCAACATATAAATCATTGGCATTGGGAAGTTCAATTCGAAAACCTATCCGTTTATCTTCCCAATTCAACCACAATTGACAGGATGCAGCATTTCTTTGCTCAAATGTATACGTTAACCATTCTGAATATGGTGCATTCTCCGGATTTGCCGGGATGCGCTGAACATCGTCTTCTTCATTATAATAATACGTACCCCAACTTGTGGAAACAGAGGAAAATATCCAGGTCCATGCATTCAGGGAGTCTAAAGCCAGCATCAACCCATAAGTACCCGGTAAAATTGATTTGCCGTTTACTTTCATAGCATGTGAGAACTGAATCGTTGTAATTTCATTGGAGCCTGCTCTCCAGGGAGAAGCCATAGATGGTCCAAAACCTAAATCCGCGAACCCATTATGAACCAGGTTTCCCCATATTTTTCCCCTGCGATCATTTCCATTGTTATCATGAACATCTGGCCCCCGGTAGGTAACGGTAACAAACCCAATCCCCATCCATTGTGAGACGGCTGATTTTTGATTACCGCCATTGGGTGGCTGTGTCAGGGTAATTGTTTGACCAGAAACCTTAATTTGGAGGAAAATACCTAGAAATACCAGTAGTTTTTTGATCGTCATATTGAAGGGTATTGAACTTCAATATTATTAATGGCAAATTTCGACTCCTAAACATTACCGATAAACAACTTTAGAATTCGATCAAAAACGACTACCAAGGGTTTTTTGAGCGCGTTGCAAGACTAATGATCGAGTACCTTTGCACTAATACAAACCCCGTAAAAGATGCAAAAAAAGCAAAAAAAATCATGGATCATTTACCATGTATTGTTTTGGATTACGATGTTTTGCTCTTTCATCTTTGATGTAATCGGGTTATTGCCCGAATACCCTTTTGTATTTTTCTTTTCACTATTCTACCGTGTTTTTTTATTGGCATGTATTACCTATATCAATCTTTGGTACCTGATACCTCAATTCTACGTAAAAAAGAAATATATTGAATACTGCCTGATACACTTGCTTTTAATGACTGGATTTGCCTTTTGTTATCAGGCCGACTACAGGAGTTTATCAGAAATGTTTATTACCTATAAATCAAACCCGATCCAATTCTGGAACAACTATTTTCTCGCTTTAAGATATATCCTGATTTCTTCTTTGTTTTATTACCTAAAAGAACAATTCAGACAAAAAGAGCAAATTAATGCCATGCGTATTGATTATTTATCTACAGAACTAACCCTGCTCAAAGCTCAGATCAACCCTCATTTTCTCTTCAATACATTAAATAACCTTTATGCATTGTCTTTAAAGAATTCAGCGAAAACACCTGAACTCATACTTAAGTTATCAGATATGATGGAGTATATGCTTTATGAAACGGACGAAAATACTGTTCCACTTGAAGCCGATATAAATAACCTGGTTAACTACATAGAATTTGAAAAACTCCGCAAAGACATTAGTGAATACGATATACAATACAGGATTGATGAAATACCCAAAAAATCATTCAAAATTGCACCAATGCTTTTATTATCAATCGTTGAAAATGCGTTTAAGTATGTGCATGCAGCGGATCATAAAAAGAGTTTCATTCAAATAAGCTGCCGACTAAATGAAAATATATTATTATTTCATTGCGAAAACAGTTATTCGGCTTCAATTCAGAAACCCGGCAAACAAATGGGCCTGATAAACCTGAGGAGAAGGTTGGCATTATATTATCCAGATAAACACCAATTTACACAGGAGAAAAATGCTGACATTTATTCCATTCAATTATCTATTGAATTATGAGAAAGTATAAATGTATCATATTAGATGATGAACCTTTGGCAATGGAAATAATCGAGAATTATATCCATA
>CBFGPM010000080.1:0-6726 GCA_965650685.1 uncultured Sediminibacterium sp.
CAAACTACGACAGAATGATTGCTGTAGAAGAATTTCAGAGAAAAATGATATTTTTTACCGGACAGCAATGGCTAATAGCTAACGGCTTTTAGCTACAGCCCATTAATATAAGCCAGTATATCACTCAAACTTTTCTTCTGAGGCTCTATCTTGTAAACATTGTTTGTTCCTACATCATTTACCAGTTTTACACCCATGTATAAATCAGTTCCCAGACGAGAGAAGCTGAGGATGCGTATTTTGGCACCTCTGGGAATGCGCATGGTGGTAAATGATCTTGAACGAAAGTCTGCAGTCAGATTTACTATGGTCTTCTGGTTTTCAAAGACTGCATATACTACCGTGTTTTTATTTGTGAAATTTTGTGGCAGGTAAGCAAAAATATTTGTGTGAGGTAAAGTACTATCGATAAACCTGTTTGCAGAAGTCCATCTTAGTTTAGTAGTGGTAAGTTCATACCCTTTTAATACATTGCCAAGAGAATCCTGTCCCTGCCATGTTTTGATCCAACTGGTATCTGTATGTCTGGTCCAGGTATGTAAAGTGTCGATTCCACTTGAAATAAAAGGTATGGTTTCCCTTGCATGAAACACCTGCATATTTATTTTGGGATCTTCTGTATCAGTAAAGCGAACTGTAATAGATGCATTAGGAGCAAGTTTTAATTCCTGTCCGTTTTTAATAACGCGGATGAAAAAACCGCCACCACTCTCCAACAAGTAACCTTCAGATGTAGTTGGTTTGAAGAATTTAATGTAATCACCTTTTTTCTTCAACCTGAAAAATTCAATCCTCACTTTTCCTGATGCAACAGCACCTGAATTTTCCGTGAATGATCCTGCCGGAACATTGATGGTCAAATAATCTTTGAATTGAATCGTATCTCCTAAACTACAATCAAAGGTATCAATAATCAGGTCTGGCAGAAATTGATTGGCCAATTGATGTATTGGTGCATTATTGGGTGTGTTAGCAACCCAAACGGTATCATTTCTTGGATCTCCGGGATAGGAGGTAAAGTTATCAGAGAATTCTTTTTTACATGCTGTAAAAAAGAAGACACTAACTACTGCGGTGATGAGGATGTTCTTTTTCATAACTATTTCTTATCGCTTCATCAATTAGATACGTTAAGTTGTTTTAGTGTTGCCTGTTATTGTCTGTTTAAATTATACCTTAAGCCAATCGACAATCCACCTAGACTAAATTTCTGTTGATAAGAAGCTTGTCCACTGGTAATGCCGGAGAGATTATACCTGAAATAAGGTTCAAAAAACAATTGTGTATTGTCGCCCATTTTTTTCAATAAACTAATGCCTCCGTATAACCCGAGCCCGATATTATTTTTATAAACCTGATTGGATCCTTTGCTGATGGGGACTGCTGCTAGACTGCTATCCAGTATCACTCCCTGGTACCAGGAGGATATATTAAATACAACGCCTGCATTTATGCCGAGTTTAAGGTTGTCATTGCCGAACTGATAACCAACAGTAACAGGGATATCAAAACTACGGTAACGATTTTTGATGCTGTTTGTCTTAAATCCAACCTGCGTTACAGTGCTTGTATCTGAAATACGCAAAGTATCACCCGGTCCGCGAATAATTGTTCTTACAGAAATTACGGTAGTGGTTTTTACTTCATCTTCTGTACGGTAAGTGAATTTCTCATTGATCTGTGTATACTGCAAACCTGTTTTCACCAGAAAATTATCAGTAATCGGTTTTACAATTCTAACACCCGCAGAATAACCAATACGCATTGATTCACTGCTGTCTTTTTTAGCGAGGTATTGTGCAGTTGCTGTTCTGTTTTCCACCGTTTTAAAAGCCAGATCAGGTGAAACATATACTTCTGCGAACCAATCGGTGTTTCTTACTTTATACGGTGGACAAACAATTACGCTTTTATATTTTTTTGAATAGGCGGTGTTTAGGGAAGTTTTTTGTGCAAGTCCGCTAAACCCAAAACTATTTCTGTCTGCATTAATTGTATAGCCAGGTTCAAAAGGCATGCTCAAGGAAACAGGATATTGATAGGAATCATCAGTATTAGTAATAGCAGTATTTATAGATTCATTGTTATTAATTTGTTTAGTATTACCAATACCTGGAACAGTAAGGGTTTTATTTTGAGATTTATTACCTGTTGCAGGTGCTGCAATATTGCCTTTGGTATAATCATTTCTTTTAGTGGAACTTATGGTTAAATCGTTCAATGAACTACCGGAAGAAATATTTTCAGTCTGTTTATTTCCGTTTGAGGGTTGGTTTGAAGCGGGGATTAAAGATTTAGCATTATTTGTTGTGCCTGTAACTGCAGCAGGATTATCAGCCAACATTGTTTCAGTCTGGGGTTGTTGGTTAATGGATGCTGAAGTTGCATTTGTTGCTGTTTCATTATTGCCGGAAGTTGCCTTGGTTTCGTTGCTGGTATTTTTTTGATTTTCTGTTGATGAATTATTGTTTGCTGCTGTCTGTGCCACAGTAGCTTGATTATTATTATTGCCAGAATCGGCATTGCTATTAAATAAAAAATAACCGGTCAGGGAACCCACTAATAAAAGCAGTGGCAATCCCCAACGATATATTTTAGGGATGAAAAACCCTTTACGGTCATCATCATCTTTAGCAGGATTCACTTTCTCCCACAACCCTGCAGGCACAGGCGCAGAGTGGTCGTGGAGTTTGGTCCTGACGAAGTGGTCAAATTGGTTATCGGTCATTTTATACAGCAATTTTTTGTAATTGTAAGATTTGTTGTTGCAGCATCTTCCGCGCTTTTACTAATTGGCTGCGGCTGGTGCCGGGTTGTATATGTAGCATTTCTGCAATCTCTTCATGACTATATCCCTCAATAACATTCAGGTTGAATACAAGTCTGTATCCATCCGGTAACTGGTTAATAAGTTTCATCAGGTCTTCTTCGCCAAGGTGGGTGTAGGCACTTGCTTCAACCAGGGGGGCTGAGCTGCTGTGGTCGTCAATATCCTTAAACTTCATTTTTTTTCGCTCGAGGTGACGGATAGCGGTATTTACCACAATTCTCCTGATCCAGCCTTCAAATGAGCCTTCAAACTTAAATTGACCTATATATTGGAAAACCTTGATAAAGGCATCCTGGATCATATCCTCGGCTTCCATGGCGTCGTTGGCATATCTTAGGCATACGGCCATCATCTTGCCAGC
Organism: uncultured Sediminibacterium sp.; assembly: GCA_965650685.1. GTDB lineage: Bacteria > Bacteroidota > Bacteroidia > Chitinophagales > Chitinophagaceae > Sediminibacterium. The sequence goes on from CBFGPM010000080.1 coordinate 3,192, forward strand.
ATACCTATCGAAAAGCATGCGTTGGCAACTGTTATCCTGCCTGATACAGCCTCTAATCAGATCATTTTCTGTCACCTGCGGGGTAGTTTAGTGGGTTGACGTCACCTACATAGATACCATTTTATGTGGAATTGTTGCCCGGAAAGGGTCTTTTGTCGGAAAATTACCAAAACTTAAGTCTTAATTATAGGGGGAAATGCGAAAAGGGACTTAAAATTTGGCTGCCAGCCACTGGCTTCTAGCTGCTAGTAGATTCTACCGGGTAGAAAATTCTCCATAATCAGCGAATACAAATTGGCAAGCACCATCTGCTAGCAGCCAGAAGCTGACAGCTAGTAGCTGCTCTAGCTACTTAACGCCAGAAACTGGTCATGTATATAATCCACCACTTCTACCAGGTTCTGGTTTTTGTCGAATACGCCTAACTGTCTGTCGGCGCCGGTACCATGTGAGAATATATTGGATACATAATTCAGTGCGGGACGACTGCCGAGGTCATCGGCTACATCATCCACAAAATCGAGTAGTTCGAGGATCAGGGTTTTGGTATCTACTTCTGTTTCTTTTCCAAAATCAATTAATGTACCATCAATACCATACCGGCTTGCGCGCCATTTATTTTCATTGATTACAGAGCGCTGGTACATCATGAAATTGAGGTTCTGCATCCTGAGTTTATAAATCTTGGCACAAATAGCCTGGAACAATGCAGCAATGGTAATGGTTTCATTGATGGTCATAGGAACATCACATATACGAAACTCTACCGTATTGAAAAACGGATGAACACGAATATCCCACCATATCTTTTTTGCATTGTCAATACAGTTTGTTTTGATCAGCAGGTTTACGTAGTTCTCATACGCTTCAATACTTTCAAAGAAATCCGGAATACCGGTACGAGGAAACTTATCGAATACTTTTGTTCTGAAAGATTTGTACCCTGTTTTTCTTCCTTCCCAAAAAGGAGAATTGGTGCTTAAGGCATATACGTGTGGCAGGAAATAACGTGCTGTATTGGCAATATGGATTGCCATTTTTCGATCTTCCATGCCAACATGTACATGTAGGCCAAAAATCAGGTTACTGCGTGCTGCTTCTTGTAATTCATTTACAATCTGATTGTACCTCACATGGTCTGTAATCATTTGGTTTTCCCAATGACTGAATGGGTGCGTACCTGCGGCACCAACCCATAAACCAAGATCACCGGCAATATTGGCAATTGTACCGCGTAATGCAGCTACATCGTTAAATGCCTCTTCAATATTTCGACAGATATCTGTACCAACTTCCACTACAGCCTGGTGCATTTCGGCTTTTACTTTGTCTTTCAGGATTTTTTGTCCTTCAATCACAATTTTCTGCTCATGGCTTTTCAGTTCCCTGGTGAGGGGGTCGAGCACCATATATTCTTCTTCAACACCTAAAGTAAAATGATTGTAATTCATATATCCTATCAGATGAGTTTTTGTTTGGCACTGCTGCGTTTAATATATTCTCCCCAGGTAAGGTTGTCGGCTCCTTCTACCTGTGACTGTGCTTTTTCTATGGCATAATTGGCGGCTGTTTCAACTACCCAGTCAAAGTTCTCCTGTCCAACGCTTTTCAGATCGGCATCAGGTGCAGGGTTACAGAAATCTATCGCATAAGGAACACCATCGCGAAGTGCCAGTTCAACCGTATTAAAATCATAACCCAGGTAACGATTAATGCGGAGAACAATATCTTCCATTTCCTTGAGTTTTGCAGCCGATGGTTTGAAATCAGCTACATAACGCAAATGATGTGGATTACGCGGCTCATAAGGCATTATGCGCACATGTTTGCCACCAATGCAATAACAGCGATAGTATTCTTCGAAAATTATTTCTTCCTGTAATAACATCACGAGCTCACCTGTTTCACTATGTTTTTCAAAAAAATCTTCCATGCTCGTAAGTTTATAAACATTTTTCCATCCACCACCCGCAAAAGGTTTCATATAAGCAGGAAAACCTACATACCCAAAAATGCCGTCCCAGTCTAATGGATAAGCCAGGTTACTAAACGACTGGTCTGAAGTATCCGTCGGCAAATCGCGAGAAGGTAAAATAACGGTCTTGGGTACTGGTACGTTTATTTTGGTTGCAAGACAATTATTAAAGAATTTTTCATCGGCACTCCACCAAAATGGATTATTAATTACTGCGGTACCGCAAAGTGCCGCGTTTTTCAGGAAAGCTCTGTAGAATGGTACATCCTGACTAATCCGGTCAACAATTACAGCGTAACCACTTGTTTCGCCCTGCATTACTTTGTCGATTCTAACAGGTTCAGCCATGATTCCTGGAATTTGTTTGCTGTTGATACGCTCTACAAATGCCATCGGAAAGCTTCTTTCCTGTCCAAACAAGATGCCGATCTTTTTCATAATTCAGTATTTGCTTTCAATTTAATTAGAATTTTTTGAATTTGGGGGAGAAAAGTCCGGAAGTCGGGAAGTCCGAAAGTCCGATGAAATAAAGGGAAATACAAAACAACCTTTACTCTTCCGGACTTCCGGACTTTCGGACTTCCCGACTTTTCAATACATTTGAAACATGACCGATGTGCGAACAGAAACTAATTTATCTGCGATAAAGCTTATATCACATTCACTTTTTTCCGAGTATCTTGAAAGAGATGTGGTTTTTGATATTTACCTGCCATTGCAAATACAGCCACAGGAGCAACTTAGTTTGTTATTAATCAATGACGGACAGGATCTGCCAAAAATGCCTTTTGATGAAATATTGGATAAACTCATCGATGAAAAGCAAATAGAACCCTTGATATGTGTGGCCATTCATTGTGGTCCGGATAGAAAAATGGAATATGGAACTGCCTATGCCGCAGACTATAAAGGGCGAGGAGCAAAAGCGGGCTTGTATACCAAGTTTATATTCGATGAATTACTACCCTTTATCCGAAAGTCTTATCAAATACCTTCTTTCAAAGACAAATCATACGCTGGTTTTTCCTTAGGTGCATTGAGTGCAATGGATATTGTGTGGAATCATCCCAGTGAATTTAACAGGGTGGGAATTTTTAGCGGATCATTATGGTGGAGAAGAAAAGGGTATGATGATGGATACGAGGATGAAAAAGATCGCCTCATGCATTTACAAATCAGAAAGGGCGGATTTTATCCCTGGCTCCGCACATTTATTCAATGCGGCTTACTTGATGAAGCGGAAGACAGAAACAACAATGGCGTGATCGATAGCATTGATGATGCACTTGATTTAATCGTTGAACTAAAAGCCAAAGGATATACCGACGAACATATCCACTACCTCGAACTGGAAGACGGGAAACACGATGTACCCACCTGGGCAAAAGCGTTTCCCAGCTTTCTGATGTGGGGATGGGGAGGGAGGAAATAAGAAATAAGAAATAAGGAATAAGAAATAAGAAATAAGAAATAAGAAATAAGATGATTTGAACATTTTTTTTTATTCTAAACAATAAATGTCATCTGGGGAAGGTTGTCCCTAACACCTAACACCTAACA
>CBFGPM010000081.1:0-6152 GCA_965650685.1 uncultured Sediminibacterium sp.
GACATCAGACATCAGACATCAGACATCAGACATCAGACATCAGACATCAGACATCCGCACCTTCGGTGCTAGATATGGGTAAGTACCATCAATAAAAGAGGTAAGAAAGTACGGACGGCAGTACGTAAGTGGCGTAGGGCTTTGTTAAGTTGGTTTTCTACTGTTTTAGGAGAAATATGCATCACTTTGGCTATCTGTTTTACAGACATGCCTTCATTTCGGCTGTATTGGAAGATGATGCGACATTTTTCGGGGAGCTTTTCTACTTCGGTTTTAACTTTCAGTAGAATTCGTTTGTAATGAAGACTGCTTTCGACAGGCATTTCAACGACCATGGCAGTATCAACTGATTCACGGTATTTTCTTTCCCGAAGCTTTGATTTAATTCGACCAAGGACTATGTATTTAGTTGCAACAGCCAGATAATTTTCTAATTGCTGTATTTGCTGGGTATGCCGATTTTGCCAAAGACTTATAAATACATCGTGAACGATATCTTCTGCTTCCTGACTATTTTCCAGGCGATTATTTGCGATGGTGAATATTTTCTGCCAGTACCGCTGGTATAGGGTCATAAAAGCCTGTTCATCACTTTGGGCAAGCTGACTAAGTAAAAATTGGTTGTCGTATGACGCATTTTCCACCATATCTCGCAAACGATAGCATAAAAGTAGGGAAACTATTGCTTCCGTGCGTTAAGGTGGAAAATTGGGGATTAGCTTTTTTGAGGGAGTATTTTTTTCGCTAATTCATGAGACTAAATTTATTACCCCTTTCACAGAGGGGAATTGAACGCGGATAATCATGATTAAGCTGATATATCAGGATGACCGGTTTACTATTTATAATACGAAATGTAAAAAGGAGGCCAGATAATTAGTCTCCTTTTTACATTTCGTATCATCGTCTGTTATTGAAGTCTTACATCAAGGTACACTGAGTGGCGACCATAGGTTTCATAAAAAGGTTTGAAGACAACATCATCAATGGTAAACTGCAATTGTGTGGGGTCGCCTTTTATTGACTTGCTTATATCATTGGCATCCAGGGTAATTTTTCGCCATTCTTTCCTTGCTTCAGTTTCCTGGGCAGCAAGCAATATCGGCCCATAAAATAAGCTGGCAATATTCTGCTGGTCCATCACCGGATCCAGGTGAAACTGGAATGGCATTTTCAATTCTACTAAATCTCCATCTTTCCAGTTACGCTCTATTTTGAGGTATGAGCCAGGTACTGGTGCAACTTTATGTTGCTTACCATTAATCTTTACATAAAAGCCCTTGGTTGCCCATCCTGGCACGCGCACATTTAATGCAAATTTGCCATTACCTTTTATTTTTAAACTGGTCTGGTCCTCTTTAGGGAAACTGGTTATTTGTTCAATGGAAATATTTCTTTCTGTCCAGTTTAAAGTTGAGGGCACGAAGAGGTTTACATATAATGACTGGTTATTTATGCTATGAAAATAAATGCTGTTCTGTAGTTTGGTACTACTTTCAATAGCTGTTCCGTTGCAACAGGTAAATCCAGTCATGTTAGGATTCCCGAATTGTTTTATAGAACCGGGCTTTAGGGGCACATGGTATGTATTGGCTGGTGTATTCTCAGCTACGGATGCCAGTATATGATTATACAAACTACGTTCATAATAATCCATGTATTCAGGTTTCTGATCAAACATGAAAAGGTTTCCGGTTAGTTTCAACATGTTATAGGTTGCGCAGGTTTCATTTTGTCCACCGGAAGCAAACCCATTTTCATACAGCGTACCGGGTTGCGCAATAAAGCATTCAGCATTTGCCGGATTACGGGCTCCTGCTACCCCACCAATACTATACATATAATCGTTCACCATTTTATACCAGAAATTATCTGCTATATGATAGTATTCGGGGTTATTGGTAGCCAGGTATGTTTCCACACTACCTACTATTTGAGGTATATGCTGGTTAGCATGCAAGCCCCTGAAAAGGTCTACGTTTTTAGCGAGTCCATGCGAATGTTGTGTATCTCCAAAAAACACCCTGATATTATCGAACAGTTGTGCAGTTTTGAGATGATTGGGTTGTTTGGTGATGATGTATAACCTGGCCATTGATTCATTCATTCCCCCAAATTCACCGGCGATATAGGTATTCCACATTTTAATCAATGTGTCCGTAGGCACCTGACTTAATCGTGCATATACCCAATCACCCATATTGGAAGCTATTTCAAGTGCTTTTTTATTCCCGCTCACTTCATATATATCTGTTAAGCCTGCAAGTATTTTATGCAGGGTATAATACGGTGCCCAAACCTGGTTTTTCTGTCCGCCATATTTAGCACCTTTCTCCAGCATAATGAATTGATCGGGCGGATAGGCACTGATAAACCCTTTACCCCAGTTCCAGTAATCGTTACGGATAGCCGTATCACTCAAGTCTGAATCATACTCTTTTTTACCTGGTCCCATCGGAACTTTAGTCGGATCGGTAACAAATGGACCTCCCGGCTGTTTTGGCTTACCCGACAATTGTGATAAATCGTACAGGGTATTCACCATATATTCCATTTTCTGGGCAAAGTTTGCCTGTAGTGTTTTATCATAACCAGTGCCTGCATAAGCCTGGGCTATAGCGGTGAGGTAATGGCCCGTTGCGTGGCCTCTTAATTTTGTATCGCGGCTATCCCAAACACCTAAGGCTTTTGCGCCCTCCGGTTGTTTTTGTCCGAATGCATGACGGAACATATACAGGAACGAATTAGGATCTGTTTTAGCAAGTGTATAAATGAATTTATCACGGTTCTCTATAAACTTTGATTTATTGCCTTGCTGATCATTTTGCAATACCACCTGTTTTAATTCGAAGGGTTTTAATTTAGCAATAGGTTGTGTTTGTTTATTGCTGTTTTTTACGGTAACAATTGCTTTGGGCTGAAAGTTTGTTCCGGCAACACGTCCGGTAATAGTATAGGTACCTGGTTTGAGCACCGCGCTATTGTCTGTATCTGCCGGCCAGACCACCCTTACTTTCGGGCCCTTGAATCCATCTTTATAAGTACCATTTATATAACTGGGTAATCTTGGCAGGTTACCTGTTTCTGTTGTCACTTTTACATCTGCTACACTTACGAGGTAAGAATTATACAGTTGTGGCTCTGTTGGCGCAAATTTGGGGAGGTCTTCTTCTACCCTTCTGGTATTTACCCCGCCCTGGTTAATGCCTCTCCTTGAATTATTAAATACACTGGTTAACTGTGTCATATTCAATGGCACGCGATAAATACGAAAATCACGAATCATTGCATCCAGGTATGGATTACCTGCTGTTAATGATTTACCGATAAAGAGTTTTTTATCTGCGTTTTGTTGACCAAATACATCACTGAGTTCTTTTGGAATTTCTTTTGATTCTCCCGCTAATTTTCCATCGATATAGGTAAGCAATGTTTTAGAGGGAATATCAATAACTATAGTAACATGTACCCATCTGTTTAATTCAATAGCAGGTGCAGATACCATTTTTTTGCCAGTCACATCTGTTACCAGCGCTGTCTGAAAGCCCTCCTGATTGTTGATTCCAGCCGGGGCTACAAAGAAATGTTTGTTTGCACTTTGACCAAAGTCAAAAAAATGCTGACCCGATTTTGCTGATCTGAGGTTCACCCATGCCGTAATACTGAGCGATTCAAGATCGGTAAGTGCCTCGGAAGGTAAACTGATATATGAACTGGTATCTCCTGAAAGCGATAATACTTTTCCAAAACGGGGATCTTCTGCAAATTTCACTTGTGTACCCGGACGACCATGCAGGTTATTCCTCGACCAATCTCTGGTATCACCATTAAAAAGATAACGGGCTATTAAACCTGTTTCACCAATACCATCAAGAATCTGGTCGCCACCTTGGGCGTAAGATGTACTGATACCTTGTAACAGGACGAAAAAAGAGAAGCAAAAACGCAAGCAAAATTTGTTGATTTTCATATCGTAAGCATTTTCTTGATAACCCGGAAAGGCAGGTTATTGTACAAATAATTGTTCTTTTGACAATTAACCATAAAACTAAAAAGAAACAGTGTGTGGATAGTAAGTCTATTTTAACTAATACTTATTTGATATTAACAGGTATATCCTAGAGGGCAGCATTGGCTACTGTTAAATTTACGACTTGACTCTTGAATATGCTGCTGATAAGCAATTTCAATAAAATTGCTGGTCTACTGATTTTGTTATTGACGATTTTACATTACCCGTATGTTCAGTGGTTTTAGATTCAATAAGTATTATTAAACATTCCTTTTCTGAAGAAACTCTATGCATTTTCCCTTTATTTACTACAAACAGGTCACCTTTTTTTAAATGTAAGATTGGCTGATTTTCAATTTCCATTAAAAGCGTCCCTTTTACAATGTAGAATAATTCATCTTCATTTTCGTGCATATGCCAAGGCACTTCCTGACCTTTTATTTTTACAACTTTAATATATTGGTCGTTTACTTCGCCTATAATCTTTGGCGAGAAATATTTTTCAAGAGATAAAAACGCATTTTTTAAATTCATCTTTTAAACAATCTGCCTTTGACAATTCTGCCTTCTTTTTTTGCAAGACAATAAAGTACAATTCCGATAAATAAGAGAAAAGCTTGCGTGATAATTGAATTCTCAATTCCAAAAACGCCCCCTGTTAATAGCTCGGGACCGCTGAATGTTGATTGAATGATACTGCCCATACCATTTAATCCAGAGAGATTTGAACCATAAAATGGTTGAGAAAAATTCCAGCCTAAATGAAAGAAAAATGGCAGCCAAATTCTTTTAGTATAAATAAACATCATGCCCATCGTAAAACCCCAAATTAAGTATAAAAGAAAACTAAAGAGGTTGGAATTGGGATTGAAAAAGTGTTGTTGAAGTTCTACTAACATTGCAATAACGAGGGTCAGATTAGTTCCTAGCCAATTTTCACAAACACGAACTATTAACCCTCTATGAAATAAGTCTTCAACAATCGCCGCAAACATTAAAAACGTAAAAAATTTTATTGGATAGTAAGCCGTTGTAATACTATTAGCTTGATAATACCCTAATACGTATAAAATGAAAACACATAATGAAATTGTAATAAAGCCAAAGAAAAACCCTCCAAACATTTCTTTGAACAAATATTTTGTAGATAGCTCTGTGATTTTACTTTTATCATAAAACCGAAATAAGTAGTAATACGCAGCTAACAACACCAGTAAAGAAATAATATGAATAATCGGGTTGGCAATATTTTTTTCCTGAATAATGCTATAAAAAACCGGTTTTAATACAAAGTTTTGCACTAATACAAATAGAGAAAAACAGACTACGATACCGATGATAATTTTTGTAATGGGGAAATGAAATACTCTTTTGATAAACACGCTCATTGCAATTTTGATTTATTGTAGTTAATTTTTTTTCAAAGAAAACTACTTAATACCTTTACAGAAAGTACATACAATTAAGTATCCTACATACCAAAACGGTAGTATTATTGATTATCAATATTTTAAATTTTGAATTAAATGAAGAATAATATTAAAAAAGCGCATTGTGCAGTTGACTATGCTTTCCAACGCATAGGCGGAAAGTACAAGGGTCGAATTTTATGGATATTGAGAGATGGAATTTTGAGGTATGGGGAATTAAAAAAAGCAGTGGTGGGCATCACACCAAAAATGCTAACCCAAACACTTAAAGAACTGGAAGCTGACAAATTAATTAAGCGAAAAGTTTATTATGAAGTTCCACCAAAAGTTGAATATTCACTTACCGAAACTGGAAAAGAATTAATTCCTGTTATTAGCCAAATGAGAAGTTGGGGTGAAAAGCAAATAGCAGCAAATTGAATCTTACACTTCCTTCTCTGCAGGGTATGCTTTTTTTAGCGCCCCCTATTCATTGAAGAACGAGACTCTATGGTCTCGACCAGACGACAATCCTGCATAAAAGAAGAGGTCAAGTTATCACTCAAACTCTTCTTTTGTCGGGACGACTGGATTCGAATGCCGACGTTTTTGTCGGCATCGAGACTTTAACGTCTCGACCAGATGACTGTCTTGCATAAAAAAAAGAGGTTAAGTAATCACTCAACCTCTTCTTCTGTCGGGACGACTGGATTCGAATGCCGACGTTTTTG
>CBFGPM010000082.1:0-5976 GCA_965650685.1 uncultured Sediminibacterium sp.
GGTTGAAGGAGCACGCCTGGAAAGTGTGTATACGGGAAACCGTATCGAGGGTTCGAATCCCTTCCTCTCTGCTTCTATTAATTTTTTATTAGGTATTAATTCACGTATTAATACGAAGCAATCATCAAACCTGGAATACGACTTTTGTTTGATGAATCTAAACCGACACTTTTACGTATATATACTATACACTTCAAGATTTAATCGCTATTATATTGGTCAGACGCAAAATTTCAATGATAGATTGAATAGACATAATAGTGGTTATGAATCAGCTACTTCACCCTACATACCTTGGGTACTTGTATGTCTGATTGAAAAGCCAACAAGATCAGAAGCAATGTTACTGGAGAAGAAGTTGAAAAATTTGAATAGACAAAGGCTACTTGCATTTATTGAAAAATATAGCTAAGAGGGCCGAGACGATCAGCCAGGGCTGATGTCTCGGTGCCGACTGTTAGCGTCGGCATTCGAATCCCTTCCTCTCTGCAAACAATCCCATGTGTAAGGGATTTTATGTTTTACGTGTATATTTTATACTCTTCAAGATCTGATCGTTATTATATTGGTCAGACACAGAACTTCAATGAAAGATTGAATAGACATAATAATGGTTATGAATCAGCTACTTCACCCTACATACCTTGGGTACTTGTATGTCTGATTGAAAAGCCAACAAGATCAGAAGCAATGTTACTGGAGAAGAAGTTGAAAAATTTGAATAGACAAAGGCTACTTGCATTTATTGAAAAATATAGCTAAGAGGGCCGAGACGATCAGCCAGGGCTGATGTCTCGGTGCCGACCGTTAGCGTCGGCATTCGAATCCCTTCCTCTCTGCAAACGTCAACTGTCCCGCTACTCGGGATTTTTTTGCATAAATCTTTGCTCAGGTATTGCTTTAAAGTAGTTATTTCATTAACAGCCACAGCCACTGGTTATTGAAAAAGTATTATCTTGATCCAATACAAACTGCATGAAAATAATTGTTCATTTTTTAATTATTCTTTGTTTAGCTGTTTCCGGATACGCACAGCCCAAACAGGCATCAGCTACCTTAAAAGGTAAACTGGCCCATTTTGGAGCAGTAGCCACATTGGAAGATTTTTCAGAAATTCAATACATGGTACCTAAATCTTATAACAGGGTTATTGTACCTGAAGTTGATTCTACTTTCGCTATCACAATTCCGCTAAAAGAACCTGGTTATTTTCGACTTGGTAGAAACAAGCTTTATTTATCGCCAGGAGATGATATGCAAGTATTGATAGATCATGCTGATGCATCTAAGTCTACATTTATCGGACAAGGAAGTATAGCCAACAATTACCTTAGAAATGTTCCTTTTCCAAAGGGAGGTTCTTTTCTGGAAGCAGGTAAAAACCTTCAGGATACGCCAGAAGAAACCCTGTTGTTTCTCCTGAAAATCTTCCAGCAAAAAGAAAATGAACTTGCTGCATTGAAGAATATTGGTTCGGCATTCAGGAAACTTGAAAAGGCAAGAAACAAGGCTGATTTAGTAAATAGTATGCTGTTTGTCAAATCTTATGCAGCATATAAATTGAAGAAGGAACCAAAGGAAAAAATAACAGCTTACACAGAAACCTTCGATCGTATCTCAAAACCAGTAAAAGATTCTTTGTTGAATAATTTTGCGAATCCATCTTATTTGCAAATAGAAGTTTATCGGGATATAATAGATGAGTTGGATCTTTCAAATCTAACCCCTTCTTTTAAACAGGTATTTGCAGATTGGAACAATGCTTATACGCTCGCATATAAAAAAATTAAGCCGGAAAGTAATAAAGCAATGGTGCCTGGCTATAAAAAGGATATTCAAGCGATCAGGTCAAAAAAATATCGTGATATTTTAAACTTGCTGGTTATGGACAAATTAAAATTCGGCAATGGTGACCAGGCGATTGATTTTATGGTCTATAAAACCGATGGAACAAAAACCAGCCTTTCTAACCTAAAGGGAAAAGTCATCTATATTGATATTTGGGCAACCTGGTGTGGCCCATGTTTGGCAGAAATGCCCAACTTCGAAAAATTAAAGACGGAATATGCAAACCGCAGCGATTTAGCCATCGTTTCCCTTTCCGTAGATGATAACGACCCAGTCTGGCTCGAAAACCTTGGTAAAAGAAAGCCAGAAGGTATACAGTGGCGAATTGACCGGGCAAAACTCACAGAATACGGCGTGGAAACGATACCCAGGTATATTTTAATAGATAAATCATTCAGAATAGTAGAAATGGACGCCCCCAGAGCAGCAGATCCGGCTTTAAGGAGAATCCTGGAAAAACTTCTGATATCCACTAACTAAACCCCACTCTTCTAATATAGAACCAGCATTACCCGATATTTCTCTTGGACCCCCTCCAAAGCTAGTAGCTAGCAGCCATTGCTGTCCGGGGAAATTTAACCGTGAGCTGTAGGTGTTGCGTATGATGGAACACAGATCTTCATGATTTTCAAGATTTATCATGATAGATCTTGAAAATCATGAAGATCTGTGTTCTATTAATAGCAGATAGTGCGTTTACGACAACCAAATATTTCTTTAAGCAAATGACTTTAAATTTTCTAATACCCAATCCCTCCGTTTAACTCATTAAAAGCAGAAAGCCTATAATAAGCACGCATCAAAGCTTGTAGCTTGCGGCTTGAAGCTTGAAGCCAATTTTCTTCGGTCAGCAATGGCTAGCAGCCAGCAGCCCCCCACTTCAGGTAATATTCCCTTAACATTGGGGTAACATAGTGGTAACATTGCGGAAATACTTTTGCAGCAAAATAAACACTGTGAAATCTATTTTTTCGACCCTGCTGGCTCTTTTCTCATTTACTGCTTTATTTGCTCAAACCGGTACCCTTATCGGAAAAGTGTCTTCCTCTGCTAATAATGAAGTTATTACAGGCGTAGCGATCTTTAATGCAGCTAAAAAAATCTCCCTTATTTCTGATGTAGAAGGCCGCTTCAGCATCAAATTGGCTCCGGGAACCTACGAATTAACTTTCTCTATGACTGGTTACAAAACCAAAACCATCAGTGAAATTGTAATCGTTGCCGGACAAACCAATGAACTCAATATTGTACTTGCAGACCAGAAAAAAGAACTGGATGAAGTTGTGGTAACAGCTTCACCTGCACGCAGAGAATCTGCAAATGCTGTGTTAAGCATGCAAAAAAATAATACCAGTGTTTCTGATGGTATTTCTTCTGAATCCATCAAAAAATCACCTGACCGTAACGTGGGTGAGGTTTTGAAAAGGGTTACAGGTACATCTGTGCAAGATGATAAATATGTAATTGTTCGCGGATTAAATGACCGCTATAATGTGGCCACCATCAATGGTGCAGTAATGCCTAGTACAGAACCTGATAGAAGAACCTTCTCTTTCGACATCGTTCCTTCTGATATGATCGATAACGTTTTGATCAACAAAACGGCAACGCCTGATATGCCAGGTGAATTCTCAGGCGGTATTGTTCAGGTTACCACGAAAGATATTCCTTTCAAAAACTCATTTGGACTGGCTTTATCCTCTTCATTCAATACTATTTCTACCGGTAAAAATTTCAATGTAGGGTATATGGGTGGAATGGATTACCTCGGCTTTGATGACGGATCAAGAGGTTTTCCTTCTTCATTCCCTTCTACCAACAGATGGCGTAGTTTTTCTCAGGCGCAAAAAATACAGGCTTCTAGGCTGATGTATAATACTTATGGTGATCATAATACTAAAGCATTGCCTTCCTTAAATGGACAAATCAATTTTGCCAGAAAATTCAGTGGCAAGAATGGCGCTACTTTCGGATTGCTGGGTTCAATCACTTACCGTAACTCACAAACTACCCAACTTACCGACAGGCAACAATATGGTGATGCAACTACCACCACCAATCTTTTGTTTGATTATGCAGATACTTCTTACTCTTTCAATACCAGTGTTGGTGCTTTGTTGAATATTGGCTACAAAAAAGGAAAGAATAAAATCGTTCTCAAGAACCTTTTCAACCGTGTATTCGAAAACAGCAATACCATTCGTGAAGGGGCCAACTATAATGACCTTCAGTATATCAACAAAAACAGGATTGCTATTGCGATGGAAAAAACCATCTTCAGCTCTCAATTAGAAGGTGAACATGCCATCGGTAAAGCAAACGATAAACTGAAATGGAACCTCAACTTTGCATTCACTAAAAAAGACCAGCCAGACTATCGCTCACAACCTTACCAAAAGAATATTTCTCAGGTAAATGATAAAACCATCCCTTACACCATCGCACTCAGAAATACTTATCGTTTCTGGAGTGAACTGGATGAAAATACATTAGGTGGTAAAGTGGATTACAGCAAAAACCTGAAATGGGGTAACACCACTTCTTCTCTAAAAGCAGGTGTACTGACCCAATATAAAATTCGTGATTTCGGAGCAAGGGCATTCCGTTATGAAGAGGCAAATCCATCAAGCTTTAACACTGCATTGCTTTCTCTGCCTGCTGGACAAATTTTCAACGATGGTAATATGTACACCAACGGTTTTTACCTGAATGAAATTACCAACAATACCGACCGTTATGATGCAACTTCTCTCTTAACCGGTTCTTATTTAATGCTGGATAATAAGTTTAACGAAAAATGGAGATTGATCTGGGGTGTACGTGCAGAAACATTTAATTATGAAGTGAAAACTGGTAACGTTTCAGGTACAAGAACAACCATTAAAAAAGATTACCTGGATATCCTTCCTTCAGTAAACCTGATCTACAGCTTTAGCAATAAATCTAACCTTCGTTTCTCAGCGTCAAGAACCGTTTCAAGACCTGATTTCCGCGAGGTAGCTAATTTCTCTTATTTCGATTTCGTGAGAGCTGCAATTATTCGTGGTAATGGTAGCCTGGAAAGAAGCCAGAATACCAATATCGACTTACGTTTCGAAACCTACCCACAAAGTGGTGAGATTATTTCAGCGTCTGTTTTCTTCAAACACTTCAAGAACCCGATTGAACAGCGTATGTCTGGTGAATCATCTCTTGAATATCAAGTAATCACTTTCTTCAACCCAGACAACGCTTATGCTTACGGTATTGAACTTGATTTCCGTAAAAAACTGGCTTTCTTCGGTGATGGCAAATTCTGGAACAACACCACTTTCAGCGCAAATACTTCATTGATTAAGTCAACCGTAGACTTGCCAGCATCATCAAATCCTTATGACACCAAACGTCCGATGCAGGGCCAGTCACCTTACCTTGTGAACCTGAGTTTAACTTATGCTGATGCTAACTGGAGCAGTACCGTATTGTTCAACAGAATTGGTCAACGTATCGAAACCGTAGGTGCATTTGGTATTCCAGATGTTTATGAGAATGGAAGAAGTGTATTGGATTTTCAATTAGCTAAGAAAGTATTCAAAAATAAAGGTGAAGTGAAAATCAATATGTCGAACCTCCTGAATACCAGACAAATATTTTACAACAACGTAGAATCTAAAAAAGACAACAGAGCCTATAATAGCTCAGAAGACCGTGTTCAGTGGAGCAACCTGTTTGGTGCTAGTTTTGGGGTAGGGTTTTCGTATAATTTTTAGATTAGCCTCTAGCTACCAGCTTCTAGCTGCTGGATTTTTCTTAGACCACGCAGTTGTTTAAAAATAGTTAAGCCACAGATTCACAGATTAATCGTTCATAATCTGTGAATCTGTGGCTTTTTAATACCTCTGGTATTTAAAAAACATCTGGCAGCTAGAAGCTAGCAGCCAGCAGCTTCTCTCTGGTAACAATTCCTTAATCTTCCCGTAACATACCCATTACATTGTATTAGTTGTTTTGCATCATAAAAAATAACGAAAATGATACGTTCGCTTTTGATTACTCGACTTGCAATGGTGGCTTTTGCTGCATTGACGTTTACTGCTTGTACTAAGAATAATGATGATGGAGATATTATAGCTCCTCCGGAAGATCCAA
>CBFGPM010000083.1:0-4964 GCA_965650685.1 uncultured Sediminibacterium sp.
GGATCTTCATGATTTTCAAGATCTATCATGATAAATCCTGAAAATCATGAAGATCCGTGTTCCATCATATGCAACACCTACATCTCGCGGTTAAATTTCCCCGGACAGCAATGGTTTAATTTCTATATTGAAAGCACTGCTTTTTGATCATTGTCCGGAATGAATATTATTTTACAGGTTTCCAGTATGGCGTTTCATTTCTTTTAGGTGCAGTGGTTAATTGTATTTTTTCTTTACTGTTAATATTCATCAGCCATATATCATATTTGCCCTTGGCTCCGGAAGTAAAAGCAATCCACTCGCCATCTTGTGACCAGGAAGGAGAATAATCTTCAATAACATCATTGGTGAGATTGATTGTTTTGCTGCCATCTGCATTTGCCAGAAAAATATCATACCATTTATTTTCTGTAGAACCGTAAAAAGCAATCTTTTTGAAATCAGGAGAAAAGCAAGCACCGGAATCAAAGCCTTTTTTAGTGGTGAGCCTGGTTAGTTTTTTTCCATCTTTACTGATCAGGTGAATATCGCCATTACTTACCATCCCAGAATCAGTTTTATCGTTTACCATCATAGTGAATATGATTCCCGAACCATCTTTCAACCAAACCGGGCATTCGATATATGATTTTTGATATGTAACTCTACGCTGGTTGCTGCCATCGGCATTCATCAGATAAAGTTCCCTTTCTTCACCATCACGGTCAGTAATAAAAGCAATTTCTTTTCCATCCGGCGACCAGGCAGCGGCCCGCTCTGCCGCAGGATGTTTGGTAAGGTTAACAGGATTCTTCCCATCTGCATCCATCTTCCAGATATCTTCATTACCATCTCTGTTACTATAAAAAAGAATATAGCTTCCATCCGGCGACCAGCCCAGACCGTAGTCGGCACCGGGATGATTACTCAGGTTCTGCTGGTTCTTACCATCTGCATCCATGGTATACACTTCCCAGTTGCCATCGCGGGTACTTGTAAATAATAATGTACCCGTAACCTTGACCGGTTTATTTGTAAAAGAAAAAAGGATGAAAAGCAAGCTTGCAAATAAGTGCCTGGTTTTTAATAAACTACTCATTTGATATTGGTTTAACAACCAGTTAAGTTACACATATTTCAACCTGTATTATATTTTTCTTACAGGATTATAGTGTAAAGACATCACCAAAAAGGGCAATCCGGAAACCAGCCGCAATTATTTTACTGTATGGGGCACTCTTTTTGATTAACAAAGGATTAGTATGGTTAAAATGAATAAAATAAATTTTCTTTTTGTCGCTGGCAGATAATCCTGAAAAACGTTGCATGCTTTCTATAACAAAGGGATGGGGAATTTCTTTTATATCTCTGTTATTAATTTCCGCTGCATCAAAAAAAGTGGCATCAATAAAAGCATAATCTACGGTTCTTATCAATGAATCAATATTATGGTGCCATTTTTCCCACTTGTCAATGTCAGGGATAAATAAAGCCGTTTTGTTTGGTCCTTTAATCTGGTAACCAACTGTTTCTGAATATTCATCCCTGTGTGGTACAAGCAGGGGGATGACTTCTAAAGAAGGCTGTAGTTTTACTGCGGTTTTATTGGTAAGTGTTTTAACTGAAATATTCTTTTGGGTAACCAGTTGACTCCATGGGCCATTATCGGTTAAATATTGTTTCATTCTTGGCATACAATAAACCGGAACGTTTTGTGCATTTGAGGCTTCTTTGCCCAGGTACATTAAACCCGTATAATGACCTATATGTGCATGAGTAAGGAAAATGCCATCTGGAAGATCGGAATCCTTGGCTGCGTAATTCTTAAGTAAGCGTAGTTGAGCACTAATATCAGGTGTGGCTTCAAATAAATAACTTCTTTTTAATTGCTTATCGAATACACCCAAGGAAACTACTTTTCGTGTCTTGTCTGGTTTGTTGAACAAATCTTTACAACAATCTTTGGTACAACCGATTTGTGGAGAACCAGCATCCTGAACGGTACCCAATACAACAAGTGAAGTTTGGGCATGCAAACTTCCCATCAGTAAAAATGAGAGTGTTAGTAACCATTTCATTTATGTAAGGTAGAAAATTGTAACAGAATCGTATTTTTTATCATCTTATGATGTACAACCAATTTTACCCTAACTATTTAAACCTCAGTAGCAGCTTTTACAAACCGGTTCCTGTATTCAATAGGTGTTAATCCTGTTATTTTTTTAAAGATGTCTCTAAAAGCCTTTGTATCTGTGTAGCCAACATCAAACATAACCTGATTTACATTTTTTCTGGTGCTTTCAAAATGTTTTTTGGCAGCTTCTATTCTTACCCGTTGCAGGTATTCGATAGGGGAGTTATTAGTGGCTTGTTTGAACCTTCTTTCAAATGTTCTTCTTCCGGTATTGATTATTTCGGCAAGCTGTTCAATGGTAATTTTCTCTTCATAATTTTTTTCGATAAAGTCCTGCACTTGCTGAATCTCTGTATCTGTATGATTGCGTTGTCCCCTGAAAATGGCAAACTGCGACTGACTGTTACGTCCGATATCCAATGCAAAATATTTGGAAATCATTACCGCAGTTTCTTTATCAGAAAATTTCTCAATAAGGTACAAAACCAGGTTCCATAAACTGCTGGCGCCGCCGCTGCTGTATATGTTTTCGTATTCTGTAATGATCGCCCCATCTTCCACGGATACTTCGGGATATTTTTCTCTGAACTCGTTGATATAGGCCCAATGTGTGGAACATTTTTTGCCGTTCAATAACCCTGTTTCCGCAAGCAGAAAAGCGCCGATACAAAGACTGGCCAAACTGCTTCCTTTCTGATACAATGCCTTGAAATAGGGGATGGCTTCTGCATTGGCTTCAATACCCCTGCTGGTATCTCCATAAGTGGGAGGTATGATCAGGAGGTCTGTTTTTTCAACATCTTTTAGTAACCTGTCTGTTTGTATTGTATACTCTCCATTGTTGGCAGGAACGTGCTTATTCAGTCCAACATATTCCACTTCAAAAACAGGTTGCTTGCCAAATGCGGTGAGAAATTCATTGGCTGTATTAAAAGACCTGAATGGAGGTGTTATGGCTTCAATGACTCCATATTCAGGAACAAAAACGGAAACACGCATATAATGAGGTATTAATCCGGTTATAAAATAAAGGTTGTCATAATCTACCCTTAAACTTGTCGTTTTCGTGTACCAGAACTATCTGATACATGGTACATCTTTGTGTTATCAATCAAACCTAAACTTACAGAAATGAATACAAACACAAAAATTACCGTTTCGGCAGAGGTTGCCGTACCTGTTCAAAAAGTATGGGATGCCTGGAATAATCCGGCGGATATTAAATTGTGGAATACTGCTCATCCTGACTGGCATTGCCCCAGCAGTGAGAATGATCTCCGCACGGGGGGGTCTTTCAAGCACAGGATGGAGGCACGCGATGGTAGTTTCGGATTCGATTTTGGTGGCGTATATGATAATGTGAATCCAAACAAAGAAATCAGTTATACCATGGCTGATGGAAGAAAAGTAACCACTCTTTTTGAAGAGCAGGGTAACCATGTAATTATTACTACCACATTCGATGCTGAAACCGAAAATCCCGCGGAGTTTCAACAACAGGGTTGGCAGGCAATTCTCAACAATTTTGTTCAATACGTTACCAATAAATAATCACCTTAAATATTTTACCATGAAACGGAATAAAATAATCTTTTGGATCGCTACTATTATCATTGTTCTCTGGGAGGGCGTGATGCCTTTGTCAACCGTATTGTTTATGCCTGATTATGTTACCCTTGGCACAAAACCACTCGGCTATCCAGACTATTTCGCTTACGCACTTATCTTTTGTAAGGTGCTTGGTGTGATAGCGATTTCCTTTACATCGCTACCCGATAAATTGCGGGAATGGGCTTATGCAGGACTGTGCTTCAATCTTCTTTTTGCAGTAATAAGTCATATAGTAGTCGATGGCAACATCGCATATATCCTGATGCCAGTTGTTGTTGGAGCAATTCTATTTATCTCCTATTATTTTAAACCTCAATCAAAACAACATGGCTAAAACCAATTATTTAACTATCGATCAGTATCATGCTGCATTCAGTGGAGAGAGTCTGAAAAGGATGCAGCGAATACGCGACATCATTAATAAAACCGTACCGGAAGCAGAAGAGTGTATCAGTTATCAGATTCCTTGTTTTAAATACAAGGGCTACCTGATATACTATGCAGCATTTGCCAACCACATTACTTTATCCAATCCGTTTAGTCAGGCATTTCTGGATACTTTCAAAGAAGAACTGAAAAATTACAAAGTAAGTAAAGCTGCCATTCAATTTCCCAATGATCAACCCCTTCCTGAAAAAATGATAAAGCGCATGATATTTTTTCGGAAAAAAGAGAATGAGTTAAAAGGGGCTAAATGAGTATTTCAACTGAATATAAAGGAAGTGGTATTTTTCTCACATTCAGTGGTGACTGCAGGCAAGCGTTTATGCTTTATCATACCTGTTTCGGGGGAGAATTAGTGATTGATGCATATACCCAAAATATAGAGGGGTACTCCGTACAACCTGTAATCAGAGCAGTATTGCATTCTCCTAAACTGGTTATACAAGGGTCCGATCTGGTATATAATGAAGGAAGACGAGTAGGTAATTATATGGCTGTATTAATAGCCTGTAATAGCTGTGAGGAAAGAACGCGATATATAGAGCAGCTTTACGATTATAACCATAGCATAAATTTAACCAACAGCACTGAACCACTTGTTGAAATTGTAGACAGGTTTGATGTACGATGGATGTTTGCGATTTAATAGCCAGGATTTGATTAGCCACAGATTCACATCCGCCTCAGGCGGATGTGAATCTGTGGCTATATAAATAAATGCTTCATTCTAAGCCTACTTTATAATTGTACTTATATTTATCGTTCAATTGCCTTTTATGAAGAAATGGATATTATC
>CBFGPM010000084.1:0-4841 GCA_965650685.1 uncultured Sediminibacterium sp.
TTAGGTGTTAGGTGTTAGGTATTAGGTATTAGGAAATATTACAAACTTTTTCTCCCAACAACTAACCCCTAATCCCTAACGCCTAATACCTAACACCTAACACCTAACACCTACCTCACCACCACCAGGTAGTAATTCTTCTTGCCCTTTTGAATCAACAGGTATTTGCCTTGTAAAAGATCATCCGTACTAAGACTGGTTTTGTCTTGAGCAATCTTTTCTTTATTTAGTCCAACACCACCTGCCTGCCACATTTTACGGGCTTCGCCTTTGCTTGGGAATATTTGTGTTTCAGCAAGAAAACTCACCAGGTCGTAACCTGCTTCGAGTTGGGTTTTGCTGATTTCCACAGAGGGTACTCCTTCCATAACCTGCAACAATTGTGCTTCGTTCAGGCTTTGCAATGTTTCAGTAGTTGCATTACCAAAAAGTATGTCTGAAGCTTTTACTGCAAAATCATAATCATCGCGGCTGTGTACAAAACAGGTGAGCTCTTCCGCCAGTTTCTTCTGTAAGGCGCGTTGATGAGGCGCTGCGTCATGTGTTTGTATCAGCGATTCAATTTCTGCTACAGGTAAAAGCGTAAATATTTTGATCCAGGTTTTGGCATCATCATCGCTAGCATTCAACCAGAACTGGTAGAATTGGTAAGGTGAAGTCTTTTTTGCATCAAGCCAAACATTGCCTTTTTCTGTCTTACCAAATTTTCCACCATCCGATTTACGGATCAGCGGACAGGTAAAGGCAAATGCTTCTCCTCCTGCTTTGCGGCGAATAAGTTCCGTACCGGTGGTGATATTACCCCACTGGTCGCTGCCACCCATTTGAAGCTTGCAGTTTTTATTTTGATAGAGCCAGTAGAAATCATAACCCTGAATAAGCTGATAGGTAAATTCTGTAAAGCTCATGCCGGTATCACCTTCGAGTCTTTTCTTCACACTGTCTTTCGCCATCATGTAGTTCACGGTAATATGCTTACCTGCATCACGAATAAAATTCAAAAAGCTGATGCCCTTGAACCAATCGTAGTTATTCAGCATTTCAGCCGCATTGGGCTTTGCGGGATCAAAATCGAGGAATTTCTCCAGTTGCTTTCTTACGCCTTCCTGGTTAAATGCCAGTATTTCTTCACTCAAAAGGTTTCTTTCTTCGCTTTTGCCTGTGGGGTCACCAATCATACCAGTAGCACCGCCTACAAGGGCCATGGGTTTATGTCCGGCTCTCTGTAAATGCACCAGTAATAATATAGGCACAAGACTACCAATATGCAGGCTGTCGGAGGTAGGGTCAAATCCTATGTATCCAGAAACCATTTCTTTATTCAATAATTCTTCTGTTCCGGGCATGATATCCTGAATCATCCCTCTCCAGCGCAACTCTTCAATTAAGGTCATTGATCGTTATTTGCGGCAAAGATAGTGAATGGTGAATGGTCAATAGTCAATATACTTGCTTGAATCTTTTTTTGAAATCTTACCAACTATTCACCATTCACCATTGACCATTCACTAATTTTGCTCCATGCGAAAAGTAGGCGAAGGCACCCGTATTTTGAATTTCCTGATCGACACATTGGTCGTTTTTATACTGGCATCTGCATTCAATAAATTCTGGACATTCCAGGTTAGATTCTGGGGATATCCCTACCTCAATTTCGGCTGGATATTTTTCGGGATGCTCTTTGTTTATTACAGCATCTTCGAAATAGTTTTTCAACGTTCACTGGCTAAATGGTTCAGTTATACCAAAGTAGTCAATAAACAAGGTGGAAGAGCCGCATTCTGGCGTATCCTGGTCAGAAGCCTTGCACGTATCACCATCATCGACCTGTTTTTCATCCCATTTCTCGGCAAGCCCCTTCACGACTGGATAAGCGGAACGGAAGTGGTGGAGAAATAACAAATAAGGAATAAGAAACATAAAATAAGAAAGGGGATTTGTCCAATACTTTCTCATTTCATATTCCTTATTTCTTATTCCTCTGTTATCCTCGTCTTTCTTTCCAAAAACGAAATGCTGCTCGGGGGCAATCGCTTATTTTTGTGGATTATCTGAATAATTATGGCAAAGATTGGCATCAATATAGCAACAGGGAGCCTTCAGCAGGCTGAAATGATTGTTGGGATAGATTTGGGAACAACCAATAGCCTGGTGGCTATTATTCACCCGGAAAGTAAGGTTCCTGTGGCCTTAAAGGAATTTAATACCAGCAGCCTGGTACCCAGTGTGGTGCATTTTGGTGCATTTGGGAACGTTGAAGTGGGAGAGCAGGCCAGACAATACCTCGAAACAGACCCTACTAATACGATTTTTAGTGCAAAAAGATTAATGGGCAAAAGCTACCGCGATGTGAAAGCCCACGCAGACTTCTTCTCCTATAAAGTCATAGATGACGATACCGATAGCCTGGTAAAAGTACAGGTAGGAGAACGTTTTTATTCTCCCATAGAACTTTCCTCGCTGATACTAAAGGAGCTAAAGCAAAGAGCAGAACATATACTCAAGACCCCAGTTACGAAAGCGGTTATTACCGTACCGGCCTATTTCAATGATGCCCAAAGACAGGCAACCCGTGATGCGGGTAAACTGGCGGGGTTAGATGTATTGCGTATTATCAATGAACCAACTGCGGCTAGTCTGGCTTACGGACTGGGAATGAATAAAGAGGAAGAAAAAACGATCGCTGTTTATGACCTGGGCGGAGGTACTTTCGATATCTCAATCCTTCGGATAACCAATGGCATTTTTGAAGTACTTAGTACGAATGGAGATACCTATTTAGGGGGAGATGATTTTGATAATGCGATCGTTAATTATTGGATTGAAAAATCAGGTATCTCTCATAATGAGCTGAAAACCAATAAACAACTCTCGCAATCATTACGCTTAAGGGCAGAGGAAGCCAAGAAGCATTTGAGTGATCATTCGACTTATCGTACCGACTTAAATGGGGATGTGCTGGAGTTGACCAAAGCTGATTTCAATGGATTAATTAGCGGTTTGATTGATAAAACAATGGAATGCTGTAAGCAGGCATTGCATGACGCTGGTCTAAAAGTTTCAGATATAGAAACGGTGGTAATGGTAGGCGGAAGTACCCGGGTACCGGCTGTAAAAGAAGCGGTAAGCCAGTTTTTTGGAACAACATTGAACGACGAAGTAAATCCGGATGAAGTGGTTGCCCTTGGGGCAGCAGTTCAGGCTGATATTTTGGCAGGAAACAATACCGATTTCCTTTTGCTTGATATTACACCGCTTAGTCTTGGAATTGAAACTATGGGTGGTTTGATGGATGTGCTCATTCCCCGGAACTCTAAAATACCCACAAGGGTGGGGCGTCAATATACCACCCAAAAGGATGGCCAATCGGGAATGCGCATATCCGTATTCCAGGGTGAACGTGATTTGGTGAAAGATAACCGCAAGCTGGCAGAGTTTAGTTTAAGTGGAATACCGGGAATGCCAGCAGGTTTACCCAAGGTTGATATTCAATTTTTAATTGATGCAGATGGTATTTTGGTAGTGAAAGCCAAAGAGTTACGTAGTGGAGTAGAGCAAAGTATTGAAGTTAAACCTCAATATGGTTTAACCGATCAGGAAGTGGAGCAAATGTTGCTGGATAGTATAACCCATGCTAAAGATGATATGGTAACAAGGGCTCTAGTAGAGGCAAGAACCGAAGGCGAACAAATTTTAGATGTAACCGAGAAGTTTTTAACGAAGAATCCGCAACTACTTTCAAAAGAAGAGGTTTTAGCGACTGCGAATGCGATGCAAGCTTTACAATTAGCTTTAACTATGGAAGATAAAAACTTGATAAGCAGTAAGATAGAAGAATTGAATGAAATTACCAGACCATTTGCAGAACGTGCCATGGACCAGGCTGTGGGGCAGGCGCTGAAGGGGAAAGTGGTTTAGGGGAAGGGAAGTCCGGGGTCCGGGAGTCCGGAAGTCCGATAGAGAGAAGAGTGTGTTGTTGATTTGGTGGGGAGTGGTTTTCTTTTTGCAGGATGTGGTTATTAGTTGTTTCTATATGTTAAATAATAAATTCACTTAAACGTATTAAGTGAATGATTTTCAATAATTTGTGTAATTTAAATATTAGTTTAGCAAGTGCAGATAATGCATTCCGGTAACACAGATAGCGTTCCATCCACACAATACATTATTCCCATAAAACCATTACCTGTTGTCTCTCGGACTTTCGGACTTTCGGACTACCGGACTTTCTCCCCCAACATTCTCGCCACATATTTACCCAGGACATCATACTCAATATTAACTGTGGTTCCTTTTTCAACAAGTGAAATACTTGTGTGGTTATAAGTGTAAGGAATGATTGCTACCCTGAAACTATGCTGATCTACATCGAAGCAAGTGAGGCTGGTACCGTTGATAGCAATTGAGCCTTTTTCTATTACAAGATGTGCCAATTCGGCAGGAATCTGAAACTTGTATTCCCAGCTTCCGTCCAGTACTTTTTTCTCCATACATGTTGCTATACCGTCTACATGTCCCTGAACAATATGTCCATCGAGGCGCCCATTCATTATCATGCAGCGCTCAAGGTTAACCAGACTTCCGGGTTTCCAATTGCTTAGGTTTGTTTTTTGGATGGTTTCGGCGATAGCGGTTACCCGGTGTTTACCGGGGGCCAGTTCATCTACGGTAAGGCAAACGCCTTCATGACTAACACTTTGGTCAATCTTTAATTCCCCAGAAATAGGGGATTCGACCCAGAAACTGATATTTGAGCCAGTGGCCTCTAAAGCAGTAACGATTCCTGTTGCTTCTATGATACCTGTAAACATAAATTGCCAGCGGGGCGTTCCGCTTCAACC
>CBFGPM010000085.1:0-4534 GCA_965650685.1 uncultured Sediminibacterium sp.
TTATTGCCTATGCTTATCCGTTCAGAATGGAGGATTGACCATACAGGTCGTTTACGATTGCAATTGGAAAGAAGAGATTTACCCCTCAGTAATAATTTCTTTTTTGATTTTAGGGTAAATACGGATAAGGAATATAATGTAGCAGCAAGATATATGATTGCCAAATCATTTTCCATCAGCACAAATTATGACAGTGATTATAAATGGGGAATTGGATTAACATGGCACTATTGAAATGAGAATAAATTTTTTTTTATGAAACATAACCACCACAACGAGCAGCGGTATACTTGCCCAATGCATCCTGAAATTGTGAAGGACGAACCCGGCAATTGTCCCAAATGCGGAATGAATCTCGTTCCTGTTGATGCAAACGAGAAAGAACATTCCCAGTTGCAGCATCTGCATACAGACAATATAATAGAGGCTTCTTCTCATGAAGAGCATGTTGTTGAACAGCGAAATACTCAAGGGTTCCAAAAGTATACTTGTCCCATGCACCCGCAAATCATACAGGATGGTCCTGGTCAGTGCCCTCTGTGTGGTATGTCGCTTGTGCCAATTGCGAAACCTGTTACGCATGGTGGACATGAAGCCCATTCCTCCGGTATAGCAGATTTCAAAAAACGGTTTTATGTTGTGCTGTTTCTTACGGTTCCTATCATGTTGCTTTCAGAAATGATTCAACATTGGCTGAATATTCACATCAGTTTCGCTGGCTCAAACTATGTGTTACTTATTTTATCCTCTGTTGTATTCTTTTATGGTGGCTGGCCATTTCTCAAAGGGTTAATCGGAGAAATGCGGGCAAAAAATCCCGGAATGATGACATTGGTCGCATTTGCTATTTCAATAGCCTATATCTATAGCCTAGCAATTGTACTGGGGTTAAAGGGCATGGATTTCTTTTGGGAATTAGCAACACTCATTCTTATCATGTTATTAGGGCACTGGATAGAAATGAAATCTGTAGCTGGCGCATCAAGGGAACTTGAATTATTAGTACAGTTATTGCCTGATGATGCTCATTTAATCAATGGTGATATAATAACTGAAGTAAAGACAGATTCGCTGAAAGAAAATGATGTCATTCTTATCAAGCCAGGAGAGAAGGTTGCAGCCGACGGTTTTATCGTAGACGGCGAAAGTTATCTTAATGAATCCATGCTCACCGGTGAATCAAAGCCAGTTGAAAAATCAAAGGGAGATAAAGTGATCGCAGGAGCTATCAATGGTAATGGAGCCATAAAAGTTTCTGTATCACATGGCGTCAAAGATTCTTACTTATCGCAAGTCATAAAGCTGGTTCAGAATGCACAAAAAACAAAATCCACAACTCAATTAATTGCAGACAGGGCTGCAAGATGGCTTACGCTGATTGCGATTGTTGCAGGCATTACTACTTTTTCAGTTTGGTATTTATCGGGAAAAGACCTGGCATTTTCAGTTGAACGGATGGTAACCGTAATTGTTATTTGCTGTCCCCATGCATTGGGATTAGCTGTTCCATTGGTAGTAGCAAAATCAACGGCACTATCAGCAAAACATGGATTACTGATAAAAAACAGAACAGCCTTTGAAAATGCAAGAAAAATAACAATGTTGGTATTTGATAAGACCGGGACGTTGACGGTTGGGAAATTTGAAGTTGCTAAGATTGTTTCATTGACTGAAGGTCTTTCTGAAAACGAATTATTAAAATATGCTGCAGCTTTGGAACAGAACTCAGAACATCCAATTGCAACGGGAATTATGCAGAAAGCAAAAATCTTAGCGATTCAAATTCCAGTTGTAAGCAGTTTTAAGGCCATCACAGGAAAGGGAGTAGAAGCAGCTATAGAAGGTTACGATGTAAAAATTGTTAGTCCAGGATATCTTAAAGAGTTGAATATTGAATTACCCGAGCATTATATGACTGATGCTTCTGAAACCGTAGTATTTATTTTAATAAACAATCAACTTGCAGGATATATTGCGTTATCAGATACTATTCGACCAGAATCAGCAGGAGCTATTCGTGCTTTGGGTATTGACAATATAAAATCAGTGTTACTTACAGGTGATAATAAAAGAGTGGCGGAAACGGTTGCCCGTAAGTTGGGTATGGATTTTTTCTTTGCAGAGGTCTTACCACATCAAAAACTAGAAAAAATAAAAGAATTACAAGCAGAAGGAGAATTCGTTGCGATGACGGGAGACGGGATCAATGATGCCCCTGCTTTGGCGCAGGCTAATATCGGGATTGCAGTTGGATCTGGTTCTGATATTGCGGCGGAAACAGCAGGGATTATATTGGTCAACAGCAATCCACAAGACATTGTTTCATTGATTCAGTTTGGCAAAGCCACTTATAGAAAAATGATCCAAAATCTGATTTGGGCCACGGGTTATAATGTAGTTGCCTTACCATTGGCGGCGGGAGTATTGTACAAAATGGGAATCCTGTTAAGCCCTGCTGCCGGTGCCGTTTTAATGAGTGTGAGTACCGTTGTGGTGGCTATTAATGCAAGTCTTTTAAAAATAAAATAAACCAACAACCTATATTGTTTATGGCAAAAAGTAAACACTACTACATACGAAAAACACACCGCTGGCTTGGTGTTATTTTAGGCATTCAGTTTTTATTATGGACAATTGGTGGCCTATATTTCAGTTGGAGCAATATGGATGAAGTGCATGGTGACTTTCAAAAGAAAGATGCAACGCTTTTCTCTTCTGATATTTCTCTGGTCAGTCCTACAGTAGTGCTGGATACAATAAAAAAGATTCATCGCATTGATTCAGTTGTCTCCATTCAATTGATTGAAATTTTGGGCAAGCCTTTTTACCAGGTTCGTTGTATAAGTACCATTCAGAATGAAACGAATGATGGACATGGTATGCAGGTAATGAATCATCTTGCCGATGCAGAAACAGGTCGGATTCGTGGACCATTGACAAAAGAAGAAGCGGTTGATGTAGCTAAAATGAGATTTAATGGAGAACCTAAAGCAAAATCAGTTGAATACTTAACTGTTACAAGTGGTCATCATGAATATCGGGAAAGCCCTTTGCCTGCCTATGCCATTACCTTTGAACATCCATCAAAAACGACTGTTTACGTTGCCAGTGAATTAGGAACTATTCAAAAATTCAGGAATAATAAATGGAGAATATTTGATTTTCTGTGGATGATGCACACGATGGATTATGAAAGTAGGGATCATATCGGTAACTGGCTGCTTCGAATATTTTCCATTTTTGGATTGATCACTGTAATAAGTGGGTTTGCATTATTCTTTATCAGTTCAAAATGGGGCGGAAAAAGAGTTGCGAAATCGGAAAAAATAGCCTGATCTTCCATCTTTTGCAACCATATTGCCATTTTAGGAGTCTATTTCTACTGAAAATTGCATATATACAGCTATTTTTGCTTCAATGAAATTTTTATTTTTCTTTTTAGGCTTTTCCCTGCTCTATTTGTCATGCCTTACATGCAGTGACAGCACGGAATGTAATGCAAAATCAGAATCCAAAATTTCAACTTCCTCCAATCATCAAGCACATAATCATTCGAAAGAAGCGTGCACACCTTTTTGTACCTGTTCTTGCTGTGCAGCTGCAGCCTTTTATAATCCTCTGAGTAAGGTACAGTTTCTAAAAATTCTTTTCCGATCTGAAAAGGACTCCTTTGATGTCGAAAATTATAATTCCGAAGTTTCCTATTCTATCTGGCAGCCTCCCAAACTAACTGCTTAATTTCTTCTCATTTCAGTGC
The DNA here is from genome assembly GCA_965650685.1 of uncultured Sediminibacterium sp. Classification (GTDB taxonomy): domain Bacteria; phylum Bacteroidota; class Bacteroidia; order Chitinophagales; family Chitinophagaceae; genus Sediminibacterium. The sequence continues at coordinate 3,758 of CBFGPM010000085.1, forward strand.
AATTGTCATGCGCTGACTTTTACATTTTTATCATTTTGTTTACCATGTGGTTATGACCAAGAGAAAAAGGTCAATTACCCGCAGTAAATCAGGTTACAGCAGGATTAAAGATCCTGTAAAGCCCTTGTGGATGCGGGTTATAAAAGTTATTACACTGATAGTGCTTGGTATTGTAATGCTCATGGCGATAATTGGCATTATCACTAAGTATTATCGCCTTGTTTCAAAATATTAAATCAAAATATGCTTAATAAAATCATTCAATTCTCCATAAAAAATAAATTGGTCATTGGTCTTTTTACACTTGCATTAATAATATGGGGTGTTTATTCGGCAAATAAATTGCCGATTGATGCCGTTCCTGATATTACCAATAACCAGGTACAGGTAATTACACTGAGCCCATCATTGGCGGCACAGGAAGTAGAACAACTCATTTCATTCCCGGTGGAACAAACTATGGCCACCATTCCGGAAGTGCAGGAAATCCGTTCCATATCCAGATTTGGATTATCCGTAGTTACTGTTGTATTTCATGATGATGCTAACATATATTGGGCTCGTCAACAAGTAGGTGAGCGGTTGATAGAAGCCCGCAACCAAATACCCAATAACATCGGCAATCCTGAGATGGCTCCTATTTCTACGGGATTAGGTGAAATTTATCAATATGTTTTACATGCTAAAAAAGGGTATGAAAATAAATATGACGCCATGTCGCTTCGAACGATTCAGGACTGGATAGTCCGTCGTCAGTTGCTTGGGACACCCGGTATT
>CBFGPM010000086.1:0-3112 GCA_965650685.1 uncultured Sediminibacterium sp.
ATACACAATTTCTTTAACCGCATTAAATATGTCAGCCTTAACCGGATCATCCATATCTTTTTCAAGATCAGCCATCATAAACACTGGCTTGTGGTATGGCCTATACTCCCCTTTAAGTTGCTCATGAATCACACCAGACCATTCAAGTTCTTTTCGGTTATACATCCTAAACCAGCGATGAGGGTCAGTCCTGTGAATAAAATAAAATGCGTTACAATCCGGGTTGTTTTTTACAGCATCTACAATACCATAATCTTCATCTATAACTTCACTTGTGTTCATATATAACACAATGTCATTAGTTGCTTGGTCAGCCAAAACATTTAAAGTGTCACTAAACCCGAAACGAAAAATATAATTAAACGGCAGCTTAAGCACCCCCATATTATACTCTTGCTTGTATTTATCCAGCAACTCCAAATCTTCACCAAATAACAACATGTCGCCATAAACTACTTCATCAAATACATTCTTAAATGATGCAAGCGTTTTACCAAGCGCCTTCACATTTCCAGCCCCCATCGTTATTAACGTAATTCCTGTTTTCATTTGCTTATTTTTTGATACAGCCTAACATGTTTATTGAAATGTTGACGGGGCACAAACCCCTTTAATGCCATAAGCAAATCTAAGCCGTGATGCGAAAATATGGTACAATGGCCATTTTGCGGAGCAATATAAAAAAAGTCTTCTAAGGATATTCCTTCAATATCCGCAACATCCACAAATGAGGTTTCAATCATCAGGCAACCACCAGGAACCAACGCTTTATGTATCCATTTCAATTCAGCAAACGGATGGCTTATGTGTTCGATAACTTCAGTCATTGTAACGATACTGAATTTATTTGTTTCAGGCAAACGAGAATATTCATCGTTATATGCATCGTATCCGACTGTATTAACATATCCCGCCTTCTTTAAGTCTGAAACAAACATGCCGTGTCCACAACCGAAATCAAGAATATAAACATCTTCTTTTTTCAATCCAAGCGTCATTTCATTTACCCGGTTTATACGAAGAAAATTTTGTTCAATATTACGGCCTTCTTCATGTTCACCGCCAACCATCCCTTCCTGGTCAATTGGGTCACTAAATAAGGTACGGCAACTCCAACATTGATAATAATCATTACCCAGTTTTGTAAGCCTATGGCGCGCCTCATTGCCACAAATAATACAAGTCTTTTTATCTTCCATATTACAAGTTGCCTATTTTATTATTTCTTTTTATTAGTTGAATCTTTTTTTACTTCCGGCTTTACTTTTTCATTAGCCAACTGTTGGTTTAATTGACGGCCAAATTCGTTTTGATATACCGCTATAAGCGAATCTGAAATGAATGTTGATTGCGCCGCAGACATATTGGAGGTCTTTACAGCATTTTTTATGGATTCCAGGCCATTGAATACACTGTTCCATTGATCAATAGTAAGCTCTACCTTATATGTCTTTTGAGTCGGTTTTGATTGTGCATTAAGCACTCCTGTGATAACTGAAGCTGCCGTAATAATACCAAGGAATAATAATACTCTTTTCATGTTGTTGTTTTATTTATTAAACAGTTCATTAAATGCTACATAAGGCTGTAGACCTTGATCGTAGTATATCCTAATCCTTTCGTCATTTATTGGCGTTGTTGGCTGCGATCCTGTACGCGCCACTAATTTATTCAACGACATTTTCCACTCTTCAAAAGAACGGGTTGATTTGTTTTGTTCTGGTTGTTTTTCTTCACTCATTTTCATCAATTTTTAGTTGTTTTAAAAGATCATCGTAAGGCATAAAATCGTGCATTCCCATTTCTTCAAGAAGCTGATCCACTTTACATTGCCATCGTAGAACTATATCCTGCATCTCAACACTTGGATCAAGCCTGTATTCTTTTTCAAAGAAGCGAAGCTGAGTAGTCGCAAATATAAGTTTAGCTACAGTTTCAGGGGTTATTGTCATTAATATTCTTTATTTTCTATACACATTCTAAAACGGAAGATCGGAAAAATCTTCACCAGCCTGCATTGGCTTATACCCATCTTGACTAGGTGTGGTTTGTATATTTTCATTTTCATTTTTATTTTCCTTATTCCCGCTTAAAAGCTGAATACTATACACACGCATATTAAGATATGCCTTTGATTCCCCTTGCTTATCTTTCCAACTTTTAGCTTCTGGCACCCCAGAACAATATATCAATGTGCCTTTCTTTAGATATTGTGCTATGGTTGTTCTTTCCACCCAATAAGAACAACTAATCCAAGTAGTCTTTTCATATTTCTGTCCGCTGGCATCTTTGTATTTTTCAGTGTGGGCTAAAGAAAAGTTTATCACGCTATCAGTCCCATGCTGCTGCACAACGCAATCCTTACCTAAATACCCAATTACATCTGCTCTTAACATGTTTTAGTTATTGTTTTCGTTTATAAAATATTCAATTAAATACATGGTCTTCGCGATTTCAATCATTTTATCCCTGTCGTTTGTACGGCCTGCAATCAATTCCCTAACAGTTGCCCACATCTTATTCTTTGTTTCCTTATCATAACTTTCAATCGGAAGTAATCGCTTATCCTTAACCAAGTCTTGATAAATCCACATCATCATTTTACGGCGGGGATCAAATTCTATCAAATCGGTTACGTATGCTTCACAGGCGTTCTCGAACTGATCCGTTTGCTCCCTGCCTATTCTGAGGCAGGTTCTTATCCATCCTTTATACCATTCATTATATCGTTCTACAACATCCATTAACAAACACAGTACAAATGGAGTTTCTGACAAATCTTTACAATTTCAGGAAGGCTTTTAAAAGTATACGCTTGCCCCTCCTGTATGTTAAACTGGCGCTCATACATTTGACCTTTTTTAATCTTCCATTTATTAGCCTTTAGCTTTGCAATAGCCCTCTTTTCACTAAATGTTAACATGCTAAGATCAGGATTAGCATAATCCAATAATGAATCTTTTATAAACTCAGTGCTATCATCATGATAATCTTTTCTTGCCTTCTGCAAACTAGTACTTATGTTTCTTGCGCTGCAACACATAAAAGTTTATTTACGGCGGCTAGGGCCACCTAATTCTATTAAATTATTGCATTCCCGGAGCCGGTCTAC
>CBFGPM010000087.1:0-3061 GCA_965650685.1 uncultured Sediminibacterium sp.
GACTTTTTTTATATTAAATGTTTATTTGAGATTATTATCTTTATAATTGGAATAATTGGAATTGTAAGCAACCGGTTTTTATATAAAATTGTTCCATGGAAATGAGTTTTGTAAAGGACCCCCTCCTTCTTTTTTAACTCATTTCCATTGCTTAAATCGGAACAATACAGAGATTTGAAATCTGTTTATGAAATCATTTGTTATCTCTGAGAGATATGAAAGTAGCAACATAGGCAGAATTAAAATAGGGGTAAAAACCCCTATTTATACAAGTCTTTCAATTTTTTAAAGACGGCTATTTGTCACTTAAATTATTTTCCATTGCATAAACAATCAGTCCAGACTTACCCTTCACGCCAAGCTTCCTTGTCAACTTCTTCCGGTAATCATCCATTGAATTTGGACTTAGAAACATCTGAGCAGCAATTTCCTGATATGTAAGTTGTTGACACAGTAACTTCAAAAATTTCAATTCATTCTCTGTTAAATCAACTTTGGGTTGGCCTTGTAAAACATTCTTTTGAAGCCCGGAAATAATCTTTTTTGAGATTGATTCTGGAATATAACTTCCCGTATTCCACAATGCCTGAATAGCTTCATGTAATTTTTCCGGCTCGGCATTCTTTGTAATATAACCATGTGCACCTGCCTGAATCATTTTTAGAATGGTAGTTTCATCACTATACATAGAAAGTACCAGTATCTTTACCAATGGAAAATGCTTGTTAAGCCATTGGGCTACGTATAAACCATCTTTATCCCCCATATTTACGTCAAGGACGAGGATGTCCGGAATGAGATTTCTTTTAATTGAGCTTATTACCTCCTCTCCATTTTCAGCCTCAAAAAGAATAGAATAATTTCCAAATATCTGCACAAGTCTGATTAGCCCCTTCCGGAGCATAGTATGATCATCCGCAAATGCCAGACTTATTTTCTTTTGCATCACCTTTGATTTTTGATAGGTTCCTCCATTGGAATATATACCCACACCACAGTACCTTTCCCGGGTTCACTAATAATACGAAAACTTCCATTGAATAATGCTACTCTTTTTTGCATATTCCTCAGTCCTATTCCATTTTTTTCAACCGTATAGTCCTGTTCAAAACCAATACCATCATCCTTTATGGACATTTCTATTCCATTTTCCTTTCGAAGTAACTTAAATTCAACCAAATTTGCATTGGCATATTTCAGGATGTTCTTAATAGATTCTTGATAAACCCTAAACAATAAAAGCTGTATATCTGGTTTCTGTTCCAATTTCTGGGTGATGACTTCATCCATTTCAAGGATTACATTTAATACTTTTTTCCGCTGGAGATTTTCAAGTTCATATTCGATAGCTTTCAGAGCCCCGATTTCAACTATTCGATCAGGATTCATGCTACGAGATAAAAAAGTAAGGTCTTCCAAGGATTTTTGAATCAATTCCCGACTCTCCTGGGCCAACTGTAGTAATACAGAATCCTGCGAAACCTGTTTAGATAATATGGTAAGATTCACGTTGGTAAGTAACAACGTCTGTCCAACATTATCATGAATTTCCATCGAAATATCCCTTTGAAGGTTTTCCTGAATTTCCACCTTCGTATTTAGCATCTCCTTCTCCATTTCAGCTTTAAGGAGTTCCATCTCTCTTTTTTGTTGTATTTTTCTCTTCTGGTAGAGTAAAGTCATTAGTACAACAAACCCCACTAATAAGCCAATAATCAAAGTGATTACTAAGAATTGAGTATAGATTTCCGGGTATCGATCTGGCATATAAAGGCGATAATGATAATAAGATAAAAAATTCCGTTAACGGTTAATAAAATATTTCTCGTAAGATTGATCGTTTGTTTTGGCAGCTCTGCGATAAAATTCATGACGCCCAAAACAGATAACGAGGTAGCAAAAAATATCAATAGTCCTGCTACCAGCCAAAATGAGGAGTCCTTGAATAAATTTTCTATCAACACTTCTTTAAATGTTACATAAAAAAAGTAGATACATAAGAATACAATGATAAATACACAGATTGCATAGCTATATGTATGAAATGTATTAATCCCTTGGATAAATAAAACATTGATCAGACATAATATGGGTATAAAGAAGATTAATCGCTGAACAAAAGTCCTTTTTAAAATACAGTATAGTAAATAAGTAAAGTATGTAAACTCTATTATTGTATATATATTGAACAACCATACATTATTAATAGACCGCAACCTGTAATACCTTCCTATTAGTTCTACCAACAGAGTAAGCAATAAGAAAAATGGCAAGGATTTTAGGTAAGTATATGTAGGACGGGTTTTAATACTAAATCCGAAAATAGTAGCTACAAGAAGTATTATCCAGTCTGTTCGTATATCGTTCATAATGAAATAACTCCTGTAATATACAGGAGTTATTGTAGACTATAAATTTATTATATTTAGATAATTTCAAGACCTCCGGTTTTATCAAATAGGGTAACACCAATGGGATCCAACTCCATTGTTAAGTCATGATCATAATCCGGCGGTGTGCCCCCACAGTAAGGGGGACAAATCTCTCCGACATTAAAGGCCAATAATTGTTTTTTGCCTTCATGATTAATAAATAAGGATTTATTCCTGGCGCCTGGGTGATTTTCATTCTTTCGGGTGGCGACCAAAACAATAGATTGACGCCCAGCCATTACTGAATCATGATAATCTGAAGGATACACACCAAAGAACATTTTTACACCATCTGCCCCATGTTCTTTTGCGTGCTGTAAAAAGTCTTGCAATTGTTCCATTCCAAACCAGGTACTCAGGGAATCAGGCTTACCCAGTTTTTGACTGTTCGCTTGCCATCGTTCGATTTTGTAAGTACTGACCAGAGCGTTTACATGCTCTGATGAAACCAGTCTACCTTGTCTTTCATTTGTGCATACTTTAATCATAAAAAGAAGTTTAGTTGAACACCAAACTTCATGGGCGATGCAGGGCAAAAAGACACATAATTCCCTTAAAAACAATTAATTATAAATTATAATTAATTATAATTATATAATAAACAAACCATTACACATAAATAGCAAAAA
>CBFGPM010000088.1:0-2977 GCA_965650685.1 uncultured Sediminibacterium sp.
GATCATGTTATTGCTGATGTTTTTAAACGGCATTTATTTATTTTTCTTTTGCTATTTAAAAAGTCATGTACCTAAATTTATTTTTAGACAAACCTAAAAAATAAAAAGATAATATCCAAGATAATGTCCGAAAACCCTATTTTTATTGCAAATTCTGCTCATGAAGCCCTGGTTTTCTGCATTACTTCTGTTATTCCTTTTGGCCTGTAAGGAACAGAAAATTGATTTTTCAGGAGATGTCCCCCTGAAAGCAGAAGACTTTCTCACTGCCTTTCCCAAAATAACCGGCACTTACCTGATTGCTGATTCGAATATTACCCGCAAAGCCGACACAACCCGTATTGGCTACAAGGCATTAAGTCAATTTGTGCCGGATAGTGTTATTACTGATTATATTGGCAAAGACAAAAAAGCCATAATAAAACCGGTAGGTATCATTGAAAAAGAGAAAGAAAATTATCTCTTGCTAAACTTTACCAGACAGAAAAAAACAACCTGTGTGGTTGTCGTAACAGATAAAAAATTAAAATACCTCGCAGCCAAAGAATTACTGACCAATCAGCAGTCTGGCGGTTATTATCGATTTGTGTCGATTAATAAAGAACCTACATTCATGATTAACAGGGAGAAGAGTTCTCCTGATAATACTTTAAAATTTACCAGATCAGGATGGGTATATAACGATGCAGGTATCTTTATGCTGGTAGTTACGGATAGTAATGAAGATCCGGAAAAAACGGCGGTAATAAATCCGATAGACACGTTACCCAGAATGAACAAACTTAGTGGGGAATATGTGGTGAATGAAAAAAACTATCTTTCTGTAAGAGATGGTAAAGATGCGAACCACTATCTTTTCTTTCTGCATTTTGAAAAAGACAAAGGAAGCTGTGTGGGTGAATTAAAAGGGATCTTTAAAGTAAATAATACGGGTAATGCCCAGTTCACAGAAAATGGGGATCCATGTATTATTGATTTTAAATTTTCCGGAAATTATGTAACCGTAAAAGAACAAGGAAGCTGCGGAAACCATCGCGGTATCAAATGTTTTTTTGATGATACTTATCGCAAGAAAAGAGAGCCCAAAGTGAAGAAAAAAAAGTCGGGCACCAAATAAACATTGCGACACATACAGAAAAAATACTTTCCGAAAACGTTTGCAAACGCTTTCCTGCATTGAATCCTAACGATTGTTTGTTGAAAAAAGATTTCTTTGCAACGTATTTAAATCGGTTGCGGGAAATTTCTAACTGATTACCCACATAACAATGTGTAAGAAATACATTTTATTGAAATACCCCTATATTGCAAGCGCTATTTGATCACCAAACGAGCATTTATGAATTTTAGAAACTATCATGTCCCCTATCAGATTAATGAGCAGTACAGTAAGAAAGCGGCTTATTTTTCCATGGAATTTGCAATTCATCAACCTTTAAAAATATACAGTGGTGGCTTAGGATTTCTGGCTGGTTCACACTTACGCAGTGCTTATGAACTTCGTCAGAATATGATCGGTATTGGTATCCTGTGGAAGCATGGTTATTACGACCAGGCGAGAAACCAGGACCAAACCTTACAGGTAACTTTTATGGAAAAGATTTACAGCTTCCTGGAAGATACCGGTATTAAGTTTCAGATATTGATACATGATCATCCGGTATGGGTAAAAGCATTTTACCTTAACCCTGAAACTTTCAACAGTGCTCCTTTATTTCTCTTGAGCACTGATTTACCTGAGAACGATTATGTATCGCAAACCATTACACATCGTTTATACGATGCCAATGTAGCCACAAAGGTTGCTCAATTCATCTTACTGGGTGTTGGCGGTGCTAAGCTGATTGATGAATTAGGTTTTAATCCTGATGTATACCATTTGAATGAAGCACACGGTATTTCCGCTGCATTCTATCTCCTGAATAAATTCAAGAGTGTTGAAAAAGTAAAAGAACACCTTGTATTTACTACCCACACACCAGAAGAAGCGGGTAATGAAAAGCACGATATTTACCTCTGTCATAAAATGAGTTATTTCTGCGGACTTTCCATTGATGAAGTGCGTAAGATAACAGGTATCAAAGACGATCAATTTAACCATTCACTGGCTGCATTACGTTTTGCCAGAAAAGCCAACGGGGTTTCTGCATTACATGGCCATGTAAGCCGCGAAATGTGGAAGAACCAGGAAGGTATTTGTCCCATTACTTCCATCACCAACGCACAGAACTGGCGTTATTGGGCCGATAAACAAATGTATCGTGCAATGGAAGAAGGCAACGATTACAGTTTCGATGACCGCAAGAAATACCTTAAGAAAAGAGCTTTTGAAATAGTAGCCGATCAAACAGGTAAAGTATTCGATCCGAATGTACTAACCATTGTTTGGGCAAGAAGGTTTGCTGGCTATAAAAGAGCAGATATGCTTACCTATGATATGGAGCGCTTCGAAAAAATGCTGAATGACACCAAACGTCCGGTTCAGATTATTTGGGCAGGGAAACCATATCCGGTAGACTACCCGGCTATTTCTCAGTTTAACAATCTTGTTCACCTGAGCAAGAACTATAAAAATGTAGCGGTATTGATTGGTTACGAATTAGGACTCAGCAAGCGACTTAAACAAGCTGCAGATGTTTGGTTGAATAATCCACGCGTTCCGCGCGAAGCATCTGGAACCAGTGGTATGACAGCCGCCATGAACGGAGCTGTTAACTTCTCTACCGATGATGGATGGATCCCTGAATTCATTAACCATGGCAATAATGGCTTTGTTGTACCTAAAGCAGATTACGCTAACATGACTGTTCACGACCAGGATGAATATGATCTGAATAAAGCTTATGAAATTTTAGAACAACAGATCATCCCGATGTACTACGATAATTTTGACACCTGGAGACAAATTACCAAGAATGGTATGCGTGATGTTCGCTTCCAGTTCGACAGTAACCGGATGGCGCATGAATATTATGAG
>CBFGPM010000089.1:0-2659 GCA_965650685.1 uncultured Sediminibacterium sp.
TTCTTCGATATCCGTTTTAGTTTCCGGGATAAGGATGTTTTCTGCACCGGTAGCAATGCCACTATGCAAAGCAATATATCCAGCATCGCGCCCCATTACTTCAACAATAAATAATCTGTCATGGGCATCTGCCGTGTCACGAATTTTATCGATGGCTTCAACGGCGGTATTTACTGCTGTATCAAAACCAATGGTAAAATCACTACCGGCAATATCTTTATCAATGGTGCCAGGTAAACCTATGCAGGGGATATCAAATTCATTACTGAATTTTTGTGCTCCCCGAAAGCTACCATCTCCGCCTATTATTACCAATCCGTTAATGCCTCTTTTTTTGAGGTTTTCATAGGCTTTGGCGCGGCCTTCAGGCTCAAAGAAATCTTTACTCCGGGCCGTTTTTAATATGGTGCCTCCTCTTTGGATAATATTAGCAACTGAGCGGGAATCCATCTGGAAGATATCGTCTTCTATCATGCCACTGTAACCTCGCATGATGCCATATACTTCCAAACCGTGATATATTCCAGTTCTAACGACAGCCCTTATTGCGGCATTCATACCAGGAGCATCGCCACCCGATGTAAGTACGCCTATTTTGGTTACTTTTTTAGCAGACATTTCTTTTGACAATTCTTCTTTCTTGATGCAATGGGTATTTCTCTATAATTGTATGTGTATCAGCTACACAGAGTTTCAAAAATAAGCAATTGGTATTAAATGCCAACAATAGCATCTAATTACATTTTAGTAAACTTGCCGAATGAAAATCTTAGTAACCGGTGCTAATGGCTTTACCGGACAGCATTTATGTATAACACTTGCTAATAACGGGTTTGATGTGCATGCTACCGGACGTGGTCCGCAAAGGATTGCTGTTCATAAACAAATTACTTATCATACTATGGAACTAACAAGTGTTCGTTCTGTATTGCGTATTTTTTCGAAAGTAGCGCCGGATGTGGTTATACATACTGCCGCCATGAGTAAGCCGGATGAATGCGATCAAAACAGGGATGCCTGTATGTTAAATAATGTGACGGCAACCAATTATCTTTTAGAAGCCAGCAGACATTATCCGGTTCATTTTATTCATCTCTCTACAGATTTTATTTTTGGAGAAAATGGTCCCCATAGCGAAGATGACATACCTGATCCCCTGAATTTTTATGGACAAAGTAAATTAATGGCCGAAAAGCTGGTGCAAGACAGCGGTATACTTTATACAATTATTCGACCCGTTTTTATTTATGGCCCGGTATTTCCCGGAATGAGACCAAGCTTTGTACAATGGGTTAAACAGAAGTTAGCAGCAGGGGAAAATATTAAAGTAGTAAATGATCAATTGCGTACACCTACCTATGTTTATGATTTGTGTAAGGGTATTGAACAGGTATTAATGTTTAAAAAGAATGGCGTTTATCATTTAGCAGGTAGTGAAATTCTTTCACCATATGATATGGCTATTGCTGTTGCTGACCATATAGGAGCAGATAAAAATCTAATCGAACCTGTTAATGCATCAATTTTCCCGGAACCCGTCAGAAGAGCAAAGAAATCAGGTTTAAAAATTGATAAAGCAATTTCGTCATTAGGGTATCAGCCATTGAGTTTTAAAGATGCTTTAGGGATGTGTTTATAGTAACAATCTGTCGAAGTGATTTTTGTCTGGGGGATTTGGCTTCTCCAGAGGAGTCCTTTGGACAAGCTTCAGGCTACAAGCTTTGATATGTGGTCATTTTGGGGTTTCTGCCTTTAAAATGCGATTATGTGAACACGGATCTTCATGATTTTCAATATCTATCATGACAAATCTTGAAAATCATGAAAATCTGTGTTCCATATTGCGTTTTAGTTGTAGCTATTACCAAAGTTATATAGACAGCATTGGTTCAAATACCCTACTTATTTCTTGAAGAAAAAATACCCATAACTTTAATTACCACAACCTGCCTTATGAAGCGAAAACAATCTTTGATTGCTGTATTTATACTACTATTGATTGCACACCTTCTTTGTATCTATTCAGAACTGGAATTATGGAGGGCGGTAACAAAGCTATTATTAGTGCCATTGTTAATAACCTATCTGTTATTATCGCAAGACAAATTTAACTGGAAGATAAAACCTGTTTATGCTTTGTTCTTTTCTTTTCTCGGAGATGCGTTATTGATAGGGAAGGGACCTGTATTTTTTCTTTCCGGGATGATTTCCTTTGTGATGGCACACTTGAATTACAGTTATTATTTCATTCAATTAAACCCTGTACAGAAAAGCACAAAACAGCTATTTATTTTACCCTTGATCCTTATGTTGGTTTTTAGTGCAACGGTGTACACGTTTCTGGAAAACTATCTCGGGGCATACCAGTTGCCCGTGGTTTTTTATATGCTATTCATCAGCCTGATGGCTTCTTTGGCAATCCATACTTTCTCTAATCCAACAATCAAACAAATAGCTATTAAATATTTTGCCCCTGGTGCTATTTTATTTGTTTTGAGCGATGCAATACTAGCCTTAAACCTTTTTCGTTTTCATGAACCATTGTTAGATTTAGCGGTAATGCTCACTTATGGGCTCGCCCAATGCTTGTTAACGATCGGTTTTACTAAGACCTCAGCAATTGTTGTATCCCCGGAAAATTAAAGAACAAAAAGTAGCT